>NZ_JAGQBJ010000001.1 GCF_024345575.1 Cyanobium sp. Morenito 9A2
AGGAGCTCACCAGCCTCTACCCGGCGCCGACGTTCATCCGCTCCGACAACGGACCGGAATTCATCGCCGAGGCCCTGCGGGACTGGTGCGAGGCCAGTGAGACCACCAGCACGGCCTACATCGAGCCAGGATCCCCGTGGGAGAACGGCTATGCCGAATCGTTCAACGGGCGATTCCGTGATGAGTTCCTCAACACCGAGCTGTTCAGCACCGCTCCAGAGGCTCAACTCCTCGCCGATCGCTGGCCAACGCGAGGAATAAGGACGCTCAGGCCCCACTCGGCCCTCCAGGGGCGTACGCCCCTGGAGGCAGCTCAACCAAGAGCTGCCGCATGACCAAGACCACCCACTCTCATAAGCACTGGACCGATAAAGGGGGTCACGTCACCTTGACCTCCCTTTCAGCAGCGTGGTCCCGCTGGGTCCCTAGGGACCAGGTTGACGTTGCTGATGCCGCCCCCAGGGACCAGGGCCTCCTTACCCAGGGGTGCAGGCCGATCTCAACGGGCACCCCCATCACAGACGCTGTTCAGGAACGAACAAGAACTCTTCAAGCGAGCGGCAACGCAGGTTGCGTGGAGTGCAGGGCTCTGATGAGGGTGAGCCCGCCGGCGTTGGAGCCAACGGGGTCTCAAGGGCAGATCAGAGGAACCGGTGACCACGAACGTCACCCGGGCTGTGGGCACCACCCCATGGGCGAAGACCGCGGCGATGACTGTCGGGTCATTGGAGGACAGGGTGTTCAGACCAGACTGATCTGGGCCAGAACGCCCTGGCCGGTCAGCAGCTCAGTGCCCAGGCCGATCGCAAAACCAAGCATGGCAAGGTGGCCATTCCAGGTTTCAGCGAAAGCAACGAATCCAAAGCGGGGAGTGGGCTCAGCCAAGAACGTGATCAGTTGTTGCACTAAACGCAACAAGATATAAAGAAAATGGGGGGGGGCTTGGTTCGGCCAGCCGATCGACAGCCCAGTCCAGGGTGTGGATCCCCAGCAAATTGGGCCCAGGGGCCCGTCAGGGGGAGCCGGCCCCAGCCAGGTCGCCCGTGCGCCAGCACTCCGCTGACACCGCCTCATGCCGACCTGGCTGGCGCCCATGCTGCTGCTCCTGGCCGCTGGGCCATCGCAGCGGGCCTCCCCGGCCCAGTTGAGGACTCCATCAAGGCAACGGTCAAACTCAACCCAGCCGTGCCAGGACCCCATCAGCGCGTCTTGTCCTGCGGCTCCAAGGGGAGCGCCATGGGGCAAGCAGGTATCCAGGACGGTGATCCCATGGGGGAGGACCGCACCTTGAACCCCCGACCCGGTTGTTTGCAAGACGACGCTGCAAAGGTGGGGTCGTGCTGCAGCCGTGGGTGGGACGGTCACCGGAGGCGGTGCCGACGCCGGCGTGGTGAGCTCGGCTGAGCTGCTCCCTGCGACCCATCAGCTGGACAAGCACGGTCTTGGCTCAACCCGGGCCAGATGAGCGTCGACAACCAGCGATCAAATCAACCGGGGGCTTAAAGCCCCAGTCAGCTTCCGCTGGCTCCGTCAGGCAGCATCTGGGCATCCAGCCATCGGAGTGGTAGTCCGACCATCTGGCTTGCCAGGACGAAAGCCGCGCTCCCGGCCATGGCCTGCACGAAACCCTGTCGGTGCTTTGAGGCAGCGCCCTAGGACTGGCAGAGGCGAGACCGTGACCCGGAACACATTTTGGTGTAATCAACGACAGACAGTTCGGCGTTTGACCGTCAAATACTTTCCTATGGTTGATGGGTGGATGATCCATCCGCTTCGTACCCAACCTTCCCAATGGCCAAAGCCACCACGAGTCCTGCCCGCGAGCAAGCCCTTCGGGACTCCCTTCGCGTCCGTTACGCCGCCGCCGCCGCCGCTGGCAACATCGACCTGAAAAAGGCTCTCAACCACGAAGCCACCTATCTGGGCATTCAGCTCAGCAGGATCGACGGCTCGCCCGACAACCACTGAACTCAGCTGGTTCAAGGCTCCTCGATCGATGCTGGCTGAAGGTTGGTGGTGTGATCCACCCCTTCTTCTTTTTCTACACGGTCCTTGGACGTTCGTGCCTTCTTGACCCCTGGGTCGTTCCCACCCTGGCTGCAGGAAATGGCGGGCAGGGCTTTAGGGGCGAAACGAACCTCCCTAGATGTGACCTCCCAGCGGGTTGTTCAGTTGACGATGGGGTGAGAGCTCGCCATGGTCGGAGCGTCGCCGCCTTCGACAGGCCTCACCCCTCCATGCCTGGCTCACCCAATGGCAAGTGCTGATCAGCCTTTGGTCGTCCTGTAAGTGGCGGGCTCTTCCCGTGAGGGGTTGTTGTGGCATCGGCGGATCGATGCCGTAATCGTCGCAGCCAGCGGCGGATGCTCAATCAGCAACTGCTGCAGGCTGTGCCACCTGCGGACCTGCGCAGCGCTCCGCCGTATCGCCGGGGTCCTCTGAGTTCCCCTTGCCACCGTTGGCCGGCCCATCAAGGGCAGCGGTCCGCGATGACACTTGCCGATGGCATCTCCGAAGAAGTGGAACCTTGATCCCATCCATCCTTTTGGTCGCCACCAGTGGGACCCGACGGGCGACAGGCTCCCATTTCGACAGCTAGCCGCAGACTTCCGCTAAGCAGTGAAAGGCAGTGGCCGTTGGATAGGGATGACCGGCTCGGCCATCGCATCACAGGCGATCGCAGGCTGGGCTGCGCACGGGAAGCCGGCTATGGAGCACGCCAGCCGCCTGGCCCGTGCCGTCTGGTGCCTCTCTGAATAGGGGATCAACGGCCACCGGGTTCTCCTGGGCATCGCCTCCCTCTATTGCTCGGGTACTGGCGCAATGCTTGCCGCCTCCTGGAGCTCAATCCCATCCGCACCGGGTCCCCACAGCCCGCTGACCAACGGGAATGCCGAACGCTATGGCCTCCGGCCGACTTCGCCTTCATCAAGACGATTCTGGCGGAATGGGTCTACATGAGCAGCTGCCATGCCTCCAGGTGCTGCTGATCGCTGCATGGCCTGATGAGAAAACACACTTAGACCACGCACACCGCCACCTTCCCGTCCGGCCGGCTGCCCAGATTCACCGATCCTCAAGAGTGGAACAGCAGCACCAGGCCATTGGTGAGCTGGTGAAACTCCCGCTCCTCGCGGCTGAGGTCAAGGCCCACCTGCAGCCCTTCCTTGAGGGCGTCATCGAAGGGTGGCGCACCCGGGGGCTGGCCCGCCCGCCAGAGCGCGGCAATGCCCACGGGGGTGGCATGCCAGCTGAAGCAGGCCGTTGTGCCAATTGATGGCTCCTTCAGCGCGTCTTCAAGCAGCTCGCGGATCGCCATGGCCCAAGGGAACTGGGCACAGCATCGGAATCTCTGCGCTGGGTCGCAATCAGCTGAGAGCTTTCGTGACGTCTAACGTGGTGGAGGGCCATCTACGGTGCGCCCATGCATGGCCTTCCCGCTCCGATCGCCCTCGTGCACGAGTGGTTCACGCCCCGGTCCGTGGGCGGATCCGAGCAGGTGGTGCGTGCCCTCGACCCGGTGCTCACGCCCCAGCTGTTCGCCTTGGTGGATGGAGAAAGCCGCCGCGACGACAGCTGGCTGGCCGGCCGGAGCATCCGCACGTCTTTCATCCAGCATCTGCCCTGGGGGGTCAGCCATGTGCAGCACTATCTGCCGCTGCTCCCCCTGGCGATCGAGCAGCTTGATCTCGCTGGATTCCCTCTGGTGCTGAGCAGCAACCATTTGGTCGCCAAAGGGGTGCTCACGGGTCCCGACCAGCTTCACGTCAGTTACGTACATACGCCCGTGCGCTACGCCTGGGACCAGATGCACGTCTACCTGGCCCACTCCGCCCTGGCCCGCGGACCCCTGGGTCCCTTGATCCGCTGGCAGCTGCACCGGCTGCGCCTCTGGGACACGGTCAGCAGCGGCAGGGTTGATGCCCTTGTGGCCAATTCACGCTTCACGGCACGCAGGATCAGCCGTTACTGGCGCCGGGACAGTGTGGTGGTGCCGCCGCCGGTGGCGCTTGATCGTTTCCACCCTGGCGCCACCCGCGACGACGTCTATCTTTCCGTCTGTCGCCTGGTGCCCTACAAGCGGGTGGACCTGGTGATCGAGGTCTTCAATCGCCTCGGCCTGCCGTTGCTGGTGGTGGGTGATGGCCCGGAGCGGCGACGGCTGGAGGCGATGGCGGGACCCACCGTGAGGCTGCTGGGACGGCGCAGTGCGGCTGAGGTGAGCGAGTTGATGGGGCGCTGTCGCGCCTACGTCTATGCGGGGCTCGAGGATTTCGGCATTGCGCCGGTGGAGGCCATGGCGGCTGGAGCGCCCGTGATCGGTCTCGGCCAGGGAGGGCTTCTCGACAGCGTGCGCTGTTTGAGCACCGGTGTCTCCGGCCCCACCGGTCTGCTGTTTCCCGAGCAGACCGTGGCTTCGCTGCAGGCAGCCCTGTCCCACTTCCACGACCAGGCCCTCTGGCGGCGCTTCTCCGGCGAGGCCCTGCGCGTCTGGGCCGAAAGCTTCTCCCCTGAGCGCTTCCAGCAGCGAATGCTGAGCGTTCTCGAGCGCAACTGGGATCAACATCAGCGGAGGCTCGCCCATGACAGTCGCCCCGGTGCTGTGCCTCTGCTTTGAGTGACCCCGTGGGCTGGAACGCCGCACCCGGGGATCATTGAATGTTGTCCATGGCTGATAGCACGCTGAGCCCATCCACCTGCCTTTTGCCCGAATGCCCTGGGACTGTGTTGCTGGTGGATGTTGATCACCAGGGCCTGTCTGTGGCGCCAACGGCCCAGGATCTGATCAACGCCCAGGCCAAGGGGTCACGGGTGCTCAAGCGCAGCGGTGATCTGGTCTTTGCCGCCCTCGTCCTGACGCTGGGCTCCCCGGTGCTGTTGGCCCTGGCCTTGGTGGTCAAGCTGAGTTCGCGCGGGCCGGTGTTCTACGTGCAGCGGCGGGTGGGCCGTGGCTACCGTGATTTCGGCTGCATCAAGTTCCGCACGATGCGCAGGGACGCCGATCGGATCCTGCCTGATCTTCTGAAGCGCTCGCCTGAGCTGGAGGCTGAATTCAGGAACGATTTCAAGCTCAAGGACGACCCGCGCATCACACCGATCGGCAAGTTCCTCCGTCGCTCCAGTCTTGATGAGCTACCCCAGTTCGTCAATGTGCTGCGGGGTGAGATGAGTGTGGTCGGTCCACGCCCGATTGTGCGTGCAGAGTTAAAGCGCTACGGCCGACAGATGGATGAGGTGTTGGCGGTTCGGCCCGGGCTCACCGGCCTCTGGCAGGTCTCGGGGCGCAACAACCTCAGTTATGAAACCCGTGTTGGGTTGGATGTGAGCTACTCGCGCCGACGCACCCTTGTGATGGATCTGGGTATCATCCTGCGCACCATTGGCGTGATCCTCTTCCCCCGCGACCGCGGTGCCTACTGAGTCCTCGGCCAGGTTCTCAGTCGCTTAAGCCCCTGGAGCCATGGGGAGCGCCAGGGTTGCCGCGAGGGCCACCCCCAGGCTGATCCCCAGCCAGAGGGCCTCCAGCTGCCGGCTGCGCCCCAGGAGGCTCCGCACACCCGCAGCCGTCACCGGTGCCAGGCCAGCTCCCACCACGGGCTTGTCCACCCATTGGCCGCCGTAACGGTTGGCTCCCCCCAGCCGCAGCCCAAGGGCGTGGGCGTAGGCGGCCTGGGAGACCCCCGCATTGGGAGATGGATCCGATGCACCATCGGCCAGGGCTTGCTGGAGCCGCTTGATGGGCTGCCCAGCCAGCAGCCCCAGACCCAGGGCCACCAACCGGCAGGGCAGCCACGTGAGCCCATCGTCGAGGCGGGCCCCGGCGGTGCCCAACCAGCGCAGGCGTCCCCGGCGGTAGCCAAGCATCGAATCGAGCGTGCTCGTCGCCTTGAAGGACCAGGCCAAAGCCAAGGGCCCTGGGCCGCCCAGGGGCCAGAGCAATCCCCCCAGCAACATCCAGAACAGCGGCGCGAACAAGCCATCGACGGCGTTCTCGGAGGCGGTCTCCGCCGCCCCCCGCAGAATCTCCGCCTCAGGGAGCCCCTCCACGTCGCGGCCGACGATCCAGCCGAGGCGCTCTCGCGCCTGCTCCAGATCATCGCCATCCAGGGCGGCGAGCACCCCCTCGACGGCCTGCTCGAGGCTGCGGCCGGCCAGGGCGCTGGCCAGGCCGATCATCATCAGCGGCAGCCCGAGACCCGGCAGTGCCAGCGCCAGGTGTTCCACCGCCAGAGCGGTGGCGGCGCTGCCCCCCACCAGCACGAGGGTGATCAGCACCCCCGCCAGCCGCAGGGCAGCGGGCCGATCACCCGCCCAGGCCTCCCCAAGCCGGCGCAGGTCAGTGATCACCCAGCCCATCACCTGCACCGGGTGCAGCCAGCGGTGCGGGTCACCGACGAGCCGATCGAGTCCGCAGGCGCAGGCCACCAACAGCCAGGCGACCATCGGCCAGCAGGCCGCAAAGGACGCAAGCAGCGTGGGGCTCAAGCCCCCGCGCCGCGATGACCCGGTCGGTGCAGCACCAGGGCCGCCGCCGCGAAGGCCGCCACCTCCAGGGGCAAGGCGAACCGGAGCCCCAGTACCTGGGTGAGAAGACCGATCCCCAGTGCTCCCAGCAGCCCGCCGAGGGCACCGCCCCGTTCCAGGAGCAACCAGCGCAGGGGTTCGTCGCCCCGATCAGCCAGGCTCACCACCACATGACGGTCACTGCCGGCAGCCAGCAGCCCCATGGGCAGAAAGAGGAGCACCGATCCCCAGCCAGGCAAACCTGGAAGCTGGGTGGCCGCCAGCAGGATGGCGATCAGCAGGTAGGGCAGTTGGGGCCCCAGGGGGGGGCGCAGCCGTGATCCCTCCAGGGTGCGGCCCAGTCCATAGGCCGTCAGCACCATGCCGAAGTCAAAGCAGTTCCCGGCCCCCACCGTTCGCACCCAGAGCGCCAGGAGGCCAAACAGGCTGCCAAAAAGGGCCCCCTGTGCGACCGTGCGGCCGACGAAGCCAAGCCGCAGGGATGCGGCTCCATCGCTGGAGCCCTGATCAGCTGCAGCGGCCCCGGGATCATGGGTCCGCCAGACGATCGGGAGCAACGGCAGCAGCAACACCATGGCGTTGAGGTATTGCAGAACGGCCTTGCCGATCGGGAACAGCACCCCGGTGAGCAGGTTGCCGATCAACTGGCCAAGGGTGCTTCCCTGACGCAACTGGTCCATGGACGTCCAGGAGCGCCGCAGCAGGCTCTGCTGCAGCGGCAGGCCACTCATCTGCCCACCGAATCCGAACAACAGCATCGCCAACAGGGGCCAGACCACCGAGGGTCCGGTGATTTTCAGACTCACCAGCAGTAGCAGCAACGCGCTGGCGATCTGTAGGCCATAGCCCGTGCTGGCACGGAACGGCAATGGCACGAGGGCCGGCAGGGCCCCGAGAGCGGGCAGGAGGCTGTTGACCAAGGGGGAGGGGCTGAGCCCACTCACCAGCCAGCCGGTGGAGGCCACCGTAAGGGCACCGCTGGCCTGGGCACTGGCCCAGGCCAGCGAAGGAAGCAGACTGCTCATGGCACCAGGCGATCGGGGTCAGTTTGCCCCTGACCACCGATCGAGGCAGTGCCTGGGGCGTCGCTCAGGCGGCCTTGAGCCAGCTGAACATGGCGCGGAGGCCGGTGCCCACCTTCTCGATCGGGTGCTGGCTGTCCCGCTCGCGGATGCGGGTCATCTCGGGCTTGCCGGCATCGCATTCGGCCACGAAGTTGCGGGCGAAGGTGCCGTCCTGGATGTCGGTGAGGATGCGTTTCATCTCCGCCTTGGTGTCGGAGGTGATCAGGCGAGGGCCACTCACGTAGTCGCCGTACTCGGCGGTGTTGGAGATCGAATCGCGCATGGCGGTCAGACCGCCCTTCACCATCAGATCCACGATCAGTTTCACCTCGTGCAGGCACTCGAAGTAGGCCAGCTCGGGCTGGTAGCCCGCCTCCACCAGGGTTTCAAAGCCTGCCTTCACCAATTCGCTCAGACCGCCGCAGAGGACCGCCTGCTCGCCGAACAGGTCGGTTTCGGTCTCTTCCTTGAAGTTGGTTTCCAGGATCCCGGCGCGGGTGCCGCCGATCGCCTTGGCGTAGGCCATCGCCAGGGCGCGGGCGTGGCCTGAGGCATCCTGCTCGATCGCGAACAGCGCCGGGACCCCCTGGCCGTTCTGGTATTCCCAGCGCACGGTGTGGCCAGGGCCCTTGGGGGCGATCATCACCACATCCACATCGGCGGGGGGCTTGATCAACCCGAAACGGATGTTGAAGCCATGGGCGAAGCTCAGCACCTTGCCGGCGCTCAGGTGGGGCGCGATTTCAGCGTCGTAGACCTTTTTCTGGAATTCATCGGGCAGCAGCACCATGATCCAGTCAGCCTTGGCGCAGGCGTCGGGGACGCTCAGCACTTCAAGGCCATCGGCTTTGGCTTTTTCGGCCGACCGGCTGCCTTCGTAGAGGCCGACCACCACAGCGACGCCACTGTCCTTGAGGTTCAGGGCGTGGGCATGGCCCTGGGAGCCGTAGCCGATAATGGCCACCGTCTTGCCGTTCAGCAGGCTGAGGTCGGCGTCGGAGTCGTAGAAGAGCTGGGCCATTCCGGACGGTAAGCGGGGCAAACGAGGAGCTTACGAAAGCGTCCGGCCCCCCGGGGCTGGCCTCAGGCGTCGGTGGGATGGGAGATCACCCGGTCGATCAAGCCATACTCCTTGGCCTCGGCGGCGCTGAGGAAGTAGTCGCGGTCCGTGTCCTTGGCGATTTTCGCCAGGTTCTGCCCCGTCATGTCGGCCAACGACTGATTGAGCATGTCCTTGATGCGCAGGATCTCGCGCGCCTCGATCTCGATGTCGCTGGCCTGGCGCTGGCTGGTGCCCCCCAGGGGCTGATGGATCATGATCCTGCTGTGGGGCAGGGCGACGCGCTTGCCCTTGGTGCCCGCCGCCAGCAGGAACGCCCCCATGGAGGCCGCCAGGCCCACGCAGATCGTCACCACGTCTGATTTGACGTACTGGATCGTGTCGTAGATCGCCAGACCGGCGGTGACCGACCCACCCGGTGAGTTGATGTAGAGGTAAATCGGCTTGCTGTTGTCGTCGGAGTCCAGATAAAGCATCTGGGCCACGAGGCTGTTGGCGATGGCGTCATTCACCTCTGAGCCCAGAAACAGGATCCGCTCCACCCCCAGGCGGGTGTAGATGTCGACCCAGCGCTCGTACTGGCTGCCGGGGAGGCGGTAGGGAACGCTGGGGGTGCCGATGGGCATGACGAAGGCGGGAAGCGAGGGGGGTGCGAAAAAAAGAGGCGGGTTTGCTCCGGGGGCCAGGGCAGAGCGGCGGTTCCGACCGACTCAGAGAGCTGGCAGGGGCACCGGGAGGGCCTTCTGGCTGGTGAGAACCCGATCGATCAGGCCGTAGTCAACGGCCTCGGCGGCGGTGAGGTAAGTCATGCGGTCGGAGTCCTTGGAGAGCTGCTCGGGGCTGCGGCCCGTGTTCTCCGACAGCATTTCCAGCATCGTGCGCTTGTTGTGCAGCACCTCGGTGGCCCTGATCTGGATGTCTGTGGCCTGGCCCCGGGCGCCTGAACGGGGCTGGTGCAGCACGATCGAGGCGTGGGGCAGCGCGGCCCGGTGGCCCTTGGCGCCCGCCGAAAGGATCATCGCGGCGGTGCCCATGGCCTGACCGATGCAGATGGTGTGCACGGGCGGCTTGACGTAGCGGATCGTGTCGCAGATGGCGAAGGCCTCGGTTTCGAAGCCGATGGCGTCACCGGAGTACCAGCTGGTGCCGGTGGAGTTGATGTAAAAGAAAATTGGCTTCTCTGGGTTGTCGAACTCCAGATAGAGCAGCTGGGCAACGATCAGCTCGGTCACGTCGATCCCCATCTGACGCTTGGCTTCGTCGTCGGAGAACAGCGGCAGACCCAGGTAGACGATCCTCTCTTTGAGCAGCAGGGAGGGCAGATCCGGCGGCGGTGTGCGCATGACGGCCGAATCGCCGTAGTAGGGGGCCGACACCGACATAAAAGGGCTCACTCCAAAGCCTCTGCGCTGGAGCCTAGCGGGGGGGCGCGGGCTCCTGATCCCAGCGGGCGAAGACCATCCGGCCCGCAGGGGTCTGCAGGGCGCCGGTGATGGTCACCGGCAGGCGCTCGCCGATGCGCCCGCGGGCCGCTTCCACAACCACCATCGTGCCGTCCTCCAGGTACCCCACGCCTTGCTCAGCCTCCTTGCCCTCGCGCACGATCTTGAGCTGCAGGGCATCCCCCGGCCGCACCTCGGGGCGCAGGGCGATCACCAGCTCGCTGAGGTTCATCACCTTGAGCTCCTGCACCTGGGCCACCTTGGTCAGGCCGTAGTCGGTGGTCAGCAGGGTGCCACCAGTGTCGGCGGTGAGCTTCAGCAACTTCTCATCGGCGCCTGCGCCCTCGTAGCGGGTGGTGTTGACCACCAGCCGGCGGCCGTAGGTCTCCCGCAGGGCCGCCAGCAGGATCAGGCCCCGCCGCCCCTTGCCCCGCTTCTCGTTGTTGCTCGAATCGGCCAGGGCCTGCAGCTCGTCGATCACCGCCTGGGCGACGATCACCTGGCCCTCCAGCAGCCCCGATTCCAGCAGCCCACGGATGCGGCCGTCGATGATCACGCTGGTGTCGAGGATCTTGGCGGTGGCGGGCAGCAGCACCCCTTCGGCCACGAGCAGCGCCTCGGTGCTCGCGGGGTTGAACAGGCGCAGCAGGGTGCGGCCGTGCACCTCCGCCAGGTTGTAGCCCAGCACCCCGAAGAAGACGTTGCTGAGCACCGCCGCCAGGGGTTTGACGAACACCACCTCCCAAGGCAGGGGCAGCAGCAGGATCGGCGCCAGCAACAGGTTGGCCACCAGCAGTCCCAGGATCAGCCCCACCGCCCGGCTCACGAGCAGGTCGGTGGGCATGCTGCGCACCTGGGCCATCAGCCGGCGCCGCAACTGCTGGAAGAACAGCCCAGCCAGCAGGGCGACGAAGGCCCCGAATCCCCCCAGCTCCCAGCGCAGCTTGGCCAGGTCGCTGACCTGGATCAGCAGGTCCTCGGGCAGCAGATCGACCCCCAGCCAGCCCGTGGCGGCGCCGGAGACCAGGAACAGCACCAGGATCAGGGTGTCGACCATGGTCGGCCTGCGGCGATCCTGCGCTTTAGGAGCAGCATGCCGGATGCTGGCCGGTTTGACTGGGCCAGGTATCCGCACCTGGGGGCCCACCCGTGCTCCAGCCCCGCAGCGCCTATCTCCACATCCCCTTTTGCCACCGGCGCTGCTTTTATTGCGATTTCGCAGTGGTGCCCCTGGGGGACCACGCTGACGGGGCCCACTCGGGCTCGATTGCCGAGTACTTGAAGTGGATCGAAACCGAAATCGAGCGTTCGGGGGGGGGGCCTCCGCTCTCGACGGTGTACCTGGGGGGCGGCACCCCCTCGCTGCTGACCCCGGCCCAGGTGGGGACGCTGCTGACGGCGCTGGCCTGCCGGTTCGGCCTGGCCCCCGGGGCGGAGATCAGCCTGGAGCTGGATCCCGCCAGCTTCGATCAAGGGCGGCTGGCGGGCTACCTGGCCGCCGGCATCAACCGGGTGAGCCTGGGGGGCCAGAGCTTCGATGACGCCGTGCTGGTGCGTCTGGGCCGGCGCCACCGCCGCGGGGACCTGCTTGAGGCCGCCGGCTGGCTGCGCCAGGCCCACAGGGCGGGGGGGCTGCGCAGTTGGAGCCTGGATCTGATCCAGGGGCTTCCAGAACAGACCCTGGCGCACTGGGGAGATCAGTTGAACCAGGCCCTCGCCCTATGCCCCCCCCACCTCTCGATCTACGACCTCACCATCGAGCCCGGCACTGTGTTTGAGCGCCTCCAGGCCCGGGGCCAGCTGCCCCTGCCGGAACCCGACCTGGGCGCCGACCTGATGGAGCTCAGCGCCGAGCGGTTACGGGCGGCGGGGTATGGCCACTACGAGATCTCCAACTACGCCCTTCCAGGCCATGCGTCCCGCCACAACCGCGTATACTGGAGTGGGGCTGGCTGGTGGGGGTTTGGCCTCGGGGCCACCTCCGCCCCCTTTGGTCGGCGCCTGGCTCGCCCCCGCACCCGGGAGACCTACGCCGCCTGGCTGGGGGAACGCCTGGCCCCGGCGAAGCCCCTGATCGAACTCGATCCCACAGCAGCCTTGCCCCTGCCCTTCGATGAGCGCGTGCTCGTGGGTCTGCGGCGCCGGGAGGGAATCAACATGGCCGAGCTTGCTGCCGAGCATGGCTTGGGGCCCGGCGAGCTCGACCTGCTGCGGGAACTCTGCGGACCGTTCATCACTCGGGGGCTGCTGGGGATCGAGGGCCCCCGCTGGCGCCTGAGCGACCCGGAGGGCCTGGCCCTCAGCAATGCGGTGCTGCGGGAGCTGCTGGCGTGGTGGGAGCAGCGGGTTGCCGCTGCTGCACCAGCCAACCCCTGAGCGCCTCCACCGCCAGCGCCCGGCCCGGCACCAGCGGCGGGCAGAACGGGGGCTGGCTCGCAGTGAGCCCCAGCAGGTCGGCGGTGACGCGCACCTGGCCGTCACAGTCGTCGCCGGCGCCGATGCCGATCACGGGGATCGAGAGGTCCCGCCGCAGGGTGCCCGCCAGGGTGGCCGGCACGTGCTCCAGCACCAGGGCGAAGCAGCCGGCGGCCTCCAGGTCGAGGGCTGCCCGGCGCAGGCGCTCCTGGCTGATCGGATCGTTCGCCTGGCGGCGATAGCCCAGGCGGTGCACCGACTGGGGGGTGAGCCCCAGGTGGCCCATCACCGGAATACCGCTGCGCACCAGCCGGTCCACCACGGCGACGGTTTCGCTCTCGCCCCCCTCCAGCTTCACGGCGGCGGCGGCGGTCTCCTTGAGTACCCGGCCGGCGGCTTCCACGGCCTGGTCGAGGCCGCACTGGTAGCTCAGAAAGGGCAGATCGCAGACCAGCAAGGGTTGACTGGCCGAAGGCCCCCCCAGGCCCCGGGCCACGGCCCGGGTGTGGTGGATCATCTCCTCGAGGGTCACCGGAAGGGTGGTGGCGTGTCCGAGCACCGCCATCGCCAACGAGTCGCCCACCAGCACCACATCGGCGCCGGCCTCCAGCACCAGGGCGGCCGAGAGGGCGTCCCAGGCGGTCAGCACCGCGAAGCGCTGGCCGGCCTGCTTCCGCTTGATCAGATCACCGGGACGCAGGGGCACAGGCCAGAGGTGCGCAGGGGCCATTGCTAGCATCCAACCGACTCGGACCCACGCGGCTCGGACGCCCAAACCTGGTCAGACCCGGAAGGGAGCAGCCAAACGGGATGCTCAGGGCAGGCGTGGACTCCGGGTCACCCCATTTATCGTCGGGAGCTGACCTCAGCCTTCGTTCTTCTGGCGGTTGAGCAGGAAGGCAGGGATCGTGGCGCCCCGCAGTTCCGGCTCGCTGGAACTGGAGGTGCCCAACGACGAGACGAAGGTACTGATCGAGGGCTCCGGGCGGTAGCTGTTGCCGGAATCGAAGCCAGTGGCGATCACCGTGACGTGGATCTCACCCTCAAGGCTTTCGTCGACCACAGCGCCCACGATGATGTTGGCTTCGGGATCGACCACGTCATAGATCACCTCGGCGGCGCTGGTCATGTCCTCAAGGGTCATGTCCTTGCCGCCGCTGACGTTGATCACCACCCCTTTGGCGCCGTCGATGCGGGCCGCCTCCAGCAGGGGGCTGCTGATCGCCGCCTGGGCCGCCTCGGTGGCCCGGGAGCGGCCTGAGCCCACGCCGATGCCGAGCAGGGCGGTGCCGGCTTCGGCCATCACCGAGCGCACATCGGCGAAGTCGACATTCACCAGGCCGGGCTTGGTGATGATGTCGCTGATGCCTTTGACACCGCTGCGCAACACGTCGTCGGCGGCGCGGAAGGCCTCCTGCAGCGGTGCACCGGCGATGGCCTCCCGCAGCCGGTCGTTGGGGATCACGATCAGGGTGTCCACATGCTCGGCCAGGCGAGCGATGCCCTCTTCGGCCTGGCGCATGCGTTTGCGGCCCTCGAAGCTGAACGGCTTGGTGACGATCGCCACGGTGAGCGCACCGACCTCCTTGGCCACCTCGGCCAGGATCGGGGCCGCACCCGTGCCGGTGCCGCCACCCATGCCGGCGGCGATGAAGACCAGATCAGCGCCTTGAAGGGTCTGGGCCAGCTCGGCGCGGGATTCTTCCGCCGCCTTCTGGCCGATCACGGGGTTGCCCCCGGCGCCGAGGCCGCGGGTGAGCTTCTGGCCGAGTTGCACGCGCTGCTGAGCCGCCGACTGGATCAGGGCCTGGGCATCGGTGTTGAGCACCCGGTAGCTCAACCCCTGGAGATCGGAGGCGATCATCCGGTTGACCGCGTTGCTGCCACCGCCGCCGACGCCGATGACCTCGATCCGCGCGGATTGGCTTGGAACGATGCCGTTGCTGCTGGCTGGGCTCAGGGACATCTCGGCGGGTTTCGCGGGTCGGGGGTTGGGGACGGTGGGGAGGTCTTCGGGGGGCTTCTCCATCTGATGTTCCGCTCCGAAGACCTTGGCCAGCATTATGTCGGTGGGAGGCCCGATGGGTCTTTGTGTCCTGATACACCTTCGCGCGGATTCCCCCGGGCCGGCAACCGGCTCCAACCACTCCGAGGGGTTCGCGTGTCTTAGTCCACACCGGCCGCAGCGGACCCCTTGCGATCACCGTTGCCCTGAAGCGGGGCCGCTAGCCCCAGCTCGGGCTGGTCCGGGTTGCTCAGGTCGATGGCTTGCAGTTTGAGGTTGCGCACCTTGGCCGGCAACTCCTGGGACAGATGACTGATCACCTCCAGCCGTCGCTCCAGCTGAGCGTCGGGGGGGCCAAGGCGCAGCAGCCCGAGGGAGGCGGTGCGCAGCCAGAGGGAACCACTGGGTTCGAAGCGCACCTCCAGCAGGGGGCTGCCCAGGTCGTCGCGGCGGGCCAGCACTTGCCCCAGGGCCGGGCGGTAACGCTGCTGCCAGCCGACGACCGAGGTTCCGGCCGCTGGGCCGGAGCCCCCAGCCCCCTGCTGCTGCCGCCGGCTCATCCAGTTGCCGTAGCGGTCCACGTAGCCCTGCTCCATCCCCTGGGCGGTGCGGCGCTGGGCCCGGGCCACCGCCTGCCGGTCCACGAGCTGGACGCGCAGCCGGGGCGGCAGCATCAAGCGGCTCACGCGCACGTTTTCCACCGGCAGGGCCGCCCCCAGCGCGGCCGTGATCGCCTGGGGCCGCAGTTCCAGCAGTGGCACCGGAAAGGTCAGTCGGGCCGCCTGGATCACCTGCTCGCGGCTCACCTGCTGGCTTCCGCTGACGTCCACCTGTTCAGGACCGCGCAGGATCCAGCCCTGGCGCAGCAGCAGCCAGCCCAGTCCCGCTGCAGCGGCGGAGAGCACCACCACCTGCCAGCTATGGCGCAGCAAATCCTGGCGCCGTTGCTCACGCATCAGCCGCCGCCGTTCGGCCCCGGGGGAGAGCACCTGGCGCGGGCCCGCCGAGGCCGACTCCTTCCTGGGACTCACAGTTCGCAGCGGGAGCGCGCCATCAGATCGTCCATCCAGCGCCGCGCCCGCTCGGCATCGGCGAAGGGCAGATCCTTCTGCAGGCCTCCGCCCACCAGCCGCAGGCGGCAGCTGCCCTGGCTTTCCTCCGTGAGCGGCGCCTCACCGGAGCCTAAAGAGAGCAGCTCCACCAGCTCCAACGATTTGATCGGAAAGCTGCCCTGCCGTTCCAGGTTGCCGGCGTGGAAACGGCTCCAGCTCAGTTCGCCGTCGATCAGCCGGGCGGCACCGCAGCCGTCGAGCTTGGCGAGCTCCGAGCCTTCCGCCCACTCCCGAAACAAACGCTGGCGCCGCCGTTCCAGCCAGCCCAGGGCGGTGAGCAGCACGAACACCACCAGGAGTGGCAACCAAAGCAGCCCATGATTCATGCCGCCTGTGCCTCCGCGCCGTTGGGGATGTTCCATTCTCCGGCGTCTTGCACCAAATGGTGCACCAACTCCTCCAGCGGCAGACCGCTGGCGGCCCAAAGCATCGGATACATGCTCTGGCTGGTGAAGCCTGGGAGGGTGTTGATCTCGTTGAGCCAGAGGGTTCCCGCTCCAGCTTCGGCAGTCGCCCCGGCGCCGTTGGCGTCGCTGGGACTTTCTTCATAGAAGAAGTCGACCCGGGCCAACCCCTCGGCCGCCACCGCCCGGCAGGCCTCAATCGCCAGCGTCCGGGCCCGCTCGCTGACGGCCGCTGGCACCGGGGCGGGGATCACGGTGTGGCTGAGCCCTTCGGTGTATTTCGTGGTGTAGTCGTACCAATCGGCGTCAAAGCGGATTTCGCCGAGCACGGAGGCCCGCATGGATTGGCGGCCCAGCACGGCGCATTCGAGTTCCCGGGCGACGATCCCCTTCTCCACAACCAGCCGGCGGTCGTGGCGGGCCGCCGCGCGCAGGCCACCCACCAGGGCGGAGCGGTTGGTGGCCTTGCTGATCCCCACAGAGGAACCCAGGTTGGCAGGCTTGATGAAGCAGGGATAGCCGAGCTGAGCTTCCAGGCGCTCCACCAGGGACTCGAAGCGCTGGGGCTCCCCCAGCTCGACGGCGTCCACGCAGCGGTAGGGCACCTGGGGCAGGCCAGCGGCGGCGAAGGCGGCCTTCATCGCCTGCTTGTCCATCCCCACGGCCGAACCCAGCACGCCGGAGCCGACGAAGGGCACCTGCATCAGGGTGAACAGTCCCTGGATCGTGCCGTCTTCCCCATTCGGGCCGTGCAGCACAGGAAACCAGACATCCACCTCGGCGGCTGGGGCCGGCAGCCCCTGGAAGCCCGGCCGCACCGGCCTGGCGGGCACCTCTTCAGGCTCCAGAGGGTGCCCTGTCGCCAGCACCGCGTCGGCCACCGCGGGCGGCCACCAGTGGCCCTGCTGGTCGATGTAAAAGCACAACAGCCGGTAGCGCTCAGCATTGGAACCGCAGCCGAGGGCGCCGGCCACGGTGGCCGCCGAGCGAATCGAGACCGCGTGCTCTCCGGACACACCGCCGAAGACCAGACCGATGGAAGTGGGCGCAGACGGCACAGGGAGCTGGCCCAGGGGCGCCAAACGTATCAGCGCCGCAGGGCCGGGGCGAGGGCACGGCCACTGAGCGAGAAGGGCCGTGTCTGCTCAATGCGCACCGGCACCAGTGCGCCGATGGCCTGGCCGTCCGAGGGGAAGAAGGTGAGCCGGTTGCTGCGGGTGCGGCCCATCAGCTGGCCAGGATCGCGGGGGTTGAGCCCCTCCACCAGGACCTCCTCCACCCGGTTGAGGTAGCGGGCGCTGCGAGCATGGGCGGTGCGCTCCACCAGGGCGTTGATCTCCTGCAGGCGCTCCACCTTGATGGGCTCGTCGAGCTGGCCGGGCCAGTCGGCGGCGGGGGTGTTGGGGCGGGGGGAGTAGGCGGCGGTGTTGACCAGATCGAAGCCGATCTCCTCGATCAGATCGAGGGTGCGGCGGAACTGGGCGTCGGTTTCGCCCGGGAAGCCGACGATCACATCCGCGCTGATCGAGGCCTCCGGCATACGCACGCGGATGCGCTCGATGATCCGCCGGTAGCTCTCCACCGTGTAGCCGCGGGCCATGGCCTTGAGCACGTCGTTGTCGCCGCTCTGGAACGGGATGTGGAAGTGCTCGCAGACCTTGCTCAGATCCGCGCAGGCGTCGATCAGGCGCTCGGTGAAGTAGCGCGGATGGCTGGTGGCGAAACGGATCCGCTCGATTCCTTTCACGTCATGGATGTGATGCAACAGGTCGGTGAGGGTGTGCTGGCGGCGACCTTCGGGGGTGATGCCGGGGAGATCGCGGCCATAGGCATCGATGTTCTGCCCCAGCAGGGTGATCTCCTTGAAACCCTGGGCAGCCAGCCCCTCGATCTCCAGCCGGATCGCTTCCGGCCGCCGCGACTGCTCCTTCCCCCGCACCGCTGGCACCACGCAGTAGGTGCAGCGCTCGTTGCAGCCGTAGATCACATTCACCCAGGCGCAGGTGGCGCTGTCCCGCCGGGGGGTGGTGAGGTCTTCGAGGATGTGGTGCTCGCCCGTGGCCACCACCTGCTGGCCGAGCTCCACTTGTTCCAGGAGCGTGCCGAGCCGGTTGGCGTGCTGGGGGCCCATCACGAGATCGAGTTCGGGCACCCGCCGCAGCAGCGCCTCACCTTCCTGCTGGGCCACACAGCCGGCCACCACCAAGGTGAGGTGGGGATTGAGGCGTTTGCGCTGGGCCTGGCGGCCCAGGTAGCTGTAGACCTTCTGCTCGGCGTTGTCGCGGATCGTGCAGGTGTTGTAGAGCACCAGATCGGCGCTGTGCTCGTCGCTGCCAGGGGCATAGCCCATGGTTTCCAGGATGCCGGCCATGCGCTCGGAATCCGCCTTGTTCATCTGGCACCCGAAGGTGGTGATCCAGTAGCTGCCCCTCACGGCTGGTTGCGCGCCCATGGGGCCAGTTTCGTTGATCGCCGGCCCATGCGCTGACTTCGCTGGCGCTGGCTACGGTGCAGGCCTTCTGCGGACAAGGCCCCGCCCCCATGGAGCTGCGCCTCGATCGCTTCGTGCTCACCAAGGCCGTGCCGCTGGCGATCAGCCGCGGCACCACGGCCACGGTCACGCGTCTGCGGGTGCGGCTGATCCATGAAGGGATCGAAGGCCAGGGGGAAACCGGCGGCTTCGAGACCGGTCACCGGGCTTACCACCTGGAGCCGGTGGAAGCCGAACTGCGGGCCCTGGCACCGGCCCTGGCGGGACGGGACCCCGCCGATCGCCAGGCCCTCGAGCCCCTGCTTACGCGGCTCTCGCCGCCGGCCCGCTGCGGCCTGGATCTGGCCCTGCATGACTGGTGGGGCCAGCGGCTGGGGCAGCCCCTCTGGCGGCTCTGGGGCCTGGATCCAACCGCCGTGAAGCCCACCAGCCTCACCCTGGGGCTGGGCAGCGTGGAGCAGGTGCTCTCGCGGCTGGAGCGCTGGTGGCAGCAGCTGCCGGCGCGCCGTCTCAAGCTCAAGCTGGGCAGCCCCGATGGCGTGGACCATGACCGCGCCCTGGTGCGGGCGGTGACGGAAGCCCTGGCGCGCCGGGGCCAGGCCCAGGGCGAGGCGCTGGAGCTGCAGGTGGATGCCAACGGCGGCTGGGACCTGCAGGCGGCCTGCCGGCTGATCCCCTGGCTGGCGGAGCAGGGGGTGGTGCTGGTGGAGCAGCCCCTGGCGCCCCTGGCGGATCCCGAGGCCGATACGGCGGGGTTTGCCGCCCTCGATCTGCACTGCCCGATCCCACTGGTGGCCGATGAGAGCTGCTGGAACCTCGAGGATCTGCTGCGGCTTGCTCCCCATGTGGATGGGGTGAACCTCAAACTTCTCAAGACCGGGGGCCTCAGCGAGGCCCTGTTGATGGCCGGCGTCGCCCAGCGGCTGGGGCTTGATCTGATGCTCGGCTGCTACTCCGACAGCGCCCTGCTCAACGGCGCCGCCGCCCAGCTGCTGCCCCTGGTGCGCTGGCCCGACCTGGACAGCCACCTGAACCTGGTGGATGACCCCTTCGAGGGCCCGCCGCTGGAGGGCGACCGGGTGCGGCCGTCGGAGCGGCCGGGGTTGGGGGTGTCCTGGAAGGAAGGTTGATGAACATCCGTTCGCCCCTGGATCCCCAGTCACCCGTGGTGCTGATGCAGCACGGTGGCCTCGACAATCTCTCCGGCAAGACCGGCCTGGCGCTGTTGCGCTATCGATCCGGCCCGATCGTGGCGGTGGTGGATCCGGTCCATGCCGGCGTCGACCTGGAGACGCTGACGGGGATTCGTCGGGCCGTGCCGGTCGTGGCGTCCCTGGCGGAGGCCCTGCCCCTAGGGCCCGAGGTGGCGGTGGTCGGCCTGGCCCCTTCCGGCGGAAGGCTGCCGGAGCCGCTGCGGAGCGATCTGCGCTCGGCGCTGGCGGCGGGATTGAACGTCGCCAGTGGGCTGCACACACGCCTGGGCGACGATCCCGAGCTGGCAGGCCTGCTAATCCGGGAGGGCCAGTGGATCTGGGACCTGCGGCAGGAGCCGGAGGGGCTGCAGGTGGCGGCGGCAAGGGCCGCGGCGCTGCCGGGACGACGGATTCTGGCGGTGGGCAGCGACATGGCCGTGGGCAAAATGAGTGCCTGCCTGGAGCTGCGGGCGGCGGCCCTGGCGCGGGGGCTCGACGCCCGCTTTGTGGGCACGGGCCAGGCGGGGATCCTGATTGCCGGCACGGGGGTGCCCCTCGATGCGGTGCGCGTCGACTACGCCGCCGGGGCGGTGGAGCAGGCCGTGCTGGAGGTGGGTCAAGGGCTGGGGTCCGATGGGCTGCTGCTGGTGGAGGGCCAGGGCTCCCTTTGCCATCCGGGCTCCTCAGCAACATTGCCCTTGGTCCGCGGCAGCCAGCCCACCGAGCTCCTGCTGGTACACAGGGCAGGACAGGAGCGCATCCGGGAGCGGTCTGGAGCGTTGCCGGTGGCGATCCCGCCGCTGGGGCAACTGGTGGAGCTGCTGGGGGCACTGGCGGCTTTGGCCCGACCCATGGGGGCCAGCGCTGGCCCCCCCCGCGTGCGTGCCATCGCTCTCAACACTGGTGGTTTGGATGGGGCCGCGGCGTCAGCGGCGATCGAAGCGTGCCGAAACGCCACCGGCTTACCCACCCATGATCCGGTGCGCCACGGGGGGGAAGGGTTGCTCGACGCCCTGCTCAGAAGATGAGGGCGAAGGGCGAAGAGAAAAAGGGCGAGCGAGGGGAATTGAACCCCCGAATGGCGGAATCACAATCCGCTGCCTTAACCACTTGGCTACGCCCGCCGTGGACTGCGCGATCCTATCAAGCAGTCCTCACCTGACCTGCGCCGTTGAGCCGACCCACCTCTGCCTCGACCGGACGCGTTCGGCCCCTGCTCCTGGGGGGTGGGGTGGCGGTGGCCGCCGGTGTTGCCCTGGTGTTCACGAACCCCTCACCGGCCGACTTCCAGAGCTATGCGGCGGAGCGACTGGTGGACCTCAGCACCCGGGAGATCTGCGGCGACGGGGGGCTGCCGATGCTCCTGCGCCTGGTGGTGCAGAACTGCCCGGAGCTGGTTCACAGCCAGCGCAAGCTGCTGGGGGAGTTGGCGGTCCGGCACACCCGACGCCTCAACTTCGGACTGTTCAGCGTCTACAACACCGATGTGGGCGGCCAGGAGCTGCTGCCCTCGCTGCACCTGCCGCGCTATCACGTGTCCACCTTGGCGGGAGCCGGCCAGTTCCTGCAGCTGGAGGCCACCAGCCGGCCGGTGGGGCAGCAGTGAGCCCCGCTGGCGGTCCTCTGCCACCCCTGCGCCTCCCGCGGGCGCTGCTTGATCCCCTTTGGCACGCTTGCCCCGCTGCCGACGCTGAGGGTCTGGTGGCGGTGCAGCTGCGGGTGTCCGAGGGACGCATCAGTGCCTTGGAGGCCCCTGGGCCCAGGGCCGGCGCCGCGCTCCCCCTGGCTTTGACCGCGCCGGTTGAGCCCCACGCCCACCTCGACAAGGCCTTCAGCTGGTCGATGCATCCCAACCAGGCCGGCACCGTGGCGGGGGCCTTGGCGGCCAACGGCCAGGAGCACCTGAGCCGCACGCGCGAGCGGGTGCTGGAGCGGGGGGAGCGCGCCCTGCAGCTGGCCTGGGCCTCGGGGCTGCGGGCCGTGCGCAGCCACATCGACAGCCTTGGTCCAGCGGCCGAAGCCAGCTGGGAGGCCTTGCTGGAGCTGCGCAGGCGCTGGCAGGGGCGGATTGAGCTGCAACTGGTGGCCCTGGTGCCGATCGATCACTGGGCGACCCCCGAAGGAACGGCCCTGGCGCGACGGGTGGCGGATGCCGGTGAACGGCTGGGGGGCGTGCTCGGTCCGGGGTTCGTGGCTCCCCAGGCGGCGGCGGCGGGGGTGCTCGCCCTGCTGCGTTTGGCGGAGGGGCTCGGTTGCGGCGTCGATCTGCATGTGGATGAGGCCGACTCCCAACCGGGTGCCGGTGTCGCCCTCGTCACTCGCCTGGTGCGCCAGCACGGGTTTGGCGTGCCCCTGGCCTGCAGCCACAGCAGCAGCCTGGGCTTGCTCGGCACCAAAGCCCTCGAGCGGCAAACGGAAGCGATCGCGGCGGCGGGCCTGAGCGTGATCGCCCTGCCGCTCACCAACCTCTGGTTGCTGGGTCGCCATGGGGAGGCGACCCCCAGCCGCCGGCCCCTGGCGCCCATCCGCCAGCTGCAACGGGCTGGGGTGACCGTGGCTGTCGGCGGCGACAACGTCCAGGACCCCTGGTACCCGGGCGGCTCCTTGGACCCGATCGAGTTGCTGCGTCAGTCGTTAGCGGCGGCCCAGCTGGCCCCCTGGCAGCGCCTGGGCCTGGCCCCGTTCACGACGGCGGCGGCCCGGGTCCTGGGCCTGGCCTGGGATGGGGTGGTGCGGGTGGGGGCTCCGGCCGATCTGGTGGTGCTCTCCGCCGGCACCTGGGGCGAACTGCTGGCCCGGCCGCCCCAGCGGCGCGTGCTGCGCGCCGGCCAGTGGCTGCCGCCCGAACCGTCCGATCACCCGCTGCTGGCGGGGCTCTCCCCGCTGCCCTAGCTCCCATGACCCGTCCCGCCCACCAGCGGCCTGCCCCGGCCAGCCCTGAGGTGCTCGAGGCGCTCGTTCAGGAGCTCGTGGGCCTTGATCTCGTGCCGGCGGGCCATGAGCTGGAGCGGCTCTCGCACGACTACTTCGACTATTCCCCCGTCTTGCAGCCCCAGCTCCAGGGGAAGCGGGCCCAGTTGGTGGTGCGGGCCCAGACCGTTGAGGAGGTGCGGCGGGTGGCGGCGGCCTGCGCCCGCCACGAGCTGGCACTCACGGCCCGGGGCGCGGGCACCGGCAACTACGGCCAATGCGTGCCCCTGGACGGCGGCGTGGTGCTTGATCTGAGCGGCCTGAACCGGCTGAGGGCCGTTGATCCGGCCAGCGGCATCGTCACGGCCGAAGCGGGCTGCCTGCTGGCGGCACTCGATCGCCAGCTGGAGCCCCATGGCCGTGCCCTGCGCCTGGCCCCCAGCACCTACCGGACCGCCACCCTCGGCGGCTTCATCGCCGGGGGCTCCGGTGGCATCGGCTCGATCCGCTGGGGGTTCCTGCGCGATCCCGGCCACCTGCTCGGCCTGGAAGTGGTCACGGTGGAGCGCGAACCCAGGTTGCTGCAGCTTGATACCTCCGCTAGCCGGGCGCTCAACCATGCGTATGGCACCAACGGCCTGATCACGGCCCTCACCCTGGCCACCACTGAGGCGGTCCCCTGGCAGCAGCTGGTGCTGGAGTTCGAGCACTGGGACACAGCCCTGGGGGCAGCCCAGGCTCTCCCGGCCTCAGCCTTGCTGCTGAATGCCCTCTGCCTGCTGGAGCGTCCCCTCGCCCGGCAGCTCCCAAACCCCGTGGGCTGCCAGGCGGCCACCGGCCATCGGCTGCTGCTGTTGGCGGCACCCGATGCCCTGCCGGTGTTGGAGGCCTGGGTTCCCCAGCTGGGGGGACGGATCGTCTGGTCGGCGCCCCAGGCGGGCGGGAAAGGCCTACCGCTGCGGGAGCTCACCTGGAACCACACCACCCTGCACGTGCGCGCCCAGGATCCGAGCTGGACCTACCTGCAGCTGCTGCTGCCCCAGCCGGAGGGCCCGGCGATCGCCGCCCTGCGCCGGCGTTGGGGCGATGACCTGTTCTGGCACCTGGAGGCCGTGCGGCAGCAGGGGGCGGCGCGGCTGGCGGCCCTGCCCCTGGTGCGCTGGCGGGGCAATGGCCCCCTGGCGGAACTGATGGCCCAGGTGAAGGAGCTGGGGGGCGTGCTCTTCAACCCCCACGTGCTCACCGTCGAAGACGGCGGCCTCGGGGTGATCGACGGCGATCAGGTGGCCGCCAAGGCCGCCCACGACCCTGGGGGTTTGCTCAACCCAGGAAAGCTGCGGGGCTGGCTCAGGAGCACTCCAGGCTGAGACGGGTGTCGATGCCGGTGATCGGGTTGGTGCCCGCGGCCCGCTTGCAAAGACTGCGCTGGTCGTCCCGGTCCAGCAGGGCGCCGGTGAAATCGGCCCCCTCGATGTGGGCCTGGCTGAAGCTGCTGCCGCTGGCGATCACGCCCGCTAACACCGCGCCGGTGAGGTTGGTGCCGCTGAAATCCGTGCGGTCCATCAGGGCATTGGAGAGGTCGGCGCCGCTGAAATCGGAATCGGCGAAGTTGGCCTGGGTGAGGATCGAGCCCTGCAGCTGGGCACCGGCGAAGTTGGCGCCCCGGGCCACCGCCCCGGCGAAGGAGGTGCCCACAAGCTCCTGGCCATGGAAATCGGCGCCGTTCTGGTTGGTCAGCGTGAAATCGACGGCGGCGGCGGGGGGGGCTTCAAAGGGTCCGGGGCCCCCCAGCACCAGGGCCAGCAGCAGCGTCAGGCTTGCCGCCATGCGCCACCACTGGTTCCAGGCTCCAGGCCCCACCGCCTGGCGCAGCGCCGACCGGCAAGGCTGGGGAAGGGCAGGCATGGCGGTGGGGCGGCTACTCCTGGTCTAGGTCCGCCGAGGCCAGCAGGTCGCCCAGCAGGTACAGGGAGCCGGCCACGATCACCGGACGGTTGGGGCTTCGGGTCGTGCCAGTGGCTTCGATCAGGGCCGCCTCGGGGTCTTTGGCGCCTGTGAGCTGGTGGGCCAGTTCAGGGCAGGCCGCTAACAGCTCCGGCAGCCCCCAGCTGCTGTGGCCGCCCACCGGCACGATCCAGGCCCGATCCCGCGGAGCCAGGAGGGCCTGAAGCATCTCCGGTGCCTGCTTGTTGGTCAGGATGCCGATCACCCAGTGGATGGGGTCATCTCCGAGCCGGTCCCGCTCACTCCGCAGGGCCACCGCCGCCGGTGGGTTGTGGGCTCCATCGAGGATCAGGGGGTGGCCGCGCCAGAGCACGCGCTGCAGGCGGCCGGGCCAATGGACCTGGCTGAAGCCGGCGCAGATGGCCTGATCAGGGATCGCCCAGCCCAGGCGCCGGAGATTCTCGATCACCCCCAGGGCCACGGCGCCGTTGAGGCGCTGCACCGCCCCCGGCAGGGCGCTGGGCCAGCGCAAGTCACCTGCCACCAGCTCATCCCCCTGCTGCTCCAGGGGCTCAAGCCACTGCAGCCGGCAGCCCCGCGCCTGGGCCTGGGCCTCCAGCACCGACCGCACCTCGGGCGTCTGGGGGCCACTCACCACCAGGGCGCCCGGGTGCAGCACCCCAGCCTTTTCGGCGGCGATGCTGGCCAGATCGGGGCCGAGGAACTCCCGGTGATCGAGGCCGATCGAAGCCAGGGCGATCACCTCACGGCGGGGATGGACCGTGGTGGCGTCCAGCCGTCCCCCCAGCCCCACCTCCAGCACCGCGATCGCCACCCCCGCCTCGGCGAAGGCCGCGAAGGCCGCTGCCGTGATCAGCTCGAACGGGGTCAAGTTGTGGCGGCGGGCCAGCGGCTGCAACTCCGTGAGCCACCGCCGCAGCACCGCGGGGGCGATCGGCTCGGCCCCCAGCCGGATGCGCTCACACCAGCTGAGCAGGTGGGGTGAGGTGTAAAGCCCACTGCGCAGGCCCGCGGCCACCAGGGCCCCATGCACCAGCGCGGAGATCGACCCCTTGCCGTTGGTGCCGGCCACCTGCACGGCCACGAACCGGCGTTCGGGGTGATCGAGTTCAGCCAGGGCTGTGGCCAGGCGTTCTAGGCCCAGGTCCACGCCCCGGCGCTGGAACGGTTCGATCAGATCCGCGAAGAGATCAAGGCGGGGGGCGCTCACCCCTTCAGCCGGCGGCGGTGACGTGGATCAGGGTGGCTTCGAAGCGCTCCACCGCTTGCTTGAGTTCCCGGGGGCGGATCACCAGCGGTGGCACGAAGCGCACCACCGCCGGGCCCGCAGGCACCAGCAGGAGGCCGTGATCGATCGCCGCCTTGACCAGTTCCGGTGCGCTGGGGGCTCCAGGTTTGAGCACCAGGCCCTGGATCAGCCCCCAGCCCCGCACCGCCTCCAACTGGTCGGGGTGGCGGCGCACCAGCTCCTCCAGCAGGGTTCTGAGCTTGGCGCCAAAGGCCTCCACATGGGCCACCAGATCGCGCCGCTCCAGTTCGTGCACGACGGTGAGGGCAGCGCGGCAGGCGAAGGGATTGCCGCCGAAGGTGCTGGCATGGTCACCGGGTTGGAACAGATCAGCTTTCGCGGCGGTCACCAGGGCCCCGATCGCGAAGCCGCCCCCCAGGCCCTTGGCCAGGGTGAAGGCATCGGGGAGCACCCCCAGGCGCTCGTAGCCCCACAGCTTGCCGCTGCGGCCCACCCCCACCTGCACCTCATCGAAGATCAGCAGGATGTTGCGCTGGTCGCAGAGCTCGCGCACCCGCGCGAAGAAAGCCGGGTCGCCGGGGTTCACTCCGCCTTCCCCCTGGAGCGGCTCGATCAGCACCGCCGCCACCCGCGGGCCGTCCGCCTCGGTTTCTTCGAGCAGGGTCTCAAAGGCAGCGGTGTCGTTGTAAGGGAAGAAGCGGAACCCCTCCACCAGGGGCTCGAAGCCCTGGTGGTATTTGGGTTGGCCGGTGGCGCTCACCGCCGCCAGGGTGCGGCCGTGGAAGCTGGCCTCGGCCGTGAGGATCACCGGTCGCTCGATGCTGCGTTCCTGGTGGCCGTGCTTGCGCGCCAGCTTGATGGCCGCCTCATTGGCCTCGGCGCCGGAATTGCAGAAGAAGACGCGCGTGCCGATGCTGTGATCGCTGATCCAGCGGGCCAGTTCCTCCTGCTCGGGGATCCGGTAGAGGTTGGACACATGCTGCAACCGGCCCAGCTGCCTGCTGAGCGCCTTGCGCAGGGCGCCGCTGCTGTGGCCCAGGGTGCAGGTGGCAATGCCCGCGACACAGTCGAGGTAGGTGCGGCCGCGGCTGTCCTTCACCCAGACACCCTTGCCCTTGACCAGCTCCAGATCGAAGCGGTTGTAGGTGTCCATCACCGACGAGATGGGAGCGGTGGGACTCGAACCCACAAACCCGAAGGCGCTCGATTTTGAGTCGAGTCCGTCTACCAATTCCGGCACGCTCCCGCCTGGAGACTGTAGGGGAGGGCCTTCCGCCCTGGGCTGGGCCCTGCCCGGATCAGCCGCCGTGGCGGCGGATCGATGCACCGACGGCGTTGAGCTTGCCTTCGAAATCGGCGTAGCCCCGATCGAGGTAGTCGAGCCCCTGGACGGTGGTGATGCCTTCCGCCGCCAGGCCCGCCAACACCATGGCCGCAGACGCCCGCAGGTCGCTGCCCTGCACGGGAGCGCCGCTGAGGCGGTGGACCCCTTCGATGAAGGCGGTGTTGCCCTGCATGCGGATCGCCGCTCCCATGCGCTGCAGTTCAGCCACATGCTGCAGGCGGTTCTCGAAGATGTTCTCAGTGATCACGCTGGTGCCTGTGGCCGTGGCCAGGAGGCTCATGAAGGGGGCCTGGAGATCGGTGGGAAAGCCCGGGAAAGGCTGGGTGCGCAGATCGACGGCGATGAGGCTCTCGGCGGAGATGGTCAGGGCGCTGCCGTCGGCTTCGAGCCGGGCGCCGGCCTCTTCGAGCTTGGTGAGCACGGCGCTCAGATGCTCGGGGATCACCGGTGACACCCGCAGGGTCGAGCGGGTGATGGCGGCAGCCAAGAGGAAGGTGCCGGCTTCGATCCGGTCGGGGATCACGGCATAGTCAGCCCCGTGCAGACGGTCAACCCCCACGATCGTGATGCTGGGGGTGCCGGCGCCGCGGATGCGAGCCCCCATGGCGATCAGCAGACCGGCCAGGTCGACCACCTCAGGCTCGAGGGCCGCGTTATCGATCACCGTCTCGCCATCGGCGAGTACGGCGGCCATCATCAAGGTCTCGGTGGCACCGACGCTGGGGCAGTCCATGTGGATGCGCCCGCCGCTGAGCCGGTGGCCGCGGCCGGGAACCACTGCCGAGACCACCCCGTGCTCGATCGTCACTTGGGCGCCAAGGGCCTTGAGCCCCTTGACGTGCTCCACCACCGGGCGGGTGCCGATCTGGCAGCCACCGGGCAGGGGCACCCGGGCCACGCCGAGGCGGGCAAGAAGTGGCCCAATGCAGAAGAAACTGGCCCGCAGGCTGTTGACCAGCTCGTAGGGCGGCGCCGATTTGCTGAGCGTGCCGCCGTCCATCTCGATCCAGTCGCCTCCCCGGAGCACCCCGACTCCGAGGGAGGCGAGGATCTCGCCCATGGCGGTGATGTCCGTGAGCGGAGGAACGTTGCGCAGCCGCAGGCCGTCCTCGCTGAGCAGGGAGGCGGCCATCAGCACGAGGGCTGAGTTCTTCGCACCGCTGACGCGGATGTCACCACTGAGCCGGCGTCCACCGGCAATCTCCAACTGGGGTGTGAGCACGTGCTGGGACGGGACAGCAGCCGTCAGGGTCATGACTTGTACGGTCCCGCTTTTTGTGCCGGCATCTTGACAATGATTCGTCGCACCGTCTAGAGGTCCGCCACCCGAACTGTCTTGGAACCCTTCCCTCTCGCCGCCCGACGGCCCCCGGGCAGGGCCTGGCGCTGGGCCCTCAGGCCGCGGCCGGTCGATGTTTTATGGTGGCCGGGTCGCAACAGCGACGTACGCCCGCGGATGTGGCGGAATTGGTAGACGCGCTAGTTTCAGGTACTAGTGGCAGCAATGTCGTGGGAGTTCAAGTCTCCCCATCCGCACTTCACTCTTCTCGCTTCAGCACCTCGCCTGAGCCCCAACAATGATCGTGCTGAAGATCACCAACGCTTCAGAAGTGGTGGCCTCGAAGCTCGGCAAGTTTCTTGAGAGCCTCACCCCTGACAGCCTTGATGAGTCGACGATCGAAGACATTCTCCTCAAGAAACTGATCGAGAACCTCTCCCAAGAGGGTCTCAAGGGCGAGGTGGCCTCGGTCAAGGGCTTGGACCTGGATCAATCCAAGCTGGTGCTCAACGACAAGTTGCATGTGCGCCGTCACCATCATTTCTGAGCGACGGCAAGCGGCCCATCAGCTCTTGCTGTTGCTCTGCCCATGAAGGGTGGCCGTTTCTGGCCCGAGCTGATCACCAGCCGGCGACATCCTCAGGTGGCCCGTTTTCGTGCCCTCCAGGGGGCCCGAGGGCGGCGGGAGCATGGACTGCTGCTGGTCGAAGGCACCCATCTGCTCGAGGAGGTGCTGAGCCGGGGCCTGCGGCCCGAGAGGGTTCTGGCCACGGAAGCCTGGATCGCGCGGCATCCGCCCTTGGTCCAGTTGCTTCCACTCGCCGTTCCCCTGCAGCCCGTGGCCGAGCCGGTGCTGGCGGCGGTGGCCACCACCGAGCACCCCGATGGGGTGGTGCTCAGCCTCCCCCTCCCCGATCACCATCCAGCCCCTGGCGCCGATCTGTTGCTGGCCCTCGACCGGCTCCAGGACCCCGGCAATCTCGGCACCTTGATGCGCACGGCCCTGGCGGCCGATGTGGGGGCGCTCTGGCTGGCGGGGGGCGCCGATCCCTGGCAGCCCAAGGTGCTGCGGGCCTCCGCGGGGGCGGCCCTGGCCCTGCCCCTGCGGCGCCTGGAGGGGACGGCGGAGCTGATCGAGCGCCTGGCGGCCGCCCAGGGGGAGGGGCTGCAGGTGGTCGCCACGGTGGTGCGGGGCGGTCTTCCCTACTGGCAGCTGGATTGGCGCAGGCCCACGGTGCTTCTCCTGGGCAACGAGGGCGCTGGGCTCGCCCCGGAATTGCTGGAGCATTGCAGCCACCGGGTCACCATCCCCCACAGCCCCCAGGTGGAGTCCTTGAACGTGGCTGTGGCCGCCGCGCCGCTGCTGCTGGAGCGCAGCCGCCAGCGTTTCGGTTCAGCCGGCGGGGGCTGAGGGGGCGGCGCCAGGGGAGAATGCCAGCCTCAGTTGCCAGCGGCCGGTGTCCGACGCAAGCGCGCCTTTCGACTTCGATGTGATCGTGATCGGCGCCGGCTACGGCGGCTTCGATGCGGCCAAACACGCCGCCGACCACGGCCTGCGCACGGCGATCATCGAATCCCGCGACATGGGCGGCACCTGCGTGAACCGCGGCTGTGTGCCCTCCAAGGCCCTGCTGGCGGCGAGCGGCCGGGTGCGGGAGCTGGCGGATGTTGAGCACCTCCGTGCCTTCGGCATCCATGCCGCCCCGGTGCGTTTCGAGCGCCAGGCGATCGCCGACCACGCCGCCCAGCTGGTGGCCGCGATCCGCACCAACCTCACCAAAACCCTTGAGCGCTCCGGGGCCACGATCCTGCGGGGCAAGGGCCGGCTGGAGGGGCCCCAGAAGGTGGGGGTGCGCCAGAGCAATGGCGTTGATCGGATCTACTCGGCCCGGGAGGTGATCATCGCCACGGGCTCCGATCCGTTCGTGCCCCCCGGCATCGAAACCGACGGCCGCACCGTGTTCACCAGCGACGAGGCGATCGAACTGGCCACGTTGCCCCGTTGGATCGCGATCATCGGCAGCGGCTACATCGGCCTGGAGTTCGCCGACGTCTACACGGCCCTGGGCTGTGAGGTCACCTTGATCGAGGCGCTCGATCGCGTGATGCCCACCTTCGATCCCGACATCGCCAAGCTGGCGGCCCGCAAGCTGATCGAGGGCCGCGACATCGAGACCCGCACCGGTCTGCTCGCCCGCAAGGTCACCCCCGGCAGCCCCGTGCGCATCGAGTTGGCCGACATGGCCAGCAAGGAGCTGGTGGAGGTTCTGGAGGTGGATGCGGTGCTGGTGGCCACCGGCCGCGTGCCCACCAGCAAGGAACTCAACCTGGGGAGCGTTGGCGTCGAGACCAACCGGGGCTTCATCCCCGTCGATGACAGCCTGCGGGTGCTGGTCGATGGCGTGCCGGCGCCCCACCTCTGGGCCGTGGGCGATGTGACCGGCAAGCTGATGCTGGCCCACACCGCCGCCGCCCAGGGCACCGTGGCGGTGGACAACATCCTGGGCCACCCGCGCACGATCGATTACCGCTCGATCCCGGCGGCCACCTTCACCCATCCCGAGATCAGCTCGGTGGGGCTGAGCGAAGCCGACGCCAAGGCCCTGGCTGTCGCCGGCGGCTTCGAACTGGGGGTGGTGCGCAGCTACTTCAAGGCCAACACCAAGGCCCTGGCCGAACTCGAAAGCGATGGGCTGATGAAGCTGCTGTTCAACAAGGCCAGCGGCGAGGTGCTCGGCGCCCACATCTATGGCCTCCACGCCGCCGACCTGATCCAGGAGATCTCCAACGCCGTGGCCCGCCGCCAGAGCGTGCTGCAGCTGGCCACCGAGGTGCACACCCACCCGACCCTCAGTGAGCTGGTGGAGGTGGCCTACAAGCAGGCTGCCGCAGCGGTGAGCTCCGCCCGTCAGCCGGTGGGGGTCTGAACGTTGGAGATCCGTCGCCGCCCGCCCAATCCGCCGGTGAAGGTGGCCCACCTGGAATTCGGCATCCCCCATCCGGAGGCCGAACCGCGCCACATTCTCGAAAAGATTGTCTGGGCGAAAGATAAAGAAGTGGAGGCCTCCCGCTCTCGGGTGCCCCTAGAGGAGCTCAAAAGGCAGGTGGAGGAGCTGCCCGCCACCCACGATTTTCTCGCTGCCCTGCGTGCCAGTTGCCGCAAGCCGGCGGTGATCGCCGAGATCAAGAAGGCCAGCCCCAGCAAGGGGGTGATCCGGGAGGATTTCGATCCTGAAGCGATCGCCCGGGGTTACGTCGCCGGCGGGGCCAGCTGCCTCTCGGTGCTCACCGACAAGGCCTTTTTTCAGGGGGGCTTCGAGGTGCTGGTGGCGGTGCGCCAGGTGGTGGACCTGCCCTTGCTCTGCAAGGACTTCATCCTTTCGCCTTATCAACTGTTCCAGGCCAGGGCGGCCGGAGCCGATGCCGCTTTGTTGATCGCTGCGATCCTCACGGACCAGGACCTGGCCTACCTGCTCAAGGTGGCCCAGGCCCTCGGCCTGGCAGTGCTGGTGGAGGTGCACGACGGCGGCGAACTGGAGCGCGTGCTGGCCCTGGGTGGTGTGAGCTTGATCGGCATCAACAACCGCGATCTGGCCACCTTCCACACCGATCTGGCCGTCACCGAAACTCTGATGGCCACCTACGGCGAGCGCGTGCGCGCCTGCGGGGCGCTGCTGGTGAGCGAATCGGGGCTGTTCGATCGCGGCGATCTGGACCGGGTGGTGAGCGCCGGCGCCGACGCGGTGCTGGTGGGCGAGGCGCTGATGCGTCAGGCGGATGTGACGGTCGCGCTGGAGACCTTGATCGGCGGCTGATCGCCTCTCCCCGTCCAAGTCTGGTTCCGCTGGTCAAGAGCGGTTTCTCCCCATGCCATCGATCACCGACAAGGTTGCCCTTGAAGAGCACTTCACGGCGCCTGGCCTTGAGCCATCGATCAACGACGTGGCCTTTTTCGATCCCGACGTGCTGCGCACGATTGAGGTTGCACTTCCGGAATTTTCGGATCAGCGCCTCAAGGCCATGGATCTGGCTGGGATCTCGCTATCCGTTCTTTCCCAGACAGCACCTGGGGTGCAATCCATTCAGGATGCCGCTCTGGCGGTTGAGTTGGCCCACCGCGCCAATGATTTTCTGAACAAACGGATTGATCTTGCCCCCAAGCGTTTTCGCGGGTTTGCCTGTGTGGCTTTGCAGGATGTGGAGGCAGCTTGCAGCGAGCTCAAGCGTTGTGTGCTGGAGCTCGGCTTTGTCGGGGTGCTGATCAACGGTGCCACCACTGGTGCCTACCTTGACGAGCCCCGATTCGCTCCTTTCTGGCACACGCTTGAGCAGCTTGATGTTCCCCTTTATCTGCACCCGGGCCTGGTGAGCGAGCACACCCAGGCGTTCCGCGGTCATCCTGAGCTGGAGGGGGCCGTCTGGAGCTGGACCTGTGACACCGCCACCCACATGCTTCGCCTGGTGTTCGCCCGGGTGTTTGAGCGCCATCCGCGGGCGCGGCTGATCCTTGGCCACATGGGAGAGACCCTGCCGTACATGCTTTGGCGGTTCGACAGCCGTGCCGCTGTGACGCCCCTCGGCCGTTCCTTGAGTCAGCCCCCTTCAGAAACGTTGAAGCGGCATCTCACGGTGACAACCTCCGGGGTCTGCGCGGACGCACCTCTGCGCTGTGCCCTTGAGGCGATGGGCGATCACGCGGTGATGTTCTCCACGGATTACCCCTACGAAGACATTCAGCTGGCATCTGACTGGATCGAAACCGCCGCCATCTCCCCAGACCAGCGTATTCAGGTGTGCCGCAGCAATGCTCAGCGCGTGCTGCGGCTGGGATGAGCCGCCGAAACGGACCCAAGCCTGAAGGGGACGTGCTGCGTTCTACCCCTGTGGCGCGACCAAAGGGCGCAAAAAAAACCCGCCGAAGGCGGGGGGAGGAGACCAAGCCAGGCTTGGTGGGTGACTCTCGGGGGTCACACCTTGCGGGAGTAGAACTCGACCACCAGCAGTTCGTTGATCTCCAGGGCCACCCATTCGCGCTCGATCCTGCCGTTGACCTTGGCGGTCAGCTTGGCCTTGTCAAGTTCGAGGTTGGGGGGGATGTTGGCCAGGCCGGGGAACTCCAGGTTGCCTTCGGCAAGGCGCTTGCTGGCCTTGCGTTCCCGGATGACGATCACATCGCCGGCCTTGCACTGGTAGCTGGGGATGTCGACGACCCGCCCGTTGACACTCACGTGGCCGTGGTTCACCAGTTGGCGGGAGCCGGGGATGGTGGGGCCGAAGCCCAGACGGAAACAGATGTTGTCGAGCCTGTTTTCCAGCAGCTTGAGCAAGTTGGTTCCGGTGGAACCGTCCTGGGCACGGGCTTTCTTCACGTAGCGCACCAGCTGACGTTCGGAAATCCCGTAGTTGAAACGAAGCTTCTGCTTCTCTTCGAGGCGGATGGCGTATTCGGAGCGCTTGCGACGGGCTTGGCCGTGCTGACCGGGGGGATAAGCCCGCTTGGCGGACTTACGGGTGAGACCAGGAAGGTCTCCCAAGCGCCGCGTGATCCTCAGGCGAGGGCCGCGGTATCGAGACATTGAGGAAGGAAATCAAGGGTTGAATGGTCGGACGTGGGCCAAGGCCGGGGCATGCTGGAGGGAAGACCTTCACGGGGCCCCGGCTTGGAACGCCAGCCAACGATCCTATCCGCTGGCCTGATGGGTGTTTCAGGGGCTGTCGCCATGGTGCTGGTGGCCCTGATCGGCATCTATCGCCGCTGGATCTCGCCGTTGCTGGCGCCCCGTTGCCGTTTCATCCCCAGTTGCAGCGCCTATGGCCTTGAGGCGATCGGCCGCCATGGCCCCTGGAAGGGGAGTTGGCTCACCCTGCGGCGGCTGCTGCGCTGCCACCCCTTCACCCCCTGCGGCTGCGATCCCGTTCCAGATTGAGCGCCTTTCTGTCTCTCCATTCCTGACTGTGCCCCCCTTGCCTGAGGACGTCTCGTTTCGGCTCTACACACGCTCGGGCTGCTGCCTCTGCGAGGGTCTGGCGGAACGGCTCGCGGCACTCGATCCGGCGCCGGTGCTCGAGTTGATCGATGTGGACGCCGATCCCGAGCTCCAGGCCCGCTACGGGCTGGAGGTGCCGGTGCTGGCCCAGCGCTGGGAGGGGCGCTGGCGGGACCTGGCGCGGGTGTCACCGCGGCTGTCGGGGGACGGGCTGCGGGTTTGGTTGCAGAGGAACAGTTTTCCGCTCCCGCCCGCTTAAAAAGGCCCCGCCCCTCCGCCCGGGGATCCCTCCGGGTGCCGCGACCTCCCCACCCATGAGCCCGTTGCTCCACCCCCTACTGCAGTCGGTCGGTCTGGCGGTCCCCGAGGGCCTGGCCGATGGGGAGGTGGCGGCGGTGAGCTGTGATTCGCGCCGCGTCGGCCCCGGCACCCTGTTCGTGGGCCTTCCTGGCCAGACCGTCGATGGGGGGAGCTTCTGGCCGGCGGCCCTGGCGGCCGGGGCCGTGGCGGCGGTGATCAGTCCGGCGGCGGCGGCGGCGGCCCCGCCCGCGCCGGGGGAGGCCGTGCTGGTGGCCACCGAGCCCCTGGCCACCGTGGCGGGGGAACTGGCGGCGGCCTTTTGGCGCCATCCGAGCCGCAGGCTTGCTCTGATCGGGGTCACCGGCACCAACGGCAAAACCACGATCACCCATCTGATCGAGCATCTGGCGGCGGCTTGCGGCCGCCCCAGTGCCCTGTTCGGCACCCTGGTGAACCGTTGGCCAGGCCTCAGCCAGACCGCCCACCACACCACCCCCTTTGCCGATGAGCTCCAGACCCTGCTGGCGGAGGCGGCCCAGGCCGGCGCCAGCGTGGCGGCCATCGAGGTGAGTTCCCATGCCCTTGATCAGGGGCGGGTGGCCGGATGCGACTTCGCCGGTGCGGTGTTCAGCAACCTCACCCAGGATCACCTCGACTACCACCCTTCGATGGAGGCCTATTTCGAGGCCAAGGCCCTGCTGTTCGCCGCTCCGTTGTTGCGGACGGGCGAGGACCCCCAGGTGGTGGTGAACGTGGACGATCCCTGGGGGCAGCGGCTGGCCGAGCGGCTGGGCCGCCAGTGCTGGCGCAGTTCCTTGCTGGCCAGCGAGTCCGGTGAGGCGGAGCTGCGCATGGCTGAGCTGAGCTTCAGTTCCAGCGGCGTGAGTGGGCGCCTGATCACACCGAAAGGAGAGGGACGCTTCGTTTCCCCCTTGTTGGGGCGGTTCAATCTGATGAACCTGCTCCAGGCCGTGGGTGCGCTGCAGCAGCAGGGGCTGCCCCTGGAGCCGCTGCTGGCGGCGGTGGCCCGATTTGCTGGCGTGCCGGGACGGATGGAACGGGTGACCGCCGGACCCGGCAGCACCGCGTCCGTCCCCACGGTGCTGGTGGACTACGCCCACACCCCCGATGGCCTGGAGAACGCCCTGAAGGCCTCACGCCCCTTTGCCGCCGGACGGTTGATCTGCGTGTTCGGCTGTGGCGGCGACCGCGACCGCGGCAAGCGGCCGCAGATGGGTGCCATCGCCGCCGCCCTGGCCGATCAGGTGGTGGTCACGTCCGACAACCCGCGCACCGAAGATCCCCAGCAAATCCTCGATGACGTGGTGGCTGGCATCCCCGATGGCACCGACCTGCTCGTGGAGGGTGACCGGGCCGCGGCGATTGCTCAGGCGGTGGCGGCAGCCCAGCCGGAGGATCTGCTGCTGATCGCCGGCAAGGGGCACGAGGACTACCAAATCCTCGGTACCACCCGCATCCATTTCGACGACCGGGAAGAGGCGGAGAAGGCGTTGCGAGGCCGCGCCGCGGCCTTAGCCAGTTGAAGGGCACCGGCCCATGTCTCCTGATTCACACCCTGGCCTGGGGATGGGGTGAGATTCGGGGGCCTGAGGGTAACTTTGCGGGGTTGTTCATCCTTTCGTCCCTGCGCCCATGGCTGCTGCTGTCCCTCTGTCGAGGAAGTTCCTGGCTGAACTGATCGGCACCTTCTGGCTCGTGTTCGGCGGCTGCGGCAGTGCCGTTCTGGCGCTGGTTTTTCCCTATGACCAGGCCGCCAACAACCCCCTGGGCCTTGGTTTGCTGGGGGTCTCTCTGGCCTTCGGTCTCACCCTGCTGACCATGGCTTACACCATTGGCCATGTCTCGGGGTGCCACATCAACCCTGCCGTGAGCTTCGGTCTCTGGGCCAGTGGCCGCTTTCCAGGATCCCACCTGCTCACCTACATCTCCGCCCAGGTGCTCGGCGGAGTGATCGCCGGTGGCCTGATCTACGGCATCGCCAGCGGTCGGGCCGGTGGCTTTGTGCTCACGGGCAGCAACCCCCTGGCCACTAATGGGTTTGGAGCCCATTCACCGGCGGGCTACGGACTTGTCTCGGCCCTGATCATCGAGGTGGTTCTCACGTTCATTTTCCTTCTGGTGATCCTTGGCACCACCAGCAAAGACGCCATCAAGGACCTCGCGGGTGTGCCGATCGGCCTGTCACTGGTGCTGATTCACCTGATCAGCATTCCGGTCACCGCTACCTCGGTGAATCCGGCCCGCAGCACCGGAGTGGCCGTGTGGGTCGGTGGTGAGGCGATCGGGCAGCTTTGGCTCTTCTGGTTGGCGCCGATCGTTGGTGCTCTGCTGGCCGGATGGGTCCATCGCAATCTCCTCGAGGGCCGCGCCGATTGAATCGGACAAGCCTCGGCGCGTGGGGAGATGGATCGACCCAGGTGGTGCGGTTGCTTTGTCCGATTGTTAACGATTGACGTCACGCGCCAGAGGGGCCTCATCGGCCCCTTTTTTCATGGTGCCGTCGAGGTTCCAGAGTCCAGAGGCGCCCAGGGGGCGGGGGCAGCACGGGTGTGTCCTGGGCGGCCGCACAGGACGATGGCTTCTCGCCCTGAGCGAATTTGGTGCCACTGTGCTTACCCGTGCCCCTTTGAGGAGAGCATCGGCGCCGGGGCAATCGGAGGGATTTTTCGGTTACGAGCGCCCTCGTGCCTGAAACGGGGCCCGCGGTGGTGACGAGGGCCGACCTGGGCGGATGGCGCGCCGGGAACAAGGACGCTGGATGGTTTCATTCCAACTGGGGGTGGTAACGAGGGAGGCAGACGGGATTCGGGTTCCATCCCACCACCATCCTGGGGAGCATCCAGAATCACCAGTACATGGGTCGCGCGGGATCCGAAGCAGAGATCCGCTTGGGGCAGAGGGAACCAACACCAGTCCCCTTGCAGGATCAACCAAAACCATGGATCGACGGAACTCCCCAACCAGGTCGTTCATCTGGGCCTGCGGAACCAGTCGACGGTGGGCGTTCTTCAGCCCAGGACTTCAATCCCAGATTGAGGACGGCCGCAAGGAATTAGCCCCTGCCTGGGCGGTGCTGAGAACGCTGCGGCTCAGAGGCTGGCCAGGGCTTCAAGCAAGTGATCCACTTCCCCTTCCGTCGTGGTGAGGTGGGTGCAGGCCCGGAGACAGGCGGGCTGTTCCAGGCTGCGGATCCACAGGCCCCGCTCCCCCAGGGCTTTCACCACAGCGGTGGGGTCGTGGCCCTCCACGTGGAAGCTCACCAGCCCGGCCGTGGGCGGTGCCTCCAGCACGGGCTTCACACCGGCCGCATCCTGCAGGCCCCGCCAGAGGCGTCCGCTGGGCTCTTTGATCAGCTCCAGCCGGCGCTCAATCGGACCCACCTGCTCGAGCAGCTCCAGGGAGTGCAGCAGGCCAGCGACCAGGGGCACGCAGGAGGTGGCCACCTCGAAACGGCGGCCATCGGGGTGCCAGCCGCCGTGCTCGTCGGTTTCCTGGCGCAGGTTGCGCCAGCCGATCAGCGTGGGGCTGGCCTGCTCCAGCACTCGCTCCGAAAGGGCCACGCCCCCCAGCCCCTCGGGGCCGCAGGCCCACTTGTGCCCGGTGAAGGCGTAAATGTCGGCGGCCCCGGCGGCGGGGCCGATGGGCAGGCTCCCAAAGGATTGAGCCGCATCCACCAGCAACCAGGGGCGGCGGGGGTGGGCCGCCAGGCGCTCGGCCACCGCTGGGATCGGCATCTCCACGCCCGTGTTCCAGAGCAGGTGGGAGAGCACCACCAAGCGGGTGGAGGGGGTAAGGGCACGCTCCAGGGCGTCCAGGGCCGCCTCTGGGGCGCTGGCCCCGTTCCCTCCCACCAGCGTCTTCACACCAAAACGGCCCAGCTGGAGACCCTGGCGCCGGGCCAGCTCCGTGCAGGCGGCCACCACGCCGTGGTGTTCGCAGTCGCTGATCAGGATCTGGTCGCCCGGCTCCCAGGGGAGACCCCAGAGCGGCAGCACGCAGCCACTGCTGACATTTTCGGTGAGGGCCAGCCGATGGGTGGGCACACCACAGCTGGCGGCCAGGCTGCGGCGCAGCCTGGATGTGAGCGTCTCCAGCCAGGGCCACAGGGCGCTGGTGAACGGCCCCAGCTCCTGAATCGTGGCGAAGGCCTCGCTGATCGCCTCAAGGGAGGGAGTGGGCAAGGGGCCCTGGCCGCCGTAGTTGAAGTAGGTCTTGTGTGTCAGGGCGGGCATCAGAGCCCGCAGCTGGTCTGGGGTCAGGGAGCCCCTCTGAGGGACACTCTGGGGCTCAGGCAGGGCCATGGAAGGAATCTGCCGTTTCTATCAGCGTTGGTTCGTGGCGCTCAGAGCACCTGGCCCACCATCACCGCAGCCACAGCGGAGAACAGCGTGATCCCCAAGGCGGTGAGGGGATTCTGACCCTGGGCCACCGCAAAGCTGGTGATCACCCCGGCCCCGATGCAGGCCACGGTCAGTTGCATGGCGATGGAAGGGCGTGTCTCCAAGGGATCACCGATCGGGTGGGCTGAAGCTAGGAGTCCTGCCCCGCTCCGCCTGAGCCTCCCCGGGGGCTTCGTTACGGTGCGTTGGCTTTCGTTACCACCCGCAATCAGGGGCGACGGGAGGCGGGGCGGGCTCGGCCGCTGCTGGCCCATTGCTTGAGGGCCTCAAGCTGTTCCCTGGCCGTTCGTGCCAGGGGCACCAGTTGGGCCGCCGCGCCGATCAGGTCGGCCTCGCCGAACTCCCGGCCCTCGCTGAAGGCCAGATGCATGGCCTCCACCACAGTCTGCTCCAGCTCGGCGCCGGAGAATCCCTCGCTGCGGTCGACCACCACCTCCAGCGGTATGGCGTGCTCGGGCCGCCGCCGCCGCAGTTGCAGATCGAGGATGGTCCGCCGCTCGATGGCATCCGGGAGATCGAGCAGAAAGATCTCATCGAAGCGGCCCTTGCGCAGCAGCTCCGCCGGTAACCGCTCAATGCCGTTGGCGGTGGCCACCACAAAGACCGCTGAGCTCTTTTCGGCCATCCAGGTGAGCAGGCTGGCCAGCACCCGCTGGCTGGTGCCGCCGTCGCTGCGGCCGTCACCGCCGAAGCCCTTGTCGATCTCGTCGATCCAGAGCACGCAGGGGGCCATGGCCTCCGCCCGCTGGATCATTTCCCTGGTGCGCGCCTCGCTCGCCCCGACCAGCCCGGCGAACAGCCGGCCCACATCCAGCCGCAGCAACGGCATCGCCCAGCCGTGGGCGATCGCCTTGGCGGTGAGCGACTTGCCGGTGCCCTGGGGTCCCACCAGAAGCACCCCCCGGGGGAGGGGCAGTCCGTAGCGACGCGCCTCGTCGCTGAAGGCCTGGTGGCGCCGCTCCAGCCATTGCTTCAGGGCCTCGTGGCCACCGATGTCGGCGGGACTGGCCTCACTGGGGCAGTACTCCAGCAATTCGCTGCGGGCGATCGCCTGGCGCTTCTCCTCCAGGATTTCGGCCAGATCGTCACTGCCCAGGCGGCCGCGGCGGGCCAGCCCCCGCGCGGCCACCTGACGGATGCGCTGTTCGCTCAGGCCACTGCAGCTATGGGCGAGCTGCTCCAGTTCGTTGGGCGCCAGGGGCTGTTCGCTGGCCTGGGCGATGCTCATCAGCAGCGCGCGGATCGCGTCGGGCTCGGGCAGGGGCAGATCGAGAACCGTGATGCACTCCTCCAGCTCCCGAGGCAGCTGCCACTCGGCGGCGGTGATCACCACGGTGTGCGGGTGTTGGCGCAGGCTGACGAACAGATTGCGCAGCTTGCGGCAGACGGCCCCGTCTTCGCTATAGCGGTGGAAGTCATGCAGCACAAGGATCGCTCCTTGCACGCCCGTGAGCCCATCGAGGCACTGGAGGGCCGCCAGGGGGTTGCGGGCGGCCTCACCCTCGCGGTTGGGCAGTCCGCGCAGGCCCTGGATGAAATCCCAGCGCAGCAGCAGGCGTTGGCCCAGCCGCCGCGCCCCCTCCCCCAGCAGGGTGGCGATGCGCTCCTCTTCGGGGCTGCGGATCCAGAGGATCGGCGTGCGGGCGCGGATCAGCAGATCCAGATGGTCTGACCAGGTCTGGCCCATGGCGACTCAGGGCAATGGCAGGTTGCGAAGGGCCGCCCATCGGGGGTCCCCGCCGCCGGTGCTGGATGGGTGCCCTGCGGGGGGCGCCTTCCCAGGCAGATCCGGGCCTGGGCAGTCCAGGCCGCAGTCGTTGCGCAGGGGCAGTTGCAGGTGGAGCTGCTCGAACAGCCAACGGGCTGGATCGAAACTGCTGCGGGGATCAAGGGTTTCCAGGGGAACGTCCGAATCCAGCTCCAGCACCGCCCCGGTTTCATCCCTGGGTTCACCCAGCTCGATCAGCTCATGGCTATCGGTCGCCAGGGGATGGTTGTAGGAGCCCAGGCAGCGATCACAGCAGAGGTTGACGATCGTTTCAGCCCGGGCCCGCACCTCAAGAACGGTGCCTTGGTGCCGTGCCTCCAGTTCCCCCCGCACCGGGGTGAGGCTGTCCAGGTCGTCGAGGGGTTGATCCACACTCCAACGGCGTCCAGCCGGCAGAAGCCTGAGCTCCTGCAGGGGCACCGGCCGGAGCGCATCGCTCACTTTTTGCCCTTGGGCTCGAAGGGCAGCCGATCGATCCCAGCCCCTCCGGCGCTGGCCGTCACGGTCTGTTGGGTGAGCTGCTGATCAAGGATCGCCTGGAGGTTGTCGGGCAGGGCCTCACGGGTGAGCAGGAAGGTCTGCAGGGCCTGGAAGATGTTGGCGACAACCATGTAGAGGAGGACCCCGGCCGGCAGGGGGAAGAACAGGAACATCCCCGTGATCATCACGGGTGTGATCTTGTTGGCGGTGGCCTGCTGGGGGTTGGCGGGCATGCCGAGGCCTGAGAGCACCTGGGAGGCCAGCAGGCTCAGGCCGAAACCTCCCACCAGGATGGCGATGTCCCAGTTGATGGCGCCATCGGTGTAGAAGCCCACCTGGCCGAGGGCCTTGATGAACAGGAAGCCGCTGCGGGCCGCGAGGCCCGGGATGGTGGCCTCCACGGTGGCATCACCGGGGGCCAGGGCCTCAACCGTGCCATCGCTGCTGACACGCACCACCTCCTCACCCTTGCTGACTTTCCAGGAGGGCTTGAAGGCCTCTCCGTTGTCAACACCCGCCAGCAGGGAGCTGAAGGATTCCCCTTGCTTGGTTTCGATGCGCACCTGCTGGCGCTCGCCGACGCCGAGCTTGGTGCCCCCAGGAAGGCTGGCAATCACCGGCACATGCTGGGTTTCAGTGACAAAGATCGAGTGACTGGCGCTGGTGAAGGGCTTCGGCTCCACGGCGGCGATCTGGTCGGCGGGCAGCACCTTGAGGTTGAGGGTGTAGGGCACATCCGCGAACGGTGAACCCCGCAGGGTGGCGAAGAGGGCGAACAGGATCGGCATCTGCACCAGCAGGGGCAGACAGCCCGCCAGGGGGCTGCCGAATTCCTTCATCAGCTTGCCGAGTTCCTCCTGTTGCTTCTGGGGGTCGGAGGCGTGGCGCGCCTTGATCTCGGCCTGGCGCTTCTGCATCACCGGCTGGGCGATGCGCATGCGCCGGGCGCTGCGGATGGAGCCGGCGCTCAAAGGGAAAAGGGCCAGCCGGATCACCACCGTCAGGGCAATGATCGCCAGCCCGTAGCTGGGAACCAATCCGTAGAAGAAATCGAGGATCGGGAGCAGCAGGTTGTCGGAGATGTAGCCGATCACGGCGTCGGGGCGTCAGAGGACGGGGTCGATGGGGCCAGTGTGCATGAGCGCAGGCCGTTGGCGCCGGGCAGCCTCAGGCGCTGGCGGCCTGGGTCGTGCCGAATCCATTGGGAGCTGCGGGGACGCGCGCGGCAATCTGTTCTTTGATGTAGGCCTCCGTTTCGCGGAACCGGGGCACGGCGCGCATCTCCAGGCGGGCTCCGTCGCTCAGCACCAACACCATGTCGCCCCAGAAGCCCAGGCCGCGGGGAATCGAGCGCACCTCCTTGATCTGGCTGTAGACCACCTGGCTGCGGTCCTGGCCCCGCCAGCCCCCCGTCACCGAGACCCGGCGACTGGTGATGCGGAAACGGAGCCAGAGGGCGCGCACGATCGCCCCTACGGCGAAGGGGATGCCGATCACCGTGAGCCCGAAGAGCAGGTTGAGGATCAGATCGCCCCGGGCGGGACCACCCTCGAAGAACAGGGATTCGGAGCTGGTCAGCGTGCTGCTGGGGTCTGTGGTCATGGGCGCAGTCCAGCTTTCAGCAAGAGCTGTGCGCATTCTCCCAGCAGATCGTCGTCGGCGACTTCTGCGCTTCCCGGTTTGAGGCTCAGCAGGAGCCAAATGCCCGGCCCCCGGGGTTCGAGAGCCGAGCAACTCAGCCGCAGACGCCCGTGGAGCAGGCGCCTCAGCCGGTTGCGCTGCACGGCCCGCTTGCTCACCTTGGTGCTGATCACGACGGCGCAGCGGCAGGGGCTGGGTGGTTGCCGTCTGAGTTCGGGTTTCAGCAGGGTGTCGCGGGCAGGAATCAAGCGCAGCACCATCCATAGGCCTTGGTGACGCACCCCCTGCTTGTACAGGTGGTCGAACACGGAACGGCCCCTCAGCCGATGTTCCCTGGGCAGGACCATGGCTGCGGGGCCGTTGTTGACTGCAGGTTGACGAGCTTCAGACCGCCAGACGGGCACGGCCGCGGCGGCGACGGGTGCGGATCACGCGACGGCCGGTGTGGCTGCGCATGCGCACACGGAAACCGGAGACCCGCTTGCGTTTGCGACTGGTTCCTTCAAGGGTCCGTTTGGTCATGGCTCCGGCTCTGCGGCGGTTTGGACAGGATGGATCAACTTATCAGCCGGTGCGCTCAGTTGGATGGATCGATCTGGATGATCCAGCTTCCCAGATAGCCGGCCATGGGCACGTCGCCAGGGGCTTGGGCCAAGGCGTTGAACTGGTACATGCCGATGTTGAAGGGGTTGAACAGGTTGATGTACACCCCGATCGTTTTCGCATCCGAGACCGGTGTGTTGGGGAAAATGTCGATCGATCCCCCCCCCTTGGGGATCTCCACCACAGCAGGAATCTCCTCTAGGCAGCGCGTACGAGAGAGCATCCCACCCTCCTTCATCACACATAATTTGACATCTTTTGGGTCGATTTTCACATCGAATGAGGGTGGGATGGAGATGCTCAGTTTGAGGATGGCGGTCTTGCGGTCTTTGGGTTTGAGGATGAGGTAATACTCCGAGCGCTTCAGTCGGCCGGAGTCGGTAATGAAGTAATAGAGCCTGCGGTAATCCTTATTGTTATCCCAGCGAAACTCCAGCAGGCCGGGTGTTCCCTGGGCCCGGGCCGGAGCAGATGCGGTGCCCTCCAGCAGGGCGAGGCCACCGGCCACAGCCAGTCCGCCGAGCAAGGTGGCACCGGCAGTAGCGGCAGCGATGGCCAGGGGACGCCGCAGGACGGCAAGCGGGGAGGTCATGGTGGTGAGGAGTGGCGGGCACCGAGGCGGAGCGCCATGGAATCGATTCTGTTCAGAATGGGGGATCACCAGCCCGGGCGGTGGGCGGCAGTGGAGCTGTCAGTTGTGACCAGATCGGTCCGGGCGCAGCTGGGCCGCCTCCCTGAGGTAGGGGTGGATCACTGGGCGCTCACGCTCCATCCAGGCGTGCGCCAGCAGCCGGATGCAGTGGGTCAGATCACCGGCCACGGCCATCTGCTGGCAGTCCAGTAGGGCGACGGCGTCCCAGCCCGCTTGGCGCCGGGCCACCGCCGCCGGAAAACAGGCATCCAGATCCGCAGTGCAGCTGAACGTGACGGACAGCACGTGATTACCGTCGAGCTGGTTGCGCTCGATCAGCGCTCCGATCAGCTCAGCCACCGCCTCACTAATGGCCTCGGCGGTGTTGGCGCTGGCGGTGGTGGCCCCCCGCAGGGCCCGCAGGGCCAGGGTCGCGCTCATGGGCGGTAGAGCCAGAGGGGCTGACCTCCCCAGGCCAGCTCGAGGCTGAGGGCCGTTTGCAGCTCACCCCAGAGGGCGCGACCGGGGATCAGCACCCCCAGTCCCTTGCGTGGTCTGCCGAAGGTCACCGGCCGGGTCTTCTCCTCATCGAGATCGGCCAGGCGGGCCGCCAGCCGCCGGGCGTCCTCCTCATCCCCCAGCTCATCCACCAGGCCCAGCTCCTTGGCCTGGGCGCCGCTGAACACGCGCCCGTCGGCGAAGCTGCGCACCACGCTCTCGCTCAGCCCGCGCCCCTCGGCCACAGCAGAGACGAACTGGCCGTAGCTGGAGTCGATCAGGGCCTGCAGCAGCTCCCGCTCCCCCTCGCTGAGGGCGCGGTCCGGGGAGAGGATGTCCTTGTAGAGGCCGCTCTTGACGGTTTCGAAGCTGATGCCGATGCGCTCCAGCAGCTTCGAGAGGTTGTTGCCCCGCAGGATCACGCCGATCGAGCCGGTGATGGTGCCGGGGTTGGCGACGATTCGCTCGGCGGCCACGCCCACGTACACCCCACCAGAGGCGGAGATGTTGCCGAAGCTGGCCACCACTTTGCAGCCCTTGGCCCGCAAACGCAGCAGGCCGGCGTGGATCTCCTGGCTGTCGCCCACGGTGCCCCCGGGGCTGTCGATGCGCAGCAGGAGGGCGGGGAATTCACGTTCCTCCACCTGGTGCAAGGCCTTGAGCACCCGCTCCCGGGTGGCACCGGCGATCGGTCCTTCGATGGCAATCCTGGCCATCTTGCGGCGGGACTTGCGGCGCCAGGGCCAGGGCATGAAACGCAGTGCGCAGTGGCTGGATCTTAAAAAGGGGCTCCCACTCCTGCCCAATGCCCTCTCTGCCGCGCTGGCTGCTGATGCTGCTGCCTTTCGCGCTCTGGGGCACGGCGATGGCCGCCATGAAACCACTCCTGCCGGGCGCGGGTCCGCTCACCCTCGCCTGGATGCGCCTGGTGCCCGCCGGTGCTCTGGTGCTTCTGGCCGCTGTCCTGTCGGGTCGCCCCCTGGGGGTCGATCGCCGCGACCTGGCCTGGCTGCTCCTGTTCGCCTCGATCGACGGCACCTTGTTTCAGGCGTTGCTGGCCAGGGGCCTGGGCCAGACCGGCGCTGGATTGGGGTCAGTGCTGATCGATTCCCAACCCCTGGTGGTGGCACTGCTGGCCCGCAGCCTGTTTGCTGAGGCGATCAATCCGGTGGGTTGGTTTGGCCTGCTGCTGGGGCTGCTGGGGATCGTGTGTCTGGGCTTGCCGGCGCCGCTCTTGCAGCACTGGTGGCTCGAGGCCCCAACGAGCCTGGGGGCACGGGCCTGGAGCCACGGCGAACTCTGGATGCTGGGGGCTGCCCTGGCGATGGCCTTCGGCACCGTGATCAGTCGTTATGCCTGCCGGTACAGCGACCCGGTGGCGATCACCGGCTGGCACATGCTCCTGGGGGGGCTGCCGCTTCTGGCCGGAGCGGCTCTCGCCCCCCTGGTGTTCAGTGCGGCCCCCCCCTTCTGGCCCGCCTGGTCAGCCCTGGATTGGGGCCTGATGGCCTACGCCAGTATTTTTGGCAGCGCCCTGGCCTACGGCCTGTTCTTCTGGTTCGCCAGCCGCGGCGACCTCACCGGTTTCAGCTCCCTGACCTTCCTCACCCCTCTGTTCGCCTTGGTCTGCGGCCAGCTGCTCCTGGGGGAAGAGCTGCGGCCCCTGCAGTGGTTGGGGGCGGCGGTGGCCCTGGCTTCAGTGTTGCTGATCAATCGGCGCCAGCAGCTCTGGGAGAGGGGGACACATGGCAGCTGAGGCCCTGCGGCTTCTGGTGGTGAGCACACCTGTGGGGACGCTCGGGAGCGGCAAAGGAGGCGGCGTGGAGCTCACCCTGGCCAGCCTGGTGGCGGGGCTGTTGGAACGCGGCCATGGACTTACCGTGCTGGCGGCCTCTGGCTCGCGCTTGCCCGCCGGTTGCGAACGCGCCCGGCTCTGGACGTGCCCCGGGGTTGACCAGCCCAGCTGGCAGCACCAGCGGCGGGACGCCCCGGTGCAGATCCCCGTGAACGCCCTGCTGCCGCGCCTGTGGCAGCGGGCGGTGGCGGAGCAGGCGGGCTTCGATGCCCTGATCAACCTGGCCTACGACTGGCTGCCTTTCTGGCTCACGCCGCAGCTGGCGACCCCCCTGCTGCACCTGGTGAGCATGGGCTCGGTGGCGGAGGCCACCGATGCGGTGATCGCGGAGGTGGCGCGCTGGGATCAACGCCGGTTGGCGTTCCACACCCTCACCCAGGCGAAGGATTTTCAGTTGCCCGAACCGCCTGTGGTCGTGGGAAACGGCTTCGATCTGCGCGCCTACGCCTTCTGTGCAGCACCGGAGCCCCTGCTGGGCTGGGTGGGGCGGATCGCTCCGGAGAAGGGGCTTGAGGATGCGGCCCGGGCGGCGGCCCTGCTGGGACGGCGCCTGGCGGTGTGGGGGCTGGTGGAGGATCCCGCCTACGCCGCCGCCGTGGAGGCTTCCGTGTCCGCCGGCACCATCGACTGGCGAGGCTTTCTGCCCACGGCCCAGCTCCAGGCCGAGCTGGGCCGCTGCGCGGCGCTGCTCAACACCCCGAAGTGGAACGAGGCCTACGGCAACGTGGTGGTGGAGGCGATGGCCTGCGGCGTCCCCGTGGTCGCCTACCGCCGCGGCGGACCCGGAGAGCTCGTGCAGCCGGGGGTCAATGGGCAGCTGGTGCCCCCCGACGATGTTCCCGCCCTGGCGGCCGCGGTGGCCGGCGCCGAGGCTCTCGATCGGCGGGGCTGCAGGACCTGGGTGGAGCGAAGCTGCTCTCGCGCCGCCTTCGCCGAACGGCTGGAGCGGTGGCTGCTGGCGGCCCTGGGGCGGTGACAGGCGTGACACCGGTCCGGGAATAGGTTCGGATGCCCCGTGTCCCTCCGCGTGATTCCTGAGCGACCTTCCCGCCTGAGCAGGGGAGTGGTGCTGGGCCTCACCGTCGCGCTCGGGGTGGTGCTGTTCGTCAGGGACCTGGGTAGCTCTGGTCTGGTGGATGAGACCCCGCCACTGTTCGCCGCCGCCGCCCGGGGCATGGCTGAGTCCGGCGACTGGCTCACCCCCGCCGTCAACGGGCTGCCGCGTTACGACAAGCCGCCGCTGGTGTACTGGCTGATGGGGCTGCTCTACCGGCTTCCATGGCAGGAGCAGTGGAACCCCCTGGGCACCTGGGCCGCCAATCTGCCCTCAGCCCTGGCTTCGATCGCCGTGATGGTGGCCCTGGCCTTCACCCTGCTGCGCTGGCCCCAGCCGGCGGGGGCCTTGAATGAGCGGCCACGGTGGCCGGCGTTGACCGCCCTGACGGCACCGTTGGCCTTTGCCCTTTCCCCCCTGGTGATCCTCTGGGGGCGCATCGCCGTCAGTGATGCCCTGTTCAGCGCCTGCGTGGCCCTCAGTCTGTTGCTGTTCTGGCAGGGCCAGGCGGATCCCCGGCGCCGCTGGTGGGCCCCCTGGCCGGTGCTGGGGCTGGCGGTGTTGGCCAAAGGCCCTGTGGCCCTGCTGTTGGTGGGGCTCACCGTGCTTGCTTTTGGGCTGCAGCAGGGCCGCCTTGGCGGTCTGGTGACGGGGTTTCGGCCCCTGCTGGGCCTGGGGATCACCGCCCTGGTGGCGGTTCCCTGGTTCGCCGCTGAGTTGATCGTCCAGGGGAAACCCTTCTGGGACAGCTTTTTTGGTTATCACAACCTGCAGCGGTTCAGCTCAGTGGTGAACCAGCACCTGCAGCCCTGGTGGTACTTCGGTCCGGTGCTGGTGGTGGCCAGCCTGCCGTTCACGCCGCTGCTGCTGCTCGGGCTTGTTCGGACCCTGGGGCGTTCCCCATCTCGGGGCTTGTCAGCGCAAGGCTCGCCCTTTCGAGGCGCATCGAACCCCAGCCTTCCCGCCCAAAGCCTTGGCGCTTTCGCCGCCTGCTGGCTCCTGGTGGTGCTGGCGTTCTTCACGGTGTCGGCCACCAAGCTGCCCAGTTACTGGCTCCCGGCCACCCCGGCGGCGGCCCTGCTCATTGCCATCGCCGCCCAGGGTGCCGATCAGCCGGCTGCGTGGGGCTCAGCGAACCAGGCGGGCGATCGGCCCCTGGACTGGGCCCGGGGCCTGACCTTGTTGCTCGGGGCCGTGCTGGCGGCGGCGCTCTGGGCTTCCCCCCGCTGGGTGCCTCTGATCAACGATCCGGAGATGCCCACCCTTCCGACGGAGCTGCTGGCGAGTGGTCTGGTGCTGCGGGCGGCCTTCTGCTTCTCCCTGGTGGTGGCGGTGGGCCTGGTGCTCTGGCGCTGGCCCCTGCGTCCCCCGGGCTGGTTGCTGGCCGTGCAGCTGCCGGTGGTGCTGTTCCATTCCCTGGCCGTGCTGCCGATGTGGAGCCTCGGGGACGGCGTGCGGCAGCGACCCGTAAGGGAGATCGCCTCGGAGGTGGTGCGCCAGAGGCGGCCGCAGGAATCGCTGGCGATGGTGGGAATCATGAAGCCCTCGCTCCTCTACTACAGCCGCCGGGTGGTGCTCTACGAGGGCCGCTCGCCCCACGCTCTGGTCAACCTCCAGGACCGCCTTTTGCATGAACGCCGCCGCGGCCAGGTCCCCACCAGCGTCGATCAGTCCCCCACCGTCTTGGTCGTGATCGATGCCACCACCTCCCAGGAGCCCTACTGGCAGGGGCTGGCGGCTGAGGAACTGGCCCGTGTGGGCCTCTATCGGCTCTGGCGTCTGGATCGCCGTCGCCTGGGCGCACGGGCCCAGGGGTTGATCGCCAGCTCCGAGGCGCGCCTTGAATGGCGTGATCCGCGACCGGAGCGTTTTTGAGGCTCTTGGCTGGGCGGCTGCTTACCCAGGTTCTTCCGGCTGACGCTGGCAGAAGCTGCAGTGGCCCCAGCGCTGGATTTCTCCCCCTGGGGAGGGACGGCCGCAGTGAGGACACGTGGCCATGCCGTGCACATCCACGCGGCTGGGGTGGACAGCCCAGGAGGCGGCCTCCGCCTCGGCGCCAGGGGTGAAGGCCGCGGCGGGTTGGAGCTGTTGGAAGCGCAGATCACGGACGCTGAAGCCAGCCCCACGCAGGGCCCCCAGCAGCTGGTGACGGTTGTAGCGGAGGCCCTGAAGCCACTGGGGGTGGCTGGCCCCCACCGTGAGCAGGCCGGCGCGGAAGCTCAACGGCTGGCAATGGGGCGCCAGCTGGGGACCGGCAATGCGTGGCCAGGCCTGCCAGAGGGCCGCCAGGTTTCCCCGCCGCTGCCATTCATGCTGAAGGCGCTCAAGGCAGTCACCCAGGGCCGTGGCCGGCGGCCGCGGCGCCGCCATCAGCAGGGAGAGGTTCCCGATCCGGCGGGTCTGGTCGGGGTGGGCGCGAGCCATGGGGGCAGGCTAGGTGCGGGCAACCGGCCGTGGCTGGACATCGTTCTTCAGCCACCTGCCGCTACCCTCCAACTTGCCCCCTTTTTGATCCATGGGCTTCTTCGATCGGTTGAGCCGCCTGCTGCGCGCCAACCTCAACGACCTGGTGAGCAAGGCCGAAGACCCCGGGAAGATCCTGGATCAATCGGTGGCCGACATGCAGGCCGACCTGGTGAAGCTGCGCACGGCCGTGGCCACCGCGATCGCCAGCCAGAAGCGCATCCAGAACCAGGCCGAGCAGTCAGAGGCGCAGTCCAAAACCTGGTACGAACGGGCCGAACTGGCCCTCAAGAAGGGTGAGGAGGATCTGGCTCGCGAAGCCCTCAGCCGCCGCAAGACCTACCAGGACACGGCCACTGCCCTGAACGCCCAGCTGAGTGGCCAGGCGGGCCAGGTGGAGACCCTCAAGAAGAGCCTGCTGGCGCTCGAGGGCAAGATCGCCGAGGCGAAGACCAAAAAGGACATGCTCAAGGCCCGGTCCCAGGCCGCCCAGGCCCAGGAGCAGCTCCAGAGCGCCGTCAGCGGGCTTGGCACCAATTCCGCCATGGCCGCCTTCGAGCAGATGGAGGAGAAAGTGCTGCAGCAGGAGGCCCGCAGCCAGGCGGCCGCTGAGCTGGCCGGTGCCGATCTGGAGAGCCAGTTCGCCTCCCTTGAGGGGGGAAGCGACGTTGATGACGAACTGGCCGCCCTCAAGAATCGGCTTGAGGGCGGAGCGGCCGCCATCCCCCTGCCTGCGGCCGATGCACCGCTGCCCAAGCTCGAACCCGCCAAGGCGGCCCAGGTGGATGCCGAACTCGAAGACCTCAAGCGCTCGATCGACAAGCTCTGAGCCGGCGAGAACCAGGGCCTGCCGGTGCCGTCCGGTCCATACAATCGGCCCAGCTTCCGTTCGCCGCCGTGGCTGTCGCCGAGTTCAACGATGCCAACTTTCAGGCCGCCGTGCTCGACGATCCCGGCGCGGTCCTGGTGGATGTCTGGGCGAGTTGGTGTGGGCCCTGCAGATTGATGGCGCCGTTGATGGACTGGGCCGCCAGCACCTATGCGGGCCGTTTGAGCGTGGGCAAGCTCGAATCAGACCCCAATCCCCTCAGCCGCGATGGCCAGAACGTGAAGGGGCTGCCCACCTTGATCCTGTTCCGGGGCGGCTCGGAGGTGGCTCGCCACGAGGGGGCCATGGCCAAACCCCAGCTGCAGGCGTTCCTGGATGCTCACCTCTGAGCGGCTGAAGCGGCTCGGTAGCGGTGTCTTTGCCCGCAACGACCAGCGCAAGGCCGCCTACCTGCAGCGCCGAATCACGGCAGCAGCAACTGGCCAGGTCCTGCCCCCGCTGCTGGATCTCTCCCTGGGCTCCACTGATCTGCAGCCGCCACCTGCGGCGATGGCCGCCATCGCTGAAGCCCTGCGGCAGCCCGCCAGTTCCAGTTACTGCCTCCACGCCGCCACGGGGCCCTTCCGAGAAGCCGTGGCCGCCTGGGCACGGCGCCGCTTCGACGTGGCCGTGGATCCCGAGCGGGAGGTGCTGCTGTTGGTGGGCTCCCAGGAGGGCACCGCCCATTTGCCCCTGGCGGTGCTGAATCCCGGTGACTCGGCCCTGCTGCTGGATCCCTACTATCCCTCCCACCTGGGTGGGCTGCACCTGGCCTCCGCGGAGCCCCGCTTTCTGCGGCTGCGGCCGGAGCAGGGCTGGCGCCCGGATTTTGATCAGATTCCTTCCAGCGCCTGGGACCAACTCAAACTGATGGTGCTGGGCTTCCCCCACAACCCCACCACCACCGTGGGCCAGCAGGCTTGGGTGGACGAGGCGGTCTCCCGGGCCGTGCGCCATGGGTTGGTGTTCGCCCACGACAACCCCTACGTGGATCTGGTGCTCGAGGGCGAGGCCCCGGCCCTCCTGCGCAGTCCGCTCTGGCGCCGCTGCGGGATCGAGTTCTTCTCCTTCTCCAAAGGCTGGTGCCTGGGGGGCTATCGGCTCGCTTTTGCCATCGGCGCCGAAGCACTGATCACGGCCCTGCGCCAGGTGAAGGCGGTGGTGGATTTCAACCAGTCGTTGGCCCTCCAGGCCGGCGCGATTGCCGCCCTGGAGCAGGCGCCAGAGTGGCCGTCCCAGCTCCTGGTCACCTACCGCCAACGGCGTGAGGTGATGGCAGAGGCACTTGAGCGCGAGGGCTGGCCGCTGCAGCGGCCGGAAATGGCGCTTTACCTGTGGTTGGCCTTGCCACCGGCGGCCCGCTCCGCAGGTCTCGATTCCGAAGGTTTCTGCGCCGGGCTGCTGGAGGCCACCGGTGTGGCCCTCACCCCGGGCCATGGCTTCGGGGCGGCTGGGGAGGGCTGGCAACGGCTGGCGCTGGTGCATCCGGTGGCGGAGCTGGAGGCCGGGGCCCAACGCATCGGTGCCTGGCTGCGCAGCCTCTGACGTCCTTGCACACCCCATGATCGGGCGTATCGCCGCCGCCCGACACCAGCTGCGTGGGAGCGCCTGTCGGGGGCTCCCCTGGCGGCTGCGGCGGTGGCCGGTCTGCGCCAGCACCGAGATCGAACTGGAGCGATGGCTGCGGGCGGGAGCCCAACCTCCGCTGGCGGTGCTCTCGGGCCAGCAGCGCTTTGGCCATGGTCAGCAGGGCCGGCCCTGGCAAGCGCCGCCAGGCGGCGTCTGGATCAGCGCCGCCTTGCCCTGGCCCCCGCAGCCCCACGGCACGGCGGCCCTTGGGCTTGCGGTGGCGGTGGGGCTGGCGCTGCAACTCGAAGCACTGGGGCTGAAGCCGCGCCTCAAGTGGCCCAACGATCTGTTGCTCGATGGCGCCAAGGTGGCGGGCCTGTTGCCGCGGCTGCGCCGCCGGGGTGAGCGGATCCGCTGGGCCCAGGTGGGGCTGGGGCTGAACGGCCACAACCCCGTACCCGCCGGTGCGACCTCCGTTGCAAGGGCCCTGGGCCGCCACCGCCTCGACACCGCCGTCCTCGCTGCCCGGGTATTGCTCGCGTTGGAGTGGGCCGCCGCCCAGGCCCTTGCCCCCGAGCGCGTGCGGCGGGAGGCGGAGGCGCGTCTGCTGCTGCCGACGCTGCCGGTGCCGTTCGAGGGGGAATGGTGGCAGGCCCATGGCCTCGGGAGCGACGGGTCCCTCGAGCTGGCCCTGGGCCCGAGGCGGGCGCAGCTACGGCGCCTTTTCTAAGCTTCCCTGATGCATAAGCCGCCCCAGCCTGTGCCCCCAGCGCGATCCGCCGCCGCGCTCGCGCTGCTGGTCACCCTCTCATCCCTCGGGGGCCTGCCCCCTGCAGGGACCCCCCTGGCCTGGGCCCAGCAGGAGCCAGCCGCCGCGCTGCTCGCGGCCCCATCTACGGGTGATAACTCCGGCCCCCTGTTGCCCCCCCCCTCGGTGACGGCGCCGGTGCCGCCACTCCGCCCCCCCCTCTCCGGCGCTGTGCCGGCGCCGCTGCGGCCCAGCGTCGACGAGTGGCAGGGGGCACAGGCGGCCCCCCGCCGCTTCGATCAGTCGCTGGATGCTCTGGTGCGCGAGGGAGTGGTGACCCCGGCGGAGCGGGCCCGGTTGCGCATGGGTTCGATCCAGGTGCCGATCGATGTGCCCGCCCATCAGCAAGCTTGTCGCACCGGCGCCCTCTCGGAACAGGAGTGTCGCTCCGGTCTGGCGATCCGCTGGCGCGGCCGCCATGGGGAGGGCGAGCTGGCAGGAAGCGCTGGTTTTGAGCGGATCGGCCCCGATGGGGTGCCCTTGCCACCGATCACTGTGCCCGTTTCGGCGCTGCTGGCGGGCAGTGGCGGCACCTACAACCTGGCCCAGGTTTTTGCCGTCACGCCAAGGCCTGCACCCCTGGTGGGCAACGGCAACAGCCGGCTGCTCTTCCCGGTGATCGGCTCGGCTCTCACCACCAGCAGCTTCGGCTGGCGTCTGCATCCGCTCATCGGCAGCTGGTTGATGCATGCGGGTCGAGACCTGGCCGCTCCGGAGGGCACCCCCGTGGTGGCGGCCCTCAGCGGAAAGGTGGTGAGCAGTGGCCTGGCGGGTGGTTACGGCATCGCAGTGGAACTGGAGCACCAGCGCCCCACGCGCCGCACCCTCTACGGCCACCTCTCGGAGATCTACGTGAAGGAGGGGGACCTGGTGCGCCAGGGGGAGGTGATCGGCCGGGTGGGCAGCACGGGCCTGAGCACGGGCCCCCATCTGCATTTCGAGCTGCGCCTGCCCCAGGATGGCGGCTGGGTGGCCGTGGACCCGGGCGAACTCGACCCCGGCAAGGGATCCGCCGGTGGTGATGCCATTGCTCTGCTCATGGGCCAGCTGCTCCAGACCCTGGAGCGCCCCAAGGCCGCCGCACCCCTCAGCAAGACACCCGACAAGGCGGGCTGAGCTGAGCCCGGCTGGTCAGCCCTCGATGCGGCCGTCGCGGAAGTGCACGATCCGCTGAGCTCGGGCCGCCACGTCGTCCTCGTGGGTGACGATCACCACCGTGATCCCCTGGTCGTGGAGCTCGTCGAGGATGCCCAGCACTTCGGCCGTGGTGCGCGAATCGAGGGCGCCAGTGGGCTCATCCGCCAGCAGCAGAGCCGGCTGGTTGATGATGGCCCGGGCGATCGCCACCCGCTGCTGCTGGCCGCCGGACAACTGGTTGGGTTTGTTGTTCAACCGTGCCCCCAGGCCCACACGCTCCAGGGCTTCTTTGGCCCGCAAGGCTCGCTGCTCGGCGCCCACGCCGGCATAGATCATCGGAAGCATCACATTTTCCAGCGCACTCATGTGAGGGAGCAGATGAAACTGCTGGAACACGAAGCCCAGTTCCCTGTTGCGCAGGGCCGCCAGTTCGTCGTCGTCGAGTTCATTGATGGCAACGCCATTGAGGCGGTAGCTGCCACTGCTGGGGCGATCCAGACAGCCCAGGATGTTCATCGCCGTGGATTTCCCCGAGCCGGAGGTGCCCATCACGGCCAGGTAATCGCCCCGCTGGACGCTCAGGCTGAGGTCGTCAAGGGCGCGCACCTGGGTCTCGGCGGCTCCATAGACCTTGCTGACGTGAATCAGCTCGGCAACGGTGTCAATCAAGGCCGCCTCAACCCAGGGCCACCGGCAGGGCGGAGGCGATCGCCCGTTGCAACATCGGGGTGCCCGCCACGGTGGCGCTGGCCCAATTGAAAAGCGGATTGGAGAGAACTCCGCCCACGGCCGTGATCAACACGCAGGCGACCAGGGCGGTGCGAAGGGAGGGCATGCCTGCCACGGACCAGGTGATGTCGGGGTAGGACTTGACGGCGTCAGAGGCTTCCTGGGGTTCTTTGACCACCATCATCTTGATCACCGAGATGTAGTAGTAGATCGACACCACCGAGGTGATCAAACCCACCACTACCAACAGGTACTGGTGATCGGCCCAACCGGCGAAGAATAAATAGATCTTGCCGAAGAAGCCCAGCATCGGAGGAATGCCACCGAGCGAGAGCAGGCAAAGGCTCAGCCCCAGCGTAATGAGTGGATCCTTCTGATAGAGGCCGGCGTAGTCGGAGATGCGGTCGCTGCCCGTGCGCAACGAGAACAGAATGATGCAGGCGAAGGCCCCCAGGTTCATGAACAGGTAGGCCGCCATATAAAGCACCATGGCCGAGAAGCCATCTTCGGTACCGCACACCAGGCCAATCATCACGAATCCCGCCTGGCCGATGGAGCTGTAGGCCAGCATCCGTTTCATGGAGGTCTGGGCCAGGGCGACCACGTTGCCCAGGGTCATGCTCAGGATCGCCAGGACCGTGAACAGCAGCTTCCACTGAGTTTCGAAGCTGTCGAAGCAGCCCACCAGCAGGCGCAGGGCCAGGGCGAAGCCAGCCGCCTTTGAGCCGACGGAAAGAAAGGCCACCACAGGGGTGGGTGAACCTTCGTAAACATCCGGGGTCCACTGGTGGAAGGGAACCGCCGCAATTTTGAAGGCCACCGTGGCGAGGACGAACACCAGGGCCAGCGCGGTGACGGGGGTTTCACTGGTCTTCAGGGCCAGGGCGACAGCGTCGAGGCCCGTGCCACCGCCTGTGAGTCCGTACAGCAGCGAGGCGCCGTAGAGAAACACCGCTGCGGCCGCCGAGCCCACGAGCAGGTACTTCAGGGCGGCCTCAGCCGAGCGGGCATCCCGCTTCATGTAGCCCGAGAGCAGGTAGCTGGAGACGGAGAGGGTCTCCAGGGAGATGAAGATGCTGATCAGGTCGGTGGAGCCACAGAGGAACATCGCCCCAAGGGTGGCGGCCAGAAGGATCGCCGCGTACTCGCCCACGGGGGTGCCGCTGCTTTCCACATAGCGCCAGCTGATCAGCAGCGAGAGCAGGGTGGAGCCCGCCACCACGGCGCGGAAGGCGACGGCCAGGTTGTCGGCAAGGAAGGAGCCCAGGAAGGAGGGCTCCAGGGGGGCATCCCACTGCAGGGCCAGCAGAACCAGTGCGGAAAGGAGGCCGGCGTAGCAAATCGGCGGGACCCAGCGGCTGGCCACTCCCTCGCCGGCCAGGTCCACCACAAGACAAGCCAGGAGGGCAATCAGCACAGCCATCTCCGGGGCGATCGCCCCGGCGTTCAGCTGCAGGCTGGTGATCGTCGGGGCCACAACGGCGTAGGCGCCAATCAGCGTCATGTCAGCGGAAGTGGGGTGCCGGTGCTGGGCACTGTAGTAGCCATTGAACGAGCTCGTCGCCACCGGGGGCCGGCGGTGCGATAAAGAGGGAGCCGGTTTTTCGCCTGCCTGTGGCGCACACCCTGGTCATCGTCGAGAGCCCCACGAAGGCCCGCACCATCCGTGGATTCCTTCCCAAGGACTTCAAGGTGGAGGCCTCCATGGGCCATGTGCGCGACCTGCCCAACAACGCCAGCGAGATTCCGGCGGCCTACAAGGGCGAGAAGTGGTCGAACCTGGGGGTCAACACCAGCAACGACTTCGAGCCCCTCTACGTGGTGCCGAAGGACAAGAAAAAGATCGTCAAAGAGCTCAAGGACGCCCTCAAAGGCGCTGATCAACTGCTGCTGGCGACGGACGAGGACCGGGAGGGGGAGAGCATCAGCTGGCACCTGCTGCAGCTGCTCAACCCGAAGGTGCCGGTCAAGCGCATGGTGTTCCACGAGATCACCAAGGAGGCGATTGCCAAGGCGCTGGACCAGACCCGGGACCTGGACATGGAACTCGTCCACGCCCAGGAGACTCGGCGGATCCTCGATCGCCTGGTGGGCTACACCCTCTCCCCCCTGCTCTGGAAGAAGGTGGCCTGGGGGTTATCCGCCGGCCGGGTGCAGTCGGTGGCGGTGCGGCTATTGGTGCAGCGGGAGCGGGCCCGGCGGGCGTTCCGCAGCGGCAGCTACTGGGATCTCAAGGCCCAGCTGGAGCAGGGGGGTGGCCGCTTCGAGGCCAAGCTCACCCATCTGAACGGCGAGCGCATCGCCGGCGGTGCCGATTTCGATGAGACCACCGGCGCCCTCAAGGCCGGCAGCAAGGTGAGGCTTCTCATTGAGGCGGAGGCCACGGCCCTGCGCGCGGCGGTGGAGACCGCCCCCTGGCGGGTGGCTGAGGTGGAGGAGAAGCCGACGGTCCGCAAACCCGTGCCGCCTTTCACCACGAGCACCCTGCAACAGGAGGCCAACCGCAAGCTGCGGCTCTCGGCCCGCGACACCATGCGGACCGCCCAGGGGCTCTATGAGCGCGGCTTCATCACCTACATGCGCACCGATTCCGTGCATCTGTCAGAGCAGGCGATCAGTGCCGCCCGCAGCTGCGTGGCCGAGAAGTACGGCAAGGATTATCTGAGCCCGGCTCCGCGCCAGTTCTCCACCAAGAGCCGCAACGCCCAGGAGGCCCACGAGGCGATCCGCCCCTCGGGCGACCGCTTCCGCACCCCAAAGGACACCGGCCTCGACGGCAAGGACCTATCCCTCTACGAGCTGATCTGGAAGCGCACCGTGGCCAGCCAGATGGCCGACGCCCGCCTGACCATGCTCAGCGTGGGCCTGGAAGTGGCCGGCGCCAGCTTCCGCGCCTCCGGCAAACGCATCGATTTTCCCGGTTTCTTCCGCGCCTATGTGGAGGGCAGTGACGACCCCGACGCCGCCCTCGAGGGCCAGGAGGTGCTCCTGCCCGCCCTGGCCGTGGGCGACTCCCCCGGCTGCCAGGGGGTGGAGGCCCTGGGCCACCAGACCCAGCCCCCGGCCCGCTACAGCGAGGCGGCCCTGGTCAAGATGCTGGAGAAAGAGGGCATCGGACGTCCTTCCACCTATGCCTCGATCATCGGCACGATCGTTGACCGCGGCTACGCCACGCTCGCCAACAACTCCCTCACTCCCAGCTTCACCGCCTTCGCCGTCACTGCCCTGCTGGAGGAGCATTTCCCCGATCTGGTGGACACCAGCTTCACGGCGCGGATGGAGAACACCCTCGATGACATCTCCACCGGCAAGGAGCGCTGGCTTCCCTATCTGACCAAGTTCTTCAAGGGAGAGACCGGCCTGGAAACCCAGGTGGCCCAGCGGGAGGGAGACATCGATCCAGCGGCCTCCCGCACGATTCAGCTCGAAGGGCTGCCCTGTGTGGTGCGCATCGGCCGCTTCGGGGCTTACCTGGAGGCCAAGCGCGTCGCCGACGACGGCAGCGAAGAACTGATCAAGGCCACCCTGCCCCAGGAGATCACCCCGGCTGATCTGGACGCCGACCACGCCGAGCAGATCCTGCGCCAGAAGACCGAGGGCCCCGAAAGCCTCGGCGAAGACCCCGAGACCGGCGAGCTGGTGTACCTGCTCTTCGGCCAGTACGGCCCCTATGTGCAGAAGGGCCAGGTCAGCGACGAGAACCCCAAACCCAAGCGCGCGTCCCTACCCAAGGGGGTCAAGCCCGAGGACTTCAGCCTCGAGGATGCCCTGGGCCTGCTGCGGTTGCCCCGCTTGCTGGGGGAGCACCCCGAGGGCGGCAAGGTGCAGGCGGGCCTGGGCCGCTTCGGCCCTTATGTGGTGCACGACAAGGGCAAGGGGGAGAAGGAGTTCCGCTCCCTCAAGGCCGAGGACGACGTGCTCAGCGTGGCCCTGGAGCGGGCGATCGAGCTGCTGGCCCAGCCCAAGCGCGGCCGCGGTGGCCGCACAGCCCTCAAGGATCTGGGCAGCCCCGAAGGGGCCAGCGAGTCGATTCAGGTCTTCGACGGCCCCTACGGCCTCTACGTCAAGCAGGGCAAGGTGAACGCCTCGTTGCCGGAGGGCAAGGGCGCCGAGGACATCACCCTGGCGGAGGCGATCGAGCTGCTGGCGGCCAAGGCGGCAACGGGCAAGGCCAGCAAGGCGGCCAGCCGGAAGGCGGCGAGCAAGCCCAGGGCAGCAGCGAAGTCGACCGCAGCCAAGGCCACCGCGGCGAAAGGCTCAAAAGCTCAGGCAGCGGCTCTGCCGAAGGCGAGCCGCAGCGGCAAGCCCCGGGCCGGCGCAGTGCGCATCATCAAGGCCGCCAGCAGTTGATCCTTCCCCGCCGACGGCTTGCCCTCCGATCAGAGCCCTGGGTCGGTCGGGCTCTCGGTCTGGCGGCCCTGCTGGTTCTGGGGGGCTGCGAGAGCACCACCCTTGGCCGGCGGCTCTCCGGCAGTTTCGATGCACCATCGCCTGCGCCGGCCCCTGGAGCCAGCACCGCCACGGCCCCCGCTGCCAGCTCCCCAGCCCCTGCTGCCAAGCCCGTGGGCGGCCCTCAGACACCGGTCCCTCCAGCGGCCAAGCCAGCGGCACAGACACCTGCAGGTTCCAGCCCATGGGTGGCCCCGAGGTCCGGCTCCGGTGTCGTCAAAGGGGTCACACCCGTTCCCTATCGGGTCACGATCAAGTTGCCCGCCGCTGATCCATCTGCCCCCGCTGAGGCGGTCACCGAGGCCCTGCGGGCCGCCGGCGTGAGCTTTGAGGTCGAGACGATCGAGCGCCTCCCCACGGGTACCGCCGCTGCTCCCGCAGTCACCCCAACCCCGGCGGTCACGCCGGCGCCACCGGCCCGCTGAGCCTGATCCGATGCCGCCGCCCCCGCCGCGCAGCCTCAGCCGCCGTCAGGCCCGCCAGCTGATGGAGACCGCCTACCTTGCTTCGGCCACGGCCCTGCTCTGGGTGGCGCTCTACTACCTGCCGGTGGGCGGTCCCCTGTTCCGACTGGCCCTGCCCCTGCCCCTGGCGTTGCTGCTGCTGCGCAATGGCTGGCGCTGTGGCGCCGAAGGGGTGCTGGTGGCGCTGTTGCTGCTGGTGGCCCTGATGGGGCCGATCCGTGGCCCCTTGATGCTCTTCCCCTACGGCCTGCTTGCCCTGTGGCTGGGCTGGGGCTGGAGCCGGCGGTTCAGCTGGTGGCTCACCTGGGGGGTCGGGCTGCTGATCGGCGCCCTGGGGTTCCTGGTGCGGGTGGCGGTGCTTTCGGTGCTGGTGGGGGAGAACCTCTGGGTGGTGATCACCAACGCCGCCGCCGGTGTTCTCGATCAGCTGGGCAGCCTGCTCAACCTGGGGGGTGGACCGGAGCTGGCCCAGGTGCAGCTGATGGCCCTCGGGCTGGTGTTGTTTCAGAACCTGATTTACGTGCTTGCCCTGCACGCCTTCGCCTACTGGATCTTTCCCCGCCTGCAGGCCCCCATCAGCGAGCCCCCCGAGCTGCTGCGCTCCCTGGTGGCCCTCGATCCGCTCTGAGTCCCGTGGGCCCACGGCAGCTCAGCGGGGACCCCGCCCTGGGGAACCGGTGGTGCGCCCGGGTGGGTGCCCAGGCCGAGAGCTCCCGGGTGCTGCTGCTGCTGGCTGGCACGGACACATCCGCCGTGGAGGGTATTTCCGCCGCCGGCTCCAGCGCTGTTTCCCGCCGCTTCACCGCCGCCGCGGACGCGGAGCTGCTGCTGCTCGGCCCTGAGGCCTATCGTCCCCATGCCCTGCCGCCCTTGCCGGCGGGGGTCAGTCCGGCGCTCATCAGCCAGGTGGTCTGCGCGGGTCTTGGGCTTGACCCCCTGGTGATCGACCTGGGGGCCCCGATCTCCCCCGCGGTGCCCCACGTGCAGGTGCTGCAAGCGCCGGCCCGCTGCCTCAGCACCGGCTCCGCCCTCGATCCCGCTCAGGTGCAGCGCCTGCTGGCCCTGGGCCGCCGCTGGGGCCGTCGGCCCTCGGGGGCTCCGCTGGTGCTGGCGGAGTGCGTGCCGGGGGGCACCAGCACCGCCCAGGCGCTGCTCACAGGCCTGGGCATCGCGGCGGAGGGCCTGGTGAGCGGCAGCCTGCGGGAGCCGGCCCACCGGCTCAAGGCGGAGCTGGTGGAGCGCGGGTTGCGGGCCGCTGCTCTCGACAGGGCATCTGTTGCGCCAGGAGGCGCGGTGGATCCGCTGGCGGTGGTGGCCGCCGTGGGGGACGCGATGCAGGTGCTGGCCGCCGCCCTGGTGCTGGCGGCTGCGCAGCAGGGCCGGCCGGTGCTGCTGGCGGGCGGGAGCCAGATGGCCGCCGTGCTGGCGCTCGCCCTGGCGCTCGCCCCCGCGCCCCAGCGCCCACAGGTGGCTGAGCATGTGGTCCTGGGCACCACGGCCTGGGTGGCCAGCGAACCCCACAGCGACCTGGCCCTGTTGCTGGAGCGCATCGGTCAGCACTGGGGGGTCATGCCCCTGGCCTTTTCCGCCGGCCTGCGCTTCGGCGCTTGCCGCCACCAGGCCCTGCGGGACTACGAGGACGGTTATGTGAAAGAAGGGGTGGGTGCGGGTGGGTTGGCCCTGCTGTGGGAGCTGAGTGGCCGCAGCACGCAAGCCTTGGCGGCGGCGTGCGATAGGGCCTGTGGGCAACTTCTGGGCGGCACCTAGGGTCGGCCCCATGACCGTTCCATCGCTCACCCGCCGCCAGTTGCTGAGCCTTTCGGCCCTTGGCGCCGTGGGGCTTCTCGGGGGTTGTGGCGATGGCCAGGCCCCCCAACTTCTGAGCAGCAGGGGCCAGTTCCCCGCCGCCTGGCTCAAGCGCCTGCCCTCCCCATGGCAGTCCCGCCGCCTGGAGTCGGCTGCGGCTGTCCTCCAGGCGGCGCAGCAGCCGCGCAGTGCCCTGGTGCAACTGGGGGATGGCTGGGCCCAGACCCTGGGGCCTGCCGCTCTGCAAGCCTTTGAGCCTGGGGCGGCCCTGGAAGGTTTGCTTCCTCAGTCTGAAGCGGTGAGCCGCCTGTTTCGCGATGGCTCGAGGGTGGCCCTGCCCTGGGCGTTCGGCACCTGGTTGCTGCTGCTGCGCAGCCGACCGGATCTGGCGGCGCAGCCCGCTCGGGGCTGGGGGCTGCTGCTGGATCCATCGCTCAAGCAGAAACTGGTCTTGCCCTCCAGCCCGCGGCTGGTGATCGAGCTGGCCCTGCGGCAGTTGGGGAGCTCCAGTGCGGATCCAGCGGCGCTGGCGGATCCGCGCTTGCCGGCTCAGTTGGCGCGGTTGCGGTGCCAGGCCCTGGCCTTTGATGAGCGCGATGGCCTGAACCTGTTGCTGTCGGGACGGGCCCAGGCGGCGGTGTTGCCGAGCCAGGTGGTGCTGCCCCTGCTGCGCCGCGATCTCCGCCTGAGCGCGCTGTTGCCCTCCAGTGGTTCCCCCCTGTGGTGGAACCTGCTGCTGGTGCCGGCGGGGGAGCATCCTGCCCCCGCCCTCGATTGGCTGAGGGAGTGCCGTTCGCGGCCGATGCTGGATCGGCTGCTCAGTGGCGGTTGGGTGCCGCCCCTGCGGCGCGAGCGGCTTGGGGCCTCCCTGGCCCTCTGGCCCAAGGAGCAGGCCCTGCTTCTCTACCCGGAGCCCGCCGTGTTGGAGCGCTGCAACAGCCTGCCTCCGCTCAACGGCTCAGAGCGCCAGCGGTACCAGCGGCTCTGGGATCAGGCGGCTGCCTGAGGCGCGCTCCGCCCTCCAGGGCCTTAGCCCCAGAGTCTCCGCCGGGGGGCTTCCACCAGGTGGGAATGGGTATCGGCAAGCAAATCGGGGATGGCCAACCCGTGGGGGCAGCGGGGCAGGCAGTCGCCGCAACACTCGCAGGCGCTGGCGTTGAGGGTTTCCCACCAGTGGCCGGCGCGGCCGATCAGGTTGTAGCGCTCGCGGGCGAAGTTCTCCAGGCCGTGGCCCAGGGCCAGATTGCGTAGCCGCAGCAGATCAGGGATCGGCACCTGCACGGGGCACGGCAGGCAGGCTCGGCACTGGCCGCAGCGCTTCAGCCCCAGCCGCTCGGCGGCACGCCGCTCCAGGTGCTCCAGGGCGGCCGTTTCGCTGGCCCCGAGGGGGCCGGTGGCCCCCGCCAGGCGCTCAGCCCAGGCCAGATCCCCGGGTGCCGCTGCCCCGAGGCTCAGGGAACTGATTCCCTGGGCCAGCAGGAAGCGGTAGGCCAACTCCAGAGGGTGGTGAGGCTGGCAGTCGTCCATGAGCTCAGCGGGCGGGGCATAGAGCCGCCCTCCCTTGTCGGCGGGGGAGATCGCCAGCACCCCGAGTCCAGCCGCCAGGGCCGACCGGGCCAGGGGAAGCCGCTGGGGATCGAACAGGTGCAGGTGAAGGCTGCAGAAGCCGAACCGGCCCGTGGCCAGGGCCGCCTCAATCAGCCCGTTGCTGCCGTGGCTGCTGAAGCCCACCTGGCCCACCAGCCCTTCCCCCAGGGCCCAACCCAGCAGCTCCGAGCCCTCACCGCGCAGGGTCCACTCCAGGTGCTCCGCCAGATTCAGCCCATGGACCGCCAGGTTGTCGAGCCGCTCCACGCCCAGGCGCGCGAGGCAGGCCCTCAGTTGACGCTGGCCCTCTGCCAGGGGAAGGCCCGGCAGCAGCTTGCTGGTGATCACGACCGCCGAGCGCGGCACCTCCAACTGACTCAGGGCTCTGCCCAGGAAGGCTTCGGCCGGGCCATAGGCCGGAGCCGTTTCGAGGTGGTTGATCCCGCAGGCCAGGGCGGCCGACAGCACGGCCAGCATCTGTTCAGGAGCATCGAGCGCCCGCATGGTGCCGAGGGTGAACAGGGAGACCGCCGGGCAGTTGGGGCCGAAGGGCCGCCTGACGGCCCCTTCGGAGGGCGTTCCGGGACTGTCGCCAGGAGTCACGCAGGGGGGGCGTCGTCGGTGGCCTGGTCCTGCTGGGCCCGTTTCAGGTTGCGCACCAGTTCTGCGGGGCTGACTCCCTCCAGGAAGCGTCGGAAATCCTCCTGGTCCTCGGCGTCGGCGTCGGCATCGACGGGGATCGAGGCATCGGCGACCACCTCCTCCAGCATCCAGATGCCGCTGCCGGTGCGCAGGGCCAGGGCGATGGCGTCACTGGGGCGGGCATCCAGTTCGCTGGTTTCCCCATCGGCGCCCATGAGCTTGAGCACCGCCCGGAAGGTGTTGTCTTCGATGGTGTGGATGATCACCCGCTCCAGGGCGAGACCCCCCAGGACCATCAGCTCGGCCATCAGGTCGTGGCTGAGGGGGCGGGGTGGCTTCTGACCCCCCAGCCCCACCAGGATGTTCTGGGCCTGGGCCTGATCGATCCAGATCGGCACCTGGCGCCGGCCGGAAGGATCCCTCAGCAGCACGATCGGGCTGCGGCTCGCCGCATCCAGAGCGATTCCGGCGACGCCCATCTCGACCATGATGTTGCCGCAGGGCCTTCGACGATTATGGCCATCGGCGCGGGTAGGGAGATGTTCACCGGTCTGGTGCAGGCGGTGGGCCACCTGCGGCCCTGGGCGATGGGGGTGGAGGTGCGCGGGGCCGGCGGGCTTGGCCCCCTGACCCTGGGGGACAGCATCGCCGTCGATGGCGTCTGTCTCACCGTCGCGGCCCTCCTACCGGATGGGTTTCGCGCGGATGTCAGTGAGGAGACCCTCGGGCGCACCAACCTGGCGGCCAAGGCCCAGCGGGGCGGGGCCGTGAACCTCGAGGCCGCCCTGCGCCTGAGCGATCGGCTTGGTGGCCACCTGGTGAGCGGCCATGTGGACGGGCTGGGCACGGTGTCGGCGATCGAACGACAGCCGGCCTCCTGGCGCCTGGCGCTGCGCTGGCGGGACACCGCCTACGGCCGCTACGTCTGCGAAAAGGCCAGCATCGCCGTCGATGGCATCAGTCTCACCGTTGCTGGCTGCGATTCCAAGGGAACTGAATTCTGGATCGCGGTGATCCCCCATACCTGGGGCTCCACCACGCTCCACGGGCTCAAGCGCGGCGATCCCGTGCACCTGGAGGCCGACCTGCTGGCCAAGTACACCGAACGGCTCCTGGGAATGACTCCGGCTGAAGGTCAACAGGCCGAGGGGCCGCCCATTGATCGGGCCTGGTTGGCGGAGCAGGGCTGGGGCTGAGTGCGGACGAGCTCCCGGTGGGAAGCCCCAGGGCGGAGGCTGGTTGGAAACGGTGACCGTGATTACGGTTCGGGCAGGAGCGGTGTCCGCTCCCTCCCCGCCCTCCCCTGAGCCCCTCTGCCATGACCGCTGATCGCTCCGTGGCTGCCCTCGCTTCGCTCCGCGCCTTCACCTTGGCCGAAGGCCTCTTGATGCTGGTGCTCGGAGGGCTGGCCCTGGTGTTTCCGGTGTTCGCCTCCTTCGGGGCCACGCTGCTGATCGCTGTGGTCTTCCTGGTGACGGGGCTGGTGGGCTGGGTGAACAACCTGGTGCGCTCCAAGCGGCTCAACCGCTGGATCACCTTCGCCCGACTGGTGGTCTCCACCCTGTTTGTGCTGGCCGGGATCTGGATCCTCACCGGTGTCGGCCAGGGGGTGGTGGGGGCGGCCCGCCAGGTGGCCAGCCTCGCCCTGGCAGTGGGCCTGGTGTTCCTTGTGGAGGGGGTGGTGGCGGTGGTGGTGGCCCTTACCCACACCCGCACCAAGGGGTGGGGGTGGGGGCTGCTGAATGGGTTGGTGACCGTGGTGCTGGGCCTGCTGATCCTGACCATGCAATTCGGAGGGTTGCTGCAGGTGCTGGGGGTGCTGGTGGGCATCAGCTTCCTGTTCAGCGGCCTTGATCTGCTGGTGTTCAGCGCCCGATTCCATGGCCCGAGCGCCGTCGCAGGTGCCGAAGACGGCAATTGCGCTCAGACCCCGTCGCTGCCCTCTTGAGCGTCGTGGTCTGTCCCTTGCACCTGGAGGGGGAGGAGCCAGATCGAACCCGTTTCCTGGTGGATTTCGATGCGGAATTCCTGGCCGGGTTCGAGACCCAGTCGGCGGGTGTAGGCCTGGCCGATCAGCAGGTTGCCGTTGCCGTGCACACGGGTGCGGAACTCCGCCTGACGCCCCTTGGATGGCCCTCCCTCAAAGGAGGGCACGCGGTAGCCCTTGGCCTCGACCAAGGCCCGATGGAAGCTCTTTTTCAGCACCCGTCCGCTCGGTCCCACGTAGCCACAGGCCCGGGCGATTTGCTCCTCGGGGCGGTTGCTCAGGGAGCGGGCCTTCTCCAGCAGAGCCTTCCCTTCCAGCATGGGTGGATTGGAATCAATTCATTAATTCTGCCTGCCCCAGCCCATGGCCCGCAAGGGCGAAGGCCGCCTTCGGAGCGGTTTTGTCACCGGCGACACCAGTTTTGAAGCACGTCTGCAAGCACCGCTGTGACGGGCATCAATGACAGGCCTTCCGGCCCGGATCAAGCTCCCCCTCGGCGGCATCAGCAGAGGTTTGTTGTGAGCGATCGCACACGATTGGGACGCCAATGCTGAGGCGAAACCCATGGATCTCGTGGTCATGGGAATCACCGCTACCGTGCCCCAAACCGCGATGGGTAAGGGTGAGCGCAGTGTCCAAGCGCCATGGCCCCCAGCGCCGGAGCCTCTTGCTCACGGCCCACCTGGTGGTGGCGCTGGTGGCGCTGGTGGGGATCGGTGGTGCCACCCGTGTGATGGAGGCGGGGCTGGCCTGCCCCGACTGGCCCCTTTGCTACGGCAGCTTCTTCCCTGGCCGCCAACTCACGCTGCCGGTGTTCCTGGAGTGGTTCCACCGCCTCGATGCCTTCCTGGTGGGGGTGGCGCTGCTGGTGTTGTTTGTCTTCAGCCTGTGGCGCCGGCGGGAACTGCCCGGCGCTCTGCCCTGGGGCGCCGGGCTGGCCCTGCTGCTGGTGGCCGCCCAGGGGGGGCTTGGGGCCCTCACGGTGCTGCAGCTGCTGCCCGCAGGGATCGTCACGGCCCACCTCGCCGTGGCCCTGGTGCTGGTGGCGCTGGTGAGTGGCCTGCATCAACTCATCGAGCTGTCCGCCCTATCGCCCACGGCCCAGGGGACCCAGGCCGTCGGAGCACCCCCGTGGTGGCCCCCCCTTGCAGCGCTCACCACCCTGCTGGTCCTGGCCCAGTGCCTGCTGGGCGGCGCCATGGCCAGCCAATGGGCCGCCGGCCGCTGTCTGGCTTCCGGTGAGGCCTGCGGCTGGCTGCTGGCCCACCGCCAGGGGGCACCCCTGGCGGCCGGGGCTGTGCTGCTCCTCGCCGCTGTGACGGCGCTGGTGTCGCCCTGGGCAGGGCGGCCCAGGGGCCTTGCGCTCACGGCCGCCATGCTGGTGGCCTTGCAGATCGCTCTGGGGGTCTGGAGTCTGCGGCTCACCCTGGCGGTGCCCCTGGTGACGGTGGCCCACCAGCTCACCGCTGCCTTTCTGGTGGCCGTACTGGCGGCTCTCACGGTGCGCGGCGGCTTACACCCCATGGCCCCGGCCCACGCATCAGTCCCCGCTGGCCTTGAGGTGTCCCGTGGTTAGCGTCGCGTCTCCATCAGCCGCTCCCCCCGTTCCTTTGCCTCCCACCCGGGAGCAGATGGTTCCATCGCGGGCGCGCCTGCGCTTGCCCCCCTGGCTGGAGATCGCCAAGCCGAGGCTCATTCCCCTTTTGCTGGCGACCACTTTGGGGGGCATGGCCCTATCGGAAGGCTGGCCACTGCCCGCCGGCCGGCTGGCGGCCACCTTGGCGGGAGGCACCCTGGCGGCCGCAGCGGCGGGGGTGCTCAATTGCCTCTGGGAGCAGGGCCTCGACGGACGCATGCAGCGCACCAGCAACCGCGCGCTGCCCTCGGGTCGGCTCTCGTCCCGCACGGCCTTCGCCCTGGCGGTGACCCTGGCCCTGGCGGCCACGGTCCTTCTGCTGACGACGGTCAATGGTCTGGCCGCTGGCCTCTCCTTGCTTGGGCTCTGCAGCTACGTGCTGCTTTACACGGTTCTGCTCAAGCCCCGCACCCCTCAGAACATCGTGATCGGCGGGGTGGCCGGGGCGATCCCCCCCCTGGTGGGCTCGGCCGCGGCCAGCGGGCAGCTGGAACTGGGGGGATGGTGGCTGTTCGCTCTTGTGATGGTCTGGACCCCCGCCCATTTCTGGGCCCTGGCTCTGCTGTTGCGGGAGGACTACCGCTCCGTGGGCATCCCGATGCTGCCGGTGGTGGCCGGGTCGGTGGTCACGGTTCGGGCGATCGGCCACTACGCCCGGGCCACGGTGCTGCTGAGCCTGGCTGGTCTGGTGGCCCTGCCGGCTGGGGGCCTGCTCTACGGCCTTCTGGTGCTGCCCTTCAATGGCCGCCTGCTGCAGCTGGTGGCTGACTTGAAACGGGATCCCGATGATCCCCAGCGGGCCCGCCGACTGTTCGCCTGGTCGATCCTCTATCTCTTTGGCATCTGCCTGTTGCTGCTGCTCTCCCGCCTGCCGGCGGCTGAGAGCTTCAGCCTTCAGGGGCATGAACTGCTCACCGCAGCGCTGCCTTTCTTACATTGATCCGGTCGCACGGCTGAGCGCCAGGGAATCGCCTTGATCGAGCTGCACAACCTCAGCAAGCGCTACGGCCCAGTGGAGGCCTTGGGCGGCCTCTCGCTGAAGGTGCCCCAGGGCTGTCTGTTCGGACTGCTGGGGCCCAACGGCGCCGGTAAGACCACCACCTTGCGCATCCTCGCCACCCTGCTGGCCCCTGATACGGGCACGGTGCGGGTGGGGGGTGTCGATGCCCTTGCTGAGCCCCGGGCCGTGCGAGAACTTCTGGGTTATGTGGCCCAGGAGGTGGCCATCGACAAGATCCTCACCGGTCGGGAACTGCTCCAGCTCCAAGGCGACCTTTATCACATGGTTTCGGCCGAGCGTGACCGTCGGATCGCTGAGCTGGTGGGGTTATTGGCCATGGAGAGCTGGATCGATCGGCGCTGCGGCAGCTATTCCGGTGGCATGCGTCGCCGGTTGGATCTGGCCAGCGGATTGCTGCATCGCCCCGCCCTGTTGGTGCTCGATGAACCCACGGTCGGGCTTGATATTGAAAGCCGTGGTGCGATCTGGCAGGTGCTGCGCCAATTGAGGGACCAGGGCACCACGGTGCTGCTCAGCAGCCACTACCTCGAGGAGATCGATGCCTTGGCGGACCGGCTGGCGATCATCGAGGGGGGGCGCGTGATCGCCGAAGGGGCCCCGGCGGAGCTCAAGGCTGCCCTTGGCGGCGACCGTGTCACCCTGCGGGTGCGGGAGTTCAGCGACGAGCAGGAGGCCCTGAAGCTGAAGGCCCTGGTGCAGGATTGTCAGGGGGTCCGCCAGGTGGTGGTGAACCGGGCCCAGGGCTTCTCCCTCAACTTTGTGGTGGAGAACGAGGGGGTGGTCGAAGCGCTCAGGCGCCAGCTGGCGGAGGCCCAGTGGCCCGTGTTTGCCCTCGCCCAGAGCCGCCCGAGCCTTGATGATGTCTACCTGCAGGCCACCGGCCGCACCCTCATGGATGCGGAGCTCGAGGTGGCCGGCAGCCGCGACCCCAAGGCGGAGCGCAAGCAGGCCATGCGCTGAGCGGCGCGGCCAGCGCCGGCCCCTTGGTTTGTTGTTCTTCCCTTTTCCCCCCGCCGTCCGCCGATGACCAGCGCTCCTTCGCTTCTGGCCCCAACCCCGAGTCCGGCGGCGGGCCGTTCCGCCCTGGCGGACCTGAGCCAGGAAACCCTGGCCCTCACCAAGCGCCTGTTTCTGCAACTGGCGCGGCGCCCCAGCACCCTGGTGGCCGGAGTGCTGCAGCCCTTGATCTGGCTGGTGCTGTTTGGGGCTCTGTTTGCCAATGCGCCCGCGGGGATGTTGCCCGATGGCCTGAGCTACGGGCGCTTTCTTGGGGCCGGGGTGATTGTGTTCACCGCTTTCAGCGCCGCCCTCAACGCTGGCCTGCCCCTGATGTTCGATCGGGAGTTCGGCTTCTTGAACCGTCTCTTGGTGGCCCCCTTGCGCTCCCGCTTCTCGATTGTGTTGGCCTCGGTGCTCTACATCACCAGCCTCAGCCTTTTGCAGAGCCTGGCGATCATGGGCACCGCTGCACTGCTGGGCTATGGCTGGCCTGGGGGCGCTGGCCTACTGCTTGTGCTCGTCACCCTGCTGTTGCTGGTGTTTGCTGTCACCGCCCTGAGCCTGGGGCTGGCCTTCGCCCTGCCGGGCCACATTGAACTGATCGCGGTGATCTTCGTCGCCAACCTGCCGCTGCTGTTTGCCAGCACCGCCTTGGCACCGATTTCATTCATGCCTCCCTGGTTGGGCTGGCTTGCAGCCCTGAATCCCCTTACCTTCGCGATTGAGCCCATACGTGCGGCCTACGCGGGGGCCTTCTCCCTCTCCGATGTGGTGCTCGTAGCGCCCTATGGCTCCCTGACGGCCTCCACCTGCTTGCTGGTGCTGGCCGTGCTGGCCCTTTCCCTGTTCCTTCTGATCCGCCCTCTGTTGGATCGCAAGCTCTCCTGAGGCCACCCCTGTGATCAGCTCTCTCTCTCTCTTCCGCACCCTCTCCCCACGCCAGGAGGACCTCCGGCAGCGGTTGCTGGCGGCGGTGCGTCAGCGGCAGGGGGAGTTGGTAGCCCGTTTGTCCCTTCAGTGGGTGCACCGCGTGGGGGTGGAAGCCCTAGACCCCTTGATGGCTTCGGTGGCTGATCCAGAAGCGGCCGGCTGGTGGCGTCAGTGCCTGCTCGCGGGGTCGGTGGCCCCTTGGGCCCAGGCCTCCCAGGGCCCGCTTGCGGGGGGACTGGAGGCAGAGCGCTCCGTCCCGGGGGGGGGCTGCGCAGAGGTCCCAGCCTTCGATCGGCCAGCCGCTGAAGTCGCAGCGGTTGCGCAATACGAGCGGCACGAAGAGTCTCCGAGGCCCCGGGCGGACCTTCCCAACCCTGCCTTCCGGCTCGGTGCAGCGCCCGAGGCAGAGGCGCTGCCCCTGGCCGCTGGCGTGGCCCCAAGCGGCATGCCAGCGGTGCCCGAGTTCGCGCACTCCAAGGCCCTTGGCGCGGTTGCCGAGGAGAACACTGGAGACGGCATGGCGGCAGTGAACGTGGCCGAGCCCCTGCCTCTGCCTCTGGCAGAGGCGGCCTTGATCGAAGTGGTGCTCCTGGACGGGCCCGCGGTGTGCGAGAGCAGCGGCGCAACGCTCTCCGCCGGGGTCACGGATTTGGGCGCACCCGTGGTCGTTGGGACTGCGGAGCCCCCTGAGCCAGCGGCCCAGGCCAGCGACGTTGCTGGGGTCGCTCCCTCGCGCCTGGGTCGCTTCGCGCGGTTGCGCCACCTGGTGCGCGATTGCTTTGAAGAGGTGGCCAGCACGTTCCAGGGCCAGGACGAAGAGGGCAACGCTCAACGCGACGACGCTTTCGCCCCCACGCCGGAGCCCTTGCCCCTGGATCGCCCGACCACGGTTGCCCCTGGGGTGGCCCCCCGGCTCGCTGACCCACTCACCTCCGGCCAACGACCCGCTGACCCCGTGCTCGGAGCGACCCTCAACCCGTTCGAGGCGCCTTGGGTGGCCATCGAGGCCACGGTGGAGCACCAGCCCTCAGCGTTGAAGCAGCCAGCGTTGCAACTACCTGCCCAGCAAGAGCCCGTCCAGCAACAGCCACTCCAGCAGCGGTCAGTCCAGGAGCCTTCAGCCGCTGCCCCTGAGGCCCCGATCGGCCCCGTCGGCGCCCCAGCCACCACCACCCGTTTGCCGTACACCCTTAGGCCCGTCAAGGGCGAGAACCGTCCGGCCCCCCCGGCCCCAGCCCATCCGGCCCTCGATCGTCTGCGCGCCTGGCTACCTGACGAAAGGCTCGACGACCAACGCCGTGCCTCCTGAGCGTTCCTCGCGCCTAGGGCGCTCCGCCCTGGGGGGGGGCTTGATCGTGTCGGTGCAGGCACCCGAGGGTTCCCCCCTGCGCCATCCGGATGTGATCGCCGCCATGGCCGAGGCCAGCCTGGCCAACGGCGCGATCGGCGTGCGGCTGGAGAGCCCGGAGCACATCGGCGCCGTGCGTCGCCGCTGTCCCGAGGCGGTGATCATCGGTCTCTGGAAGCGCTCGTTTCCAGGGAGCTCGGTGTACATCACCCCGGGCTGGGAGGAGATCCGCGCTGTCTGGGCCGCCGGCGCCGATGTGGTGGCCCTCGATGCCACCGACCGCCCCCGCCCCGGGGGGGAGCCGCTGGGGGCCTTGATCGAGCGCACCCGCAGGGAACTGGGCGCCTCTTTGATGGCCGACATCGACAGCTTGGCCAATGGCCTGCGGGCGGCTGAACTGGGCTGCCAGTGGGTGGGCACCACCCTCTATGGCTACACCGAGGCAAGCTCTGGTCTCAAACCACCCGCCTGGGGGCTGCTGGCTCCGCTGCGTCAGCGGCTCCCCAGGGAGGTGGCCTTGATCTGCGAAGGCGGCATCGCAGGCCCTGACCAAGCCGAGCGGGCTGTGGCCGAAGGTGCCGATGCCGTGGTGGTGGGCACAGCGATCACGGGGGTGGACCTCCAGGTGGCGGCCTACGTGAAGGCTCTTGCCTGAGCTCTGTCAGTGAGGGAGGGCTCCAACGCGTGTGAGCGCCCTGGAGCCCCCGAGAGCTCACATCATCCCGGGCATGCCCATACCGCCCATGCCACCCATACCGCCCATGCCACCCATACCGCCGTCCGGGGCGGCGGCTGGGGGCTCGGGCTTGTCGGCGATCACGACTTCGGTGGTGATCAGCAGCGCGGCAATCGAGGCCGCATCCTGCAGGGCCAGACGGACGACCTTGGCGGCATCGAGAATCCCCGCGGCCAGCAGGTCTTCGTAGCGGCCGGAACTCGCGTTGAAGCCCAGGTTTTGGCGGGCCACTTCAGCGACCACCACGGCACCGTTCTCACCGGCGTTGGTGGCGATCTGGCGCAGGGGCGCGCTCAGGGCGCGTTGCACGATCTCCACGCCGGTGCGCTCATCGCCGGAGAACTGGGCCGCCAGGCCATCGAGTTCGGACGCCAGCTGGGTCAGCACCGTGCCGCCACCGGCCACGATGCCCTCCTCCACGGCGGCGCGGGTGGCGTTGAGGGCGTCCTCGATGCGCAGCTTGCGGTTCTTGAGTTCCGTTTCGGTGGGCGCCCCCACCTTGATCACAGCCACACCGCCGGCCAGCTTGGCGATGCGCTCGTTGAGCTTTTCCTTGTCGTAGTCGGAGTCGGTGTCCTCCAGTTCGCGCCGGATCGCCGCCACCCGATCGAGCACGGCCTGGTGACGGCTGTCGTGGGCAACGATCGTGGTGGTGTCTTTGCTGATCGTGATTCGGCGCACCCGGCCCAGATCCTCGAGGCTGACCTTTTCCAGGGTCATCGCCTGGTCTTCGCTGATCAAGGTGGCGCCGGTGAGGATGGCGATGTCCTGCAGGGCCGCCTTGCGGCGCTCACCGAAGGAAGGGGCGCGCACGGCCGCCACCTGAAGCACACCGCGGTTCTTGTTCACCACGAGGGTGGCGAGGGCCTCGCCGTTCACTTCCTCGGCCAGGATCACCAGGGCCGAACCGCTGCGGGAGACCTTCTCAAGCACGGGCACCAGATCAGCCAGGGCGCTGATCTTGCGGTCGGTGACCAGCAGAAGGGCGTTCTCGAACTCGGCCACCTGACGGTCGCCGTCGGTGACGAAGTAGGGCGAGGAGTAGCCCCGATCGAAGGCCATGCCCTCGGTGATTTCCACTTCGGTGACCAACGACTTGGATTCCTCCACCGTGATCACCCCGTCGGCGGTCACCCGGGCCACCGCTTCGGCGATCATGCGGCCCACTTCCTCATCGCCACCGGAGCTGACGGTGGCCACCTGGCGGATGGCGTCGCCAGACACCGGCTGGGCCAGGCGCTCGATTCCCGCCACCACCTGCGCTGTGGCCCGCTCGATGCCCCGCCGCAGCACCACCGGGCTGGCACCGGCGGCCACGTTGCGCAGACCCTCCTGCACCATGGCCTGGGCCAGTACGGTCGCCGTGGTGGTGCCGTCGCCGGCCTTGTCCTTGGTTTTGGAGGCCACCTGCTGGATCAGCTTGGCGCCCACGTTCTCGAAGGGATCCTCCAGCTCAATCTCCTTGGCGATCGTGACGCCGTCGTTGACGATGTCGGGGGCTCCGTATTTCTTCTCCAGCACCACGTTGCGGCCGCGGGGGCCAATGGTGACGCGCACCGCATCGGCGAGGGCGTTGACACCCCGCTCCAGGGAAGCGCGGGAGTCGTCACCGAAATTGATCAGCTTGGCCATGCCGAAATGCGGAAAGTGTCCTAGGGCTCAGGCTCCCACAGGGCCTGGCCGCTTCGCAGGGCGGCGTGGGTGGGGAAATCCGAATCGGGCCTCAAGCCAGTGGACGCCCCGATAGGGTCGGTGACATGGACGACATGCTGCAGACCACCCTGGAGAACGTGGTGTCCGACCCGCTGGTGGGGCCGCTGGCTGGACCGCTCTCAGGGCCGAACTACTTCACCTTTCTCCTGGTGGCTGGGCTGGGACTGTTGATGGCACTGGTTTACGTGCCCCTGCGTCTGTTCCTGACGATCACCACCCGCAGCCGCCGGCTGCGGTTGCTTCAGCAGATTCGCCGCCTTCGCGAGGAACTCGGTCAGCCGATCGAGACCTGAACCACCGGGACGATTCCCTCAGGGCCCCACCCTTCAGCGCATGACCAAGCCGCCGTCCACCTGCAGCACCTGGCCGGTCATGTAAGCGCCGGCGGGGTCGGCGGCGAGAAAGCGCACGGCGCTGGCCACTTCCTGGGGTTGACCGAGGCGGGCCAGGGGGATGGCGGCGAGGATCGGCTCTGCCGGCAGATCCTTGGTCATGTCGGTGTTGATGAAGCCGGGGGCCACAGCGTTCACGGTGACGCCCCGACTGGCGAATTCGGCCGCCGTGCTCCGGGTCAGGCCGATCACACCGGCCTTGGCGGCGCTGTAGTTGGCCTGGCCCGGATTGCCCATCAGCCCCACCACCGAGGTGATGTTGACGATGCGCCCATGGCGCGCCTTCAGCATCGACCGACTGACAGCCCGGGTGCAGAGGAAGACGCCGGTGAGGTTGAGATCGATCACGCTGCGCCAGTCGGCGGTCTTCATGCGCATCAGCAAGCCATCGCGGGTGATGCCGGCGTTGTTCACGAGCACGTCCACGGCACCGTGGCGCGCCAGCACCGCCTTCACCATGGCCTCCACTTGCTCCTCATCGGCCACGTCGGCGCCGTGGGCCCAGGCCTCGCCCCCTTCGGCATGGATCTGTGCGACCACCCCTTCGGCGGCGGTCGCGGAAGTGGCGTAGTTCACCACCACCCTGGCTCCGGCACGGGCCAGTTCCAGGGCGATCGCCCGGCCGATGCCACGGCTTGCCCCTGTCACCAGGGCGGTCTGTCCGACCAGGGGGGCGACGGCAGGCATGGACATGGCTGGCAACGGCGGCGGGGGCGATCGTAGGCCGAGGGTTCAGCCCGCCATCAGATCGGTGCCCACCAGGGCGGTGCCCAGCAGGGCCGCGAAGCGCTCCAGCTGCTGCTTGCTGCCCAGGACCACCAGCAGTTGACCCGGTGCCAGGCGCACGTCACCGCCGGGGTTCGCGATCAAGCTGGTGCCTCCCCTCGAGTACGTGCTGCCCCGGTAGCTGTAGGTGTCATTGATCTCAGGTTCCGGCGGACGGATCGCCAGCACCAGAGCGCCGCTGTGGCGTCCGAACTGCATCTCCGCAAGGGTGCGGCCGTTGATGCCTTGCACCAGCTCCGGGCGATCGCTGAGCTGGAACTCCTCCACCTCGCAGTTGGAGCCTGCCAGCAGATCCATGAAGTCCACCGCCAGGGGACGCAGGGCGGTGGCAGCCATGGCCCGGCCACCAGCCACGTAGGGACTCACTACTTGGTCTGCCCCCGCCAGCCGCAGCTTGCGTTCAGCCTCATCGCTGTCGGAGCGGGCGATCAGCCGGCAGTTGGGGGCGATGCCACGGGCGCTGAGCACCACGTAGAGGTTCGCGGCGTTGCTCGGGAGGGCGGCCACCAGGCTGCGGCAGCGGTGGATGCCTGCCTCCAGAAGGGTCTCATCGAGGGTGGCATCGGCCTGGAGCACGGGCAGCCCCAGCGCTTCGGCAGCCTCTTTGCGTCCGGGGTCCATCTCCACCACGAGAAGGGCAACGCCCTCGGAGCCGAGCTTTACGGCGATCTCCCGGCCGATGCGGCCGTAGCCGCAGAGGATCACGTGGTCGTCCATCGATTTCAGATAGCGGCGGAAGCTGCTTTCGCGCAGCCGGCGGAAGTAACCGGACTCACTGAGCCCCAGCAGACTTTGAATGGTGAGCTGCACCACCACCACCCCACCCACGATGGTGAACACCGTGATGGCGCGACCAGCTGGGGTGAGGGGATTGACCTCGCCGTAGCCGATGGTGCTGATGGTGATCAGCACCATCCAGTAAGAGTCACCCCAGTCCCAGCCTTCGACAAAGTGGTAGCTGGCTGCCGAGAGATTGACCACCAAGGCCAGCGCCAGCAGAGGTGCTTGCCAAGGTTTGCCGCCTCGGCTGGAGGGGGCCCGGCGCCGACGAAGGAAGCGCCGCTGGATGTTTTGCGTGGGAAGCATCCGACGGTGCTGTGGGTGGGGAGCCGGTTATCCCAGCCCGAGGGCTTGCAAGGCCTCAGGTACGTCGAGGCGATCCAGGCCCCCGGTTGAACCGATTCCTTGTACTCCCTGGCGCCGGGGAAGTGTGTCGTTGCTGCGACCCAAAGCCACCACGGGAGTGCCGCTGAGCAGGGCCAGTTCGATGGTCATCGGATCGCTGCCCAGGACCACATCGGCCGCCGCCACCTGGGCGGCCCTCTCCACGGGGCCACCTTCACGGCTGGTGTGGAGCACGCGCAGACCGGGAAGCTTCAGCCGCACCTGCTCCGGCAGGGCCTGCCAGTTGGCTGCGGGCCAGTCGCCGGCCTCAGAGCTTGGGGCCAGAAGCAGGGCGGGGCCATCCCCAGCCGGTAGCCCGGCGACCGCCTGCTCCAGCGCCTTACGGGGAAGACTCAGGCGAAAGGCTTCGGCATCCAGGCTGACCCCCAGGGGGCGGAGGTAGGCGTCCAGGGCCTGGTTGGGCCAGCCACCTGTGGAGCGCACCGGCTCGGTGAGCCCGAAGCCACCTTGGGCAATCCGGGTGGGGATGTGGGTCATCGAGAGCATCAGGTTCACCTGGCGCCCCGTGGCGAGGTTGATGCAGGCCTGGAAGTCGGGGTCGCGCACGGAGCCCAGCAGGTTGGCCCAGTCCGCCAGGCTGTTGGCCCCGCCGAAGCAGTCGTCTTCGTCACCGCCGAAGGCGAGCACGCGTTGCAGCTGGGGAAGGAGTTTCCAGACCGGCGCCGAGGCCGTGGGGGCGACCACCTGCACCTGGGCGTTGAGTTGCTCGGCAACGGCGGCCACGGCCGGGAAGGCCTGCAGTTGGGATGCGCTGGATCCGGGGATCAAAAAGAGAACGCGCATCGGGGCGGCAGGGGCAGGCTTGTCACGGCCGGATTGTATGAATCTGATCTTGATTTCTTCCCCACCCCCTGAACCGCTTGTGCATTTACTGATCGCCGCCGCCGGGAGCGGTCGCCGCATGGGTGCCGAGCGCAACAAGCTGCTGCTGAAGGTGGCCGGCCGGCCCGTGCTGGCCTGGACCCTGGAAGCGGCCCTGGCCTGCGCCGCCATCCGCTGGATCGCATTGGTGGGTCAACCGATCGATCGCTCCGAGGTGGAGGACCTGGTGGCCGCCGCTGCCCCGGACCGTCCCGTGCTCTGGGTCGATGGCGGTGACTCCCGCCAGGAGTCCGTCCGCCTGGGGCTGGCAGCCCTGCCACCGGAGGCTGAACACGTCTTGATTCACGATGGTGCCCGCTGTCTGGTGGAGCCCGAACTGCTGGAGCGGTGCGCGTTGGCCGTGCGCCAGGGGCAGGCGGTGATCGCTGCCATGCCCGTGAGCGACACCATCAAGCGCGTGGATGGCGCCGGCACCATCCTCGACACCCCCGATCGCAGCCAACTCTGGGCGGCTCAGACTCCCCAGGGCTTTCCGGTCGAGCGGCTGCGTGCCGCCCATGAGCGGGCCCGCCAGGAGCACTGGACCGTGACCGATGACGCCTCGCTGTTCGAGCGCCTGGGCTGGCCGGTGCAGGTGCTGGTGGCGGAGCCCTCCAACCTCAAGGTCACCACCCCCTTCGACCTGCGCATCGCCGAGGCGGTGTTGGCTGCCCGGATCAGGCCAACAGGCTGAGCCGGCCATTGGAGCCATCCAGGCGCGCGCGGGCCCCCAGGGGCAGGGCGGCGTTGCCGGGGCCGTGGCCCACGTCGAGGCCCCCAAGCACGGGGATGCCGAGGTCGGCGCTGCGCTCTTTGAGCACCTGCTCGGTGCTGAAGCGCTCCTCCCGGCGGCCTGTCTCTGCCCCTTCATCATCGGTCTGGTCTGATTCACCGTCGTCGCTGAAGCGTCCAAAGCCCAGGCCAGCGAGCTGGTGCAGCGCGCCGGTGAGGCGCCAGTGGGTGAGCATGCGATCGACCCGGTAGGGGGCTTCGCCCACGTCTTCGAGCACCAGCACCGCCCCTTGGAGCGGCGGCAGGTGGGGGGTGCCCAGCAGGTGGGTGGCCACGGTCAGGTTGGCCACCAGCAAGGGGCCTTCGGCCACCCCCCCCCGCCACTCCTCGCCGCGCAGATCCTCCAGGGGGGCACCGAAGAGCAGATCGTGCAGCCGCTGGCGGCTCCAGGCGGGCTCTGCCGCCAGGGTGGTGATCAGGGGACCGTGGATGCCCCCGCCGTGGCCTTGGGCCCGTTGGGCCCAGAGCAGGGATGTGACATCGGAGAAGCCCAGCAGCCAGCCAGGCGCAAGATCCAGGGGGTGCTCCAGCAGTCGCGCGGCCCCCCAACCGCCGCGCACGCAGGCGCGCAGGCCGGCAGGGCCCAGTTCCGGGTGAGGTTCGAAATCGGCTCGGCGGTGTTCGTCTTTGCCGGCCAGATACCCCCAGCGGCGCTGGCGATCGAAGCCCCCCTCCGGCTCAAGACCCCAGCTCTCGAGCACGGCCAGCCCGGCTTCCAGTCTCTGGCTATCGGACAGGGCCGAGCTGGCGGCCACCAGCCTCACCCGATCGCCCCGTTTCAGCGGGGTCGGCAGATCCGCTCCGAGCGGGTGGCATTGGGGGAGGGGGCTGCTCATGGCAGGCGGCCCAGCACAAGAGCCAGCAGCAGCAGGGCCCCCAGGCGCACTTGCCGGCCGAAATGCCCGCCATCGAGGCGTCTTGCCTCCCGTTGCATCGCCACCGACGCCACCGCCCACAGGGGCCAGAACAGCGCCCCCACCCCAGCCAGGGCTGCGGCCATCCCCAGCGCTGCGGCGGTGAGGCCGTAGCTGATCGCCACCGCCAGGGGCGCCCGCTCGGCGAGGGTGAGGGCGCTGCTGCGCAGACCCAGGGCCGCGTCGTCGCGGCGGTCGGCCATGGCGTAGACGGTGTCGAACCCGAAGGTCCAGGCCAGGGCGGCGAACCACCCCAGGGCCAGGGGCCAGCCCCCCGCCAGGGAGCCCGTGGCGGCGGCCCAGGGGATGAGCACGGCGAAGCCCCAGCAGAGGGCCAGCACCAGCTGGGGCAGGGCGAACCAACGCTTGGCCGACGGGTAGAGCAGCACCGGCGGTAGGGCGAGCAGGGCCAGCAGCAGACAGAGGCCCCGGCTGGCCGTCGGCAGGGCCAGCTCCACCGCCAGGGCGAAGAGCAGGCAGAGCAACAGCAATAGGAAGGCAGCGGCAACACTCACCCGGCCGCTGGCCAGGGGGCGTCCGCGCGTGCGCTCCACCAGGGGGTCGAAGCGCCGGTCCCAGAGGTCGTTGGCCACACAGCCCGCTCCACTCACCGCCAGACCACCGAGCACGATCCAGCCCACCAGCGCAGCCGGCGGCGGTGCCAGGGGCGTGAGCCAGAGGCTCCAGCCGGCGGGGATCAGCAGGATCAGGCGGCCGCTGGGTTTGTGCCAGCGCAGCAGCTCGAACCAGCCCCGCAGTAACGAACCGTTGCCGGCGCTGGCCATGGACGGGATGGACCCCGGAAGCTGGCGGCACCCTAGGTCGCGCCCCCTGCGGCCTGTTCGGGGTCAGAGGGAGCCGGTGGCAAAGTGACGGCGCGTCCGGGCGATCTGCCCCCCATGCCGGAGCTTGAGCAGCAAAGGGTCTCCGCCAGCGTGGTCTCCGCCAAGAGCCTGCGTCACGTGGCGGCGATCGACATCGGCACCAACTCGATCCATCTGCTGATCGCAGCGGTGGATCCCGTGCTGCGCAGTTTCAGCGTGGTGCTCACCGAGAAGTCCAGCACCCGCCTCGGGGAGCGCGACGAGGACACCGGTGCGCTGTCCCCCGAGGCCATCGAGCGCGCCTTCGTCACTTTGCGCCATTGCCGTGAGCTGGCCGCCAGCCACGGGGTGGAACAGACCGTGACAGCGGCCACCAGCGCCGTGCGCGAGGCCCCCAACGGCCGGGATTTCCTCCAGGCGGTGCAGGAGCAGCTGGGGCTGGAGGTGGACCTGATCAGCGGCCAGGAGGAGGCGCGGCTGATCTACCTGGGTGTGCTCTCCGGGATGGCCTTCGGAGACCAGCCTCACCTGATCCTCGACATCGGAGGCGGCTCCACCGAGCTGATCCTGGCGGACGGCCGTGATGCCCGGGCCCTCACCAGCACCCGGGTGGGGGCCGTGCGCCTGCAGCGGGATTTCGTGCGCGAGGACCCGATGCCCCCCGACCGGCGCTCCTTCCTGACCGCGTTCATCCAGGGCTCCCTCGAGCCTGCGGTCGACAAGGTGAAGCGGCGCCTGGAGCCGGGCGAGACACCGGTGATGGTCGCCACCAGCGGCACCGCCATGGCCCTGGCGGCGATGGCGGCGACCCTCGATGAACGGCCACCGTTGCGGCTCCAGGGATACCGCCTCAGCCGGGAGCGCCTGGATCTCCTCGTGGCCCGGCTGGTGGAGATGACCCCGGAGCAGCGCCGGGCCCTGCCCACCCTCAATGATCGCCGCGCCGAAATCATCGTGCCCGGTGCCCTGGTGCTCCAGACCGCCATGGCGATGCTCGGGGTAAGGGAGTTGGTGATCAGCGAGCGCGCCCTGCGGGAGGGGCTGATCGTCGATTGGATGCTGCGCAAGGATCTGATCGTTGATCGCTTCGCTTTCCAGAGCTCGATTCGCCAGCGCACGGTGCTGCACCAGGCCCAGCGCTTCGGGGTGGATCAGGCCCGCGCCGAGCGGGTGGCGGGCCATGCCATCAGCCTTTACGACCAATCGAGCGGGCTGTTGCATGCCGACGGGGGAGCGGGGCGTCAGATGCTCTGGGCTGCGGCCATGCTGCACGCCTGTGGCCAGCACATCAACATCGGGGCATACCACAAGCACACCTGGTACCTGATCCGCCACGGAGAATTGCTCGGTTACTCCGAGGCCGAGCAGCTGATGGTGGCGGCCATCGCCCGCTATCACCGCCGCGGCCTGCCCAAGAAACGCCACGAGTCCTGGCAGCTGATCGAAGGGCGCAACCAGCGGCGCACGGTGGCCTCCATGGCTTTGCTGCTGCGCTTGGCCGCTTCCCTGGACCGGCGACCCGAACCCCTGATTGGGGATCTGCTGCTGCAACCGGGCGCGGGCAGCGTGAGGATCGCCCTGAAGCCCCTGAGCCCCGAGCTCGATCTGAGCCTGGAACGCTGGAGTCTGCAGGCCTGCGCGCCGGCGGTGATGGAGGCCATGGGCCTCCATCTGGAGGTCACCTGAGCGGGCGCCAGATCACCTCGTTGATCGGCCCGAGCAGGCGGGGGGCGGCTGAGCCAATGCGCACTGTCACCAGATCCGGTCGGCCAGCCAGCACCTTCAGATCCGGATCGGCGGGGAAGCGGCGCTCACCCTTGAGCAAGCCCTCGTAGAGCGGCGGGCCGGAGCCGCTGCGCACGGCAATCCAGCTGCCCTCGGGGCTCGTGAGCACGACGGCCGAGGTCGCTCCAGGGGATGGGGCTGCAGGGGCTGCCGTTCCAGGGCCCCCAGCTCCTTGGGTGGCCGTCAGGGGGGGCGCTGATGGTGCCGGGGCGTTCGGGGTCGACTGCCCTTGGCGCCAGGCGTGGATGCCAAGGCTGGCTGCCAGCACCAGGCCCCCCAGACCCCCTAGGGCCCAAGTCAGGGTCGGCTCTGGGCGTGCGGAGGCGGCGCTGGTGCGTGAGGCCGGCGGCTGTGACTTCAGGGTCTCGGTCGCAGAGGGCGGCCGGGGGAGGGCGCTGGCCCGATCGCCGGCGGTGGCTCCACTGACGGCGGACGTGCCGAAATCGATCCGGCGCAGGGCTTCGATCAGGGGATCGGCTTCCAGCCCCAGGGATGTGGCCACCCGTCGGGCCTGGGCGATGACGAACACCTTCTCGGGCAGGCGTTCGGTGACACCGTCTTCGAGGGCCTGCAATTGCCCCGGGCCCATGTGCAACTGGTCAGCCAGAGCCTTCAGGCTGAGGCCTTTGGCTTCCCGTGCCTCCCGCAGCACGCGGCCCAGCCGCATCAGGGGATCACCCGAAGGGAGCAGAAGGTCGGGTGATGGCTCGGGCACGGAGGTCAGGTTGGCGCGACGGGGGGACAGGCGTCCGGGGAATCACGGCGAGTTTCGCGCGGATTCCCCCGGGGAGCTGTGTAGGGGTTTACGGGATGAAGTGCCGACTCCACAAGAGCCGAGACAACAGAGAAGATGGGGCCCGAAGATGAACTTCAGGCGCACAAATCATGGGCGATACTGGATTCGAACCAGTGACCCCTTCCGTGTGAAGGAAGTGCGCTACCGCTGTGCTAATCGCCCGCACCTCGCCACTATAAAACCCCGTCGTCCCCCCTCGGCGGCCGGGGACGGCGACAAGGAAGAATTGAGGCAGTCCCTCTTCCTGGCTGCGCGTGATCGCCCCGGCTCCCGCCCCCATCACTGATCCGGCGGCCCTCCAGGAGGTGGATGTGCTGATCGTGGGTGGAGGGGTCTGCGGCACCGCCCTGCTGTTCGAGTTGGCCCGCTACACCGATCTGAGCCGGATGACGCTGCTGGAGCGCTACGACCGCCTCGCCCAGGTCAACTCCAAGGCCACCAACAACAGCCAGACGATCCACTGCGGCGACATTGAGACCAACTACAGCTTGGAGAAGGCCCTGAAGGTGAAGCGCACCGCCGACATGATCGTGCACTACGCCGCACTGCTGGGGGAAGAACGGCGGGTGCGCACGGTCTTTCGCACCCCGAAGATGGTTCTGGGCGTGGGGCCGGTTGAGTGCGCCTTCCTGCGGGAGCGCTTCGCGCGCTTCGCCCCCCATTTTCCGGCGATGGAACTGCTGGATAAGGAGCAGATCGCCGCCTGGGAGCCCCAGGTGGCCCTGGTGGAGGGGGTTCCACGCGCCGAAGAGCTGGTGGCGATCGGCATCCGCAGCGCGTACACCGCCGTTGACTACGAGCAGCTGGCGGAGTCCTTCATGGAGCAGGCCATGGCTGCCGTCGCCGGCACCTCTCGCTCCGTGGAGCTGGGGCTTGGGCAGCGGGTGGAGGCGATCACTCCAGAGGGTGACACGTTTGTGGTGGCGGCGCGCTGCGCCCAGGGCCTCCGGCGCTACCGGGCCCGGCACGTGGTGGTCTCCGCCGGCGCCCACAGCCTGCTGATGGCCCAGCAGCTCGGCTTCGGCCTGGAGTACTCCTGCCTGCCGGTGGCGGGGAGCTTCTACTTCACCCCCGACCTGCTCAAGGGCAAGGTCTACACCGTTCAGAACGACAAGCTGCCGTTTGCCGCCATCCACGGCGACCCTGACGTGCGTGCTCCGGGACAGACCCGTTTCGGCCCCACCGCCCTGCTCCTGCCGTTGCTGGAGCGCTACAAGCCCGCCTCCTTCTTTGAATTCCTGAAGGTGCTGCGGCTGGATGGGGCCGTGCTGGCCGTGGTCTGGCAGCTGCTGCGTGTCGCTGACATCCGGAACTACATCCTGCGCAACCTGCTCTTTGAGGTGCCCTGGCTGCGGCGCCGGCTGTTTTTGGCCGATGCCCGCAAGATCGTGCCCGGCCTGCGCCTGGAGGACTTGAGCTTTGCCAAGGGTTTCGGTGGGGTGCGCCCCCAGTTGATCAACAAATCTGAGCGCACATTGATGCTCGGAGAGGCCAGGATTGCCGCCTTGCCCGGTCTGGTGTTCAACGTGACACCCTCCCCAGGGGGCACCTGCTGCCTGGGCAATGCCACCATCGATCTGGAGGCGATCGTGGCGCGGCTGGGTTGTAACTTCGCGCGCGCACGGCTGGCGCGGGAGCTCTACGGCGAAGCTGAGCCGTCAGCGGTGGGCCCCGATCAGCCGGAACGGGGGGAAGCGGCGGCCCTGAACAGGTGATCGTGGCTGGCTGAATAGAGTTTGGAACGGGCGCTGGCCGGTGAACGCAGGGCGGGGCTGACCACGTAGAGGGTGGTGCGGATCAAGCCACGTTCACGGCTTACGGCGGCCATCCGCTCGAGGGGAACCACCTGCAGCCACTGGTCGGGCCAGCTCACCCGATAGCCGATCGCCACGGGAGTGTCGGCTGGATAGTGCTGGAGCAGCTCCGCTTCCACCTCCTCCACATGGCGGGCGCTGAGGTAGAGGCAAAGGGAGGCCCCCAGGGCCGCGAGCCGCCCAAGGGACTCCCGCTCAGGCACACCCGTGCGGCCGCCGGCACGGCTGAGCACGATCGTTTGCACCAGGCCAGGGATGGTGAGCTCGCTCCCCAGGGCGGCGGCCGTGGCCTGGTAAGCGCTCAGCCCCGGCACCACCTCCACGTCCAGACCGGCATCGGCCAACCTGCAGATCTGCTCGGCCAGGGCACCGTAAAGGCAGGGGTCGCCATCGTGCAGCCGCACCACCCTCAGGCCGGCGCGGGCCCGCTCGATGAGCACCGCCATCACCTCCTCCAAGGTGAGCGTGCTGGTGCGGATCGATTCACAGTCCGCCTGGGCCAGGGCGGCGATCTGGGGGGAGACCAGTGAGTCGGTCCAGACGAGCACATCGGCCTGTTCGATCGCCCGGGCGGCCCGCAGGGTGAGCAGGTCTGGGGCGCCGGGACCGGCCCCGACGATACGGACGCTGGGGGCGATGGGCCCTGGGCTGGGGTGGCTCAAGGGGCGGTTCCGTTGCGGTGGGAGGCGACGCCGCTGGGATCGGGCAGGGCACGCTGGCGACCGTAGAGCCACCAGAGGCCGAAGCCCCCGAGGGCCACAAGAATCAGGCTCATCAGCTGGGCCATGCGCAGTCCCCCGTCACAGAAGGGGGGTTGGCCCAGCAGGCAGAGGGGATCGATACGCAGCCCCTCGATCCAGAAGCGGCCAGCGCTGTAGGCGATCAGGTAGACGCAGCTGAGGGCCCCATCGGGCAGGCGGAGCTTGCCTTGTCGGCCGCGCTGGAAGAGCAGCAGCAGCAGGGTGAGCACCCCCACATTCCAGAGCGACTCGTAGAGAAAGGTGGGGTGGAAGCTGCTCTGGCCGAGGAAGGCCGCCGGGCGGTTCGCCAGGGGGATGGCCAGGGCCCAGGGCAGATCGGTGGGCACCCCGAAGGCCTCGGAATTGAAGAAGTTGCCCCAGCGGCCAATGGCCTGGCCCAGGGCCACCGAAGGCACAATCACATCGAGCAGGGCCCAGAAGGGTTGCTTGCGCCAGCGGCAGAACAGGATGATCGCCAGGGTTCCGCCGATCAGGGCCCCATGGATGGCGATGCCCCCCTGCCAGATCTTGAGTGCATCGAGCCAGTTGAGGGAATACTGGCGCCACTCGAAGGCGACGTAGTAGAGCCGGGCGCTGAGCACCGCCGCGAGCACCAGGATCGGCAGCAGATCAGCGATCAGCCCAGCTTCGATGCCGCGCTCGCGGCCAAGGCGGGTCGCCAGGCCCAGACCCGCCAGCACCGCCAGGGCGATCAGCAAGCCATACCAGCGCAGGGAAAAGGGCCCGAGCTGAAACAGCAGGGGCCCAGGGGAGCTGAACAGGGCCAGGGTGGCGGCTGGTGCTGGCAACGACAGGGCAGGAGGCGCGATGGAGAAGCTCAAGCGCGGAGGGAAATCAGATCAGCCCCTCGGCGGCCTGAACCTTCTCGAACTGCTTCTTCTTCAGCACCAGCAGGATCTGGGCCAGGGTGACCGCAGCGAAGAAGGCCAGCAGGCCATAGATCCGCACGGGGTTCTGCAGCACAATTTCCGTGTCCAACTGACCGAACCCACCCACGTTGGGATCGACGGTGAGCGGGGCTCCGGCGGCCACATCATCCCCCTCGGCCACCAAAAGGCTCGGGCCAGCGGGGATGGTCTCGCTGACAATGGACCCATCGGCAGTGGTGATCGCCACGGTGGTGGATCCGTTCTCACCGGGGGTGAGGCTGGCGATGCGGCCGGCGACAGGAGCGGTAAAAGCGTTGTTGTTGGTCTTCTCACCGGTGGGGGTCACCTGCCCCCGGCCCCGGTTGCCGCCCACGTTGATGGAATACTTGCCGAAATGAATGGCTTTGTCGGTGGCGGGATCGGGGGAGAGGATCGGGAAGACGATCTCCTGGTGCTGGTCCCCTGGAAGGGGCCCCACCAGCAGGATGTTGGGGTAGGCGTCGCTGTACTGGGTGTAGTAAACACCCTGGGTTTCTTCCTTGAGCTCATCGCTGAGCCGATCGGTCGGAGCGAGGGTGAAGCCGTCGGGAAGGATCACCACCGCTCCGACATTCAGGCCAGCAGGACTGCCGTCACCGGCCACCTGCTGCACGTTGGTGTCGTAGGGGATTTCGACGGTGGCCTTGAAGACTGTGTCGGGGAAGACAGCCTGGGGAACTTCCACATGGGTGGCTTTCTTGGCCAGGTGGCAGTTGGCGCAGACCAGCTTGCCGGTGGCTTCGCGGGGGTTCTCGTAGTTCTGCTGGGCCCAGAAGGGATAGGCCCAGCTGCTTTGGGGAGCGATCAGCAACACGCCGAAGGCCAGCAGGGAACTGAGCAGAAGGGAGAAGGAACGACGCATGGGGCGGACGGTCAAGCGACGGGAGAGGGGAAGCAGGCTCAGCGAATTCAGGCCCACCAGGGCTTCTCACCGGTGCGGAAATCGGTGTCCGTCCATGGGCTGAGGAAGACGTTGTCGTTTTCGACAGACACCTGGGCCAAGGCCAGGGAGAGGGGCGCCGGCCCGCGCACCACCTTGCCGGTGGCGTCGTACTGGCTGCCGTGGCAGGGGCACTGGAACTTGTTGGCGCCGCTGTTCCAGGGCACCACGCAGCCCAGATGGGTGCAGATGGCATTGATGCCGTAGCTGCCGATGGCGTCGGCCCCTTCCACCAGCAGGTAGGTGGGGTCGCCCTTGAGGCCCTGCACCAGACTGCGGTCGCCTTCCTTGTGGGTGGCGAGCCAGCCGCTGGCGGTGACGGAATTACCGAGTTCGTCCTTGGCGCTCACGCCGCCGGAGCCGCCCACGGCCTTGGGGGGAATGAAGTAGTTGACCACCGGATAGAGGGCCCCGAGGGCCACGCCCGTGATGGACCCGAACGTCAGCAGATTCATGAACTGCCGACGACCCAAGGAGGGCACATCGCTCGCTGGGATCTGGGTCATAGGGGCGTTCCGGTCAGCCGACGCGATGTGCGGACCATTATGGACGTTGCCCTTCCCGTCTCGGTTTTGGCGGCGTCGCGCCGGTGGTTTGCTGCAACATGCTGTTGCGTGAGCCGATTCAACCCTGGCCGTTGACCTGCCTGATCCGATCCCGGCGGAGCCCGCCCCGCCCCTCAGCGCCGAGGAAGTGCTGGCGGTGCTGCGCTCCCGCTGGCGCGCCTCCTACGACCTGCAGGTGGTGCAGCGCCGGGGCCGTCTTTATCTGCAGGTGATGTGGGCCTACCTGGAGCAGCAGTCGTTCCCGCTGGACGCGGAGGGCTATGGGGCACACCTGCAGGAGGTGATCGCCCTGCTCAATGAGCTTGGCGTCGCCGGCCAGGTGCGCCAGTGGCTGCTGACCACCGGAGAACGACCACGGCTGGGCAAGGCCATGGGACTGGCGCTGGAGACGGGCGGCCGGGGAAGCGAGTTTCTGCTGTAGCTCTGGCCTGGGGCCTTGGACCGGGGAGGGCTTGGTTCATTCCTCGCGCCGCTGGTCGCCCGCCGCCTCTGCCCCGGGGCGCACCGACTGGACCAGGGCCACGAGCCCCACACCCACCAGGAAAAGGGCGGTGATCGCCCCGGTGAGCAGCAGCATCGTCACCGGATCGGTGGAAGGGGTGAGCACGGCCCCCGCTAGGGCCGCCGCCAGCACCACCCAACGCCAGGCGGCCAGCATCGTTTCGGCCCGGAGTAGGCCGAAGGCCCCGAGCAGTAGCTGCAGCACGGGCAACTGGAAGGCCAGGCCCGTGGCGACCATCAGCAGCAGCACGAAATCCAGGTAGCGCTCGATCGACCAGATCGGCTCGACCACATCGGCGCCGTAGCTGACCAGAAAACGCAGGGCCGCCGGCACCAGGGCCCACCAGGCGAAGGCCAGGCCCGCCAGGAAGAGCAACGCCGAAGCCGCCACCGCCGGCGCCACCAGCCGCCGTTCCCGCCGGGTGAGGCCGGGCAGCACGAAGGCCAGGCCCTGATAAAGGATGAAGGGCAGGGCCAGGGTGAGCCCGGCGTAACCGGCCACCTTCAGCGACACGAACAGGAATTCACCCGGCGCCAACTGCAGAAAGCGCATGCCCTCGGCGGGCACTTCCAGCAGCCGCACCAGGGGCTTGACCAGGGCCAGACAGGAGACCGCGCCCACGACCACCGCCAGGAGGCTGCGCAGCACCCTCTGGCGCAGCTCCTCAAGGTGATCCACCAGGGTCATCTCCACCTCCGCCGGGAAGTCGCCTGGATCGCCGACCGGGGATGTTTTCGCCCACCAGCGGCCCGCGCCGGCGGAAGGGGCGACTCGAATCGGTGCGGGCGGGGGACCCGGGGGGGAATCGCTGGGAGTCATGGCCGCTGCGCTGAACCGAGGCTAGGGAGAGGTTCAGCGGACTCTGCCGCCGGACGGTTCAACCAGGCGGCAGCGCGGCCTGGGCAGGCCCAGAGTTGCTCTCCGCCCTTGTGGCGCACGGTGCCGGCCCCGGCGCCGGGGATGCGTTGCAGCTGCTCGGTGGGCACCATCACCACCGCCACGCGTCCATTGCCCCGGGCTCGGCTGAAGTGGGCGGCCAGATCGGCCGCCAGGCGCAGGTCCTCGTCCTGGGCGGGGGACTCGGAACTCTTGAGGACCACATGGCTGCCCGGGCATTCCTGGGCATGGAACCAGAGGTCACCGCGGCGGGCCTGGCGCAGGCTGATCCACTCGTTCTGGCGGTGGTTGCGGCCCACCTGCACGCGCAGGCCAGCACCGGTGCGCAGCTCCAGTGGTTGTGGGGTGACCCCGGCGCTGGGCCCCCCGGGGCCTAAGGGGCGTTTCGACGGGCGGCTTTCGGCATGGAGCTCCTGCAGTTCGATCTCGAGGGTTTCCAACTGGGCCAGGTCGTCGGCCTGCTCCATGAAGGTGAGGCTGGCCTCCAGGCGCTCGAGCCGTTGGCGGTGGTGGGCGATCCGTGGGTTGATCGCCGCGGCCGAGCGCCGCAGCTTGCGGGCCTGGCGGTAGAGGCGCTGGGCTTCATCGATCTGTTCCCGGTTCGGGGCCAGGCCACTGAGCAGGCTGTGGGCGCGCTCCTGCAGGCCGTCGCTGTCCTCCACCTTGGCGAGCAGCTGCTCTTGCTGCTGGAGCAGGCGTCGCTCCCGCTCGATCGCCTGGCTGGCCCGTTGGCGCAGGCCGCCCAGGCGCTGGCTCAGCAGGCGGCGCCCCAGCTCCTGGGCGTAGTAGCCGGCAAGGGCCCTGTTCAAAGGCTGCTCGCTGGCCTGGGCTTTGGAGGCGTTGGTCTGAGCACCTGCCTCGCTCCAGCAGCGGTAGGCGCAACTGCCCCCGGGGGCGAACTGGAACGCGCCCGAGGCCACCACTTCTAGCCAACGCCGCCAGCGGCACCAGAGCTGCTGCCACTGCTGGTCAGCCAGGCCGCGCACCGGTTGATCCAGCAGGAGCTTGGCGTACGCCGGCTGATCACCCGCCAGTTGCAGGGCCAGGGCCGGACTGATCCCCTGGTAGGCCTCCTGCAGGGCCTGGCGCAAGCTCACCGGCACCAAGGTGAGCCGGCTCTTCCAAACCGCAAAGGATTCGTCCAGCGAGGGGCTTCGACCCTGGAGGGATGGCGGAGGCACGTAGGCATCGCCGGTGCCGATCGGTCGCAGGCGTGAGTGCTGCTCCTTCACCTGACGGGCCAGGGTCACCACCCGCCGCTGCTCATCGAGCAAGAACAGGTTGCTGTGGCGTCCCATCAGCTCCACCATCAGGGTGCGGACGATCGGATCCCCCGGACGGCGGGCGAAGCGCAGCTCCAGCACCCGCTCCCAGCCCCGCTGCTCCAGCTCCACCAACGCCAGAGCTGCCAGGCCGTGTTGCATTTGCTGGGCCAGGGTGCTGCCGGCACCGCTACGGGGGGGGGGGGCGATCGCCAGCAGCCGCGGCGCCTCCGCCTGCCAGCTGATCTCCAACCAGAGGCGATGGTCGAGCCCCCGCAAGCCCAGCTGCAGGGTGTGGGAAGCGCTCTGCTGGGCCTTCTCAAAGCGGCACGGCAGCAGGGCGGGCCTCAGCTCTGCCAGCACCGCCTTGAGGCTGGTCACATCGAGGGCTTGGAGTGGGAGCGGCCTCGGCTGCGCATCGGTGGCGGCTCCGGTGGTGGGCTCAGGCGCGGTCATGGCCCCTACTCTGCTGGCCGACGGTGCTTCCGATGATGACTTCCCCTTCCGCCGCCGGCCGGCTCACGGTGATCACCGGGCCAAGTGGTGTCGGTAAAGGCACCCTGGTGGCGGCCTTGCTGAAGCGCCATCCGCGCATCTGGCTGTCGGTGTCGGCGACCACCCGGGCCCCGCGGAGCGGAGAGGTGGACGGGGTCAGTTACTTCTTTCTGGCCCGCGAGCGCTTTGCAGATCAGGTGGCGGCCGGCGGGCTGCTGGAGTGGGCCGAATTCGCCGGTAACTGTTACGGCACCCCGCGCGAACCGGTGGAGCGGCATCTGGCCGAGGGCCGCCCGGTGCTGCTGGAGATCGAGCTAGAGGGGGCCCGCCAGGTGCGGCACAGCTTTCCTGGGGGGGTTCAGATCTTCCTCAAACCCCCCTCCTTCGCGGAGCTCGAACGACGCATCCGCGGCCGCGGCACCGATGGCGAGGAGGCGATCGTGCGGCGGCTGGAGCGGGCGCAGGTGGAATTGAAGGCCGAAGGAGAATTTGATGCCGTGCTGGTGAACGGCGATCTCGATCAGGCCCTGAATGAGTTGGAAGGGTTGATGGGGCTGGGCTGAGCGGGCGGTTTCCCCCCCAGCCGCTGATCCCGCTGCAAGGGTCGCTTCAGATGGCCGTGTGTGGGGGCGGAAGCAAGCAGAGCTCAGGGCATAAAAAAGCGGCCCTGGGGCCGCTTGAAGAGAAGTCCGAACCCTCGATTCAGAGGGGGTGGAAGAGCAGGTCAGGAAAAAAGCGGTTGAACTCGATCATGATTCCGGCCGTGAGGGTGAACCAGACGGTGGCGACCACGGGGGCGGTGGTGAGGAATTTCTTCATGGGTCCGGGCTCAGCGGGGGGAAACGGTCACGTTGGCGTCAGAGTCCAGCAACTTGCCACTGGTGAGCTCCTTGAAGGCGGCCAGGGGCCAGCTGGCGGCAGCCAGGGTGGATTTGAACGCCAGGGGCAGATCAATCTGGATTTCACGCATGGTGGCGTCCTTGCTGCCGCGAATAGCGATCAGGTACGAGCGACCTGCCCAGCCGATGGTGCCAGTGATGTAGAGGAAGGCGATGCTGGGGATCAGGAAATCACCGGCATGGCTGAAGCGGCCATCCACGATCAGGTGGGGCAGGCCATCGGTGCCACAGAGGGCCTGGCTGTAGCTCGAGAACCGGGCTTTGGCCTGGTCGGTGGTGGCTTGGCTGGCCCGCTGCTGGAAGCGGGGGCTTTCAGCACAGGGGGTTAGCCCTGCCACGTCGGCGTGGGCCACGGGGGCGAAGCCGAAGAGGAGGAAGGCTGAAATCAGAACAGCAAAGAGACGGCGCATCGTGTCCGGTGCTGGGAAAAGACCTGCGGGAAGGCAGGATGTCACTTGCGGACAGTAGGGGACATCTCAAGAGCCGATGCCGACCCTCCTGGCCGTCGAAACAAGTTGTGACGAGTCCGCCGCAGCGGTTGTGCGCGATCGGACGGTGCTCGCCAGCGCCGTCGCCTCCCAGATTGAGGAGCACGCCCGCTGGGGCGGAGTGGTGCCTGAAATCGCCTCCCGCCGCCACGTGGAGGCCCTGCCGCTGCTGATTGACCAGGTGATGGCCGAAAGCGGCCTGGCTTTTTCCGACCTTGACGGCATCGCTGCCACGGTGGCCCCTGGCCTGGTGGGGGCCCTGCTGGTGGGTTCCGTCACCGCGCGCACCCTGGCGGCCCTCCATGGGCTGCCCTTTCTGGGGGTGCATCACCTCGAGGGGCACCTCTGCTCGGTGCACCTGGGCGAGCCCCTTCCCCCTGGTCCGGCCCTTGTGCTGCTGGTGAGCGGCGGCCACACCGAGTTGATTCGCCTGGATGGCCCGGGCCGCTACGGACGCCTGGGCCGCAGCCGCGATGACGCCGCCGGCGAAGCCTTCGACAAAGTGGCCCGCCTGTTGGGCCTGGGCTACCCGGGCGGCCCGGCGATCCAGGCGGCGGCGGCCGGCGGCGATGCCCAGCGCTTCTCCCTGCCCAAAGGCAGGGTGTCGCTACCTGAGGGTGGCTTCCATCCCTATGACTTCAGCTTCAGCGGTCTCAAGACGGCGGTGCTGCGGTTGGTGCAGGGTCTGGAGGCCCAGGGCGGACCGCTGCCTCTGGCGGATCTGGCGGCCAGTTTCGAGCGGGTGGTGGCGGAGGTGTTGGTGGAGCGCACCTGCCGCTGCGCCCGCGACCAAGGCCTCGGCACCGTGGTGATGGTGGGTGGTGTGGCGGCCAACCAGCGCCTGCGGACGCTGATGGCGGAGCGCTGCGCTGCCCTGGGGCTGCACTGGCGTGTGGCTCCCTTGGCCTATTGCACCGACAATGCGGCGATGGTGGGGGTGGCGGCGGCCCAGCGCCTTGAGGCCGGAGCACACAGTTCGCTCAAGCTTGCGGTGACCCCCAGGCTGCCGTTGGAGCAAGCCGATGGACTTTACGAAGCTCTCAGAGGTCTTTAATCGACTTAGGGTATTGATCCAATGTTGGGGACGGGCCCATGGCCCCTGCTGAAATCCGCGAGAATGGCGAAGATCCCCTACCCGTCGGGCCCGATGAGTTGAATGCCTGGCGGAGGGGCTTCACCCCCCAAGCGGAGATCTGGAATGGCCGATTGGCCATGCTCGGCCTGTCGCTTGGGATCGGCGTGTTGCTGATTGTGCGATTGCTGAGCAGCTCACTGACGGCCGCGCAATGACTGGGCGAGTTCATTCGGCTTGAGGCTCTGGGCCAGCGCAACTTCAGGGTCAACCCGACCGGCCTCAACCAACTGGAGCAGGGCCTGGTTTGAGGTCTGCATGCCGTCGAAGGCGCTGCGCTCCATGATCTGCTCCACCTCGTCCATCTTGGCTTGCTGGATGTAATCTCTGCAGGCATCGGTGTTGATCAAGATATCGTGGAAGGCGGCGCGTTTGCCGTCGCTGGTTTTGATCAGCCCCTGGGAAATCACCGCCAGCAAGGCTTCGGAAACGGAGCGGCGAACGTTGTCTTGGTCTTCGGGGGGGTACATGCCCAGCACCCGCTCCACCGTGCGCACGGCGGAGTTGGTGTGCAGGGTTCCGAAGACCAGGTGGCCGGTCTGGGAGGCCTCCAGGGCGGTGGTAAGCGTTTCCCGGTCCCGGATCTCCCCGATCAGGATCACATCGGGATCTTCCCGCAGGGACGCGCGCAAGGCGTTGTGGAACAGCTTGGTGTGGTGCCCCACTTCCCGCTGGCGCACCATCGAGCTCTTGCTCTGGTGCACGAATTCAATCGGATCTTCGATCGTGATGATGTGCCGCTTCTCGTTGCGATTGATCCAATCGACCATCGCCGCCAGGGTGGTGCTCTTCCCTGAGCCGGTGGGTCCGGTCACCAGCACCAGCCCCTTGGGTCGCTGACAGTCCTCCTCGAGCACCCTGGGTAGATTGAGATCCTCGATCGTGGCGATCTTCTGGGGAATCAACCGCAGCACCATGGCCGGGCCCAAGAGTGTCTCCAGCAGGTTGATCCGCACACGGACGAAAGGGAAGGCGAAGGAGCCGTCGAACTCCTTGTCTTCCTGAAAGCGGTCGATTTCCACCGGCGTGAGCATTTCCCGCAGCCAGCCGTTGAACAGAGCCTGATCGGCCACGGGCCAGCCGGTGTGCTGCATGTCACCCCGTGCCCGGTAGCGGGGTTCTTCCCCCACTCCCAGGTGGACATCGGAGTAGTTGCGGTCATAGGCAATGCGTACGATCTCCTGAAGACTGCTGGGTTCGGTGGGCAGATCGAGTCCCTGGGCAGCCTCCGCGCCTCGCTTTTCTGGACCCAGGGCACTTGGGGCAGGGGGCGGGGCGGCCGGGGCGTGGAGGTCTGGGATGGAGGGGAGGTCCGGCACGCCAGGCAGGCCGGGCACCACCAGGGGAGGGAAGAGTGTTGAGGGGGCGCCTGTTTCGTTGGCGGACATCGGGGCAGGGAGCACAAGCGTTGCAGCAAGCTTTGCCTGAATTCGCTCCGTTGTCATGGGTTTGGGGCGGCCATCTTTAGGATCCGCCCGGTTGCTGAGCGCCCTTGACCTCCCTTCCCCTGGTCACCATCGTGCTGGGCACCCGGCCGGAGGCGATCAAGCTGGCGCCGGTGATCCTGGCGTTCAAGGCGGCAGCGGATCTGCGCACCCGGGTGGTGCTCACGGGCCAGCACCGGGAGATGGTCAGCCAGGTGATGGACCTGTTCGGGCTGACGGCCGACCTGGACCTGGCCCTGATGGCCCCGAAGCAGACGCTCACCCATGTCACCTGCGCGGCGCTGCAGGGGCTGCGGGAGGAATTCACTTCCCACCGGCCCGATCTGGTGCTGGTGCAGGGGGACACCACCACCGCCTTCGCTTCCGCCCTGGCCGCCTTCTACGAGCAGATCCCCGTGGGGCATGTGGAGGCGGGTCTGCGCACGGACAACCTGCTGGATCCCTTCCCTGAGGAAGCCAACCGGCGCCTGATCTCCCAGGTGGCCCAGCTCCACTTCGCTCCCACCAGCGTCTCGCAGGCCAACCTCAAGGCCTCCGGGGTGGTGGGGCGCGTGCTGGTCACCGGCAACACGGTGATCGACGCCCTGCTGCTGATGGCCGAGCGTGCCCCCCAGCTCACCATCCCCGGCCTTGATTGGGAGGGGCAACGGGTGATCCTGGCCACGGTGCACCGGCGCGAGAACTGGGGCCCGCGCCTGCAGGACATCGGCCTTGGCTTCCTGGAACTGCTGGAGCGCTTCCCCGACACCGCCCTGTTGTTGCCCCTGCACCGCAACCCCACCGTGCGTGAACCACTCGAAGCGCTGCTGGGCAGCCACCCCCGGGCCTTCCTCACCGAGCCCCTCGACTACGACCGCCTGGTGGCGGCGATCCGGGGCTGCACGCTGTTGCTCACCGATTCCGGTGGCCTGCAGGAGGAGGCACCGGCCCTGGGCAAGCCCGTGTTGGTGCTGAGGCGCACCACGGAGCGGCCTGAGGCCGTGGATTCAGGCACGGCGCGGCTGATCGGCACCGATACCGCCGACATCGTGCGCGAAGCCTCGCAGCTGCTGGAGGATCCAGGGGCCTACGCGGCCATGGCCCAGGCCCACAACCCCTTCGGCGATGGCCAGGCCAGCGGCAGGATCCTGGAGGCCAGCCGGGCGCTGCTGGCTGTGGGGGCCTGAGCGGCTTTCCCCCTCAGTTCGCCTCCTTGCGCTTCTTGGCCCAGGGCGGCAGGTCGATGAACACCTTCGTTCCAGGTTTCAGGCCCTTGAGAATCTGGGTGTTGCGCCCGCTGCTGGTGCCCAGCTCCACGGGTTGGAACGTGGGTTCATTGCCCTTGCCCACCAGCAGCACCCCCGGTTTGCCCCCTTCGGTCACCACCGCCACGGTGGGCACCAGGGTGCGCTCCGCCAACTGGCCGGTCTGGAAGTCGATGTCGGCGGTCATACCGATGCGCAGTTCCGGTGGCGAATCGAGCAACTGAAGCTTCACCTCGAAGGAGGTGACGTTGTTGCTCTTCACCGCCCTGGGCGCGATCTGCTTGACCCGGGCGGCGAAGCGCCGGTCAGGGAAGGCCTCCACCCGCAGGCTGGCCTGCTGACCGACCCGGATACGGCCGATGTCGTTCTCGGGCACCTTGGCCACCACCTCAAGCCCCTGGGCCAACTCCACCACCGAGGAGCTGGAGGCCCCGGCATTGGCGGAGGCTGCCGTGGTGGGGGTGACGAAAGCTCCCGGATCGGCGAAGCGCTGCGTGATCACACCGGCGAAGGGGGCCCTGATCGTGAGCTCGGAGCGTTCCACCGCCCGCTGGCCACTCCGCTGCCGGGTGGCGTCCAGGGCTGCCTTGCTCGTGGCCAGGCGGGTGCTGAAGGTGATGAAGTCGTCCTGGCTGATGGCGCCCTGGGTAAAGAGCTTGCGCCGGCGTTCGAATTCCGAGCGGCTGCGCTGAAACTCCGCCTCCGCCTGGCGCACCTGGGCCTGGAACTCGTTCTCGCGGTCGCGCAGGTCGCCACTGTCCATCAGGGCGATCGGTTGGCCAGCGCTCACCCGGTCGCCCTCATCGACGTAGAGGGTCTGGAGCACGCCGCCGCGCTTGGGGCTCACATTGACGCTGCGCACGGCCTTCAGTTCACCACTGGCGGTGACGATGCCGGGCAGGCTGCCCCGCTCGGCGCTCACGGTGTAGGCGTCCAGGTTGTTGGTCTGCAGGGCGTTGCGGCGGCTTTGCCAGAGGCTCAGGCCACCGATGGTGAGCGCCAGGGCCACGGCGCCGGCGGCCCAGAGGCGCTTGCGCTGCCGCCGCGGGCGCTTGAGCCGTCCCGGTGGCTTGGTCTCTTGCCCGACCGTTGGGGCTCGTTGGAGCATGAGTGAAGAAATGGGTCGGCTGCGGCGATCCTTCCAGTCTTGATGGTTGGGGCCTCGATTGGCGAGCCCGAAGGTGGCGAAGCCCGACCCGTTTAGATTCCGGCCCATGCTCAAAGCCGGAATCGTGGGGCTGCCCAATGTGGGCAAATCCACCCTCTTCAATGCTCTGGTGGCCAACGCCCAGGCCCAGGCGGCCAACTTCCCCTTCTGCACGATCGAGCCGAACGTGGGCATCGTGGCGTTGCCGGATGCGCGCCTGGCCAAGCTCTCCGCGATCTCCCGCTCCAAGGAGCTGATCCCCACCCGGGTGGAGTTCGTGGACATCGCCGGGCTGGTGGCTGGCGCCAGCCAGGGGGAGGGGCTCGGCAACAAGTTTCTCGCCAACATCCGCGAGGTGGACGCGATCGTCCATGTGGTGCGCTGCTTCGAGGATGACGACGTGATCCACGTCTCCGGCAGCGTGCAGCCGGTGCGGGACGCCGAGGTGATCAACCTGGAGCTGGGCCTCTCCGATCTGGCTCAGGTGGAGAAGCGGCGCGAGCGACTCAAGAAGCAGGCCCGCACCAGCAAGGAGGCCCAGGTCGAGGATGGCCTGCTGGAACGCATCCAGGAGGTGCTGGAGCAGGGGGGTGCCGCCCGCAGCCTGGACCTCAGCGGCGAGGAGGAGGCCCTGATCCGGCCCCTGGGGCTGCTCACTCTCAAGCCGATCATCTACGCCACCAACGTCAGCGAAGACGACCTGGCGGCCGGCAACGACCACAGCCGCGCGGTGGTGGAGCTGGCGGGCCGTGAGGGGGCCGAGTCGGTGCGCATCTCCGCCCAGGTGGAGGCCGAATTGGTGGATCTCGGTGAAGAGGAGCGCGCCGATTATCTGGAGGGCCTGGGGGTGAGCGAGGGGGGGCTGAAGAGCCTGATACGCGCCACTTATCAGCTGCTGGGCCTGCGCACATACTTCACCACCGGAGAGAAGGAGACCCGGGCCTGGACGATCCACGCGGGCATGACCGCCCCCCAGGCCGCCGGCGTGATTCATACCGATTTCGAACGGGGTTTCATCCGCGCCCAGACCGTGGCCTACGAGCAGTTGATCGAGGCCGGCTCCCTGGCCGAAGCCCGCAACCGAGGTTGGTTGCGCAGCGAGGGCAAGGAGTACGTGGTGGCTGAGGGGGATGTGATGGAGTTTCTGTTCAACGTCTAGGCGAACCAGGCTGACGTGGTTCCTCACCGGCGTTGCCGGCCAAGGCCTTGAGGGCAAGGCGGTCGACCTTGCCGCTGGCGTTGAGGGGCATGGTCTCCAGCACCACGATCTGCTCGGGCGCTTTGTAGCCCACCCGCTTGCGGGCGAAGGCGATCAGCGCGGCGGCCGAGGGCGGGGAGCCAGAGGCCTGGGTCCGCATCACGACGTAGCCGCGCACGATCTCGCCGTGCACCAGATCGTGCACCCCCACCACACCCGCCTGGGCCACGGCCGGGTGGTCGAGCAGAGCGTCTTCCACCTCCTGGGGGCTGATGTTGGAGCTGTCGTGGATGATGAGTTGCTTGCGACGACCCACAAACCAGAGGAAACCGTCGGTGTCGGCGCGCAGTTCGTCTCCGGTGGCCAGCCAGCCCTCGCTCAGCACCTCGGCGGTGGCCTCCGGGTTCCCCCAGTAGCCGCCCATGCTGGCCGCAGTACGGACCCACAGATCCCCTGGGGTTCCGGCTGGCACGGGGCGACCGTCGTCGTCGCGGAGTTCCAGCTCCACGCCCAGGGCCGCCGGACCGACCGATCCCCGGCGGGGTTCACGGCCGGGGGGGTTGGCCGCCAGGATCCCGGCCTCAGTCATGGCATAGAGCTCCAGAATCGGCAGGCCCGCCCGGGCCTGTAACTCCTCGTGCAGCTCATGGGGGATGTGATCACCGGAAGCGATGCAGCCCCGCAGGCTGGTGAAGGCGTCGGCGGGCACGGCAGGATCGCGCACCAGGGCAAACAGGGCCGAGGGCAGCAGCTTCAGCAGCGTGGGCCGCAGGCGTTCCAACAGCAGCGCCAGCTCGGCGCTGTCCGTGCTGCGGGCCACGATCACCTGGCTGCCGAGGTTGAGGCCCGAGAGGCCGCCCACCAGCCCGGCGATATGGGCCACCGAGGAACCGATCAGGAAGCGGTCAGCCGCTGAGCAGACGAAATTGCGCGCGTAGGTGTTGAGCAGGGCGGAGAGGGAGGCGCGGCTGTGGGTGACCCCCTTGGGCGGGCCGGTACTGCCGGAGGTGAAGAAGATCAGGGCCGGCGCCTGGGGCGCCAGCGTTGTCGCCCCAGGCTCGGCCGCCCCAGGAGATGGCAGTTGCTGGTCAAGCCTGCCGTCGACTGCGTCGTCGTAGCTGAACAGGCCCAGATCCAGATCTCCGAGCCGCTCGCAATGGTCCACATCCTCCTGACGCTCCCGGTGGAACAACAGCCAGCGGGCCCCGCTCACCGTCAGGGCATGGTCGATCTCCGGGGCGCGGTAGCGGTAGTTGAGCGGTGTGGCCACCAGCCCCGCCCGCAGGCAGGCGATCAGGTGCAGGAAGGCATCGAGGCGGTTCGGCAGCAGTGAGGCCACCCGGTCGCCGGAGAGCAGGCCAAGGGCTCGGTAGCGACGGGCCAGTTCCGTGGCACGGCCATCGAGTTCCCGCCAGCTGAGCTGGGCGTCGGCGCTGATCAGGGCCGGCTGATCGGCCGCCGATGCCAGCCCGAGGTCGAGCAGCTGATCGAGCGGGTGGGGGGAGGGTGCGGGCGGTCCGAGCAGGGGCATGGGGAAGGGAACCGTTCAGGGGCCACCGCCGCTGAGCTGGCTGTCCGGCAGGGGGAAGGATGCCGCTGCACTGATGGCGTGCAATGTACTGACCACCATGCCGATCGCCCGTCGGAGTCTGAGGACACTCGGGAAGGAGACGGAGCCAGGGCTCCCCTGAATCCAGCTCTGACGCCGCCCCAGGGGGGGCAGGGCCAGGCTTCCCGGTCGCCAGCGTGGGTGGAGGTGCCGGCGGAGCCTGGGGCTGGGTCGGGGTCGAAACGTTGTGAAGCTCAGCCTGCGTGACGCGGAGCAGGGAGCGATCCCTGGCCAGGGCGAGCAGGCCAGGGACCAGGGTGGTTGCCGCTGGTCGAGCCCAGGAGCTGGATCCCATTGGCAGGACAGTGTGCAATGGATCCCCCGAGGCCCCCCACAGCCAGCGGTGCTGCGACGCCCTAGGAAACCGGACGCTCGAAGCGATCCAGGTTCATCACCTTGGCCCAGGTGGCCACGAAATGGCGCGCGAATGCCTCCCCGGCATCGGCCTGGGCGTACACCTCCGCCAGGGCGCGCAGCTGGGAGTTGGAGCCGAACACCAGATCCACGCGGGTGCCGCTCCAACGGAATTCGCCGCTGCGCCGATCGCGTCCCTCGAACAGCTCGCCGCTGTCGTCCACAGGGGTCCAGACGGTGCCGATGGCGAGCAGGTTGACGAAGAAGTCGTTGCTGAGGGTCCCCACCCGGCTGGTGAACACCCCATGGGGGGAGCCGCCGGCGTTGGCGCCCAGAACCCGCAGGCCACCGATCAGCACGGTGAGCTCCGGGGCGCTGAGAGTGAGCAGCTGAGCCCGATCGATCAGCAGGTGCTCGGCCGCCACGCTGAAGGCTTGCTTCTGGTAGTTACGGAAGCCATCGGCCTGGGGTTCCAGCACGGCGAAGGACTCCCCATCGGTCTGCTCCTGGCTGGCATCGGTCCGGCCGGGGGTGAAGGGCACCTCCAGCGCATGGCCACCCGCTCGGGCAGCCGCTTCCACGGCCGCGTCACCGGCCAGCACGATCAGATCCGCCAGCGACACCCGCTTGCCGCCGCTCTGGCCGCTGTTGAAGCTTTGCTGGAGGCCTTCGAGCACGCCCAGCACCCCGGAGAGCTGCTCCGGATTGTTCACCTCCCAGTTGTTCTGTGGTGCCAGGCGAATGCGGGCGCCGTTGGCGCCGCCGCGCTTGTCGGAGCCCCGGAAGCTGGAGGCCGAGGCCCAGGCGGTGGCCACCAGTTCCGCCACGGAAAGGCCCGAGGCCAGCACCTGGGCTTTGAGCGCGGCGATGTCGGCGGCATCGATGAGGGGGTGATCCACGGCGGGGATCGGGTCCTGCCAGATCAGGTCTTCGGCGGGCACCTCCGGGCCGAGGTACAGGGTCTTGGGGCCCAGGTCGCGATGCGTCAACTTGAACCAGGCCCGGGCGAAGGCGTCGGCGAACGCCTCCTGGTCGTGGTGGAAGCGGCGGGCGATCGGCTCGTAGATCGGATCGAAGCGCAGCGAGAGGTCGGCCGTGGTCATCATGGGCCGGTGCTTGATGCTGGGGTCGTGGGCGTCGGGGATCAGGTGCTCCTCGCGCACGTCCCTGGCCTGCCATTGCCAGGCGCCGGCGGGGCTTTTCGTCAGCTCCCATTCGTAGCCGAACAACATCTCGAAGTAGCCCCGGTCCCAGCGGGTGGGGTTGGGTTTCCAGGCCCCTTCGAGGCCGCTGGTGGTGGTGTCGGCACCCTTGCCGCTGCCGTGGCGGTTGCGCCAGCCCAGCCCCTGCTCCTCCAGCGGCGCCCCCTCGGGCGCCGGGCCCACCAGCTCGGTGGAGCCGGCGCCGTGGGCCTTGCCGAAGGTGTGCCCGCCGGCGGTGAGCGCGACGGTTTCTTCGTCGTTCATGGCCATGCGCTTGAAGGTTTCGCGCACATCGCGCCCCGAGGCCACCGGGTCGGGCACTCCGTTCGGGCCTTCCGGGTTGACGTAGATCAGCCCCATCTGCACGGCGGCCAGGGGCTGCTCCAGCGCGCGGTCGCCGCTGTAGCGCTGATCGCCGAGCCAGGTGGTCTCATGGCCCCAGAAGATGTCCTCCTCGGGCTGCCAGATATCAACGCGGCCGCCGCCGAAGCCGAAGGTGGCCAAACCCATCGATTCGAGGGCGCAGTTGCCGGCCAGGATGATCAGATCGGCCCAGGAGATCCTGTTGCCATAGGCCTGTTTGATTGGCCAGAGCAGCCGGCGGGCCTTGTCGAGGTTGCCGTTGTCAGGCCAGCTGTTGATCGGTGCGAAGCGCTGGTTGCCTGTGCCGGCGCCGCCGCGGCCATCGGCGGTGCGGTAGGTGCCGGCGCTGTGCCAGGCCATGCGGATGAACAGACCGCCGTAGTGCCCCCAGTCCGCCGGCCACCAGTCCTGGGAGTCGGTCATCAGCGCCACCAGATCGCCTTTGAGGGCGGCGTAATCGAGGCTTTTGAAGGCTTCGGCGTAGTCGAAGTCGGGCCCCAGGGGATTGGAGGCGGGCGCGTGCTGGTGAAGGATGCTCAGATTCAGCTGCTGCGGCCACCACTCGCGGTTCGAGGGGCCACGGCCAGCGGCGCTGCCTCCCGCATGGCCGCTGAAGGGGCACTGGCTGATGGCCGTCATCGTTCTTGGTCCTCTGGTGCGGAGGAATCGTCCGCTGTCTGGACCGTAGGCAGACCCCTCGGGGCAGTCAGGCCGGTGTTACATCCCTCAAGGGGGGCTTGATGGCCGAGGGAAGCGCTGGGCTTCAGCGCAGCAGGCCTGCGACGAAGCCCAGCGCGGCGCCCACAGGTCCGTAGAAGAAGACGCTGGTCATCGCCGCTTCCAATTCACGGTCCTGGCGGGGGGAGAACTGCCGCACGAGCCCGTAGCTGATGACGGCGCACAACAGGAAACCTGCCAGTGCGAACAGCAAGCCGCGACCCAAGCGCCCCACCCTGATCCCACCACAGTCGTGGCCCATGTTGGTGGTTTTGGGGGAGGCGGCCAGCGGTCTCAGTTTTGCCGCTGCGCCGCCAGCAGGGCCGCCAACCGCCGGAATTCCTCAGCGCCGGGGCCCCACCGCCGCTCCTGGGTGGCGAAGTCGACGCCATACAGACCGAAGCGCAGCGTGTAGCCATCGGTCCACTCGAAGTTGTCGAGCAGCGACCAGTGGAAATAGCCCTTGACCGGGATTCCTTCCGCCATCGCCCAGGCCATGGCGTAGGCATGGGAGCGCAGGTAGGGGCCCCGCAGGCGGCCGGCGGCATCGGCCACGCCGTTTTCGGTGATCATCACCGGCAGCTGGTAACGGTTCCAGACCTGCCGCAGGATCGTCAGCAACCCCTGGGGATGGATCTCGACGCCGGCGTCGCTGAGCGGTCCCGGGCCCGATCGCAACTCCACCATCGTCGGGGCCTCAGGAGCGAAGCGCACCAGGTGGCGCCGGTAGAAGTTGACGCCCACGAAATCGGCGGAACCGGCGAGCTCGGCCATCGCCTCATTGAGCACGGGAAATCCCGGCAGCCTCAGCTGCAGGGCACCCCGCTGGATCGAGTCGTAGAAGGCCCAGTTGAAGCCGGTTTCCAGCAGGCGCGTCGCCAGGCGATCCAGCGGCCACCAGCGCCGAAGGGGCTCCGCGACCACCAGATGCATGGCGGCGCCGATCTGCGCCCCAGGGCAGGCCGCCCGCAGGGCACGGGCGGCGAGGGCATGGCCCCGCAGCAGACCGGCGAAGGCCCGCACCGCCAGGGCTTTATCCCTCAGACCCGGCGGCCATTGCCCGTTCACATAACCGTAGAACATCTGCACGTTGGGCTCGTTGAGGGTGCACCAGAAGCGCACGCCCGCCCCGAGGCGACGCCCGGCCTCGGCGGCGAAGACCTCCAGGCGCTGGGGAAACTCCTCAGCCGCCAGCCCGCAGCGCTCCGCCAGCCATCCGGGCAGGGTGAAGTGCAGCAGGGTGACCATCGGCTCGATGCCAACCGCACGCAACTGGGCGATCTCGTCGGCGTAGTGGTCCCAGGCCCGCTGATCCCAGTGGCCGGGGGCGGGCTCAAGGCGGCTCCACTCGATCGAGAACCTCAGGGCATTGGCCCCCAGCGCCTGGATCAGCTCCACGTCTTCGGAGACACGGTTCCAATGGTCGGCGGCGGCTCCACAGCGGGCGCCGCCCTTGATCATTCCTGGAATCGTCTCGAAGCGGGCCCAGTCATTTCCGCTGGTGTGACCCTCCACCTGATAAGCCGCCGTCGCCACGCCCCAGAGGAAGTCCGCTGGGACCGGAGCGATGAAGGGGTTGGCGGGAATCGACTGAAAGGAGGGATCGCCCATGACCTGAATGCTTACACCGACTCTGTCGTCAGGCGGGCTGTCTTTTCGGAGGTCGTCGGTTCGTTGGTGGCAGGCGCTGCCAGCCATCGGCAAGAATGGGAGCAAGCGATCCAGGCCGGTCATGAGCGTGAATCAGGAACTCCCGGCATCCGATCCCGCAGCCCCGGCTGAGCACCCGCACAATTTCGATGTGCAGAAGGAACTGCACCAGCGCATCCGCAATGACCCCGACTACGACGACTGGGAATACGGCACCGAACCCCTGCCCCATGAGGCCTGGGTGCCCCGCTCAGATCGGCCTTCTGCGCCTGGGTCTTAGGTGTGTCCTTCCATCAGCTTGACCCTCCAAGGCATCGTCGACCCATCGGAACAGGCTTTTTCCCGTTTGACGGCCTGGGGCTGATGGCTCCCACCCATCCAAAGGCCCTGACGAACGCCAAGAAGGTCATGGTCAAGGCCCTGCCTGCGCATTTCGTTCCCTGTACCTCAGGCATCTGCTGGAGCCCTCAGTGCGATCTGTTCCTTCAACAGCCGGCAGAGCGCTTGGACGGCGTCTCCGACTTCCGCATGGCGTCAGCACCGCTGATGGCAGCTCAGGATCTCCCGCTTGCCCTCCCCGGCTCTCCATTCGGCATGCGCCCCGGTGGCTGGATGCCAGGACAGCCGAGTCAGGGCAATTCGCAACAGAACGGGGTTATCCGGCGGTTGCCGCTTCTGCTCAGGCGATGAGGCTGGTTGTTGGCTGAGCGTGGTGGAGCGGGGGATCTACCCCAGACAGAGCCCGGCAAAGACAGCCCCTGAGCGCCGCCGCTCCTGGATTGTCATCGGTTGCGCTCAAACGAGCCGCAACGCCATCCGGGCGGATGCTCTCGGCGGCTCCTTTTTGGCCTGCGCTCTGCATCTTGGGTGATCCGATCAAGCTCCCCTCCCAGGACGGCAGGCTCCTGGTCCAGATAGCGGATCCGCTCCGTTTCGTTACTGTTCACCTAGTCCGGGAGGTTGCTTCGAGCGGACTGTTGACCCCCTCTGCTCCGAGCCTCAGGCTGTCTTTGTGCTGTTCGACGGCATCGTTGCTCTGGAGGCCCTCTCACCAACTGGGCTGATTCAACGTCTCACCACGTGCTTGGTTCTGGCTTTCTCGTCACTATCGTCCGTAGCGCCTTGCTGTCGAGAGTTACGGCCTGCATGCCGGCTCGGATCAACTGAAATCCAGTCAGTCGGAGCAGGTTGAGGGCTGCCGTCCGCAGCGCCGCCATCGCTCCGGCGCCGTTGCCCCGGTAGCGATGGGCGACTTCGCGCAGCTGGGTATCACGAATCCAGTGCCAATCCTCAAGGTCTCAGAAGTCTCACACCAGTTTCGGCAGGGCTTCTGGGTTGGTGCTGCTCCAGTCCTCACGGATCTGCTCCGTTGCCTCTACCGCTTCGCGGAAGCCTTCAGCTGTGACGCGGAGCGTCCAGGAGATGGCACGACCAGGACCCTCCTCGAAAGCACTTGCCTCTACAGGGATGTGGCGTTTCCCCTGGTACTGGTATCGGATCTTGCCAGGCAAGGTCTCTGGGTTCCCCTTCACGGTCAGGGGGAAGTCGGCCCTTTGTTCCTGAAGCGGTCGAATGACGGTTTCTGGGTGTGGAGCGCATCCGCCTGGATCAGCACCCCTTCGAGATCAAGCCTCCCGAGCCGTTGCCGGAGCACTGCCCGCTCGTGGTTCTCACCGGTGGCGTTGCAGCTCTGGCTGATCGCCACTCCCCAAGCGGCTGCGTAGAGCGTCATCTTGTCAATGAATGCTGAACCACCACCAGCAGTGGGTTCGATCGAACCCAGCAGTGTCTTTCCATCACCGAACGGTTGGTTCAGTTCCTCTGCACCACGAGAGATAGGGGCGATCGTCCAGTCGCGAATGGACATGCACAGGGACGCAACATCAACCGGCATGGAGAAACAGCGGTGCGCCGAATCCGATTGGGGCCGCCGCCCTTCTAACCCAGGCGACTTGGTGAGCGCGCCGTGGTGATGGCGAGCAAACCGCCCCAGATCCCGCAGGCTCTGGCAACCGCTCAGGATCCCGAGCACCGCCAGCAGCAGATGCCAGGCCGGCCTGCGGACATCCGGTATCGCACGCAGGTCACTGACCAGATCAAGATCAGTTGCGGCACAGGTGGTTTCGGGCAAAGGGTGGAGGCGAAACCACCGACGAATCCCGATGCTTGCAGCCCAGGCCAGAGCGCCCATGACAGACGTTCACTCAGCCCTGTGTCCCAAGCGGTTCGGCGCCAACCAGGCCCCACCGCTGCCCTCGAGCCCCGATGCCGGTAACGCCAAGCCGAAGGAGTCGCGAAGCGTTGCGCGCTGCCACGGTTGAGGCCGGGCCGGAAGAGCTGGGTGAGTTGCGTTCGTTCCCCCGTCTATCTGTACTGGCCCTTCGCCGGATAAGACGAGACCCGTGGAAGGTTGGTAGTCCTTGTGGACGGCTACAACCACCGCCACTGCTGGTCCGGGGCAATCACGTTCAAGACGCCCGAGCATCTCAGGGCCCTGCTTTCGCAATCTGCCCATAGCGTGGCCACGGGTAGGAGAGGAAGCGGCAGAAACGCCCGCGCCGATGGAGACGATCCACCCGCTGGTGGTCCCAGCCGGAGATGGTGTGGATCAACAAGCCATCTGAAGTTCAAGAATCAACTCTGGGGGTACAGTGAATCGAAGTATGCTGAGCGGCATTTCGGGGAGGCACTTTCCCAGCGCGTCAGCGCAGCTGGGTTCAAGGCATGGAGCCGATAGGTCAGGCTGATTGTTACCGGGCAGGCGTGACCACACATCCGCCCATATGACCACTCACTTCCGGCAAGCTCAACAACTCTGGCCTTAGGTGTCAGATGTCAGAGAAGGCATGCGCCATCACCAAGGCCCGCTGACTCAAGTGTGACCTGGGCAATGCTGAAGGAAGCGGCCGGAGACTTCAGGCAGATTCTCCACCGGGCGTGGGCTCAATCAAGCCCCCTCATTGTCTCGCTTTCGCCTTTCAGCTGATCATGATCGGTGGCACCCATGTGGATCAGAATGATCGTACGCTCAAAGACAATGGCTGCCGCAGCGGAGGTCCGAGGGCGTTGGTCAGCATCCTCTGGTGGTGGAGGGCTGGCGGCGCCAGATTCAGCAGGCACCGGCAACGGCTCAGAAGTCCGTTCCCTGCACCCATGAGCAGGTATCGAGCCGGGGAAGGGTCCCTCGTGGCCTGAGGCATGGTGGATCACCGGCATGACCATGACCGGGTCGAGGCCTGGGGCGCGCGAGACGGTCGTGGATGAAGGGAGGAAAGCTTCTCATCGAGCTCATCCCATGCGATCAGCCTCGGCAGGTTGACTTGCGACGGTCGTTGATTCAACTTTCCGGCGTCAGGGGCATGACCTGCAATACAAATGTTCCATCTCAAGTACGACAACAGGTAGACCACCCCACCCCCGCTGCCAGCGGGTAGCTTCTTTGGGCTAAGTTCAGATTTGTTTGCCCTAGCGGTCATTCAGGGGTCAAGCTGGAGGTTTGAGCGCAGGTGCCATCGTTTGAGACTGGTACAGTGAAGGCAAGCAGAAAAGCTGGATCCCGATTCGACCCCCTGACCACTGGATCAGTGGCAGGTCCTATGGATCTGCCGTCATCTTTCCCATGAGCCATGAAAACCATCCAAAAGCTAATGCCATCATTGAATGAGTGAAGGGATTTGCGCTGCTGATGACAGTCCTGTGCGAGGCACGCTTGACCAACCACTTTCAGAATGCGACGCTGACTGCGCTCAGCATGCATCACGTTTGGTTTGTGGCCGAGAGGTTGATGTTTTCCTACTGTCTTTGAACCGGGCGATCAGCCTACGAATTTGCGTTAATTGCTATGTTCATTAGAGTTGAGCAATTCCACTGTAACAGACATAGGGAAGAGTGCTCTCCTTGCGGAAGGAGATATTGAATTAAGATTCTGATCCCAGGACATTAATTGACAAACGGAGAAAGCTAGTCAAGTCGCTCCTAGGCCAACCACATGGCGAATCGATCGAGCCCCTCTAAAGGTGGCTCAAGGGGTTTTGAGCATGCTTTCAGTGGTGACGAAAACATCGGGAAACTGAAACCTCAAGCAATGCTAAGCTGGCCAAGATCATAGCGCAGTGGAACCAAGATGAAGTATGCCTTCTATGTACCTAGCCTTCACCATGCATGTGGTATTGCTCGATACAGTTGCTATGCTTCAGACGCACTAGCCGAAAGGGGGCACGAGTCAAGGGTGCTCGGAACTCTTGAAGATTTGATTTCATATGCGAGCTTATCTGCCACCACAGTTTTCGTCCAGCATGAGTACGGCCTGTTCGAAGGCAACAAGGCCGTACACGAATCACCATCTACAACTGAAGTAATTAATGCACTGAAGCATGTATTAGATCTTGACACGGCCAGCAGAGCTGCGTTCGTATTGCACACATTGGCCGTGAAAGATCATGTTTTGTCATGTGTCAACAAGCAAATTCTCACCAGTGGCATACCTACCGCATGCCTTAACAAGCTTGGGGCTTCTATTTACTCGCTGAATCATATAGAGCATGGTTGCAGTGATTTGCGCCAGTTCGTCAGTTCAATTCGGGAATCTAAAACACAAGCAGAGATAAAGCATCAATTCAGCGTTGGAGCCTTTGGCTTATTGTCTCCAAACAAGAAAGTTGAGGAACTTATTGACATTTGTGCCGAAGCCGGTGTGCCACTCGTTGCGAGCTTGGCAACCTCTGACAAAGCCTACGCAACTGCCATAAAAAGACATGCTAAAAATCAAGGGTGTGACTTAACATTGCACACATCTTTTGCAGACGAAAAAACAATATTGCAACGACTTGCATTGGTTGATTGCTGCCTGTGCCTGCAAGACGAGATTGAGCATTACGCTACGTCAGGATCAATTAGATTTTTGATGAATCTAGGTGTGCCGATTGTCAACTCTGCTGGTAAGCAGTTTGCAGACGTCTCTAGCCATACACTGTCAGTTGCAAACGCCAAGGAGGCCGCAAGCACGCTGAAAACACTTCAGCTCAATCAAAAATTTTATAAAACATGCTGCGATAATGTCAAAAGTTTCATGGATTCGAATCTCATTGGAGATGTTTATTTACAGTTCAGCGAAGTTCTGAGTAAAGATAAAGCCAAGCTCGCTCAATATAGTTTCTTGGTAACTGGCCATAAGGAGATCCAAGCCAACAAGCATCCATATGTCATAAACTCAAGCCATACTAGTGACAATTCAGGTGATAATAGTAAAACGTATGCTTTTGCGCTCAGCTCTCATAATCCATCCCTTGACAAGGTGTCTCGGGCAACCTTGATCAAGGGCGTCTGTAATCCCCTATGGAAACTAGAAGCAACCCCACTAGAAGAGGAAATTCCAAGGTGGCTATTGTCTTCGCTGAGGGACATGCATTACTATACAGGTATAATTTTAAAATCTCATTCTGGAACAAGTCAGTTTCAAGATTTGTACTATGATATCAATGACGAACTGACCAGAAAATGTAACAGCATTGAAATAATCGGTGACATTCTCTCTGCGACAGGTGCATCTGTCAATGCCGATCATATTGAGCAAGCCATATCTCTTAAGCTTGGGATATTTAAAGAGCTTTTCAGTAAGAGGCCTCAAGCCTCTCTTTATCACAGCCTTTGTACTTCTTGGTTTATTGATGAGCACAGGCTACCTCATTATTTCAAAATCATGCATCCTGCCTTGCAGTATGGTGATTCCGATGTTTTAGGTGTTTTCGAAAATGATAATGGAAAGTTCTATTGGAATAAAATTAGCAATCTGGAGCAAGTTGCCGCTCACTTGATGACAGCTGATGGGGTGAAATGCTCTGATCTTTATGAAGACATCGGAACGACGAACAAATGGGTAGAAAGAAATGTCTTTTTTATTGAGGAGTTTCTAAGCCTAGACCCTGTCAACGTGGTTAAGTCTGTAAAACTTGCATTTTCAAAAGAAGAGCTAAGTAAAGACAACGAAAATGAATGGGCAAGTTCAATATCTAACAATGATACGATGATCAATAGACTTATATTTGTTGTGGAAAACTACTTGCATGCGGTTCATTTTGACAACTCTAATATTCTTTTGCTGGCCTCGTATTCATCGCCACTATTGGCCATTCGTGAGTATCAAAAAGCTCAAACTAGTTTCTCGAAAATAGTTAAGTATGCGGTCAAGACCATGCCACAAGTCAAGCCGCGTCATGTTACCATTGGCGATAGCGGTCTTGGTATTGCAATTGGCAAATTAATAACAATTCTTTCTCAACAGCATGCCAATTACCATCCAAATGAGGAAGGTATCAGCCTGGGAGAGCAGTTGGATCATGCCGTTGATTTCATCGCTGGCGATACGAGTAGCGACAACCGCTGGACTCAGTCGACACCTGTATCATCTCTATTAAGGGCTTTCTCGTCAAGTCTTTTTGATGGCAATGAATCCAGTGGTTTCACTCAAGTTGATGAAGTTTTTTATAGTAAGCTGATTCATCTTAGATCACTTCCAGAAGTTGTAGCCCTTGAATCACAGCCTACTAATCCGAGAAAATACAGTAGAATTAAGCAGAATTTATCAAGGCAAGGCCCTGGTTCTATGGGTTATACTTCACCCTCTCAAAACTCGAACTCTGCCAGAAGCCTGCGAAGGGAGCAGTCAGGCAATAAAGAGAGTCAATCAAACTTTGATTCGGATCCAGATTCGATTCAAGACGATAGAACCGTCAAAAGAGTCAAGACTAGGCTGCTAAAGTTGCTTTCTAACTTTAACAACAAAAATGGTGAGCACATGTCAAATTTTGATGAAGCATCGTATTTAGAACGATATCCCGATGTTCTCGAATCAGTAAAGCGGGGTGAGTTCCAAAGTGGATATGATCACTATTTAAAATGTGGATTCAGGGAAAGGAGGGAAACGAAATGACTACAAGAAAAAAGGTTGTACTTCTTGGTTTTTTTGGGAGAGGCAATGCTGGAGATGAAGCTTTTCTTCATGTACAGTATCAGCTCTTTTCTAAGGATTTTGACATATGCATCGTCATTGAACAGAAGGGAGCTTATCCAGGCTTTTCAACCTGGGATCCATACAATCAGTGTGAGATCTGGAGTTTTGATGATGTCAATAGACTCTATTCTAAAGACATTGCATTTCTCCACATTGGGGGAGGCTCACTTCCTTTTGCCTATGCCGGCCATTTTATCTTATCGGCATTTGACTATGGAATACCAGTCTTAATGTCAGGCATCGATGCATCTATAAAACCAAAGTCGGCGGATGATGATATTAAGAAGGTAATTTATTCTAGACTTGCGTTTATGTCAGTGAGAACAGATAAATCATATTCAAACCTGAGCAAGCATTCAGGGAATCTTAACATACATCACGGTGCTGATTGGGCATTGGGGCTGTCAAGAGCCGATACGGGTATCTCAGATGTCGACATTGTTGTTACTACAAGAGGCTTTTCAGAGCCATCTAGTATTCATCAGACAAACAGATCTGACTTTGAGCATTTTCTCACTTCTAACGGACGGAGAATTACCTGGCTTCCTTTCGCCCCTGATGATAGAAGATTTCTTTTGGAAACCGGTGTGGATGATCAGGATATTCTTAATCTTTGGCATGATCCTCGTCAAGTTCTCGATGTCATTTGTAAATCTAAGCTTACAGTTAGCATAGGAAGATTGCATACTTTAATTTTTGCCTCCATGTCTAACATCCCATGCGTGGCGATTGATCCGTTCATCGTGCATGATGGCAAGCATATTCCCAATCGCAAGAACATGTTTTTCTGCAAAGAGCACGGGATTCCTTTTTATAATTCAATTCGCAACTTTATCGATGAGTTTAATCTTGAGGATATTGGCGCTAATAATCTTCCTGGTGGATTCACGCAAGGCTATCTCGATAGATTTGGCAGCATGATAGAGAGGCTTAGTTCTTATGGTCAACCCTTGGTAACCATCGATGATTGATTATACACGCTGGTCGTCTTTATTCAATAATCCTGATTGGAATTCTAGAGCAGATACGATTCTTCCATTCATACCCGATGGCAATAGCGTTATCGACATTGGTTGTGGCACTCAATACTTAAGAAGTTGCTTCCCGAGTGATAAGTACTTCGGCGTTGACATCGTCGAACGACCCAATTGTATTTTTATAGACAGTCTAGACGATATTTTGTTCCCGCTTGACATAACATGCGGCCCTAAAACATATATATTGCTTGGAGTTTTGGAATACCTTTTGAGGCCTGTTGATCTTTTAAAGCATTTGCTTTTGTCTGGCGACCAAGTAATATTTAGCTACACGCCTATCGATTTAGTGGAAGATCTTCAAGAGAGGCAATCAAATGGATGGGCTTCTCATTTGGCATGGGAGGAGCTTATCGCTGAGATCCCAGGTGATTGTATTCAACAATCTTTTCAGCATAATCAACAAAGGATAATCGTTGCCCAATCTCCTTGTGCTTTGAGTTCTATGGTTGGGCAGGATGCTGAGTTTGGAGCCATCTTGTCTGCAGAATCTAGCAAGCTAGATGCTGCCGCTCCTTCAAGTCATAAAGATGATTCCATTGAGGATGGATCTACCCTGTTACGCACGTCCGGATTGACAAAAGGGCGAGAATCAATTGTCGTTACTGGCTTTTTTGGAAGAGGTAATATTGGTGACGAGGCAATGCTTCAGGTTATTTTTGAAGCATTTCACCACGAGTATAATGTTGTTATTTCAGCTGATCTTAATGGAGCACGGAGTGGATTTTGGGATTGGTACCCGTACTCTAGTTGTGAAATCATTCATCACGGTGACTTAAAGGCGCTTACCGATCCTTCCGTTTGCGGTTTTATTACTGGTGGTGGAGCCCTGCCTTTGGGATTCGCGAGTTCTCAGAAAACTATTGCCTCTGCTTTGTCGAAGCCTACCTTCCTTGCTGGAGTAGATGATACTATTTACTTTTTAAAGGGTGATTCGTTTGATGAAAACTTTGCATCTTCTTATCTTTCGTCTTACTCCTACTTCTCTACCCGGTCAACGAGAAGTTTTGAACGAATTAAGCCCATAGCTCATAATGCAAGACTGGGATCTGACTGGGCCTGGGGGCTTAAGCCGGATGAGCGTGATATGGAACAATCAGATTATATATGTCTTGTCATTCGTGAAATGCCAAAGTCGTATATTGATCACGTTCTGATTGACTCTTATCAAAGATTGCTCGGTTATTTGAGGGGCTTGGGCGTGCGACTTGTTCTCATGCCCTTTTGTCCAGAGGACGAGCTATTTGTGCAATCAATAAGCGCGTTCGAAGAGGTCGAGGTTTTTCGCTGTTGGTGGAATCCTCGGCTTGCGCTGCAGTTTATTTCTCTGAGTAGCGCCCTTGTCAGCGTAGGCAGGCTACATCCAATTGTTTTTGCGTCAAAATCAAACATTCCAGTCATTGCGATTGACTATGACTTTGCGCATATGGATGCCTCTTTTGAGCCTGATCCCAAAATCTTAGACTTGTGCACTGAGTTTATGATCCCGTATTATTCATCTATACCTAGCTTCCTCTCCTCTGCACATTCATTAGAGTTTCCTTTTCCAAGAGAAGACACGACTCATGTCAATCATGGCTATGATTTAAGATATCAATCCCAGTTGAGCGACATCGCTGAGATCATACGTCGCTAACTTTCCCGATTATGGGTTCGCAGAATGACCGGATCAACTCTGTGCAAATAGGGCAGCTGTCTAAACTGTGATCTGAGCTCAACAGGGGCGGAGCACTTCCCTGCTCTCCAGTGTCCCGATTGAGGAGCGCGTCCCAGCCAGCCATCCGCTGTCGCCTCCGAAAGGGCATTTCCCCTCCGCCTGAGCTCCTGTTTGAGCCGTTTGATGTCACGCCGGCCCTGGGCATGGAGCCGTTCGAGCTCCTTCCGCTCTCATGCTCGCCACACTCGCCGGGCTGCGTCTACATGGTGAATACTGGCTTCTCGTTGGCATTCAGGGACGCCTGCCGCCATCGATCCTCCTGCTCGGGCGAGAGACCTTGCTCGCGGCAGTTGGCGCTGAGTTCGCCGGCTTTCAACCCAGTGGTTTCCGGCGCCACCGTGACCGTGTCGGTGGCTCCCCAGCCCTCAGGATCCTTCTCGGAGGCCTGCACCACCTCTGCCTGCAACCGCCAGGGCTTTCTCGAGTTTTAGAGGGTGAAAACGGGGATGCCCAGCTCTGCTGAAATCGGGGGCATGCTTGGCCTGTGGGGCGAGATCATCCGCCCCGCAACAGCTTTGACAGCCTCGCTGTAACGCCGCATGGATCTGGTCCATCAAGCCCCCTGGTGAAACGTTGCCAGGGATGGAGAGGCGCCATCTTTCCTGGCAGAGGGTGGCACAGCATCCTTGGCCGGAAACGCCCCCGCAGGAGCGGTTGTTGAGGGCGGCGGTGTCGACAGCCTGAGGGTCACCTTTAGAACTCCTGGCTTTTTGGTCATTCATGACGCTGAAATGCCAGTTGCTTTGTTACGTCTTGGCCGGTCTCAATATGCGGCACGTTCCTGACGCACGTGGCCCACCACTGCTGCAAGGTCTTGTGTGAAGTCAGTTCGTTTTCCTGAAGGTGGAGGGTTGGATTTGTACGTTTTCCATGAATCGAGAACGACCGGATTCAGATGATGATCAGGTTTCCGAGGGAAACGTGTGCGGCTCAGCGGTCCCAGGACTGCTGGTTTTGTGACTAGCTGCACGCGCCAACCCAGCCACCCACTCATCCCAGCAGCTCCCGTACCCACCTCGCCATTGCCCGGTTGACTTCGCCGAGATCCGCCACCGGCTGATTCGTGAACGGCAGTGTCGGCAGGTAGCCATCGGGGCCGAATTCGGGCGTCACCGTCAGTGCCCCGCGGTCCTGGGCATGGTGGCGTTCGGCGAACAATGCCCAGCACGCGCCGTGGGCCTCCAGGGCTTCGTGGTGCTCGGGCGCAAACGGGTGGCTCACCTGGGGCCCCTGGGACCAGCCCACCCGCGCATGGATGTGATCGACGCGGCTGGCCATGGCCTGGATCGGCGCCAGTTCCGGGGTCATCAGCCGCTCGGCCAGCACGCACCAGTGGCTCAGGTCTGCCGTGAGCCGAAGGGCTGGGAACGCTTCCAGGGTGCGAGCGATACCCCAGGGGTTCGCCAGGCAACGGGAGCGGTGGGTCTCAAAGCTCACGTTCAAGCCGTATCGCTCCACCAGCCCCAGGGCGCGGCCCCAGAAGCGCTGCTGCTCCACCCATCCCCAGCTGTCGCTGCCTGTGATCACATTCACCTTCAAAGGCTGCAAGACCAGTGCCTCGGCCAGCAAGCCATCGAGCTCCTCCAGGTGCTGGTCGGTGGTGCGACCCAGATCGGGCACGTAAGCGCCCCCTGTGACCAACTCCAGGATCAGCGTTCGCTCCGCTTTCTCCAGGGCCGATCGCACCGCCAGGGCCTTGAGGCCCTCCAAGGCGCTGTGGCGCAGGTTCAGCTCCATTCCGTCGAAACCCTCCGCGCGCGAACGGTCGATCGCCTCGGCCAGGGAACCCTCAAAACCCCAGAGGGTCTGCAGGATCAGCGGCGCGGCTCCGGGTCCGTCACGTTCAGGGGAGCCGGCCAACGTGGTGTGGTGGGGAAACTCAGCCAGAAAGGCGGCTTCGTCGGTGCTGCCCATCAGCTCCTGGGGGCCCAGTCCGTCTGTATCGCCCGACTCGGTAACAGTCATCACAACTCCGCCCAGCGGCAAGGGGGAGCATGGCGCAGCGGATGAAGTTTCTAGGGTTCCGGTTGCGAATTGGTTGCCTTGGCCGCCCCTTCGCCACGTCTGGTCCGAGAGAAACACGCCGGGTTCGCCCGGTGGCACGGAGGGATAAAAGCCCGGGAGACCGCCTCGCCCCCATCCGTGAACCCGGTCATGACAGAGATTTCAGGCCCCGAAGGGGCCTTTGAGCGCCCCCGTCTGAGCCAGGGCGCCGAAGCGCTCGAAAAGGAAGCCCGCCTGCCGCTCACGGGCTGGCAGCAGGAGGTGGATCAGGGCCTGCGCTACGGCCTGGAGGCGGCCGAGAGCATCGTCGATCGGCGCATCTCCACCTTTTCGCGCGGTGAACTGCCCCATTACGCGGGCATCAACACCTTCATGAAGGCGCCCTACATCGAGGACGTCCACCGGGTCGGCGAGTTCGACGTGGCGATCGTCGGCGTGCCCCACGACTGCGGCACCACCTACCGCCCCGGCACGCGCTTCGGGCCCCAGGGCATCCGCCGCATCTCCGCCCTTTACACCCCCTACAACTACGAGATGGGGGTCGACCTGCGGGAGTCGATCAAGCTCTGCGATGTCGGCGATATCTTCACCATCCCCGCCAACAACGAAAAGTCCTTCGATCAGATCTCCAAGGGAGTCGCCCACGTCTTCGCCAGTGGCGCCTTTCCGATCATCCTCGGCGGCGACCACTCGATCGGCTTCCCCACCGTGCGCGGGGTCTGCCGCCACCTGGGCGACAAGAAGGTGGGCATCATCCATTTCGATCGTCACGTCGATACCCAGGAGATCGACCTCGACGAGCGCATGCACACCTGCCCCTGGTTCCATGCCACCAACATGGCCAACGCCCCGGCCAAGAACCTGGTGCAGCTGGGCATCGGTGGCTGGCAGGTGCCCCGGGAGGGGGTGAAGGTCTGCCGGGAGCGGGGCACCAACGTGCTCACCGTCACCGACATCTGCGACATGGGCCTCGAGGCGGCCGCGAAGTTCGCGATCGAGCGCGCCACCGACGGCACCGACTGCGTCTGGATCTCCTTCGACATCGACTGCATCGACGCCGGCTTCGTACCCGGCACCGGCTGGCCCGAGCCCGGCGGCCTGCTGCCGCGCGAAGCGCTCAAGCTACTGGAGCTGATCGTGCGCAACGTGCCCGTCTGCGGCATTGAGGTGGTGGAGGTCTCCCCTCCCTACGACGTCAGCGACATGACCTCGCTGATGGCCACCCGCGTGATCTGCGATGTGATGGCCCATCTGGTGGTGAGCGGCCAGCTGCCCCGCAAGGAGAAGCCCGCCTGGCTGCATGAGACCTGCAACATGCAGGTCGATCAGAAGTGGAGATGAGCCATGCACGAAGTCGACATGACCAAGTGCCTGCTGCTCTCCCTCAACGAGTGGAAAGCCCAGCACCAGCCCAACGAGCCTGAAGTGAGCGTGGTGCACCTGGAGGTGGGCACCTTCACCTGCGTCGAACCCGATGCCTTGGTGTTCACCTTTGGGGCGGCGGTGCAGGGGAGCTGGCTGGCTGGCAGCGAGCTGCGCATCGAAACCGTGCCCCTGCGCGCCCGTTGTGTGCGCTGCGAGTCGATCTACATCCCCGAGCAAGAGAACGCCTACCGCTCCCCCTGCTGCGATCACCCGATGGAGGAGATCGTCTCGGGGCGTGAATTGCGCATCCGCTCCATTGACTACGTCTTCAGCAATCAAGCCCTCCCTGTTCTCTCGCCCTGATCCCATGCATAGGCCCCTGGAAGACACACTCGGCATCAACCTGCTGGCCGCCAACCAGCACCGGGCCGAGCACAACCGCGAGCACTTCGACGCCTGGCGCCTGCTCTGCATCAACGTGATGAGCAGCCCCGGCGCCGGTAAGACCTCGCTGCTGGAGCGCACGATCACCGCCCTGGCCCCGCGCCTGGAGATGGCCGTGCTCGAAGGCGACATGACCACCCAGCTGGATGCCCAGCGCTTGGAGGCCGTCGGCGTGCCCGTAGTGCCGATCACCACCGGCCGCGCCTGCCACCTGGATGCCTCGATGGTGAGCGGCGGCCTCAAGCTGCTGCAGCAGCGCCTCGATCCAGCCGCGTTGGATCTGCTCTGGGTGGAGAACGTCGGCAATCTGGTGTGTCCGGCCGAGTTCGAGGTGGGCGAGCACCTCAAGGTGGCGCTGCTCAGCGTCACCGAGGGCGACGACAAGCCGCTCAAGTACCCGGTGATGTTCCGGGAGGCGGACTGCGTGCTGATCACCAAGATCGACCTGCTTCCCTACCTGCCGGTGCAGGTGGAGCGGTTCGTGGAGCACGTGCAGCAGGTGAACCCGCGGGCCCGGGTGTTCCTGCTTTCGGCCAGCAGCGGCGAAGGCCTGGGCGCCTGGCACCAGTGGCTGCTGGAGCAGGTGGCCGAACGGCAGCTCGCCAGCGACTCCGGTCCCGAGCCCACCACCAATGTCCAGCCCTTCCCCGCCCTGGTGTCCCGATGAGTCATTCCAGCTCCGATCTCAAGGCCGAGCTCTCGGCCAAGGGCGTGCGCTACGCCCTCGCCTCCTTCGTGGATCTGCACGGCGTCAGCAAGGCCAAGGCCGTGCCGTTGGACCACCTGGGCCAGATGCTCGGCGGCTCCGAGCTGTTCACCGGCGCCGCCCTCGATGGCGTTCCCCAGGAGGTGAGCGACGACGAGGTCGCCGCCGTGCCCGACCCCGCCAGCCTCACGGTGCTGCCCTGGAAAAAAGATGTGGCCTGGCTGGCCAGCGACCTGCATCTTGGCGGCACCCCGTTCGAGGCCTGCAGTCGCAACATCCTCAACCGTGTTCGCGCCCAGGGCGCCGCCATGGGGTATCGCTTCAACCTCGGGATCGAAACCGAGTTCTTCGTACTGCGCCAGGGCGCCGATGGCCAGATCGCTCCCTACAGCGATCGCGATGTGCTCGACAAGCCCGCCTACGACGTGGTCGGTCTGCTCGACAACCTCGGCTGGCTCGATGAGCTGGTGAGCGCCATGAACGATCTCGGCTGGGGTGTCTACTCCTTCGACCACGAGGACGGCCCCGGCCAGTTCGAGATCGACTTCAACTACGCCGATGTGCTCACCATGGCCGACCGGCTCACCTTCTTCCGGCTGATGGCCAAGGAGATCGTGCGCCCCCATGGGCTGGTGGCCTCGTTCATGCCCAAGCCGTTCAGCGACCGCACGGGCAGCGGCGCCCACTACAACATGTCCCTGGCCGACCTGAGCAGCGGCGAGAACCTGTTCGTCTGCCCCTCGGGCGCCCCAGCCAGCGTCAGTGATCTGGCCAGGCAGTTCATTGCCGGGGTGCTGCGCCATGCCCCGGCGATCTGCGCCGTGATCGCCCCCACGGTCAACAGCTACAAGCGGCTGGTGGCCCAGGGCTCGATGAGCGGCTTCACCTGGGCGCCGGTGTTCATCTGCTACGGCAACAACAACCGCACCAACATGCTGCGCATACCCTCCCCTGGAGGGCGGGTGGAATGCCGCGCCGCCGACAGCGCCGCCAACCCCTACCTGGGGGGAGCGATGATCCTGGCGGCGGGCCTCGAGGGCATTCGCGAAGGGCTGGATCCAGGCCCCGCCAACCTGGTCAACGCCTACACCTTGAGCCCTGAGCAGCTCGCTGAGCGCGGCATCAACCTGCTGCCGCGCACCCTCGGCGAAGCGATTGAGGCGTTTGCGGCCGATCCGCTCTCCAGAAGCGTGTTCGGTGATGCCATGTTCGAGTCGTTTGTGACTTACAAACGTGAGGAATGGGAGTCGTACCACGGCGCCGTTTCCGAATGGGAACGCAAGCGCTATCTCGAGTTTTTCTAAGCCTGCGACCGCAAACCCTCGAATCGACCAACCACAATCATTACCCCGTATCACCATGAATCGCTCCTCGTTCGCCCGCAGCTCCTCCCGCACACGCCTGGTCGCCTCCGCGCTGGTCACGGCCCTCTCCGCCGGCCTGCTGGTCGGCTGCCAGAAACCCGTCAGCAACGACACTCCCGTGAAGATCGGCTACAGCGCCTGGCCCGGTTGGTTCCCCTGGAAGGTCACCGAAGACAAGAAACTCTTCGAGGCCCAGGGCGTGCCCGTCACCATGCAGTGGTTCGATGGCTACCTGGATTCGATCAACGCCCTCAACGCCGGCCAGCTCGACTGCAACAGCCAGACGCTGAACGACACGATCAGTTCGATTGCCGGCGGTGCCGATCTGCAGGTCGTGCTCCAGAACGACTTCTCCACCGGCAACGACCAGATCATCGCCGCCAAGGAGATCACCACCGTGGCCGGCCTCAAGGGCAAGAAGGTGGCCGCTGAAGAGGGCACCGTCGACCACTTCCTGCTGCTCAAGGTGCTCAAGGACGGTGGCCTTTCCGCCAAGGACATCAGCTTCGTTCCCCTTGAAACGGGCGCCGCCGCCGCCGCCTTCGCCGCCGGCAAGATCGATGCGGCCGGTGTCTACGCCCCCTTCACCACCCAGGCGCTCAAGCGCCCCGGCAGCAAGGCACTCAGCACCTCCAAGGACCACCCCGGCGCCATCAGCGACCTGCTGGTCTGCCGCAAGGAGTTCGTCGCCAAGAACCCCGAAAAGGTCCAGAAGATTGTCAATGCCTGGTTCGCCACCCTCAAGACCATCAAGGACGACCCCGCCGGCACCCTGCCGATCCTGGTGGCGCGCTCCGGTGTGAGTGAAGCTGAATTCAAGGCCTACGACGCCGGCACCACGATCCAGACCCTTGAGGAGAACCGCACCAACTTCAAGCCCGGCACCACCATGACCCACCTGCCCTATGCGGCTGAGCAGATCAGCGCCTTCCTGGTGGAAACGGGCCTGGCCAAGACCACGCCCGATCTGAGCACACTCCTTAACTCCACCTTCGTGGATGCCGCCAAGTGAGTGCCACGGCAACCAGAAGCCGAGACGATACAGGGAGGGTCCGGCAATGGCTGGGCCACCCCTGGTCGCTGGGGGTGATCGGCATCCTCGCCGTGCTGCTGGCCTGGCAGCTCGTCGCCGCCAGCGGCCTTGTGGACAAGCTCTTCCTGCCCAGCCCCGAGGGTGTCTGGAGGGCAGGCAGTGAGCAGTACGCCCGCGGCATCCTGATCAAGGATCTGCTGGCCAGCGTGGGTCGGGTGGGGGCGGGTTTCGCCCTCTCGGCGGCGGTGTCGCTGCCGATCGGCATCGCCATGGGCTGCAGTCGGGTGATCTGCCAGCTGCTGGAGCCGCTGATGGGCCTGATCCGCTACATGCCGGCGCCCGCCTTCATCCCGCTACTGATTATTTATTTCGGCCTGGGCGAAGAACCCAAGGTGCTGCTGATCTTCATCGGCACGGTGTTCTTCAACACCTTGATGATCATGGATTCGGTCAAGTTCGTGCCCTCCGAACTGCGTGAAACGGCCCTCACCCTCGGGGGCCAGGGCTTTCAGATCGTCACGAAGGTGGTGGCCCCGTTCATCGCTCCCCAGGTGATCGACACCTACCGCATCAACATGGCCTCGGCCTGGAACCTGGTGATCGTGGCCGAGCTGGTGGCCGCGAACGAGGGCCTCGGCAAACGCATCTCCCTCGCCCAGCGCTTCCTCAAAACCGATGAAATCTTCCTGGGCCTGATCGTGATCGGCCTGATCGGTCTGGCGATTGATCTGAGCTTCCGGCTGCTGATGCGCCGGGCCTGCCCCTGGGCCAACTGACCCCGACCCCTCCCCATGCACCTCTCGGTATCCGGCGTCAGTAAGACCTTCGGCAGCGGCTCCAAGGCCAAACATGTGCTCGAGGACATCAACCTGGAACTCGACTCGGGCGAGTTCGTCGCCCTGGTGGGCAGTTCAGGTTCAGGCAAATCCACGGTGATGCGCCTGGTGGCCGGCCTGGAGCTCCCCAGCAGCGGCACGATCACCGTGGACGGCCAGCCGGTGAAGGGCCCGGGTTCCGACCGGGGCATGGTGTTCCAGAAGTACAGCCTGTACCCCTGGCTGAGCGCCGCCGAAAACGTGGCCTTCGGCATGCAACTCCAGGGCCGCCCCAAGCGGGAGGTGAACGAGCGCACCGCCTACTTCCTTGAGGTGGTGGGGCTTTCCGATGCCGGTCGGCGCCTGCCTCGGGAGCTCTCCGGCGGCATGCAACAGCGGGTGGCCATCGCCCGGGCCCTGGCGGCCGATCCCAAGGTGCTGCTGCTGGATGAGCCGTTCGGCGCCCTGGATCTACAGATCCGCGAGACGATGCAGGAGTTCCTCTACCAACTCTGGGAGCGCACCGGCCTGACGGCGCTGCTGATCACCCACGACGTGGAGGAGGCGTTGCTGCTGGCCCAACGTGTGCACATCATGGCGCCGAGGCCCGGACGGATCGTGCGCACGGTGGAAGGGAAGCTGGATCGCCGTGATCTGTCGTTCCTGCGCCTTTCTGCGCCGTTTCTGGAACTGCGGGAAGAACTGGCCAACTACCTGCGGGTTCTTGACAGCACCATGGGCTGATGGCTGTTGCCTCGACGTTCAATGGGCAAGCCTTTCTGCCCGCCGCGCTGTACCACTGCCCCGATGTCGCCGAATGGGAGCAGCTCGTCTACGCACGCCGCTTCTGGCATCCGATCGCGCTGGTGTCGGAGTTGCCGCAAGGGGCGGCGCTCAGCCGGGAGCTGCTGGGGGTGGAGCTTGTTCTCACCCACCCGCCGGGGATCGGGCCGAGGGCGTTCCTGAACCAGTGCCCGCACCGGGGCGTGGCCCTGCTGGCGCCAGGGACCTCGATCGCTGCCTGCCGCAAGCTGATCTGCCCCTACCACGGCTGGACCTACGCCCCCGATGGCCGCCTGCTGGCGGCCGCCCGCGAGGGGGAGTTCTGTGCGCCGTTTGAGCGCCGGGACTGGGACCTGAGCCCGATCGACCTGGGGGTGGGCGGCCCCTTCCTGTGGGTGCGCCTCCCCGTACAACCCACGGCGGCCAACGACGGCAACAGTGACAGCCAAGACGATGCGGGGCCGTCTTTGGTGGACCAACTGGATCTGCTGCGGGAGCTGGGGGGCTGGAGTGTCAGCGAGCCAGGATCACCAGCTGCTTCAACGCCAGCGCTTCCGCTCTGGGGCCGCCGCAGGCGCACCCTGGCCTGCAACTGGAAAATCGCCCACGACAACACCCTCGACGACTACCACGTCGCCATTGCCCACCCAACGACGCTGCACCGCCTTCAGGGGCCCGTGAGCGCCTACCGCCACGTCTTCGGCCGCTGGTGCAACCTGCTGGCCACGCCGGTGCCGGGCGCAGGCCTGCCGGCAGGGGAGTTCCTCACCTTTTCGGTGCCCCCCTGGAACCATCTGCTGCTTTGGCCCGATGGCACCACAGCCCTGATCGGCTTCCACCCGGAAGCGATCGATCGCTGTCGTATGGAGCTGACCCTGGCTGGGCCGTCAATGGAATCAGGAGAGAATTCAGCCAGAGCCGAAGCGCAGCTCAATCAAATGACGGCCTTCCTGGAGGAAGACCGCGCCCTGGTGGAATCGGCCCAGCGCGCCTACGCGAGCCCTGGGTTCAAGATCGGTCCAGCCCATGGACTCGAGCGGCGCCTCCTGCACCACCAGGCCCTGTACCGGGAGGTCCTGGGGCGTTCGAGCCTGGGTCAGGCAGCGGCAGGGGCGGGCTGATCCAGCAGGTCGGCCTTGATGTCGAGGTAGGCGGCTTCCTTGAACAGGGCCAGCTTGGCGTCGGCGTTACCCGCGGCCACGGCGGCGCTATAACGCACGCGCAGGGAGTCGATCAGCGCGCTCTGGCGGGCTGCTGAGTTGGTTTGAGCGGTGGCCATCGGGGCAAGAGCGCGAGCTCTCAAGTTCCGTATCAACCATAACAATTCTGTCCAGGGACGCCAGTGGCCGCCGGCCCACCCGCCAGGTGGTGAAGACCGCCCACCAGCCGCGCCAAGGCCTCCTCCAGCTCCGCGCCCTCCAGCACTCCGTAACTGAGCCGGAGGGCGCAGCCCCCCAACCCGAAGCTGCTGCCACTCACCACAGCCACCCGGTGCTCGCGCACCAACCGCTCCATCACCGCATCCGCCGAAAGGACTGTGTCGAGCGCCAAGAGGGCGTAGAAGGCGCCCTCGGGTCGCACCAGCAGGCGCCAGGGAGCACCCGAAACCTCCAGGGCCGCCAGCACCCGTTGCCGCCGCGCCGCCAACCCTTGGATGTGTGAGCGGCACCAGGCGGAGCCAGCTTCCAGGGCCGCCAGGGCCGCCACCTGGGTGAGCCGCGGTGGGCTGATCAGCACCGTGTCCTGCACCTTGGCCAGATCCGCCTGCAGCGAACGCGGCACCACCGCGTAGCCCAGGCGCCAGCCCGCCAGGCCAAAGGCCTTGGAGAACGAGCGCAGGGTCACCGTGTGGGCTCCGCTGCCCGGGGCGCTCCCGGGGCTCCAGTGGCTCCCCTCGCCATAGGTGAACAGGTGGTAGGCCTCATCGTGAAGATGCAACAGGCCGCGCTCGGCGCAGAGCTGGTTGATCGCCTCCAGCACCTGCCGGGGCACCACCGCGCCACTGGGGTTGTTGGGGGAAACGGTGACAATCGCCCGGGTGCGCGGGCTGATCTGCGCCGCCAGGCGCTCGGGATCGAGCGACCCGCCCGGGCTCGGCACCGAAACGGGCACCCCACCGGCCAGACGAACGGCCATCTCATGGTTGAAGTACCAGGGCACGGGCAGCAGCACCTCATCACCCGGATCGAGCAACACCTGCATCAGGGCGTTGAAGGCCATGTTGCTGCCGGCGGTCACCAGCAGCTCACTGCCCGAGAGATCGAAGCCGTCTTCCTCGCGCAGCTGGCGCACGAGCCGCTCCAGCAGTGGCCCATCTCCGGCCATGGGCCCGTAGGCGTCAAGGGCAGGATCGGCGTCTCCGCTCAAGCCAAAAGTCGTTCCCGAATGCGTCAGCGCCCCAGCCACCGCCTCGCGCACCTGGGGGGGTGGGCCCCAGCTCACCATCCCCTGGCCAAGCGAGAGGGTTCCGGGGGTCGCCCGGGTGAGGGCGGCCAGCGCTGGTATCACCGGGGTCTGCACGGCCCTCAGCCGCCGGGCGGGTCGGGTGCTCATGGCTGCATCAGGGCGGAGCCGCTCACAGCTGATCGAGCCCCGGTGCAGGCGCCTCAGTCGCCGGGCGGGCCGCCGCAGGACGGGGGGCAGGCGGACGGGAGGACGGGCCCCTGGCGCTCGGCGGGAGCAGGGCCGGTGGCCGATCGCCCCCCTGGCCTGATCCGTCAAGACGGCCCGGGGGCGGGCTGGATTCCAGGCGAGCCAGCTGGTCGGCAAGCTGCCGCTGCTGGCGGGCCAGTTCGCCCACCTGGCCCTCGGACTCCTCCAGGCCATGGAGCCGCTCCACCGTGGACCGAAGCTGTTGCTCAAGGGTGTTGGTGCGCTCAAGGGCGCGGGCGTTCTCCAGGGTCTGGAGCCGTTGCTCAAGCGTCCGCAGGCTTTGGTTCAGCTCCTGCACCCGCTGGAGCACCACCACAAAGAGCACCGCCAGAGTGCCGGTCAGCACCGCGCCGAGCCACTGGATCCAGGCGCCTGCACGGCCTTCCGTTGGTTGGTTGGAGGGGGGAGACACCATGGGGATCGCATCGGTCTGGACCAGCAGGGGCAGCCCGTGGCCACCCAGGATGCTCCAAAGGCCGTGATCACCTGATAGATAGGCCGAGCAGGAGCACCTGAGCCATGTCCGCCTGGATCGTCATTCTCCTGGCCCTGATCGTCATCTACCTGGTGATTCACCCCAACCACGCTGGTTACGACTGGTATCTGGGCCTGAACCGGCCGAACTGGTTCAACATCGAAAGCAAGGTTCCGACGATCTGGCTGGGGTTGTACGTCTGCTTCTTTTTCTCAGCCCGGCTGGTGCTGGAGACGAAGGGGTCCTGGGCCCTGGCCTTCAGCTATCTGACCCTCGTGGCGCTGGCCCAGGGCGTCAGCTGGCTGACCTGCACCTCGCGGTCGCTGCACGCTGGCACGGTGCTCGGAGCCCTGGCCTGGATCTGGGCCGTGATCACGCTGCTGACGGTGGCGCCGCTCTCAGGGCTGGCCGCGCTCCTGCTGTTGCCCTACCTGATCTGGGGCGCGGTGGCGACCGTCGGTCTGCAGAGCATGCGCTCTCTGAACCCCGGCTTGCGCCGACCCCGCTAGGACGGGAGCGACATCCCCCTGAAACCCTTGAGCCTCGACACGCTTGATGCCTTTCTGGCGCACGCCAGGCACACCCCAGAGCTCCAGGAGCAGTTGAACGGCCCCCTGGAGCTGGAGGCGTTGCTGGCCCTGGCGGCCGCCTCCGGGTATGCGATCAGCGAAGCCGACGTGCTTGCCGCCCAGGAGCGAGAGGAGAGCAAGCTGAGCGACTGGGAACTGCAGGAGCGGGCCGGCACCGAGGCCCGCAAGCTGCGTTCCTTCATTCACTCCTGAGACCAGGCCGGGGACTGGGATCAGGGCTCGCGGTAGATCACGCGGCCGCGATCGTCGTTACCCACATCGAGCAAGTGGGCGAACAGCAGCCGCTCGATCTCTTGGCGCACGGGTTCGATCGGCACCGGTTCCTGGTGCCAAAGATCCAGCAGGGCGTCATTGATCGTGAAACCCGCTTGGCCGCGGCGGCGGGCGAGCTCAAGCAACTGGCGGTCCAGGGGCAGCAGGGCCGGTTCCCGGCGGTTGGCTGATTGCACCAGCCGTGGCACGAGGAACAGATCCAACAGTTGCCCGAGGCCGCAGAAGCCGAAGGTGAGCAGCAGGAAAGCCCCGCTCAAAGGGCGGCGGGTGTAGAAGCGCTGAAGGCCGCACAGCCCCACAAAAGCCAGCGCCCAGAGCAGGTAGGCGGCCGTGAGGCTGCGCCGCTCCTGCCGGTGCTGGGGCGCGGGGCGAGGAGCCGCCGCCACATCGAAACGGTCGCCGGGCGCCTGGAGGCGATCGAGCCGGATCCGGCGCAGGCGGTAGCGGAGGGCCAAGGGGTGTCAGGGCCGTGGGGCCGCCTTTGATCTTGGCAACCGCTGGGCCCCTGGCGCCTGGTCTTCCGGGTGGAAAACCGTGCAGTCGATGGGCTGCTGCAGCCCACCCAGGTTTTGTAACATGATGTGAAGTACTGGGGATGGGTCTCCTTGGCCGACCACACCGACGATCCGCTGGCCCTGAGCCGCCAGTTCTCGGTGGCGCTCCACAGCCGCGCCATCGACGCCTGCACGGACCTGGACGAACTCAAGCAGGTGGCGAAGACCCTGCTGGAGGCCTGGCAACTGCAGGCTTCCTTCAGTGCCGCCTACGGCGCCCGCCTGCTGGAACTGGAGCCCCGGTGAGCAGCAGCGTCGCAGCCAACCCCAGCTCCAGGGCAAGCGCCGGAAGCTCTGGCACCTTCTCGCGGTTCCGGGGACCGAACCACACCCTTGTCGTGGTGCTGCTCGCCCTCCTGCTGGCGACGCTGATCGAACTTGCCTTCGCCGCTCCGGCCACCGCCCTCTCACCTGAGCACTACGTCTGCGATGGCGATCCGCTGTTGGCGCAGGTGGACAACGGGGCCGTCGATGCCCCGAACCTGCCCAACACCACCGCCGGCACCGTGCCAGGCGCGGTGGTGCTGCTGCGCTGGCGGGATCTCAATCTTCAGCTGCCGCGCACGAACAACGCCGGGCCTCCCAGCTACACCGACGGGAAGTGGTGGTGGAGCGAGGAAGATCCCGGGCACCCCCGCTTTCTGCAGCGCCGGGGGGCCATCAGCAGCTTCGCCTGCCAACGGCCAGGGGACCACGCCTAGCGTTCACGTCCGCAGGGCCTCAGGATCGGGATCCACCGGCAGTCCCCTTGCCGCCAGGGCGATGCGGCGGGCCACGAGCAGCAGGGGGTAGAGCGCCCGGGCCCGTTCAGGGTGAGCGAGCAGGGGGCCGAGCAGCTGCAGCAGCGGCGCACTGGGGCGCATCCGAGCGCAGAGCCACTGGATCGCCTCCGCACCGTGAAGGATGTGATCGCCCTGGAGCAGGACCGCCCCACGGCTGAGGTCGAAGCCCCGTTGCCTCAGCTGGCGGCGCAGCGCCTGGTCGTTGCGGCCATCGCGGATCACCAGGCCGGGCAGACCACCACGCAGCTCGCTGAGGAGGGCGAAGTGCCGGCAGAAGGGACAGCCCCCGTCAAACACCAGCTGGGGCGCCGGCGTGTCCAGGGCCCCGCCGGCCAGCAGGGTTTCCATCCCTGGAGAAGGTGCACGGTCCATGGCCGAATCGTGGCAGGCCCAGCACCCATCCTGGCGGTGCCCCTGGCCCGGGTGTGGGCTCGCGCCGCGTCAGCGGCTGTCCCTAGCTTGCCGGCCATGGCGGCGCAGGTGGTCTGGTTCAAGCGGGATCTGCGGATCCACGACCACGCGCCGCTGCGGGAGGCCGCCGGCCGCGGGCCTGTGCTGCCGCTGTATGTGGCCGAGCCCGAGCTTTGGTCGTTGCCGGATGCCTCCGGCCGCCAATGGGCGTTCTGCGCCGAAAGCCTCGCTGACCTGCGCGTTCAGCTCGCGGCCCTCGGCCTGCCCCTTGTGGTGCGCGTCGGTGGGGCGGTGGAGGTGCTGGAGGCCCTGCGCCTGCAGGGGCTGGTGGCGGGCCTCTGGAGCCACCAGGAAACCGGCAACGCCTGGAGCTACGCCCGCGACCGCCAGGTGGCCGCCTGGGCGCGGGCACGGGGGCTGAGCTGGCGGCAGCTGCCCAGCGGCGGAGTGGTGCGTGGCCTGCATGAGCGGGACGGCTGGGCCACGCTCTGGGAGGAGCGCATGGCCCAACCGCTGCTGGAGCCGCCCGCGGCGGTCCAGGCCCAGCTGGCCCTGGCCGGGCTGGAGCCCGGCCCCCTGCCCAGTTCCGACGATCTGGGCCTGAGGCATGACCCCTGCCCGCACCGTCATCCCGGTGGCCGCCACGAGGGCCTGCGGACCTTGAACAGCTTTCTGGCTGACCGCGGTTGGGCCTACCACCGCCAGCTCTCCAGCCCACTCAGCGCCTTCGAGGCCTGCTCACGCCTCTCGCCCCATCTGGCCTATGGCACCCTCTCCCTGCGGGAGGTGGTGCAGGCCTGCCGGGCAAGGCGCCGGACGCTCGGCCAGGCCACAGATCCCGGGACCGCCTCCTGGCGCCGGGCGCTGCGGGCCTTCGAGGAGCGCTTGCACTGGCACTGCCACTTCATCCAGAAGCTTGAAAGCCAGCCGGATCTGGAGACCACCGAGGCCCACCCCGCCTACATCGGCCTGCGCCAGAGTGACCCGGCGCGGCTGGCGGCCTGGGCTGAGGGCCGCACCGGCCTGCCGTTCGTCGATGCCTGCATGCGCGCTCTGATCGCCGGCGGCTGGATCAATTTCCGCATGCGGGCGATGCTGATGGCGGTGGCCAGTTATCACCTCTGGATTGATTGGCGCGACAGCGGAGCGGTGCTGGCCAGGCTGTTCGTTGACTACGAGAGCGGCATCCACTGGAACCAGTGCCAGATGCAGGCGGGAACCACGGGCATCAACACCGTGCGCATCTACAACCCGATCAAACAGGGCCGCGACCATGACCCGGACGGCCGTTTCATCCGTCGCTGGCTGCCGGAGCTCTCCGCCGTGCCCGCTGTGCATCTTCATGAAACCTGGACCATGGACGAGGTCACCCAGGAGCGAGCAGGCTGCCGGCTGGGCCAGGACTACCCCCTGCCGATCGTGGATCCGATGGAGGCGGCCCGGCAGGCGCGGGAGCGGGTCTGGGGCCTGCGCCAGGGACCGGCTTTCCGCGCCATCGCCAGCGCCATCCACGAACGCCACGGCTCGCGGCGCGGCTCCCGGCGGCGGCGGGATCGAGCCCAGACCGGCTCCCCACAGACAACGCGAGAGCGCCCAGGTCCACGCCGACAGCCCCAGGGTCACCCCGGCCAGCTCAGCCTCGACCTAGGGGGGGCCTGGGGGGATCCCCTCGCTGGTGGAGCTGAACCCCAGATCCGATAGCTGGCGCTCGAGATCAAACCGCTGGGGTGGGGCGCCGAAGTTCGCGCATCAATGGAGTCTTGGCCCCCTCTGGCGCCCGCGGGGGAGAGCCAGACTGTGGTACCAGATTCGCTCAGGGCGGCATCGATCAAGGGCTGGCCCGGTTCGGCGTGGATCCAGCGGGCCAAGCGCTCCCGTTCCCCGCCCCTGGGGAACGGGCGGTCAGGGTTCCCCTGGGGCTGCGACATCGGCCGGGGTCCCGCCGCTCCCTCCCCGGGGCAACCCCGCGCCAGAGCCTGGCCTGGAGCATTCACCCCGCGCCCTGATCAAGGCCACGGCCCGCCGCCCAGCGGCGCACCCCGCGAGATCCGGCGCCGCGATGGGGCGCCGATCGCCAGCCAGGAAGAGATCTTGGACGTCCTGCGCGGCCGAGCACCGCATCGCCCGTGGCGCGGCTGCACCAGCCCCGCTCGGCTCCGGCGTCAGGCCACGGCGCACATCGACGAACGTCCAGGGGAGCTCCCGCCGGGTTCGGGCCAGTCGCCAGGGAGCTGGCTGCGGCGGCAGTGCTCTTCCGCCAGGGCCTGCTCTCCCCAACGCCCCGGGGGCGGAGCACGGGGATCCCCGTTGCGGCGGGGGTCCCGGCCAAGGCCTTCAGCTTTTCGTCGATCAGACTTCGCTGGAGCGCGCAGGCCATGGGCTGATCGGCCGTTGCGCCCTGAAGCACCACCGGGACCCGCCCCTCGCTCACCCCACGGCCCTTGCCCCTGGCAGGGGCTCGCGAGCACCTGCGACGTTGTTCGCAGACACAGCCCCGCTGTTCCGGGAAGGCAGCGCCAGAGCGTCCGAGCCGCTTAGCTTCCGACCTTCGCCTGGCCGTCCGCCTCCGCCATGACTGTCACCAAAGCCCCGGCCGTCTCCAGCAGTGAGCTGCTGGAGGTGCTGCGCCACCGCTACGCCACCAAAGCCTTCGATCCAAGCCGCCCCATCGCTGCCGACACCTGGTCCGCCCTGGAGCAGGCCCTGGTGCTCACCCCCTCGTCCTACGGCCTGCAGCCCTGGAAATTCCTGGTGATCACCAACCCCGAGTTGCGCGCCGAGTTGCGTCAGCACTCCTGGAACCAGTCTCAGATCACCGAGGCTTCCCACCTGGTGGTCTTCCTGGCCCAACGCACAATCGAAGCCGCCGATGTGGAACGGCTGATCAACGCCACCAGCGCCGCCCGGGGCCTGCCCACCGAATCGCTCGATTTCTACCGGGACCTGATCCTCAAGGATCTGGTGAACGGCCCGCGCAGCGCCGTGATCAACAACTGGGCGGTCAATCAGGTGTACATCGCCCTGGGTAACTTCCTCACCTCCGCCGCCCTGCTCGGTGTCGACACGACGCCGATCGAAGGGTTTTCCCCGACCGACTATGACCGGGTCCTGGGGCTGGAGGGCACGCCTTATCACTCCGCCGTGGTGGCGGTTGCCGGTTACCGCAGCGGTGACGACAAGTACGCAGCCCTGGCGAAAGTGCGCTATTCAGCTAATGAGCTGATTCAGCACATTGGCTGACGCCCCTTGATGGCCCTGCGCCTCCCGCCCTACGACCCCCTGCCGCCGCCGCCGCCCCGCACCGATGCCCTGGTGGAGGTGGCGCTGGCGGATCTTCAACCCACCCAACTGTGTGTGGGTCTGGCGGAGGTCCGCAGCCGACGGGAGGACTTCCGGGCTGAGGACCGCGATCAGCGGCGGGGCTACCTCAAGGAGAAACCCGTGCCCTTGGTGCGCAGCGGCGATGGGGGCCTATGGATGGTGGATCGCCACCACCGCCTGCGGGCGCTGATCGAACTCGATCCCACCGCCAGCACCTTTGGCTATGTGGTGCTGCAGCTCAAGGAAAGCGAGCGCCAGGAGGTGCTCGCGGCCCTGCATCTGCGGGGCTGGCTTTACTTGTTCGATGGTCGGGGCCGGGGCCCCCTGGCGCCGGCCGCGCTGCCCACTCGCCTAGAGGAGTTGCAGGACGACCCCTACCGCAGCCTGGTCTGGAAGCTCAAGCGCGAGGGCGTGATCGCCCCGGCTCCTTTGATTCCTTTCCATGAATTCCGCTGGGGGGCCTGGCTGCGCAGCCGCCGGCTGCCCCCGTTCAGCTCCGAGCGACTCGACCCCGCCCTGCCGGCGGCCCGGGCCCTGGCCCGTTCCTCCTCAGCGGCTCAACTGGCCGGATGGCAGGGGACTGGGATCTGAGGGCAGCGGCATCCGGGAGGGCAGGGCCGCCAGCAGCGCAGCGAGGGCCAGCACGGCCACAAGCCAGGCCCAGGGGGGGACCCCCTGGGGGGAGCGACGGGCCAGCCGAGGGCTCCGCCGCCGCGCCATCGCTGTGGTCCGCGGGCCGCCGAGCGGAGTGCCGCAGCGTCCACAGACCATGCGACCGGCCAGGCTGCGATCCCGCCTGACCGACCAACTTCCGCATTGGGGGCAAGACACGCGACCGTCTGCGCTGACCCCACCAGTCTGAACACTCGCCATGCTGGGGTGAAGGTGAAGCCCCAAGGGGCCGCCGCCATGGACAGCCGCCGCGCACTCTGGAGCGATCGAGCCTCGGCCGGCCGGGCCCTGGCACTGCGCCTGGGGGCCTGGAGCGATCACCCCGAAGCCGTTGTGGTGGGCTTGCCCCGGGGTGGGATGGCGGTGGCCGCCGAGGTGGCCCGGGCGCTGGACCTGCCCCTGGAGCCCTGGGCCGTGCGCAAGATCGGCCATCCTCTGAACCCGGAATGGGCGATCGGCGCCGTGGCCCCGGGCGGGGTGCTGCTCTGGGACCCGTGCGCCCGCTCTGATCTGGCCCTTGCCCCCTCGCTGGAGCTAGCGCTCGTCGGCGAGGAGCGCCGCGAGCTGGAGCGGCGTCAGAGGGTCTTCGGCGATCCTCCCGCAGCGGCACTGCAGGGGCGTCCGCTGATCGTGGTCGATGACGGGGTAGCGACGGGGCTGAGCGTGCGAGCAGCGCTGCAAGCCCTCGCCAGGCTGGGCCCCGGACGGTTGATCTTGGCGGTGCCCGTGATCGATGCGGCCCTGGCGAAGGACCTGGCGCCATTGGTGGACGAGCTGGTCGCCCTGGCGAGGGTGAGGGATCTGCGGGCGGTGGGGGAGCACTACCGCCAGTTCGAGCAACTCAGCGACGCCGATGTGCACCGCGTGCTGGAGACGGCAGGCAGACTTCAGCGACCCCGCGCCTTGCCGCCGTGATTCGCTCGTTGCTCAACCTGCTCTGGTTCGTGCTGGGCGGCTTTGTGATGGGGCTGGGCTGGTGGCTGGCGGGGCTGCTGGCGGCGGTCACGATCGTGGGGCTCCCCTGGGCCCGGGCCTGCTTCGTGATCGGCAGCTTCTCGTTTTTTCCCTTCGGCAAGGAGGCCGTCAGCCGCCTGGAGCTGACCGGCCGGCGCGACCTGGGCACGGGCCCGCTGGGGTTCATCGGCAACGTGATCTGGTTCCTGGTGGCCGGCCTTTGGCTGGCGATCGGTCACCTGACCTCCGCCCTGGCCTGTTTCGTGACGATCATCGGCATCCCCTTCGGCTGGCAGCACCTGAAGCTGGCGGTGATCGCCCTGGCGCCAATCGGCGTCACCGTGGTGCCCGTAGGCGCCGGTGCCCCTGCAGGGGCCCTAACCAGACCGTGACCACCAGCCAGTGGATCAGCAGCGGCGGCCAGAGCGAGCCGCTGAGGTTGTAGGCGGAGATGCAGACCAGCCCCAGCAGGGTGCACTGCACCAGGAACCGGGGGTTGTGGAACACCCCCCGGGCCTCGGGATACCAGGTGCGCTCCGCCAGGGGGTGATAGATCACGAACAGCCCCAGGCCCAAGGCCCCCCAGGCGAGGGTGCCCCAGGGGCCCTCCCCCTCCAGGGGATGGGGCAACAGGGCGACGCGAAACAGCAACTCCTCCAGCAGCGCGGGCATCAGCAACCAACCAAGGGAGCGTCGCAGCAGCGGGAGCGGCGGCCCCCAGCGCAGCTGCTCATTCAGGAAACCGGAGCGGTACCCCAGGGTCAGGGCCACCAGGGCGTAGGGCACCAGGAGCAGCAGGGTCAACGCCACGGTCCACCCGCCGGTGGGGGCGAACAGGGCATCGACGATCCGGCGCAGCAGGGTGGCCACGGGGGGGAGCTGGCCCAGCAGACCGGTGGGGGCCAGGGGAGCGAGCCGCCCGTCGCCACCGGGGATCTGATTGGTGCGCACCACATGCAGCTGGGCGCCATGGGCAAGGAACAGCCGGGCCAGGTCGTCGTGGCCGCGCCGCGGCAACACCGTGCGCCAGCTCAGCAGGGTCTCGCGCAGGCCGGTATGGCGACGGAAGGCGGCACCCTGATCGCTCCCCTGGGCCGCCTGATCCACCAGGGCCCCGTTGCGCCGCCAGTCGGCGCGCATCTGGCCGAAGGGCGTGAGCAGGCCATCGAGGGAGTGGGTGAGCTGGTCCAGGGCCGCGATCCGTCTGGTCTCAGGGCTTGAAAGGGATCCTGAGCTGCGGCCAGGGCGGGGGACGGAGGCCAGCCGCTGGCGCAGGCGCTCCACGGCAATCGCCAGGGCCTGGCTGGAATCCTGCACACAGGAGATCGCCGCCCCCACCCCGTTGAAGCCAGTGCCGTCGCCACTGCGGTAACGCGCCATCAACACCTCGGCCTGCAGTTGCAGTTCCAGCAGCAACGACAACGGCTGGGCGCCTGACCGGGGCCCCGGGCCAGTGGGCTCATCGAACAGATCCAGCTTGACCAGCAGATCCGAGAAGGGCCGGGTGCCCAGCCAACCCCGGCGCAGGTCACCGGCATAGGCGCTCCAGTCCTGGGTGCCCGCGACGATCCCGTCGGGATTGTTGGCGTAGATCTGGTGGTAGTGCAGGGCGAACTGCGGCTCGCCGGTGAACGGGTCGCGCACCACCTCCGCCTCACCGAAGGCGAAGTGACCGGTGACGGTGAAGAAGGGCACGGGCTCCGCCTGGGGGCCACCGATGCCCCCGAAGGTATGGATCACCAGGCCGTGGTCCCCCAGCCGCCAGGGAAGCGGCGCCGTCGGGGCCAGCTCCACCCGCGAGTAGCTGCCGCGTTGGAGCGAGGCGGGGGACCAGTTGTCGCGCTGCAGGTGCCTGAGGGCGGCGCCAAGGCCCCGCCGTTCCCGGTCGGTCCTGAGCTGAAAGAGGGCGCGGGGGCGCAGGGCCTGAACGGTGAACAGCCCTGTGGCATCGGGGGATCCGTAGAGGTACCAGCCCTGCGCGCCGATCGGATGGCTCGCCACACCCCGGGGGCTGGACATCCAGCGGCCATAGCGGTTGGGGGGCTGCTGGGGAATGCGCACGGTGGTGATCGGACCGCTGAACGCCCCCCGCTGGCGGTCGTAGTGCTGCACCCGGAAGCGATCGGAGGACGCACCACCGGCCGCCGCTGGCGCGGGGCCCAGGATCCGCACCAGGGCCATCCAGCGACCGGTGGTCTGGATCGGCGGCCGGCCGATGCGCAGGGAAGGGGCCTCCCCAGCTGCAGCCGCCACTTCCACCTCCTCGAGCTCCACGGTGATGTCATCGCGGGGGCGGGCCCCGGCCAGGGATTGCAGCGGCCCCACCTGCCGGCGGCCATTGAGGCGCAGGGGCACGACGTTGCCATCGCTGCTGGCGGCGCGGGCGGCGGCATCCAGGCGGATGTCGGTGGTGACGGCGCGCACGAGCCGGCTCAGGCGGGGGTCGTCCGTCCAGCTCAACCGCAACCGCTGGCCCCGCAACGGCGCCAGCGCCGCGGGGGTTTGCTCCAGTTCGATCCAGACCCAGTCTTCACCGGGAGCGTCCGGGGCCTGGGCGAGCTCCTGCTCGCTGGGCAGGATCAGGCGACCGAGCCAGTCGGCATGGGGACGGTAGAGGGCTGGATCAGGGCGCAGGCCCAGGGGGTAGTGGGCGCTCTGGTTGAACGGAGCTCGTTCACTGAGCGCCTCACTGGAGAGCGGTGAGGGAGCGGTGGGGGTGCCGAGCTGCGGGGAAGCGGCCCCCGACGCCAGGGCGGGGCTGACCAGGGCAGCGAGTGCCAGGGCCAGGGCCAGGGACAACGCCAGCCAGGCCGAGAACCGCCGCCGCCCGATCGCCGTCCGATTCGTCGCGGGATCAGCTCCGCCCACCAGCACCACCGACCTCACCACAGGCTGAGGGTGGGGGGGTCCCGGTCGAGCCGCCAGAGCTGGCGGTGGCTGCGCAGCAGCTCCTGGCCGACGATCGCTTCCACCTGAAGTGCGGCAAAGATCGGATTCGTCGTGACGATGCCCTCGACGTTCTCCAACCCGTGGGCCCCGGCAGGGACCGGACCCAACCCCAGCCCGGCAAAGCGTTGACGCTGCACCGGCTGCTCGCCGCAGAATCCCATCAGGCGCAGCGGTTCCCCTGGCCCGATCGGCACCAGGCGCTGGGCCAGGGCGGGGCTGAGGAACAGCCCCTCGGCGCCGGTGTCCGCCAGGGCCGCCACCGGACCCCGGGGGCTGTTGAGCTCGATCAGCGGCACCCCCCGGGCCCAGCGCAGGGGCAGGGTGCGGCGCGGGGGCGCGGGGCCGGCCAGCGCCACGGCGCCCGCCCCGAGGCGAAGGCGTTGGCCTACGGGATCGATCCAGATCGGCAGGCGCTTCAACAGCGGTACCCCCAGCACCCCATCCACTCCGGCCGGCAGGGCCGCCACCGGCAGCACCAGGACCTCGGCCGAACGCACCGTGAGTGGATCAGCGCCGCTGCCCAGGCGCAGCTCAGGCAGGCGGGCGCGCCGGGGCCGCAGCTGGGCGCAACCTCTGCCCCCCCCGGCCAGACCAAAGGCAGCGGGCGCCATCGCCTCGGCGGTCAGACCCAGCCGCCGGGCCGCCTCTGGGGTCACCATCGACGAGGAGGCTCCCGTGTCAAGCAGCAGCCGCAGGCGGCCGCGATCGGTGTGCAGGCTCAGCACGGGGGTGTCGCCGTCTGCGGCCCGCTCCAGGGGCACGGTGGCGCCGCCTCTGGGGACGCCGCCTGCGAGGGGGTCACCCTTGAGCTGAAGCAAGGCGGCGCAAAGGGCCAGCATCGGGACCGATCCAGGCCTGGGCTGGGATCGTAGGGCGGGCCGATTGGTCGTCAGCATGGGGGCCTCGATGCCCTGCCCCCGTTGCCCCACCACCAATGCCTTGGAGCCCACTCCGCCACGCCCTGGCGGGGGAAGAGCCTGCGGGGCTGCTTCCTTGGGGCGGCTTTGGTGATGGCGTGGCTGCCTGGGGCCTGGGCGGCCACGCCCCTGCAGGCGGTGGCGTCCGCTGCGGGCGAACCGCAGATCTGTGTGATCGCACCGCGGGTGGAGAGCGACGCCGATGGGCGGGTGGACGGCACCGTGCCGAACGCCCGGCCCACCCTGGTGGTGGCCGATCCCCTGGCCGAGCTGCAGATCGAGCGCGGCGGAGCGCGACCCTGGCGCGCGCACATCCACGTCAGCAAGCGGGCGGGAACACCGATCCCCTGGCCCCTGGCGCCCCTGAAACCGGGGGAGCAGGCGTTGCTGCGCCTGCGCCCCCGGGGGGCAGCCGCCGGCAACTTCGCCAGCGTGCGGCTGCGGGCGGCGGCGGACCAGGAGTTGCGCTCCAGCGAGCGGTTGGTGGGCCGTCTCGGCCGCGATCCGAAGGCCTGGGAGCAGGCGGTGGATGGGGCGCTCGCCCGCCAGCAGGTGCCCCTGGCCTGGGCCCTGCTGTTCGATCCCCGTGCCCCGGTCTCCCAGGCGCTGCAGGGGCTGCGCGTCGACCTTCTCAGCCAGGGCTGTGGTCCCGGCGGGGGCTGAGGCGTGGCGGTGCTCTGGATCGGCGTCGGGGCGCTGGGCCGCAGGGCGGAGCGCGAGGATGACGGTGGAGGCCAAGCGATGCTGAAGCTGCTGGTGATCGTCCATGCCCTCGGGGCCTCGATCTGGACGGGTGGCCACCTGCTGCTGGCCCTGGGCGTGCTGCCGCCGGCTCTGAAGGCGGGCGATCCGATGCCGGTCCTGCGCTTCGAGCGCGCCTTCGAACGCTTGGGCCTGGGGGCCCTGGCGCTGCAACTGGCTACGGGCCTGGCCCTTGCTCGCCTTGACCTGGGCCGTTGGGAGGCGCTCTGGAGCTTCGATCCAGGGATCGCCCGGAGTGTTGCCCTCAAGCTGCTGTTGCTGGCCGCCACCCTGGCCCTGGCCCTGCAGGCGCGGTGGCAGCTGATCCCCCGCCTCACGGCAGCATCCCTGCCGCGGCTGGCGGTTCAGATCGTGTTGATCACCCTGCTGGCCGTGGGCTTGCTGGTCGTGGGGGCGAGTATCCGGCTTGGAGGTTTGGGACTGTGATCACGGCGCTGCTGGTCGCTGTTCTGGCTCCCGGGCCGGGCCCCTGGAAGGCCTGACCAAGGTGGGTCCACCGGTCCGGAAGAAGCGGCGGCGCCTTGGCCTCAGGGTGCTGGTGCCGGCTGCGCCGGGGCGCGACCGCGACGGGCGGCTCGAGGCGAGGGGGCCATGGTCGCCGGGGCGGTGCCTGCGACCCCGGCACGCTTCCACGGGGGGGCTGCTGCCGATCGGCTGAACGCCGACGCAGGCCCGGGGTTGAAGCGGGAGGCGTCCGGGCGGCAGGACAGGCGGCTGACACAACCGCTGGGGTGCCCATCGGCCCAGGGCTCACTCCTGACGTGCACATCTAAGCTCCCAGCCCCTGGCTGTTCCTGCCGCCGTGGCCGTCGCTCCCCCTTTCCCGCTGAGGGCCGCCGCCGGTGGCGGTGATCTGCTCCTGCGCCAGCTGTTCGACGTCGACACCGGCACCTACACCTACCTGCTCGCCGACGTGGGGGCCCGTGAGGGGGTGCTGATCGATCCAGTGTTCGAGCAGCACGGCCGAGATCTGGCCCTGATCGAAGAGCTGGAGATCGATCTGGTGGCCTGCCTCGACACCCACGCCCACGCCGACCACATCAGCGGCGCCTGGCTGATGCGCCAGGCCACGGGTTGTGCCATCGGTTTGGCGGCCAAGGTGCGCGCCAGCAACGTCACCCAGCCCTTGGCCGATGGCGACCGGGTGCGCTTCGGCGGCCGCCACCTGGAGGTACGCGCCACCCCGGGCCACACCGACGGCTGTCTCAGCTACGTGCTCGACAACCTGAGCCTTGCCTTCACCGGTGATGCGTTGCTGATCCGCGGCTGCGGACGCTGTGATTTCCAGCAGGGCAACCCCCACAACCTCTACCGCTCGATCACCGAGCAGATTTTTTCACTGCCGGAGACCTGCCTGCTCTACCCCGGCCACGACTACGCCGGCCGCTGCGTCAGCTCGGTGGCGGAGGAACGGGCCTACAACGCCCGCCTGGGGGGCGGCGCCGACGAGCGCGACTTCGTCGGTTCGATGGAGAACCTGCACCTCCCCCACCCCCACCGCATCGCCCTGGCCCTGCCGGCGAATCTGCGCTGCGGAGAGCCCCTGGAGACGGCCAGCGGAGCGGACGACCAGGACGACTGGGCGCCGATCCGGCACAGCTACGCCGGGTTGCCGGAGCTGATCCCTGAGTGGGTGGCCGCCCACCGCTCAGCCTTCAACCTGGTGGATGTGCGTTCAGCCGAGGAGTACGACGGCCCCGATGGCCACATTCCCGGAAGCCAGCTCATTCCCCTGCCCGATCTGGAAGCCCGCAGCGCGGAAATACGCAGCGATCGCCCGACGGTGGTGCTCTGCCATTCCGGCAGCCGCTCGGCCCTGGCCACCCAGCAGCTGTCCAAGGCTGGCCTGCGGCAGGTGGCCAACCTGCGCGGTGGCCTGAGCCGTTGGAAGGCGGAGGGCTATCCGGTGGAGAGCGGTGCAGCGGAGTCCGCCGGTTCGCCTCAGCGGTAGGCGGGTCGCTTGGTTTGGGCGAAGCTGCGCCGGATCGCCTCACCGACGCTCAGGCCGATCGGAAGTTCACCGCCGAAAGAAGTGCCTGTGATCTGGCGGTAGAGCTTGGCTTCCACCACCTGATTGGTGCTGCCCGGCAGGGGAATGAACCGTGCCTTCTCGACCAGTTGGGTGTCGTTCACCAACAGGAAACCGATGAAGCGCCGCAGCAGGTCTAGTTCCTTCAGCGCCCGATCGTTGACATAGATGAACAGGAGTCTGGAGAGCGGTTGGTAGCTGCCATCCAGCAAGCTCTCCGGCGACGGGGCCACCGCTCCCTGACCCGCCTGAACCTTCAGGGCGCGCAAGCGCTGGGCATGGGCGGCATACCAGCCAAAACCGAGATAGCCCAGGGCATCCGGGTCCTTGGCCACACAGTTGACCACCACATTGTCGTCTTCACTGGCGGTGTAGTCGCGGCGTGAATCGGTGGCAGATCCGTTGATCGCTTTATTGAAGTAGTCGAAGGTGCCGGAATCGCTACCCGGCCCGCAGAGTCGGATCGGGCGCGCGGGCCACTGGGGGTTGACCTGATTCCAACGCAGGATGCGGCCCTGGGCGCGTCGCTGCCACAGCCGGGAGAGCTCCTGGGTGGTGATCGCCTGGGCCCAGGTGTTGCGTGGGTTCACCACCACGGTGAGGGCATCAAAGGCCAGGGGCAGCTCGAAGAAGCGCACCCCTTTCTGGTCGCAGGCCTTGAGTTCAGCGGAGCTGATCGGCCGCGACGCATTGGCCATCGGCACCCGGCCAGCGCAGAGATCACGCAGGCCGCCGCTGGTGCCTGATTCCACCAGATCAAAGCGAGATCCCTTGCCCGCCTCCGTGCGCTGGAAGGCAGCGATGGCAGCCTGGATGATCGGATAGACCGTGCTCGAACCGGTGATGCGCACCGTGCGGGACTTGGCCTGTTGCGCTTGGGCTGGCTGAATCGGCGCGAGCGGTGCGAGCAGGGCCAAGGCTGTGGTGGCGATCAGACCCGTGGCAGCAGCGACGCGACCGGAATGGCGGCCGGGTGAGGAGGGGCGACGGAAGCGAAGCATGGGACGGGAGGGCACCAGCCTCCTCACCCTGATTGATCAAATGCGATTGATGGTTTAAGGACGGTTTAAGTCTTGGTGAACCCTGCCTCAGGCCAAGCGCTGGAGGCGCCGCCGCAGCGCCAGCGAGAGGTAAACGAGGCTCACCAGCGCCGGCACCTCGATCAAGGGCCCGATCACCCCCGCCAGGGCCTGACCGGAGCTGACCCCCCAGACGCTCACACTCACAGCGATCGCCAACTCGAAGTTGTTGCCGGCGGCGGTGAAGGCGAGGGTGGCGGTTTTCTCGTAGCTCAGGCCGCTGCGCCAACCAACGGCGAATGCCACCCCCCACATGATCGCGAAGTAGAGCAGCAGGGGGATCGCGATCACCACAACGGTCAGCGGCCGAGCCGTGATCGCCTGACCCTGCAGAGCGAACATCACCACAATCGTGAACAGCAGCCCGTAGAGGGCGAAGGGGCTGATGAACGGAATGAAACGGCGTTCGTACCACGCCAGGCCCCTGGTGCGCAGGCCGATGCGCCGCATCAGATAGCCCACCACGAGCGGGACCCCCAGAAACAACACCACGGCCCCGGCGATCGCCCCGATCGAGAAGCGCACCTCCTGGGTGTCAAGGCGAAGCCAGCCCGGCAGCACCTTGAGGTAGAAGCTGCCCAGCAGGGCGTAGGCCAGCACCTGCACGATCGAGTTGATCGCCACCAGCAGGGCGGCGCCCTCCCGGTCGCCCTGGGCCAGGTCAATCCAGATCAGCACCATGGCGATGCAAGGGGCGATCCCGATCAGGATCAAGCCCGTTCGGTACTCCGGTTGCTGGGGGAGAAACAACCAGGCCAGGCTGAACATCAGGGCCGGGCCCAACACCCACACCAGCAGCAGCGAGAGCCGCAGCAGCGTGCGGGTGCCTGGGCTGAGCCTCCCGCCAGGGCAGCCCATCTCCTCGTAGCGAACCTTGGCCAGCACCGGCACCATCATCACCAGCAAGCCCAGGGCGATCGGCAGGGAGGTCGTACCGATCCTCACCGCATCCAGCGCTCCCTGCAGGCCCGGCACCAGGCGACCAAGCAGCAAACCGCCAGCCATCGCCAGCAAAATCCAGAGCGGCAGAAAGCGATCGAGGGCCGACAACCGGGCCAGCACGGGGTCTGTATCCACGGATCGGTGGGGCATTTCGGTAAACAGAGGGGAGATGCTTCAGCCGCAGGAGGGCGCGCTGGCGCCACAGCGGCTGGCCAGATCGGCCAACCAGGAGCGCAGGGCTTCCAGGGCGACCGGCTCCAGGCGGTAGTAGATCCAGCGGCCCTCCTGGCGGTCAGCCAACAGCCCCGCCTCCTTGAGCACCTTGAGGTGAAAGGAGAGCTTGGACTGGGCCAGATCGAGCTCAGATGTGAGGTCGCAGACGCACTTCTCGCCATGGGCGAGGGCTTCGATCACACGCAAACGCAGGGGATCGGCGAGGGCCTTGAGCAGGGAACGGGCCCGGTCGGACTGGAGCGCAGGGGACGCGGCGGGCAGGGACACCGTCATTCATCAACTCCTCTTGATCAATCAAGCAGATTTGATCTAGGTTACGGCCGCTGGTCACGGCCGCCACTCCTCCGCTTTGCTTCCATGCGCCTCGGCATCAACGGCTTCGGCCGCATCGGCCGCCTGGTGTTCCGTGCACTCTGGGGCCGCCCTGGAATTGAGCTGGTGCACGTCAACGACCCGGCCGGTGATGCCGCCACCGCCGCCCACCTGCTCGAATTCGACTCCGTGCATGGCCGCTGGCCCCAGGCGGTGCAGGCCGACACCGACGGCGAAGCGGATGGCTTTCGGGTGGCCGAGCTGCCGGTGAGCTGGAGCCGCCACAAGGATCCCAGCGCCGTGCCCTGGCTGGCTGCCGGCGTGGACCTGGTGCTCGAGTGCAGCGGCAAATTCAAAACACCCGAAACCCTCGAGCCCTACTTCAGTGCGGCGGGCCTGAAGCGGGTGATCGTGGCCTGCCCGGTGAAGGGGGTGATCGCCGGCGAGGAGGCACTGAACATAGTGTTCGGCATCAACCACCGGCTCTACAACCCCAGCCGCCACCGCTTGCTCACCGCCGCCTCCTGCACCACCAACTGCCTGGCACCGGTGGTGAAGGTGGTGCACGAGAGCTTCGGCATCCGCCACGGCTCGATCACCACGCTGCACAACATCACGGGCACCCAGGTGGTGATCGACAGCTTCAAATCCGACCTGCGCCGGGCCCGCTCCGCCACCAGTTCGCTGATCCCCACCACCACCGGATCGGCCAAGGCGATCGGCCTGATCTTCCCGGAATTGCAGGGCAAGCTCAACGGCCATGCCGTGCGGGTGCCTTTGCTCAATGCCTCGATCACCGATGCGGTGTTCGAGCTGGAGCGCGCGGTGAGCGCGGAGGAGGTGAACGGCGCCTTTGCCGCTGCTGCCGCCGGAGCGCTGCAGGGAATCCTGGGCTACGAGGAGCGGCCGCTGGTGTCGGTCGATTACCTCAACGACAGCCGCAGCTCGATCGTCGATGCCCTCTCCACGCTGGTGACGGGCGGCACCCAGCTCAAGGTGTTCGCCTGGTACGACAACGAGTGGGGCTACAGCTGCCGCCTGGCGGATCTGGCCTGCCACGTGGCGGCGCTTGAACTTGCTGGCCCGGCGGCCGCGGCCGAACACGGTGCCGTTGCATGAAACAGCTCACCGGGCTGCAGCAATACGCGATCGTCACAGCCAATTACTGGGCCTTCACCCTCACAGACGGGGCGCTGCGCATGCTCGTGGTGTTCCACTTCCACCAGCTGGGGTACACCACCCTGGAGATTGCTTTTCTGTTTCTGTTCTACGAATGCTTCGGCATTCTCACCAACCTCTACGGCGGCTGGCTGGGGGCCCGCTTCGGGCTGCGGCTCACGCTCTGGGCGGGCACGTTGCTGCAGGTGGGGGCCCTGCTGATGCTGATTCCCGTCGCCGAAGGCTGGCCGCGCTGGTGGAGCGTGGCCTACGTGATGGTGGCCCAGGCGATCAGCGGCATCGCCAAGGACCTCAACAAGATGAGCGCCAAGAGCGCCATCAAGACCGTGGTGCCGGAAACTCCTGCTGATCCCAACAGAGGCGAAGCCCAGCTGTTCCAATGGGTGGCGATCCTCACCGGCTCCAAGAACGCCCTCAAGGGAGTGGGCTTCTTCCTGGGCGGGGTGCTGCTCGCCACGGTCGGCTTCAATGCCGCCGTGGCGGCGATGGCCGGTGGGCTGTTCCTGGCGTTTCTGGTCACCCTGGTGCTGCCCGGTGAGATCGGCCGCATGAAGGAGAAACCGGCCTTCACGGCCCTGTTCTCCAAATCGAAGGGCATCAATGGGCTCTCAACGGCCCGCTTCTTCCTGTTCGGCGCCAGAGATGTGTGGTTCGTGGTGGCCTTGCCGGTGTTCCTGCAGACCACCCTCGGTTGGCGCTACTGGGAGGCGGGCGGTTTCATGGGCCTCTGGGTGATCGGCTACGGGATCGTGCAGGGCTCCGCCCCGGCCCTGCGGCGCTGCTGGGGGCAGAGCGCTCCGCCGGGGGTGTCCGCCGTGCAGTTCTGGAGCGCCGTGCTCACGGCCATTCCGGCCCTGATCGCCGTGGCGCTCTGGCGGGAGGTGGCCCAGCCGGGGGTGGCGATCGTGGTGGGTCTGGCCGCCTTCGGCGTGGTGTTCGCGATGAATTCCTCGATCCACAGCTACATGGTGCTGGCCTACACCGACGCCGAATCGGTGAGCCTCAACGTGGGCTTCTATTACATGGCCAATGCCGCCGGCCGGCTGGTGGGCACCCTGCTCTCCGGTGCCCTGTTCCTGGTGGGCGGCCTGCAGGCCTGCCTGTGGTGCTCGGCGCTGCTGGTGGCTCTCTCCTGGCTCTCCAGCCTCAGACTGCCCGCCACCCGTTCAATGGTTGCTGCGTCCCATGGTTGACCTGCCTTCCCAACCCTTACCTGCCAGCTCCAACTCGATCCGTTTTCCCGTGGCCTGGCTGTTGGGTCTGGTGCTGGTGGATGGCAGCTTCCTCTGGGCCGCCGAGCGCATCAGCCAGCCCAGCTGGGGCAGTGCCGTGCTGTTGATCGCCGCGGTGATCAACGTGCCCCTCTTCCTGGGGGCCTTGCTGCTGCTACGCGCGAAGTTCTGAGCGCGGCCTGATCGCCTGCCCCTCGAGGCGGGATTGGATCAGGTCTTCGCGGGTGATCCGGTACCCCAGTCGCCGGGCGGCCAAAACGAGCTCGTGGCTGCTGCGGCAATGCTTCAAGGCGCGCCGCAGGGCTCCGTCGGCCTCGGCCTCATCCACCAGCCTTTCCAGTTCTGCGCGCGCCATGACCCTCTTTCGGGGATCAATTCACCTTGCCGCGGCAGCCCCCCGCTGGCCAGCCTCTTCACGTCCCTTCATGCTTGCGAGCTCCACCACCGTGGGCGGCTCAGGAAGGTTGGAGCCCTTGAAACCGTTCGCCGCCTGTTGGCGCACCGCCTCAATCGAGGTGAGGCTGTCGGTGGCGGGATCCCAGAGGATGTACTTGAAGCAGTTCGGGATCTCGGAAAGGCGCAGGGTGTGAACCCCTGTGAGCAGGTGGGCGTTGGCCTGGTGGGCTTCCCTGAGGCGGTAGTTGGGAATACGCGCTGAGAGGTGATGGATGTTGTGGTAGCCGATGTCCGCGGAGAACCAATTGAGCAGTGCCGGCATCTTCAGGTAGCTGGAGCCCTCAATCGCCCCTTTGAGGTAGCTCCAATCGTCGGTGCGGTGGGCGTAGGAGCCCTCGTAGTTGTGCTGCACGAAGAAGATGCAGATGAAGATCGCCGCCGAACAGGCCATCACGATCGAATAGACGCTCCAGAACAGCCCCAGGCCCAGCCAGTGGCCCATCAGGGCCCAGAGACTGAGCACACAGACGTTGTTGCCCAGCAGATCCCAGAATTCTCCGGTGGTGTACCAATGGCGGCTGCGGTAGCTCGCGAAGATCGCCGCAACGCTGCAGGAGGGATCCTCCCGGTGGCAATCCAGACCGTGGCGCACAAGCCCCACCAGGCCCAGCACCAAAGCCAGCCGTGGCTTGATGATCAGATAGAAGAATCCCCCCGGAATCAGCATCAGCGGCTGGCGCAGGAAGGCGTAGAACCACTGGCGGCGGCGGCTCAACGCCAGAAACTGGCCTGTGGTGATCAGCGCTGATGGCCCCCGGTAAAGCTCCCAGTTGCCGTTGTGGCGGTGGTGGTAATCGTGGCCCCGCGACCAGGGGTACTGGGGGATGGCATTGATGACCCCAAGCAGAAATCCCGCCGCGCGATTCACCTTCGGCGAGCTGAACAGCGAGGCGTGGCCGCAGTCATGCATCAACGAAAAGCAGCGCGCTGAAAGCAGCACCATCAGCACCACGATCGGCACCGACAGCCAGAGGGAGCTGCGCACGGCCGGACCGATCGCCCACCACAGCAAGCCGAACGGCACCAACGTATTGAGAAGCTGCCAGCTGGCCCACCAGTCGTTGCTGGCCATGTAGGGCCTGAGGCTGAAATCAGCTCGGCTGGGGGTGAGCTGACGGGTGTCGGTGGGCATGGGGGGCAAAGGACGCCTCGTCTGGGTGGGGGCCATGGGCAAGGCAGACCGAGCGCCGTCGCCGAAGAGAAGGTTCCTTGGGCCGCCTCGACACGATGCCTGATCCTGGACAAAGGTAACCATCCCTACGCAAGGTCGTGCTGGGTTCAGAACCTGATCGTGGTCTGCAACAGCACCCCCAGGTCGCTGAAGCGGCCACCGGCATTCTGGGCGCCGGCGGCGTTGCGGGTGAGCTGACCGAAGGGCCGATTCAGATAGAAGACGGCTGGGGTCACCGTGATCCTGTCGCTCATCGGCAGCGCGTACCAGAGCTCGAAAGCGAAATTGCCATCGGCCGGCCGGCCCGAGCGCAGGCCCGTGGCCTGGGTGGGTTGGCCCACGGCCGCCCCCAGGGTGTAGCCCTGGGCCAGCGCATCCTTCCACTCCAGAGCCACCGACCAGGAGCGGCTGGCGCGGACGTTGGTGAGGGCATTGAGGGGCTGGGGTGTGGGGAAGGCGTCAGCGTTCTGGCGGATCCAGCTGCTGCCCCAGCCGGCGCTGATCGAGGGGAGCCAGCCACTGCGCTGCGGTTGCCAGTAGCCACTGAGCGCGAGATTCAGACTCGATCCGGCCGTCCCACCATCACCGGCCGCCAGGATCGCGCTGCCCAGGGTGGTGCCCACATTGGCTCGGGTGCCCGCCTGGCCGCTGCGGAAGGCGGCGGCCAGGGCCCACTGGGGCGCCTGGTAACCGACCTGGGCGGTGAGGTTGGCCCCGCTGTTGCCATTGAACAGACCTCCAGCGGAAGGATTCCCGAACCCGCCCCGCTGGGCCACGTAGCTCACCGACGCCCCCCAGCGCCCCCGGCCCCTGGGCACCTCCTGGCGCCAGATCGCCGCCAGGGTGGCGCCGGTGGCCTTGTTGTAGACCGCCGGAGCTCCGTAGAACGTGAAGAACTCCAGGAGCGCCCCCCCCCGGGCGCCGTACACCGAGGGGACGATCGCCAGGGTGTCATGGTTCCGGCTCAGGGGGCCCACCAGGACAGCGAGCTCCCGGCCGACCGGAAAGCGGTAGGAGAGCCGGTCCAGCCGCATCCCGTTGGCCGCCGCCACGGCAAGGCCGCCGGCGCCGGTGACCGTGGGGCTGTAGGCCGCATCGATCTTGGAGAGCCGCACCGGGGTGCCATCGAAGGCGCTGGCGTTGAAATTGCCCGAGCGGAGCCGGCTGAAGAGAAGGTCTTTGCCGGTGAAGCTGGTGTTGAGGACCAGTCTGAGTTCGTAGTTGAAGCTGATGGCGTCGCGGGGGCTGTTGGCGGGGCTGGTGCCCGGCAGGTTGGCGGCCACATCACCCCCATAGGCGGTGCCCCCCAGCACGAACGTGCTGACGCCCGAGAGGGTCGTGGTGGGGGAGAAGGCCGTTGTCTCCAGCTGAGCCAGCCGCTTCTCCAGCGTCCTGGTCCACCCCTGCCATTGCCTCAGCTCCGGTGCGACAGCCTCCCGCTGGTGCAACGGCCCTTCCATCAGGGTGGGGGAACGCTCCAGGCAGGATTGGAGCTGGGCCGCCGCCTCCAGGCGGCTGAGGCGGGCTGGGTTCTCCAAGGGGCGCTCTCGGATCGCACCGCCGCAGCCGTGACGTTCCAGCCCATCCGCCAAGGTGGCCGCTGCCAGCGGCTCCGCCTTCGCCGCTGCTCCTGAGGTCGTCACGGCGACGGCCATGGTCAAGGCGCGTAGAGCCCGTGAAATCACCCCAATGTTCTTGCCTGACTGGCGAACTGTTGAGGAATCACACTATGACGTGCACCTAGGAGCGTGCCCGGAAAGACGATCCCGAGGGGTGCCACTAGCCTCAGAACGATCCCCTTGGCGCCTCCCCTCCAGGGGTTGTTCGTTACTGAAGCCCATGCTCAGCCGCCTGCGCCTCCATGTCGGTCTGTCGGCCCTGTTCGTGCCGGTGGTGTTGCTCACCGGCGTCGGCATCGCGATCAACTCCTACCAGCGCAGCAGTGACCTTCTGATCAAGGCCAACCAGAAGTTGATGGCGGCGTCTGCGGTCAGGACCTCGGCGGAGGTGCAGCTCCTGATCGATGCCAAGGGTGTGCAGTACAACCTGGAGCGTCTGGCCGTCCTGGGCAAGGCCCGCACGCTGCCCCAACGACTCAGTTTCGTTCCCGCCCTGCGTGACGCCCTGCAAAGCACGCCGGCGGCGACCTCCTACTTGGCCGGTTACGCCAATGGCGACCGCTTCCAATTGCGTTACGTCTGGGACGACGTCGACCGCATCCTGTTCAAGGCACCCGCTGCGGCCCAGTACGTGCTGCAGACCAACGAGCGCATAGGAGCCCGCAACGTGGCCCGGGTCTGGCTGTTCGACAACCAGCTCAAGCTCCTGAGAACTTCGCTGGCACCGGAGTTCGCGACCTACGACCCGCGCACCCGACCCTGGTTCAAGGCCGCGATCGCCAGCCCCACACCGGTCGCCACCGAGGTCTACCGCTTCTCCACCACCGGCCGAAACGGCCTAACGCTGGCCCGCAGGGTCTCCAATGGCGAAGCTGTGATCGCAGCAGACCTGCGTCTGTCCACCCTCAGCGATGTTCTGAAACGCCAACGCATCACCCCGGGCACCAAGTTGGCCCTGGTCACGGCCAAGGGCGGGGTGATCGCCCTCGATGATCTCGCCCAGTTGCCTGACCGCGATGCGCGCAAGCAGTTGCGCAAGGGGCTGGGCACCCTCAACCAGGTGCCGGTGCTGGTGCTGGCGCAGGTGGGAAACCAGCTGGGCCCCATGGTGGCCGAGGTCAACGCTGGCACCAAGTTGGCGGAGCGGGTCATACGCCAGGGTTCGAGCGACTGGCAGCTGGCGATCACCGCCGGGCCCGTGCTGGGCACAAGCAAGACGTACCTGGTGCTGGTGGTGCCCTCCGATGAGCTGCTGGAGGGAGCCAAAACCCTGCGCCGGGATTCGATCCTCGCCACCCTGCTGGCGATCGCCATCGCCTTGCCGCTGGTGATCCTGATCGCCCGGCGTGTCACCGCGAGCCTGCGGCGTCTGTCGGAGGAGGCGGAGGCGGTGCGCAATTTCGATTTCTCCGATCGCCCGGCCTCCCGCTCGATCGTGAAAGAAGTGGACGACCTGTCGCTGACCATCGATGGCATGAAATCGACGATCCGACGCTTCCTCTCGGTGAGCGCGGCGATCGCCTCTGAACCCAATTTCGAGCGCCTGCTGGAGCGGATCCTGGGGGAATCGATTCTCAACACCAAGGCCAACGGTGGGGCCCTGTTCCTTCTCAATGAGCGGGGCGACAGCCTGGATTCTGTGCAGGCCATGGGGGCCGACCAACGACCCCTGAACCTTCAACCCACCCAGCTGGCCTCGGAGGCCATCGAGCGCAATTTTGCCGATGGGGGCTATGGCGTTGCCGACAATGCACTCCAGGGGACGATCAGCGACCAGGGCTCAGCCGTGGAGAGAGAGCTGGCCAAGGCTCTCAGCCTGCACAACAGTCCCTACCTGGCCGTTCCCCTGCAGAACCGGGAGAATCAGCTTCTGGGTCTGCTGGTGCTGTGGTACGACAAGGTGCCTGACACCGCCTTGGTGGCCTTCACCGAGGCGTTCTCCAGCACGGCGGAGGTCACCCTCGAGACCCGCGACCTGATTCGCGCCCAGAAGGCCCTGTTCGAGTCTTTCATCGAGCTGATCGCTAACGCGATCGACGCCAAGAGCCCCTACACCGGCGGCCATTGCTACCGGGTGCCGGAGATCACCAAGATGCTGGCCGCCGCCGCGGTCGAGGCGAAGGACGGTCCCTTCAAAGAATTCCAGCTCGATGAGGGGCAATGGGAGACCGTGCATGTGGCCGCCTGGCTGCACGATTGCGGCAAGGTCACCACACCGGAATTCGTGGTGGACAAGGCCACCAAGCTGGAGACCATCTATGACCGCATTCATGAGGTGCGCACGCGCTTCGAGGTGCTCAAGCGCGATGTGGAGCTCCACTACTGGGAACAGCTGGCAGCCGGCGGAGACGCCACCGCCCTGGCCGCCGAGCGCGACGCCGAACTCGCCCAGCTCGACGACGACTTCGCCTTCGTGGCCGAATGCAACCAGGGCGGTGAATTCATGGCCCCCGATCGGATCGAGCGGCTCAACGCCATCGCCGCCCGCACCTGGCGGCGCACCCTCGACGATCGCCTGGGGGTCTCCACCGAGGAGCTGCTGCGCAAACAGCTGCAGCCGGCGGTGCCCGTGCCGGCGATCGAGCCCCTGCTGGCGGACAAGCCCGAACACCGCATCGAGCGCCCCGTCGGCAGCACGGCCATCGAGGCGGACAACCCGTTCGGCTTCAAAGTGGACGCCCCTGACCTGCTCTACAACCGCGGCGAGGTCTACAACCTCTCCGTCGCCCGGGGCACGCTCTCGGCCGAGGAACGCTTCAAGATTAACGAGCACATCATTCAGACGATCCGCATGCTCTCGGCCCTGCCCTTCCCGCGGCACATGAGCCAGGTGGCGGAGATCGCCGGCGGCCACCACGAAACGATGATCGGCACCGGCTACCCCAAGCGCCTCAAGCGCGAGGAGATGAGCGAGGTGGCGCGGATGATGGCGATCGCCGACATCTTCGAGGCGCTCACCGCCGTCGATCGCCCCTACAAGAAGGGCAAGACCCTGTCCCAGGCCATGAAGATCATGGGTTTCATGAAGAAGGACCAGCACATCGATCCCGATCTGTTCGCCCTGTTCATCCGCTCCGGCGTCTACAAACGCTATGCAGAGCAATACTTGCGACCCGAGCAGATCGATGCCGTCGACGAAGAGGCGCTGCTGGCGGCCTGAGGGCCTAGGCCGAGGCCCCGAGGTGATCGGGAAACAGCACCCCATCGAGATGGTCGACCTCGTGCTGCACCACTCGGGCGTGAAAGCCCTCCACCTCCCGCTCGATCAAGCGTCCCTGGCCATCGCAGCCCTGGTAGCGGATGCGCGCCCAACGACTCACCGGTGCGCGTCGATCCGGCACGCTGAGGCAACCCTCTTCGCGGCAGTCGCGCTCGGCCCCCAGGGGCGTGATCACCGGGTTGATCAGGACCGTTTCCGGAATCGGCGGTGCCTGCGGGTAACGGCGGTTGACGGTGATCCCGAAGATCACCACCCGCAGGTTCACGTCAATCTGAGGAGCCGCCAGGCCGGCGCCCTCGGCGGCCGCCATGGTGTCGCGCAGGTCGTCGATCAACGCGTCGATGGCGGCGCTGGGGAAGGCGAGGACCGGTTCGGCCAGCCGCCGCAGGCGCGGGTCACCCTCCAGCAAGATGGTGCGAACGGCCATGGTTTTTGCTGGGCAGTGGGTTGTCAACGGTTGTCATCAGCCGACCAGCGTGCCGGCCTGCAGCTCCTGGGCGGCCCGCACCAGCCGTTCGGTGGTGCGGGCATGGAGCTGGGCTGCCTCCTCGGGGCTGCGGCCCATGCTGGTGAGCCCCAGTTTGCCGAACTCCGAGAGGCAACCGAGCAGGTGGAAGACGCTGCCCCGTAGTTCGGCTGGGTCGTAGTTCAGGCCCGCCCCGCAGGCGATGTCGATCAGATCGATCGGCAGCAGCCCCTTCAGGCTGGGGTCACAGAAATTGTCGGTGGCCTCGTAGAAAAGCGCCTGCCCGGTGGGCGCGTGGAACAGGCCCGTGCGGGGATCCAGCCGGCCGTTGGTGGAGGAGCGCAGGGCCAGGTAGGGGTGAGTGGTGCCCCCCTGGCGCAGGTTGATTTCGATCGCCTGCAGCTCCCAGAGCCCGCCCTGGCGGCGCGCCACGAAATCGACGGCGTAGCGCCCCAGGGCCCCTTCGGCGGCCAGGGCCTCCCCCAGCACGCGGCCGTGCTGGTGCAGCTCGAGGCGGTAGGCGCCATCGGCGGGGAAACGGCAACCCAGGTAGGTCTGGCCGCCAGGCCCCCCCAGCACCTGCTCATGGCTGGAGAGCACCTCCACCGTGCCATCGGGGTGGATTGTGCCCTGCACACTCGGGGAGCGCACCTCGCCCCCTTGCAGCCAGGCCTCCACCAGTGCCCCTTGCTCCACCAGCAGCTCGCGCCACTCGGCCGCCGGCATCGGCAGATCCTCCAGGGCCTGACGCAGCAGGCGGCGACGGCCTGCTGCCGATCGCGCAGCCAGGGGAAGAGGGGCCAGATCCAGGCAGGCGTTGCCCTCGCCACTGAAGCCCTCGTTGAGTTTCACCACCACCCGCTCCAGGGCCGGATCGGCCTCCCATAGCGCGGCGCAGGCCTCCGCCAGCGCGTCGAGATCATGGACCCGTTCGCTGCCGGGCGGATGGGGCACGCCACAGCGGGCAAACAGACGCCGACCACCTTCTTTGCTGCCCCAGTGGGCCAGGGCCGGATCAGTGCCCAGCAGGGGGATCTGCAGCCGCTCAGAGAGTTCCAGCTCCAGCGCCGTGACCATGAAGCAACTGATCACACAGCGCTCTGGCCGCAGCGACTCGCGGATGCGCCGCAAGAGCACCGGTCGCTCCAGCAACTTGGCGGTGAGGGAGCGGCTGGAGGCATCGCTGGTGTCAAACAGCGTCAGGCGCCGGCGGGCGTGGGAGGCGGGCATGCCGGGCACCAGCTCCAGCACCGCCTCCACCACCAGCTCCGGCAGCTGGGTGCTGCTCAGGTAGGTCATGCGCGTGGCCGGGTTGCGCAGCCGCATCAACTCGAACAGCTGGCGCTCCTCGTAGTGGTGGGCGCCGCTGACCAGGGCCAGTTCCCGGGGCTCAAACGAGAGCGACGGCACCACGAGCAGATCACTGGCCTCGTCAGCGTCCCCGCCCATGGGGGAGCGGCGCCGGAGCGTCTGCTGCAGTTCCTGGAAACTCAGGGCCATCCGAGCGCCGACAGAAGGCCCGTCGCTCCATCATTCCTCAGGGGCACCGCATTCGCGCAACAGTTGTCGCCATTGGTCCATCAGGGCCGCGGGCACCCGCCGGGGCAGGAAATCACGTGGGTCCGACGGGCCGTGGCGGATCACGGCATTGACCACCGTGGCCGAGCGGCGGCCGATGGTGATGGCGCCATGGGGGACCCCGGGGGGGATGCGCACCAGTGTGGGTTCGTCCTCCCGCAGGGTGATGCGCCGCAGGCGGCGCCCCTGGAGCACCACCAGGTTGAAAGCACCGCGCATCAGGATGATCTGATCGGTCTGCCTGCGGTGACAGAACAGTTCACAGGGCTGGTCGGGGGCCAGCTCGGCGATCTGGGTCTCATCGCTGGGCTGGGGCGGGCAGAAAAAGGTCCGGCCGGCGATGGTGCCCTCCAGGGGCACCACCTCGACGTGTCGGGCCAGGGCCATGGGGTGTCCAGAAGCTGGTTGAAGATTCGCGACGATTCGACGGGGTTGTCGGTGTGTCGGCTACCGATTGTCGCTGCGGTCAGCAATTGACCAACGCCCACCCCCCGCTGAGGGGCGCCCAGGGGAGGGCGGAGCGGATAGGTTCAATCCAGCAACGGTTCCAGGAGTCCAGTGCGTCGGTTTTCCCCCCTCCCCTGGCTGCTGGGCGTCAGCGGCGGCGCGCTCCTGCTGGCGCTGGCGCTCCTGCTGCGCCCTGCGCAGGGCCCCAGTGACCGGGCCGTGGCGGCAGAGCCAGCGGCCCGGGCGACCACGGCCGTCCCGGCAGCGCTTGGGCTGGCCACGGCCCCGCAGGAGAGCCCCGCCCCCTTGAGCCGTGCCTACCCCCAGCCGCCCACCGAGCCCAGAGCCCTGGCCGCCCGGTTCAGCCAGGTGGAAGAGGCCCTGCGTTCCTCCGCCACGCCACCCGTCGACCTGCCGGCCCTGGGACACCAGGAGCAGGTGATCATCCGCCTGCTGGCCCGCCGGCCGGAGTTGGCGGTGGCGGTGCGGCGGGAGCTGCCCCAGCGCTGGTGGACCGCGCTTGACCTGCACCTGGCCGCCCGGCGGGAGTTTCTGGCCATGCAGCGGGGGCGGCCGGGTTCCACCACCGTGCCGGCCTGGCGGATCATCCCGCCCGAACCGGCCGAGGCCCTGCTCGGCTACTACCGCAAGGCCCAGGCGGCCACGGGCATCCCCTGGGAGGTGCTGGCGGCGATCAACCTGGTGGAAACCGGCATGGGCCGCATCGATGGGGTGTCGGTGGCCGATGCCCATGGCCCGATGCAGTTCCTGCCCACCACCTGGGCGGAGCGCGGCATCGGCCAAGGCGACATCCGCGACCCCCATGACGCCATCCAGGCCGCCGCCCGTTATTTGGTGCGACGCGGTGGCCTCAAGGACATCCGCAAGGGTCTCTGGGGTTACAACAACAGCGACCACTACGTGCGCGGCGTACTCGCCTACGCCACCTTGCTCAAACAGGATCCAGCCGCCTTCAACGGCCTCTACAACTGGGAGATCCACATCATCTCCAACGCCGGCGACCTCTGGCTGCCGGTGGGCTACGCGCAGCGCCAGCGCCTGCCCGTTCAGGCCTATCTCAAGCAGGCACCCGGAAGCGCTCCGCCCCCTGCTCAACCCCCCAGCTGATCGGGGGGTTGAGCAGGCCGATCGCCGTTCAGGGGCGCGGTTGCCGCCATTCCTCGATCATCGTCACGTGCCGGTAGACGCCGTCCTCGTAGAGCTGGGTGGTGCGCACCCGGTGGTCGTCCGACACCAGGGTGATGATCTCGTTGTAGTGGGTGCGCACCCCGCGCAGGCTGCGGCTGCCGCTGTAGACGAGCACGTGGTCGCTGATCGCCCAGGCGATGCCCGAAAAGGCCGTCGCCCGCTCCCCCGCCAGGGTGACCACCTCATCGGTGAGCGGAAACACCAGTCTTGAGTCGATGAACTGGCCGTGGTAGCAGGCCACGATCTGCTGGGGCGTGTCGATGCGCACGGTGTTGGTCTGCACGTAGCGGTCGTCCTCGATCGCGATCTCCACCCGCACCCGATCGGTGTCGATGCAGTGGCCCGCTGTGTCGATGCGGCGGGCGGTGCCCTCCCAAAGCGCGCAGTGGCGGCGAAAGACGAGCGGAACCCCCCAGCGATCGAGACTGATCGGCGGGATCGCCTCGAAACAGGGCAGGAACGGACCTGGGGAGGAAGGTGTCATCGCGGGCTCAGGCGCTGAAGGCCTTCTTGGCGGGAATGGGGTAGGGAATACGCCGGTGGCGCATGCGCTTCCAGACCCCTACAAAGGATCGAATCAGAATCTCCAACTCACCGCGGCTGAGGCCGCTGGCGGCCAGCTGTCCGTCATTCTGGCGGGCATCGACGATGCGGCGCACCATCTCGCCGGCCTGGAGCTCGGAGGTGTCCGGGGGGAGGGAGCGCAGGGCTGCCTCGCAGCCATCGGCGAGCATCAAGATGCCCGTCTCACGGCTGCGGGGGGTGGGCCCGCGGTAGCGGAAACGGCTCTCATCGAAGTCGGGGTCCCGCTCCCTGGCCTGGTGCAGGAAGTAGCCCATCTTCAAGGTGCCCTGGTGTTCGGGGATGAAGTCCGCCAGGGGTCGGGGCAGGTGGTAGCGCCGGGCCAGCTTCAGCCCCTCATCGACATGGGCCTGGAGAATGGCGGCGCTGGCGTAGGGGTCGTCGAGGGCCTCGTGGGGGTTGAGGCCATCGGCCTGGTTCTCGATGAACCACTGGGGGGCGTGCATCTTGCCCACGTCGTGATAGAGCGCGCCGGTGCGAATCAGGTCCACATCGGCGTGGATCGCCCGCGCCCCCTCCTCCGCCAGCCCGCAGATCATCAAGGTGTGCTCGAAGGTGCCGGGGGCCTCACACGACAACCGCCGCAGCAGCGGCAGCTCATGGTCGGCCAGTTCCAGGAGGCGCGCCCGGGTCAACAACCCGAAGAAACTCTCCACCAGGGGAGCCACCAGCAGACCGGCCATCAACAGCCCCCCCACCAGCACCGCCTCACCCAGCAGCTCCGACACACTGTTGGGCACCCCCAGGTTGCGGCCGGTGAGCACGGTGCTCTGGAGCAGCAGCCACTCCAGGATCAGGGCTCCTCCCGGCAGCAGCACCGCCAATTGCAGCAGCTGCGCCCGGCTGCGCTGGCGGCCGGCCAGGATCGCGGCCGCGGCCGCCACCACGGCGGCGATCAGCAGCCGTGTTTCGCTCAGACCCCCGTAGGGCACTGGCCAGAGCAGGCTGGCGGCCGCCAGCCACGCCAACCCCGAGGCCGTGCCCAGACCCTGGGCCACCAGCAGGGTGGGCGCCACCAACACCACCAGAGGGTTCACGGCCACCCCCAGCCAGAGCTTGAGCGCCTGCACCACCAGCAGCATCGCCAGGGCCAACAGGGCCTGACGCGGCTCAAGACTCGCCCGCCAGCGCCGGATCATCAGAACCATCACGGCACTGACCGCAAGGGCTTCGGTGAAGTGGGCGAGCCAGGCGCGCAGCAGCGGCCGACGGTTCACCAGACCGAAGTAATCGAGCACATCGAACGACTGGGAGCTGATGGGCTCCCCCCGGCGCGTGATCTGATCCCCCTTCTTCACATGGATCAGCGGCAGACCCTGCTGGGTGAGGGCCTCCTCGATCAGCTGCTGGCTCAGGGCGGCATCGATGCGCAGGTTGGAGGCGCCCTGCAGGGTGTTGGCCAGGAGCTTGGCGCCAAGGCCTCGGGCCGGTTCCCCCAGGGGCGCCAGTTGCAGCAGGGCTGCCTGCTCCAACTGGCGACGGGCGAGGCTGGCCACCACCCCCTGGCTCAGCATGCGTTCGGTGGCTCCGTGCAGCGCCTGCTCCCAGCGGCGCCGATCTGCGGCAGGCAGAGCATTGAGCCAGAGCTGCTCCTGGGGGGTGAGCTCGATCGGGGCGAGCCTGCCTTCAGTGGCGGGAGCCAGGCGTTCGAGCTCCTTGAGCTGCCGCTCAAGCCGTTGCTGCAAGGCGAGGGACTGCCCGCGGTCCACCACTTGAACGTGGGTGCGGCTGCCGAGCTGGGCACGGCGCTGATCGAGCGCCTCACTGTCCACCACCGTGGCGGACTTGGGGGCCCAGTTGTTCGATGGGGCGATCATGCCGGGCCGCAGATTGGGCGCCACCAGCCAGGGCCAGCTGGAGAGCACGGCCACCAGAGCGCAGACCAAAGCAACGGCCGCCAGGTCCTGGTGCCGCCAGCTGGCCAGGGCCTGGCGGGGGGTTTCCTGCCGCAGGAGCTGGCGCCAGAGCTGGTGGAGGCGACCCAAGCGGAGCACGGGCACGGCCGGAGAAGGATCAAAGCTAGCCCTGGCGGCTGGCCTCGCGTTCCATGCTGGGGATCAACGCCCCTTCCCTCCCGCCCATGGCCGTGCGTCTCGATGGTCGCCAACTGGCGACGGCACTGGAAGAACGGCTGAAAACGACGATCGCCGCAGGTCTGGAGCAGGCCGGGCGGCCCCCCGGTCTGGCGGTGCTGCGGGTGGGGGACGACCCCGCCAGCGGTGTCTATGTGGCCCACAAGGAGAAGGCCTGCGCACGGGTGGGCATCACCAGCCAGGGCGCCCATCTGGCCTCGGGCACGCCAGCGGCGGAGGTGGCGGCGGTGATCGCCCGGCTCAACGCCGATCCAAGCGTGGACGGCATCCTGCTGCAGCTGCCCCTGCCGAAGGGTCTGGAGGAAGGTCCCCTGTTGGGCTTGATCGATCCGGAAAAGGACGCGGACGGTCTGCACACGCTCAACCTGGGGCGTCTGGCCAAGGGGGAGAACGGACCCCGCAGCTGCACCCCGGCTGGGGTGATGGCGCTGTTGCGAGAGGCTGGGATCCCGCTCGCCGGTGCCCGCGCGGTGGTGGTGGGCCGCAGCCTCCTGGTGGGGCAGCCCATGGCCCTGATGCTCCAGGCGGCCGACGCCACCGTGAGCATCGCCCACTCGCGCACACGGGATCTGGCCGAGCTCACGCGGCAGGCGGACGTGCTGGTGGTGGCGGCTGGCAGGCCCTTGCTGATCGGCGCCGAGCACGTGAAACCCGGCGCGGTGGTGGTGGATGTGGGCATCCACCGGCTGCCCCCTGATCCTGCGGCGGGGCCCGGTGCCAGGGGCCGGCTCTGCGGCGATGTGCGCTATGGGGAGGTGGAACCCTTTGCCGCGGCCATCACCCCGGTGCCCGGTGGCGTTGGCCCGATGACCGTGACGATGTTGCTGGTGAACACGGTGGTGGCCTGGGGCCGCCGCCACGGACTTGACAATCCGTTGGCGGATCTGGTGCCCTGAGGACTGAGTGCCGCCCCGCCTGAGAGAATCCGCCCCAGCGCGCAGGGACCCATGACCGTGGCGGTGAGCACGAGCTTCGAATTCGCCGCCTACCTGGAGGCCGCCCGCCTGCGCGTCGAAGCGGCCCTCGACGTCTCCCTCGGCCCGGAACGGCCTGAATCGCTGCGGGAGGCGATGCGTTATTCACTGCTGGCGGGCGGCAAGCGCCTGCGGCCCATCCTGTGCCTGGCGGCCTGCGAACTGGCCGGTGGTGACAGCGACCTGGCCCTGCCCACGGCGGTGGGCCTGGAGATGGTCCACACCATGTCGTTGATCCATGACGACCTGCCGGCCATGGACAACGACGACCTGCGCCGGGGCAGGCTCACCAACCACAAGGTGTTCGGCGAAGCCAACGCGATCCTGGCCGGCGATGCCCTGCTCACGCGGGCCTTCGAGATGGTGGCCCTGCGCAGCCCGGGGGTCCCCGCCGAGCGGCTGCTGGCGGTGGTGGGCGAGCTGTCGCTCGCCTCCGGCGCTCCGGGGCTGGTGGGGGGCCAGGTGGTGGATCTGGAGAGCGAGGGCAAGCAGGTGGATCTGGAGACCCTCGAATACATCCACCTGCACAAAACCGGCGCCCTGCTGCAGGCCTGCGTGCTCAGCGGCGCCCTGATCGCCGGCGCCTCCGAGGAGCTGCTCACGGCCCTGCGCCGCTACGCTCGCGGCATTGGCCTGGCCTTCCAGATCATCGACGACATCCTGGATGTGACTGCCAGCAGCGAGGTGCTCGGCAAAACCGCCGGCAAGGATCTGACCGCCGACAAGACCACTTATCCCAAGTTGCTCGGCCTGGAGGAATCCCGTCAGCGGGCCGAGGCGCTGGTTGAGGAAGCCAAAACCGCCCTGGAGCCCTGGCTGGAACGTGCGCACCCCCTGCTCGCCCTGGCCGATTACATCACGAGCCGCGATCGATGATCGCCCTGCTCGACAACGGCGTGCTGGTCTGGGCGCTCATCGCCTGCGGCCTGGCCCAGCTCTCCAAGTTGCTGATTGAGCTGGTGATGCACCGGCGCTGGAGGCCAGCGGTGCTGATCGAAACCGGCGGCATGCCCTCGAGTCATGCGGCCCTGATCACCGGCGCCGCCGCCGGCATCGGCTGGGAGCTGGGCTGGGGCGATCCCCTCTTCGCCCTGGCGTCCACCCTCGCCTTCATCGTGCTCTACGACGCCAGCGGCGTGCGCCGGGCCGCCGGGCAGATCGCCGCCCGCGTCAACGATCTGCCCGATGGTCTTTGGGAGGTTCGGCCCGTGGGCGGCCTGGACCCCCTGGAGCGGGCGAACCCACCCGAGCCGATCTTCAAGCCCCTCAAGGAAAACCTGGGCCACACACGTTTTGAAGTGCTCGCGGGCAGCCTGCTGGGCCCGGCGATCGCCCTCACGGGACTGGCCCTGGTGGGCACCCCCCTGCGGATCGCCCAGGGGTTGGGTTGGCTGCCCCTGGCCTGAACTCCGGCGGGGGCGTTCTCCCTCTGGGCCCCCTGACCAGCGGCCAGCGGGCGGCGGCGGAGGCTTTCGCCCTCTGGTTGGCTGCCCCGGCCGATGGCTCGCCCTTCGTGCTCAGTGGCGCCGCCGGCACCGGCAAGACCTTCCTCTCGATCGCCTTTCTGGCCCAGGCGGAGGCCGCCGGGCTCTGCTGGACCGTGGTCGCGCCCACCCACAAGGCCGTCGGAGTGGTGAAGGAGCAGCTGGAGCGGGCCGGCCTGCGACCCACCTGGTTCCCGTCGACGATCCACCGGCTGTTGCGGCTCAAGCTCAAGCGCGAACGGGACCGGGAGCGCTGCGAGGAGACCGAGCAGACCGCCGGGGCCCTGGAGCACCTGGGGCTGGTGCTGGTTGATGAGGCCTCGATGGTGGACAGCTCGCTGCTGGAGATCACCCTGCGCTGCGCCCACCCCTTCCAGACCAAGCTGGTGTTCGTGGGCGATCCAGCCCAGTTGCCCCCCGTGGGGGAGGCCAGCAGCCCCGTGTTCGCTCTCAGCCGCCGGGCCGGCTGCGAGTTGCAGGAAGTGGTGCGTCACCAGGGGCCGGTGCTGCGGCTGGCCGACGGCCTGCGCCGGGGGCAGCTGCCCTGCCAGCTGCCCCCGTTGGGGCCGGCGCTGCTCCGCCCCGAAGGTCTGGTGGCCGTGCTCAGCAAGGGTGACTGGCTCCAGGCGGCCCAGGCGGCCCTGCGGGTTGGCGCCGACCTGGACGAACCGGATCACGCCAGGATACTTTGCTACACCAATCGCTCGCTGGAGGCGCTTGTGCCCCTGGCGCGGCGCGCCATCCACGGGGAGATGGCCGACCAGCTGCCGGTGCTGCCCGGGGAGGTGCTGATCACGCGCTCGGCGGTGATGGCCCCCGCCTGCCGCGAGGGAGCGGAGGGGGGCGAGGAACCGGATCTGGTGCTGGGCTCCAACCGGGAGCTGGTGGTGCGGGATGTGACCCCTGAGCGCTGCGACCTGGCCGAGTTCGGGGTGGGGCGTGATCTGGGCCTCGATGGGGGGGCGCCCGTGATCGAGACGCTCGTGGTCCAGGTGGAGTCGGGAGAAACCCAGCTGGGTCTGAGGCTCCTGCCCCCCCTGGGCAGCTGGGCCCGGGCCCAGCTGGAGGCGGTGCTGAACCGCCTGCGCAGCCAGGCGCGGGAGGCGGGCCCACAGGACGGGAGGGGCCTGTGGCGCCGTTTCTTTCTGGTGCGCGATGCCTTCGCCTCCCTGGGTCCGGCGGCTGTGCTCACCGTGCACCGCAGCCAGGGCAGCAGCTTTGGGGAGGTGTTCGTGGAGCGTGATGTGTTCTGGCCCGCCGATCCGGTGCTGCGCCGCCAGCTCGTCTACGTGGCCGTCAGCCGTGCCCGCCGGGGGGTGACGTTGATGGGGGCCAGCGGGTCGCCGGCGGAGCGGGAGCGCTGGCAGCGCTGGCTGGAGGACTAGCTCAGCCGCAAGCCCTCGATCCCCTGCCAGCCCAGGTAGCCCGCCAGCACCAGGCTCAGGCCCCCCACCACCAGATCGCCGCGGGCATAGAGCGTGTCCTTGGCCCGCTGCAACAGCGGCAGCACGCCGTCCCGCCCCACCACCACCAGGGCCAGGGGCAACAGCAGCAACAGGCTGGCCGAGAAGGTGAACACCCCCGTGGCCAACCACTCCTGGCCGCGGCTCAGACCCGCCGCCAGCAGGCTGCCGGCGGCCTTGGCCGCCAAAAACAGATCATCGGGACTGACCACTTCGATGGCGGCCGCCGCCCCGATCAGCAGCGGCAGGGGTAGGCCCACCAGCCGGTCAAGGGTGCGCGTCCAGCCCGGCGGCCCATCGCCCTCCTCACGGCGATGCAGCAGTTCGTTAAGCCCCAGGGCCAGCAGGGCACCGGCGGCCAGCAGGTCGAGGCCCGTGCGGTGATCCGTGCCCTTGTCCATGCTCAGCAGCAGCCCATGGCCGACGGTGAGCAGCGCGGCGGTGAGCAGGGCGATGGTCACGATCCAGCCCATCACGAACCATCCCCCCCGCTGCAGGGGCCTGGGGCCCAGCAGCAGCAGCAGCAGCAGACCGATGTGAATCGGGCTGAAGCTGATGCCGGCGCCGTAGACGAACAGTTCGCCCCAGAGCTTCGGATCGATCATGGGGGGATGCTTCAGTGCCCCTATTCCAACCCAACGCCCCCATGGCCCGGCTGAAGGAAGTGCTCAGGGCCGCCCGCAGCGCCCAGATCCTCGGGGCGATCAGCCGCAGTGGCGGCGCCCTCGACAGCATCGCCGACCTGGTCGACAACTTTCTCGACAGCGAGGCGATGGCGCTCAGCGTCGAGCGCTTTCGCCTCCTGCCAGGAGGCGCTGAACTGCTGGCGGAGCGACCGGTGCCGGTGGTGCCCAACCTGGATGTCCTGCTGGAGTTGCCCGCCGGCAGCCTGGGGCACACCTACGCCCTGGTGATCAAGGCCCTGGGTTATGACCCGGATTTCGCCCGGCCCAGGCCGGTCGACAGCGAAGCCGGCTGGCTCACCCAGCGCATCGCTACCACCCACGATGTACACCATGTGATCAGTGGCTTCGGGCCCCTCGGGGAGGGGGAAAACGGCGTGCTGGCGATCACCGCCACCCAGATCGGTTACCCCGCTTTCGTGGTGCTCAACATCGCCGCCGGCTTCGCCAGCGTCCGCTTCCACCCCGAACGCCTGGAGCTGGTGAACCACGCGATCGCCCGGGGCTCGGCCATGGGCCTGAGCGCCGCGCCCCTGTGCGCCCAGCGCTGGGAGGAGGGCTGGGATCGCCCCGTGCACGCATGGCGCCGTCAACTGGGAGTCAGTGATCCGGTGATTACCGAGAGCTACAGCCTCGCCCACCGCCTTCCGGAGCTGGGCATCGACTGCTGAGCGCGGGCGGCGGCTGCCAGCCGGGCGGGAAGCGCCGGGCAGCCGGCCCAGTGGAGGTGCAGCCAACTGGCGTGCAGCCGGGGCGTGCCCCAACCCTCGAGGCGGCGGGGGGAGCCCCAGCCCTCCAGTTCCCAGAGGGGCTTCAGGGCCGTTTCCCCCGCTCCAGCCTGCCCCCCCGGCGCAGCCAGCGGAGCGCCCCCGGCGTCCCGCAACTCCCAACGGTGAAACTCGTGGCCGCGGAGGCGTTCGCCGCGCCGCACCAGGAGACCATCGCCGCGAGCGCTGGCCTCGCGGTAGCCCAGATCGAGGGGCCCCCGGCGGGCCCTGAAGGGCAGCACCCCGGCCATGGCGTGGCCGGCTCCCACTGGATCCTCCAGGTGGGAGCCCAGCAGCAGCAGGCCACCGCATTCGGCATAGATCGGCAGCCCAGCAGCGGCGGCGGCCCTGAGCGCTCCCAGGCTGCGGCGGCAGGCGGCGAGCTCGGCGGCGTGCAGCTCCGGATAGCCCCCGGGCAGGATCAAGGCCTGGGTGCCGCTGGGCAGGGGCTCATCCGCCAGGGGGCTCCAGAGCCGCACCTGGAGCCCCACCGCCTCCAGCAACTCAAGCGCCTCCGGGTAACGGAAGTGGAAGGCCCCGTCACTGGCCATCGCCACCGGCACCGGCGCGCGCCCATGGGGCGCTTCAGGGGCTGGATCTGTGGCAGAGGCCGCCTGCGACTCCAAATCGTGACGCCCCGGTTGCAGGCACCAGCGAATGGGATCGACCGTGCCGGCGGCCGGGGGCGGCGGTGCCTCCAGCAGGGGCCAGAGCCGCTCCAGATCCAGGTGCTGTTCCGCGAGGGCGGCCCAGCCCTCCAGGCGTTCGTCCAGATCCAAGAGCTCGTGGGCGGGCAGCAGCCCCAGGTGGCGTGAGGGCAGGCAGAGGGATTCGTGGCGGGGCAGCACCCCCAGCAGGGGGACGGCGATGGAAGCGAGCGCTTCCGCCAGCAGTGCCTGGTGCCGCGGGGTGCTGACCCCGTTGAGGACCACCCCCGCCATGGCCACGGCCGGGTCGTGGTCACGGAAGCCGCGCACCAGCGCCGCCACCGAACCCGCCTGGCGGCTGGCCTCCACCACCAGCACCACGGGCAGCTGCAGCTGCACGGCCACGGCGGCGGAGCTGCCGGCGCTGCTGGGGCCGCGGCCATCGAACAGCCCCATCACCCCCTCCACCAGGGCCAGCTCGGCCTGGCTGCCATAGCCCTCGAAGCATCGGTGCACCCAGGCCTCGCCGCAGAGCAGGGGGTCAAGGTTGCGGCAGCTGCGGCCACTCACCCGGGCGAGCAGCTGGGGGTCCAGGAAGTCAGGGCCCACCTTGAAGGTCTGAATCGATTGGCCACGGCGGCGGGCCAGGGCCGCCAGGGCCAGGCTGAGGAGGGTCTTGCCGCTACCGCTGGTGGGAGCCGCGATCAGACAGGCCATGGCCGCGGCTCAGCAAGCCCTCACTGCGGCAGCAGCTTGGCAGCCAGAGGCGCCGCCGCCGCCAGCAGCGGGTTGGTGGTGTCGTGGCCGCCCCCGAGCAACCGCGCCATCTCCATCTCCTCGCTCTCGTTCGGCAGGGGCACCAGCTCCTCCACCAGCTGCATCGTCGCCACCCCGCCGGACTCCAGGCGCATGCACCCCCCCGATTCGGAGCAGAGGATCACGCACAGGGGCGGCTGGCCTTCAGGGGCGCAGATCAAACGCAGTCCCACCAGGGCTCCGGGATGGGCCTTGGGCGCCCCCACCGGCACGGGCATCATCCGCAGCTGCACGCTGTCGCCATCGGTGCGCTGGAACTCGGCGCCGACACCATCGCCCTCCGGGTTCCCCGTGGGGATCAAGTAGCTGCTCTGGAAATGCCAGCCGAGCCGGTCGGCGATCCAGGCCGCCAGCAGCAGCCCCTTGACCGGGTGGTTGCCCTCCACGTCGATGTCCAGTTGGACCACCCGGCTGAGCGCCCCCTGACGGCTCGGGGGATCGAACACCATCGCCAGGGATTCCCGCCAGCTGCGCAGCCGTAGCCAGTTGAGATCGTTGACCGACTGGCCGGTCTCGATCCGCTCCACCAACAGATCGAGGCAGCGGCGGGGGGTTCCGATCGAACTGTCCACCACCAGGCGCCGGGGGGGGGTGGCCAACCCCTCCAGCAGCTCCGGCGATTCATCGAGGGAGCCGTTCCACCACACCCAGCAGGGCAGGTCGTCGGGGATCAGGGGCTGAAGCATGGCCAGCCCCTTGCCCACCGCCCCCATGCCGCCGCGCAGCACCAGCACATCGCCGCAGGCCTCACCTCGGCTGCCGTGTTGCTCTTCCGGCAGGGGGCAGTAGGCCGCCACCAGGGTCTCCAGAGGGGCATCGGCCGCCAGGGTGGGGGCCAGGGTGATCAGGCGCCGGGGCTGGTGGGCACTGATCGCACGGTCCACGAACTGCCCGCGCAGATCCTCCGTGGAGTGGTGGCCGGGCAGGGAGCCCAGGGCCCAGGTGAGTTCCGGGGCGGAGGGGGCGGTGAAGGGAGGCAGACCACACGCCCCCACGGCGGCCCGGGCGGCCTCCAGGACCTCGTCGCTGAGCAGGCCGCTGATCGGGCCATCCAGTCGCCCGATGCGAATCAGTTGCTGCTCCAGCCAGGAGGGTTCCCAGACCACCAGGGTGAAGGTGACGGCCCCTCCACCGGCCTCGGCCAGCTCCTTGCTCCAGAGGCTGTCGAGGTAGCTGGGCACATCCTGCGGCGGCAGTTCAAGCGGAGCCTGGAGGGTGAGCTGGGGGGCCATGGCGGAAGAAAGCGAAGGGCGGCAGAGCCGGTCGGGCGGGATCAGGGGCTAGGGGCTGGTGCTCAGGCGCCCGTCCCTAGGGGCGACGCCACATCAGGCCGTCGTCGGCGAGCAGGTTGTCGGCGGCGCCGGGCCCCCAGGTGCCGGCCTCATAGGTGTGGATCGGCAGCAGGGCCGGGTTGTCCTCGATCAGCTCCAGCAGTGGGGTGTAGAGGCGCCAGGCCGCCTCCACCTCATCGCCGCGGGTGAACAGGGTGGGATCCCCCAGCATCGCGTCCGCCAACAGGCGCACATAGCCCTCATCGGAGGGCTCCCCAAAGGATTCGTCGTAGGAAAACTGCATGTCGACCGGGCGGCTGCGCATGCCCGAACCCGGCGCCTTGACTTCGAAGAGGAACTCCGCCCCTTCATCGGGCTGAATGCGCAGGATCAACTGGTTGGCCGTCGGACTGCCTCCGGCGGCATCGAACAGGTGCACGGGTGCCTCGCGGAAGGTGAGGACCACTTCGCTCGTCCGTTTCGGCAGCCGCTTGCCCGTGCGCAGATAGAAGGGGACCCCCTGCCAGCGCCAGTTGTCGATGAAGAGCTTCATGGCCACATAGGTTTCCGTGGTGCTCTGGGGATTCACGCCCGGTTCCTCCCGGTACCCGACCACGGGGTTCACGGCGCTGCCGCCGCGGCCGTACTGGGCGCGCACGCAGCACTTCCAGGGTTCCTCCTCATTCGCCAGGCGGGCGGCCTGCAGCACCTTCGCTTTCTCGTTGCGGATCGCCTCGGGGTCAAAGCGTCCCGGGGCTTCCATGGTGGTGAGGGCGAGCATCTGGGTGAGGTGGTTCTGCACCATGTCCCGCAGGGCGCCGGAATCCTCGTAGTACCCGGCCCGCTCCTCCACCCCCACGGTTTCAGCCGCGGTGATCTGGACGTTGGCAATGAAATTGCGGTTCCAGATCGGCTCGAAGATCGTGTTAGCGAAGCGCAGCACCAGGATGTTCTGGACCGTTTCCTTGCCCAGGTAGTGGTCGATGCGGAAGACCTGGTTCTCCTGGCCGGCGGCCTGCACCACCCGGTTGAGTTGCTGGGCGCTGCCGTAGTCGCGGCCAAAGGGCTTTTCGATCACGACCCGGCTGCGGGTGGGGTCCTTGAGCAGGCCGGCGGCCGCCAGGGAGCGGCAACCGCTGCCGTAGAAGGCCGGCGACACCGAGAGATAAAAGGTGCGGTTGCCTCGGGTGGCGCGCTGGCGGTCGATGACCTCCAGGCGGGTGCCGAGCCGCACCACATCGGCCGGCTGCTCCAGATCGACCGGTTCGTAGAACAGGCAGCCTTCGAACTGGGCCCAGGCGCTCTGGTGCTGCTCAATCTCATCGGCGAGAGCCTCGGCCATGCGCCGACGGAACTCCTCATCGCTCCAGGGGCGCCGGGCACACCCGAGGATGGCGAACTCGCTGGGCAGCCGCCGCTGGCGGAACAGCTCGAAGAGCGCCGGGATCAGCTTGCGGTGGGTGAGGTCACCACTGGCCCCGAAGATCACAAGGCACTGGGGAGCGATCACGCGCTCCTGGCGCAGGCCGACCCGCAAGGGATTCGTGTGGCTGACGGTCATGGGCGCGGGATCGCTGGAAGCGTGCCCCTGGTTTAACCACGACAAGCCGGCTCACACCGCCGACCAGGGCCCAAATCCGCCTTTGTGTGGAATCCGCCAAACGCCAGCGCCGCCCTGGAGCCGACCGCCACCCTGCGGCGAGGCCGCCAAAGCCATGAAAAAGCCCGCCAAAGGCGGGCTGAAGCTGCCGAGCTCAGGACGACCTCAGTAGGTCTCCACGTGCCAGCGCTCGGCCTTTTTGAGCTGGGGACGCAACTCCGCCCAGTTGAGGCCCTTAGCCGCTGCCGCCGTGGTCATCGCCTCATCAATGCCGGGCTCCATGCCCCGCAGGCCGCACATGTAGACGTGGGTTCTGGGGTCTTCGATCCAGCCGAAGATCTCCTCGCCGTTCTCGGCCACCCGGTCCTGGATGTACATGCGACCACCGCCGGGGTTCTTCTGTTCACGGCTGATCGCTTTGGTGTAGCGGAAGTTCTCAGGGAATTCGGCCAGGTAACTCTGGAAATCGTCTTCGTAGAGCAGGTTGGCCGTGGTGGGAACGCCCATGATCAACCAGGCCTTGCCACGGAACTGGTAACCGGGGTTCTTGGACCGCTCGCCGGGATCAAACATGCGGCGCAGGTAGGCACGCATCGGGGCGATGCCTGTGCCGGTGGCCAGCATGATCACGTTGGCTTCTTCATCGGAGGGGAGAAGCATCTCCTTGCCCACAGGGCCGGTGATCCTGACCTTGGCGCCGGGTTCGATGTCGCACAGGAACGTGGAGCAGACACCGTTGATGGTTTCGCCGTCCTTCTCGTATTGAAGCTGGCGCACGCACAGAGAGACAGTCTTGTCCTCAAGGTTGTCCCCGTGGCGGGTGCTGGCGATGGAATAAAGACGCAGCTTGTGGGGCTTGCCCTTGGCATCCTCACCATCGGGAATGATGCCGATGCTCTGACCTTCCACATAGTGGAGGTTGCCTTCGGAGAGGTCAAAGGTGATGTGGTTGACCCGGCCGATCGCCCCATCGACCAGCAGGGAATGGTTCCCCAGCACCGTGCCCACGTAGGGATCCTTGGGCTTGTAGAGGTTGACGGGAACGACTTCGTGGTCGGGGGGAGTACTCACGGGGGCGGGATTCGAGGGGGCAGGGCTCGTCGTCGTGGCGGTCCCTGAAGATTCCTCCGGGGACGCCACGCCAACGGGGGAGTCACCAGCGGCACTGACCGAGAGAATCTGGCCTCCCAGCCGGGCGATGGATTGAACCAACGTCTGCAGCCGGCTGAAGGGCACCTTGATGGGGCGATCGGCCTGGCGCTGGCTACCGGCGCCGTAACCGCGCACCACCACCGTGAACATGCGGGGATCTCCCAGGCTGGGGGAGGCGGTCGTAACGCGCATGGAGGTGGAGCCTCAGGATGGTTGGGGGCGATCATAGGGAACACCTCCCCACTGGAGTTTCACGGGCTCACCCAGGGTCAACCGGATGCGCAGAGGCGCACTTTTTCGACCCATCAGGGCTAGGTTGGCCGCTTGAACTCGCCCGCCCCGCAGAACCCCACTTGGCGCAGCTTCCGATTTTGTTCTAGCGCGATGTGAACTCACTCCCTGACACGCCGCTTCAGCAGATCGACAGCGACATTTGCCCCCTGGACACCATCCAGCAGGAAATGGAGCGGCTGCCCCAGGGCACCAGGCGGCTGGCCGTCCTGCTGCGCCTGAGCCTCGATCCCGAGCTGCTCTGGTCAGTGCTCACGGACTACAACAACCTCAGCCGCTTCATCCCCAACCTGGCCTCCAGCCGCCAGTTGTGGCGTAAGGGCGCCGTGGTGGCCCTCGAGCAGGTGGGGTCGCAGCAGTTCTGTGGCCTCAGCTTCAGTGCCCGGGTGGAGCTCGAACTCACCGAGGAACCAAGCAGCGGACGCCTGTGTTTCCGTATGACCTGCGGCGATTTCAGGCGTTTTGAAGGCATCTGGCGGATCGATCGCGATGCTTCCGCCACCCGCCTTTTCTACGAATTGACGGTGCAGGGGCGACCTGGAATGCCGATTGGCATCATTGAAAAACGGCTTCGGGACGACCTGGCCGCCAATCTGCGCGCCGTGCAGCAGGAGGCCCTTCGCAGGGCGAATCCATGAAGGCTCAGTTCCGTAAGCTCCAGGGAACAGCTCGTGACGTAAAAGCAGTGGATTAACAATCTCTCGATTCAGAGGTTCATTCAACGCCTGAATGAATTGTGAATCATTTTACCTTTAGACGTGAATCAAGGCGTCTGAATGAATACCCCCAAGGGGATTCGAACCCCTGTCGCCTCCGTGAAAGGGAGGTGTCCTAGGCCTCTAGACGATGGGGGCGAGGCCACGAACCGCACAAATGGGAGTGCGCTCCGATGGATGGAAACTACGGGGCCGAGAGGCCCTTCGTCAAGGCGGGGTCTTCCCTGTCGCCCCTGGCTGGGCCCGCCCCACCGGGGCCGGGCTCAGCCACGCTCCCCTGGCCGCTCCAGACCGGCACGGTGAAGTGGAAACAGGCCCCTTGACCGACTTCAGAGACCACCCAGATGCGGCCACCATGGACCTCGGTGATGCGCCGGCACACCGACAGACCGACCCCGTAACCCGGCGTCGTGCTGGAGGTCTGGGGCAGGCGCACCCGGTCCAGGAAGATCCGCTGCTGCTCCTCCCTGGGTACCCCTGGACCGCTGTCACAGAGGCTCACCTGCAGCCAGGGCCCACGGGCCTGACCCATGGAGAGCCGCACCCGACCACCCTCGGGCGTGAACTTGAAGGCGTTCTCAAGCAGGTTCAGCAGCACCTGTCGCATGCGTCGCTGGTCGGCGTAGATGTCGGGCAGTTCGAGGGGGATGTCGGTGATCAATTCCAGATCCCGCCCCAGCCAATGTTTGTCGAGCTCGAGGATGGCTTCGGCCGCCACAGGGCCCAGGGCCAGACGCTGGGGGTTGAACAGCGCCTCCCAGCGTGTGGTGCCCACCTCCAGCAGATCCTTGGAGAGCACCTCGATGTCCGTCAGGCGCCGGGCCAGCAAGTCATGGAAGCGCTCGCTGCTGATCTGGCCCAGGTTCAGGCTCTGAAGCGCAAGCTTGGCAACGGTGAGCGGAGTGCGCAGTTCGTGGGCGACCATGCGCAACTGGCGGTCCTGCACATGCAGGCGCTCGATCAGGGTTTCGTTCTCCTGACGCAGCACGAGCAGCTGATCTTCGAGCTGGAGTTCCCGTTTGCTGCGGCTGCCATCCAACTCGGCTGGCCGCAGGCTCATGCCCAGGCCGCTCACCACCTCCCGTTGCTGCCAACGGGGCAACCAGCCCCGCACCTGCTGCAGCAAGGTGTTGCCGGCGAACACCTGGCGGGGGCTGGGCTCCAGTTTCACCACGGCCGGGGTGGCCACGAGGCGGTATTGCTCAAGCAGCTCCGGGCGCTTGGCGGGATGGGCAATGTCGAGATCGACCTCGAAGCCGCAGTCCTCGTTTTCGAGCAGGTTGAGCAGGCCGCGCACATCGGGGGTGGCCAGATGCTGGGGCGCGGCCACCAGCAGCAGCTTCAGGACCTGTCGCTGGGGTGGCCGCGGCTCACGCAGCGTTGAAATGGCGTCGGGATCCCCCGCTGCAGGCACGTGGGCGCAGGTGGAATGTGAAGACCACCCTATGGGTTCTCAGATGCTTGGCCATCGGTGGCTATGACCACTGTGACCAACGTCGGCTCGAGGGCCTCCCATGACCCTTTCCGTCGATGGGACGGGACCGCCCCGTTTTCAGCTCGACAACGGCCTGCGCCGTTGGTTCGAGCGCAACCTCGGGCTCTGGCGATCACGGCGCCTCTATTTCTTTGCCGACGAGGCGCCGCTGCAGCTGGACATGCTGCTGCGGGTGGAGCGCTTCGCCGAGGCGAACGAAGGGGAGGCGCGCTATCGCATGAGCTGGTGGACCGAGCAGGGCTACGACTTCTTCACCCACAAGCCCGACATGCCCCGAGCGGGAAGCATGGAGGCCTCCCTCTGCGGGCATCAGCTGCAGCGGACGAGCAGTTTCTTGGCGAACACCCCGGTCTGCACCAGGATCCGGCAGGTGGATGAGCACCAGCTCAGCTTCGCGACCCACCAGGGGGAGCTGAGTGTTCTTGAGCACATCCGGCTGGTGGACCAGGACCGCTTCCGCGCGCGATCGATCTACACATGGCGCCAGGGGGATCTTGAGGTCAGTGAAATGCACCACGAGATCCGACTGGAAGCGGCGGGAGTCCCGCTGCTCTGATCCGTCCCCACCAAAGAACGACCAGCGTGGCGTCCCAGGGCACGGACAACGGGGAGGCGGTGGTTCACCATGGCTGTGATTTGCGTCTGTCGAGCTTGCGCACCTTCTTCCGCTGGAGCTGCCCCCTGCTGGTGGCGCCGCTGCTGCTTCTCCCCATCGTCCTGCTGCCCACCTCTGCCCTGGCGGCGCCGGCGACGGACGCTGACATGACCCTTTATTCCCGTCTGGCGTCCATCAATGTCTGCATCGCCCGGGCAGGAGGTGTCGAATTCGACAAGGCCGTGGCGATCGCCGGTGAAACCATCGCCCAGGTGCTCATGGGCCAGCACGGTGGAGTGATCCAGCAGGTAGGGGCCAAGCCCCTGTCCATCGACGAGCTGCGCAAGGGCTCCACCAACTCCGCCGTGATCGGCGCCGTGGAGATCTGTCCCAAGGAGGTTCCTGCTGATGTCGTCAAAAAGGTTCAGGACGTGATCAAGCAGCAATCCGGTGGCAAGGCGCCTGGCGCCGCGCCTGCCCCAGCCAAGTAGCTCCCCAGCCCGAAGGGGTTCCCCCGCAGGGCCCCTGAGCGACCGTGGGGGAGCCTGGTCATGGGCCAGTCTCATCTTGACGCAACTGTCACATGTGCCAGTTGCTGTTGGGTCAGATCGGTCGGGTTGTCTAGGTGCATCCCCCCCCGGGGATGTCCATCCGCCCCCCGATCCCATGAGCAACCTTCAACGCTCCAAAGGCGTGATCCTTCTCGCCGGCGGCCTGGCCGGCGCGGCCCTGCTAGTCCCCGCCGCGGCCCTTGCCCAGAGCCGTCCGGTGATCGTCGAACGCACAACCACCACGGTGCAGTACCGGGAGGATGGCTTCGGGGGCTATCGCCAGCCCACTTACCTGCCGGCCCCGGTTCGCCAGGTCTACGCGGCCCCCTTGGGCGCCAGAACCTATGGCGAGGTCTATCGCCCCACCTACCAGGCCAGCTATCAACCCGTCTACGGCCAACCCGTCTACGGGCAGCCCCGCTACCTGCCTCAGGGCTACGTCCAGCCTGGCTACCGCCAGGTCTACAGCCAGCCCACCTACGGCCAATCCAGCTACGGGCCCCAGGGCTACGGGGGACCGGCCGTAGCCAACGGCCCCCTGACGGTGGCCGATGCCCAACAGCTGCAGCAGAGCTGCCAGATCGGGCGCCTGGTGGGAGGACTGGTGGGCGGCGGTCTGGGCTACGCGGCCTCCCGTCAGGACGGCCGCGCCTGGGCAGTCCCCCTCGGCGCCCTCCTGGGCACCCAGGTGGGCTGCAACACAGCCGTTGGCAAGGGTCCCACTCTCTGGTGAGCCCGGCCGGGTGGCCGATCGGCAGGGGGGAGGTCGGAGCGGCAGGATCGAAGCACCGCTGTTCCGCTTCCCCATGTCTGTCGTGCGGCTCGCTGACTACCGCCCGGCCCCGATCCACATCGAGCGCACTGACCTGAGCGTGCGGATCTTTGCCGATCACACCCTGGTGGAGACGCAGCTCCAGATCACCCCCTTGGCGGCGGAACCCCTCCAGTTGCAGGGCGTGGAGCTGGAACTCCTGGAACTCTCCATCGACGGCCTCGCCCTGGGGGAGGGGGCCTACCGGCTGGGGGCCGAGGGCCTCACCATCCTTGAGCCCCCCGGCGAGCCTTTTCTGCTGCGCTCACTGGTGCGGATTCACCCGGAGACCAACACCACCCTTGAAGGGCTCTATGTGAGCGGCGGGATGGTCACCAGCCAGTGCGAGGCCGTTGGCTTCCGCCGCATCACCTTCCACCCTGACCGCCCCGATCTGCTCAGCCGCTTCCGGGTGCGCATCGAGGCGGAGCGCGAGAGCTACCCAGTGCTGCTCTCCAACGGAAATCCCCTGGGGAGTGGTGCCCTTCCCCCTGATCCACTCACGGGGGTGGAGCGCCACTACGCCGTCTGGGACGACCCCTTCCCCAAGCCCTCCTATTTGTTTGCCCTGGTGGCGGGCCAGTTGGAGGAAGTGGGCGGCCCCTTCACCACAGCGAGTGGCCGGCCGGTGCAGTTGCGCTTGCACGTGGAGCCCGGTGATGCCCCCTTCACCGCCCACGCCCTGGACTCGCTGCGGCGTGCGATGGAATGGGATGAGCGTGTCTATGGGCTCGAATACGACCTCGATCAGTACAACATCGTCGCCGTACGCCACTTCAACATGGGGGCGATGGAGAACAAGAGCCTCAACATCTTCAACTCCAAGTTGGTGCTTGCCGATGCTGCCACTGCCACCGATGGCGAACTGGAGCGGATCGAAAGTGTGATCGCCCACGAATACTTCCACAACTGGACCGGCAACCGCATCACCTGCCGAGACTGGTTTCAGCTTTCGCTCAAGGAAGGTCTCACCGTTTTCCGTGATCAAACCTTCACGGCGGATCTGCATGCCGATGCGCTCAAGCGCATCGAGGATGTGTCCATGCTGCGCAACACCCAATTCCGGGAAGACGCGGGGCCCACGGCCCACCCGGTGCAGCCCGATCACTACCAGGCAATCGATAACTTCTACACCACCACGATCTACGAAAAGGGATCTGAAGTGATTCGAATGCTGCACACATTGCTGGGGAAGAGCACCTTCCACCGCGGCATCGATCTCTACGTGAAGCGCCACGACGGCACCGCCGCCACCTGCGACGACTTCGTGCAGGCCCTGGAGGATGCGGCCCTCGAAGCCGCCTCCAGCGCGGCCAACAGTCCAGCGGCCTTCGCCTTCGCCCAGTTCCGCCTCTGGTACCACCAGGCGGGGACCCCCGTCCTCCGGCTGGAACGCCACTGGGAGCCGAGCAGCGGCACCCTCTCGCTCACGGCGCGCCAGCACACCCCGCCCACCCCCGGTCAGGTTGACAAGCAGCCCCTGGTGCTGCCCCTGGTGCTGGGGCTGGTGGACCAGGCGGGCGAGTCACTGCCCGTGCGCATGGTTGGGGAAAGTGAGCAGGAGGCCGCAGCCCATGTCCTCGAACCCCGCTGGGGGCAACAGAGCCGGCTCCTGGTGGTGGATCAGGCCGAGCAGCGCTTCGTGGTCACGGGATTGGAGCCCCAGCCCCTCCCCCCAGCACTCTCGCTGCTGCGTCGGTTCTCAGCCCCGGTGCGGCTGGAGATCGAGCGTTCCAGCGAAGAACTGCTGCACCTGCTGGCCCACGACAGCGAGCCGGTGGCCCGCTGGGACGCGGGTCAGGTGCTGCTGCGGCAGGCCCTGCTCGCACGCGCCTCCAGCAGCCCCGACGAAGCCCTTGAATCGGGCCTGGTGGCCGGTTTCGAGCGGATCCTGCGGGATGGCCGCCTGTCGGAGGCCAACCGCAGCGTGTTGCTGGCCCTGCCGGGCTTACCCGAACTGGAAGCTGAGGCCACCGAACCGGACCCGCCGGCTCTGTTTGCCGCCCAGCTGGCCCTGCAGCGGCGTTTCGGCAGCGAGCTGGCGGTCCCCCTCCAGCAGGCCCTTGAGCGCACGGCGCCCCAATGGGGCCTGCCCTGGCCTGCTGGCGCCGGAGACCGAATGCTCACGGGCACGGCCTGGAGCTGGCGCGCGGCCTGCGGCGATGGGGCGGTGATCGCCGCCGCCGCCGCTGCGGTGGAGGGCCCTTCGATGACCCTGGCCCGCGCCGGCCTGCGTGCCCTGCAGCCCCTGACCCATCCCGCCCGGGAGGCCGCTCTGGCGGCCTTCTACGAACGCTGGAATGACAAGCCCGTGATCCTCGATGCCTGGTTCGCCCTAGAGGCCTCGGCCCCGCTTGCCGATGGCCTGGAGCGGGTCCAACGGCTGCTGGAGCATCCCCGTTTCGACCCGGCCGCCCCCAATTCCGTCCGTGCGGTGCTGGGGGGCCTGGCCGGCAACCCGCCGGTGTTCCATGCCGCTGATGGCAGCGGCTACCGCTTCATGGCCGAGCGCATCGCCGAACTCGACCGGCGCAACCCGATCACCGCCTCTCGCCTCGCCAAGGTGTTCAGCCGCTGGCAGAGCTATGGGGCCTCCCGCGGCGAGGCCCAGCGGGCCGCCCTGGAGCAACTGAATGCCGCACGCCTCTCCACCAACACCCGCGAGGTGGTGGAGCAGTGCCTCGGCACTCCGGGCTCGGCACTCAGCGCCTCCCTGGCCTGAGATTGCCGCGGCTGGGGAAGGGATCTGGAAAGAGGCTGCCATGCAACTGGCGGAAGGCCTGCTGACGTGCCGGGCCGCCCTCTGGACCGGCGTACTGGCCCCAGAGCCCTTCCCAATAGAAATAAATGACACCGTGGCCCCGCTGGGCCGCCAGCCGCACCTTTTCTGTCAGCACCGGCATCGGGGTGGTACGGCCGCCGAAACCGGCCAGCAGACCGATCTCCACGGGAATCCCCCACTGGCGTGCCTTAACCAGCGCAGGCTGGTCTAGGTCCTTGAGGAAGCCCTTGACCGAGTAGGCGTAGTTCTGGACCACCAGTTCATCGATCAACCCTCCGAGCGACCAGATCTCCCAGTCCTGGAGCCACTGGTTGTAGGCAAAGCGGAAGGGACCGGGCGAGAGGCTGATGCCGGCCCCCCCCTGGCGGTTCTTGAGTTCGCTGCGCAGCTCCCGCAACAGACTCGTGAGCTGATGGCGGCGCCAGGTCATCCAGTGGCGGTTGGTGAAATCCCCGGGTGGCTGGCGGCCTGTGTCCTTCGTATACGAAGCCCGAGTGAAGGGGTCGTAGCCCAGCTCCACCGGCCAGGCGAAGTGGTCATCGAGCTGGATTGCATCGACGCCGCAGCGGCGCACGATCTCGCTGATCAGGCCGATGAACCGCTGGCGCACGCCGGGATGGGCGGGATTGAGCCAGACCCGCAGATCCTTCATGGGCGAGCTGCGCATGTTGGCCCCGTGCATGGCGTAGGTGGTGGTGCCATCGCTGCGCTGCAGCACCCACTCCGGGTGCTGGATCACCACCTCGGCGTCGGCCGGCTCCATCAGGCCGTACTCGAACCAGGGGATCACCTTCAGGCCCCTGCGATGGGCGGCACGGGTGAGGCGGCAGATCGGATCAAGGTTGGGGGCGCTCTGCTTCAGGACCGGTTCCATCGGCGCCCAGCGGCTGCGATGGAAGGTGGCGCCGCGGCTCCAGACGTTGGGATAAAGGGTGGTGAAGCCAGCAGCGGCGAGCTCATCCACAGCCCGATCAAGCCGTTGGCCGTCGTAATAAAGGGGACTGGGGCTGTTGGTGAGCCAGACCCCGACGCTGCGGCTGGCCGCCTGCGCCGATGGACCCAGGCCCACGGCCTGCAGGCCCGCCACCAGAACAGCACTGAGAGCGGCGGGCAGGGCCCGCTTCAGGCGCACGGGCCAAGGGAGCTGCGCTCTCAAGGGTGACGGTGGAGCAAAGGGAGCAGGTCAGCCTCTGGCTTGAAGCCGCTGGTCATCGTCGCGCGCTCATCGGAACATCGAGCTGACCGAGCTCTCCTCGTGGATGCGCCAGATCGCCTCCCCCAGCATGTTCGCCACCGAGAGCACCTGCAGTTGGGGGAAGCGCCGGTCGGGCTCCAGGGGAATGCTGTTGGTGACGATCACCTCCTCGAACAGCCCGGGCTCCGAGAGCAACTCACTCGCCGGCGGGGAGAACACCGGATGGGTGGCGCAGGCCAGCACCCGCTGGGCGCCCCGCTGCCGCAACAGCCTGGCCCCCTGGCAGATGGTGCCGCCGGTGTCGATCATGTCGTCGATCAGCACGGCGGTCTTTCCGGCCACATCACCGATCACCGTGAGGCTTTCGGCCACGTTGTGGCCGGAGCGGCGCTTGTCGATGATCGCCAGGGGCGCGTCGTTCATCTTCTTGGCGAAGGCCCGGGCCCGGGCCACCCCGCCCACATCCGGGGAAACGACCACCACCTCCCCCAGGTTGCGGCCAGCCAGGTAATCCACGAGCACCGGCGAGCCGTAGATGTGATCACAGGGGATGTCGAAGTACCCCTGGATCTGGGAGGAGTGCAGGTCCATGGCCAGCACCCGATCGACGCCGGATTTGACCAGCAGGTTGGCCACCAGCTTGGCCGTGATCGATTCGCGGCCGGCGGTCTTGCGGTCGGCGCGCGCGTAGCCGTAGTAGGGCACCACAGCGGTGATCTGGCGGGCGGAGGCACGGCGGCAGGCGTCCACCATGATCAGCAGCTCCATCAGATGGTCGTTCACCGGCGCGCAGGTGGGCTGGATCAGGAACACATCGCAGCCTCGGATCGACTCCTGGATCTGCAGGTAAAGCTCCCCGTCGGCGAAGCGCTTGATCACCCGCGGGCCATCGGGCACACCGAGGTAATTGGCGATCTCCCGCGCCAGGGCGGGATTGGAGGTGCCACTGAACAGCCGCAGCCGGCGGGTGTCGTGGGGTGCGCTCTCGTGTTCCACCCGTGCAGCGGTCAAGAAACTTGTCACGGCGGGCGTGAGCGCAGGGGCTGATTGCCGATGGTAGAAGCCATCCGGTCAGCGCGAAGATGCCCCCATGACCGTTTTGCCTCCGCCCCCCGCTCCGCCCCTCCGCCTGGTGCTGGCGAACGTGGTGGGGAGCGCTGGATGGGGCGACCCAGGCGAAACCAACGCTTCCAGCCGCCGGCCCTGGGTCGAGGCGGTGGCAGCGGAGCTGGCGGCACGGCTGGCGCTGACCTGTCTGGTCTTCCCCAGGGGCGACGACCCCGTGGCGCGCCTGGCGGCACTCCAGGCCCAGGACGGCCCCTGGCTCGCGCCCCTGCCCGATGATCCCGGGGCCTGGCTGGGGCCCGCGGGCCGCTGGGCGGAGTTGCTGGGGGCCTTCCGCCAACCCACTGTTCTGCTGGTGCCCGGCCCATGGGCCCAGCAGGGCCTGGCCGCCGCCAGCACCGCCCTGCTGGTGGGCGCGGGGGTGCCCCTGGTGGGGCTGATCCAGTGGGGGGCCACCTGGGATCCGGAGCGTCGCCGAGCCGAGGGTCTCCCCTGGCTGGGCTGGGTGGAGGCTCAGGAGGATGGCCGGCTGATCGATCCGGTCCTTGATCCCCTCCCGGACCTGGCCCGAGCCCTGCAAGCGCGTTGGCGAGCCCTTGATCAGTGGGGGGGCCAGAGCGGCAGCGCGGCGTCGGGGCTGAGCTGACGCAGGGGCTGCTGGGGCTGGGCCGGGGCCTCCAGGGGCAGGCTGGCGAAACGCATCGACTGGGGCTGCGCCAGGACACCCGCCAGCAGCGTGAGCGCCTCGGCCTCGCTGAGATTGGTCTCGACGCCACGGCGCAGCTTGCGAACCAGATCGGGAAGCCGGGCGAGCTGGCTGGGCTCGGTCACCTGTTGCTGCAGGCCGGTGATCACCTGCTGCTGGCGCTTCCGCCGGGCGGCCTCACCGCCAGCCTCTTCACGAAAACGCACCAACTGCTCCACCTGGGCACCATTGAGCAGCTGCAACCCGGCCTGCAGGTCAATCGTGTACTTCTGCGCCTTGTCGGCATACCGCATCGTGCGCTCCGGACTGAGTTCCAGGCTGCCCAGTCCATCCACCAATTGCCGCAAGGCCCCGCGGCTCAGCACCAGATAGCGCTCGGGCTGACCTTGATCGAGGCCCACCAGCTCAGAGACCACCGTGGCCGTCAGGGCCACACCCCCCTGCCGGTAGACCGCCCCCAGGGGGATTGCTGATCTCTGGCCCGGTAACTTCACCGCCAGCTCAGTGGGCAGACCCAGCACCTGCACCGGCCCCTTCGGATCGATGCGCACCAGCAGCAGGGCATCGCTGTTGGGTGCTCCAGGGGGGGCGGCGCCATTGCTGGTGGTGCCCAGACGGTCGGCGTCGCTGCCAATCACCAAGAGGGTGACTGGACGATCGGGCAAGGGGGCGAGGGTGGCTGACGCACCGGCCTGATCCCGTGCGGCCGGATCGGCGGCGGGCCAGAGCAGCCCCAGCGCGCTCGCTCCGATCACCAGAGCGCCGATCCCGACAGCCCACTGACCCACCAACCGCCAGCGGTTCCGGGGCCGCGGCGCCCTAGGGGCCTTGTTCCGGCGCGTTGTCCCGGCCTTCGGGGAGGCCCCGCCCGGGGCCGATGGGGATTCCCCATTGGGGACCATGGGCCTGGCGCAGTGAACGATTCCCCCACTTTGCTGCACCGGGTCGTCTGGGACTGTCCGGCCTTGAGGCTCCGGCTTATAAGTTGTGCCCTGCGGAGGCGCCCACCGCCAGAACTTCCTTGACCTCAGCCCCCCGGTCCCCGGCCCCCCACGAACGAGCTCGGCCCCTGGCCAAGGGCAGCACCTACCCCGCCAAGGACCTCTGCAGCCAGTGCGGGCTCTGCGACAGCCGCTGGGTGGCCTATGTGCGCCGGGCCTGCGCCTTTTTGAACCAGCGCTTTGAGGCGATGGAAACGGCGGCCCATGGCCGCAGCCGGGACCTGGCCAACGAAGACGAGCTCTACTTCGGCGTCAGCCAGCGCATGGTGACGGCACGGTTGCGGCCAGCGATCGAGGGAGCCCAGTGGACCGGCATCGTCTCGCGCATCGGTGTGCGCGCCCTGGAAACCGGCCTGGTGGATGCGGTGCTCTGCGTGCAGCAAAGCCCCGATGACCGCTTCACCCCCCTGCCGGTGCTGGCCCGCACCCCCGAGCAGGTGCTGGCGGCGCGGGTGAACAAGCCCACCCTCTCGCCCAATCTGGAGGTGCTTGAGCAGCTCCCCGGCAGTGGCATCCGGCGGCTTTTGGCCATCGGCGTGGGCTGCCAGGTGCAGGCCCTGCGCGCCGTCCAGGACACCCTCCCCCTGGAGCAGCTCTATGTGCTCGGGCTGCCCTGCGTGGACAACGTCAGCCGCGCCGGGCTGCAGACCTTTCTGGAGAGCGCCAGCGATTCGCCGGCCACGGTGGTGCACTACGAGTTCATGCAGGACTTCCGCATCCACTTCCGCCACAGCGATGGCCGCGAGGAAACCGTGCCTTTCTTCGGCCTCGACACCCCCAAGCTCAAGAATGTCTTCGCCCCCAGCTGCCTGAGCTGCTTTGACTACGTCAACGGCGGCGCCGATCTGGTGGTGGGGTACATGGGCGCCAGCTTCGGCCGCCAGTGGCTGACGGTGCGCAACCCCCTTGGTCAGGAGCTGCTGGATCTGGTGGAGGCGGAACTGGATCTGGCCCCGGTGAGCAGCCGTGGGGATCGCCGCGCCGCGGTGCAGCAGGGCATCGACGCCTACGACAAGGCGATCAAGCTGCCCCGTTGGCTGGCGGAGCTGGTGGGTTTCATCGTGCAGCGGGTGGGACCCCAGGGGCTGGAGTACGGCCGCTTCTCGATCGATTCCCACTTCACGCGCAACGCCCTCTGGGTGCGCCGGCACCATCCCGAGAAAGCCGAGGATCACATCCCTGCCTTCGCCAAGGCGATCGTGGCCCGTTACCGCCTGCCCAGCCTGTGAGCAGCGCCATCCAACCCTCTGGGGGACGCCGCTGCGGCGTGCTGCTCCACCCCACCGCCCTGCCCCACACCCCCGGTTGCGGAACCCTCGGGGCCAAGGCCCACCGCTGGGTGGAGTTGTTGGCGGCCCACCGGGTGGGGGCCTGGCAGCTGCTGCCCCTGGCCCCCACCGACGGCACAGGCTCCCCCTACAGCTCCCCCAGCGGCTTCGCCCTCAACCCCTGGCTGCTGGACGGGGAACTCCTGGCCAGCGAGGGGTTCATCGCCGCCGATGGCCCCACCCGGCTGCCGGCGGCGGAGACGGAGCGCCTGGATCTGGAGAGGGCCCCCCGCCGGGCGGAAGCCCTGGCGGAGCAGTTGCTGGAGCACTGGCCCACCCAGGCAGCCGAGCGCCAGGCGGAGTTCGAGCACTGGCGGCGCGCGCAGGCCCACTGGCTGATCGACCACGGGCGCTTCATGGTGTTGCGCCGCCTGCATGGCCAGGCACCCTGGTGGACCTGGCCGGCCTCCCTGGCGCGGCGCCGCCCCTGGGCCCTGGCCCGCTTCGATCGGCAGCAGCGGCAGGCGTTGCTGCAGGAGGCCCTGGTGCAGTGGCAGCTGGACCGGCAATGGCAACAACTCCACCGCCATGCCCAGCGCCATGGCGTCGAGATCATCGGCGATCTGCCCTTCTACGTCGCCCACGACAGCGCCGATGTCTGGAGCCACCGCCGGCTGTTCTCGGTGCGATCCGATGGCCAGCTGAGAGAGCAGAGCGGCGTTCCTCCCGATTACTTCTCCGCCACCGGCCAGCTCTGGGGCACGCCCGTCTACCGCTGGCTCTGGCATCGCCTCAGCCGTTTTCAATGGTGGATGCGGCGGCTGGAGCGTCAGCTCGAGCTGGTGGACGGGCTACGGCTCGACCACTTCCGCGCCCTGGAGGCCTACTGGAGCGTGCCGGGTACGGACAGCACGGCTGAGGGCGGCCAATGGAAACCATCCCCAGGCCAGGCCCTGCTGGAGCGGCTGCGCCGGCGCCAGGGGGGCCGTGTGCCCCTGATCGCCGAAGACCTCGGCGTGATCACCCCAGCGGTGGAAGCGCTGCGGGATCGCTTCGCCCTGCCGGGGATGAAAATCCTGCAGTTCGCCTTCGATGGCAACCCGGACAACCCCTACCTGCCCGCCAACTACCAGGGCAGCAACTGGGTCGTCTACACCGGCACCCACGACAATGCCACCTGCCTGGGCTGGTGGCAGCAGCTCACGGACAACCAACGCCATCAGGTGCAGACCGTCCTGGGGGAAGAAGTGCAGGCTCCGGGTTGGCAGCTGTTGCAATTGGCCCTGGCCTCTGCGGCCGATCTGGCCGTCGTGCCGCTCCAGGACCTGCTGCTGCTGGACGATGGGGCGCGTTTCAACACCCCGGGCACCACGGCCGGCAACTGGCAGTGGCGGCTTGAAGGGCCCATGGAGGCCTTGGAGGGTCCGCTTCAGGGCCTCGAAGGATTCGCTGCCTCCACGGGGCGGTCGGGCGCCGGCAAGGGGTAGCGGTACTGGCCCGGCTGCTTCCGCAGGGGGGCCAGGGGCTGACCATCCCAGAACACCGCCGGGGCCGTCGGGGCTGGGGAGAGCTGCAGGTCGAACGGCGGCAACAGCTGCACCACCACTTCGCCGCTGGCACCGCTGAGCTGACTGCGTTCGCCCGAAGCGCTGCTGAGCAGCACGCGGCTGGGCTGGGCGAGCTGCAGGCGCAGCACCCCGGCCTGGGGAGACCGGGGACCCAGCTGGGCCAGGGCTGACTGCCCCTGGCCCAGCTCTGCCTGGCCCAGGGGGCGCAGGCCGGGCTGGATCTGCAGCAACAGGCCGCCGGGGTCGCCGCTGCGGGCCTGTTCCGCTGGGGCCAGGGGGGGGATCGGTCGCAGGCTGAGCATCTGGGCGGTGGCCAACTGCTGCTGCTGCAGGTTGAGGCCATAGATCAGCCCCAGGGTGATCACCCCGTAGAGCACCGTGCCCTGCCACGTGGTGAAGACATCGATCGAACCGGGTGTGAAGCGGCCGAGCAAGACCATGCGCCGCCGCCCCTCCTGCTCCACTTCGTCGGGAGGCAAGGCCACCTGAAGGCTGCCGCGGGGAAGCTCCAGGTGCTCCTCAATCAGCGGCAGCATCGTCCGCAGGTAAGTGGATTCGGGCAGGCGGTCCCGCCATCCCCGTTCGATCGCCTCCAGCACCGGTGTGCTGATGCGGGTTTCCAGGGCCAGCTGGCGCAGGTTCAAGCCCCGCTCCTCCCGCCGCTGGCGCAGCACACGGCCGGCCTGCAGGAGCGGGTCTTCGCGCAGGGCCGCGGCGCTCACCCCCTGGGGCCGCTCACGGCCCAGCCAGCGCCGCAGCAGTCGGGGGAAGGGCGAGTTCGGCGCGGGCCGGGGCATGGTGATCAGGGGACGGCGATCAGGGGCGGGCGAGCCGGGTGCGGGCAACTCAGCCCCGCGGCTCCGGGCCCGCCCATTCTTCCGGGTCGACCCCACGCCAGCGCCCCTCCGGCAAATCCCCCAGGGCAATCGGTCCGATGGCGATGCGGATCAGATCCAGCACGCGATGGCCGAGAAGTTCTGCGGTGCGCCGGATCTGACGGTTGCGCCCCTCACCCATCTCCAGCTTCAGCAGGGTGCGATCGGGCCGTTGCTCGCACACATCGACCCCCACCGCCTGGCTCGGCTCGCCATCGAGGGGCACCCCCCGGCGCCAACGCTCCAGAGCCGCGGCAGTCAGCTGGCCCTCGACCCAGACGCGGTAGGTCTTGCGGTGCCCGTAACGGGGGTGGGTGAGCCGCAGGGTGAGTTCCCCATCGGTGCTCAGCAGCAGGGCGCCACGGCTCTGCACATCCAGACGCCCCACCGGATGGAGGCCCGTGCCCCGGGCGAGCTCTGACGGCAGCAGATCGAGCACCGTGGGGCGCCCCTCGGGGTCGAAGCAACTGCTGACCACGCCCCGGGGCTTGTGCAACAGCACGGTGAAGGCAGGGCTCCTGGCCGCCACGGGACGGCCATCGAGCTCCACGTGATCCCAGCGGGGATCGGCGCGATCCCCCAGCTGGGCGACTCGGCCGTTGACGCGCACACGACCCTGGAGCAGCAGGACCTCGGCCTGGCGACGGGAGCAGAGGCCCGCTCCGGCCAGCAGCTTCTGCAGCCGCTGGGGCTGGACTTTGGACGGAGCGGGGTCGTCGGCCATGGCTCAGCCGCCGCGGGGGAGCAGGAGATCCATCACAGCACCCCCCTCCGCATGGTTACGACCCTGCACCCGTCCGCCGTGGGTGACGGCGATCTGTTGCACGATCGCCAGACCCAAGCCGCTACCGCCCCGCTGGCTGCGCTCCCTCGAGGGATCACCCCGGTAGAAGCGCTCGAACATGCGTCGCTCGTCCTCCTCGCTGAGTCCACCGCCGTGGTCGCGCACACTTAGCAGCCACCAGTTGCCGCTGGGCTGCACGCTCACCTCCACGGCGGCCGCATCGGGGCTGTGGCGAAGGGCGTTGTCGAGCAGGTTGAGAAGGGCCCTGTGCAGCCTTGAGCCATCCCCCCGCAGCGCGGCAGCCGCCGGGGCGCTCAGCTGCAAGCTGATCTCCCGGCGCTCGGCCAGGGGGGCGAGGCTGGCCCAGGCGGCCGTCACCAGCTCTGAGAGATCCAGGCTGGTGTAACGCCCCCCCTCCCGGTGCAGGGTGTTCTCCAGGCGCGAGAGCTCCAGCAGATCGTTCACCAGCAGCTGCAGGCGGTCCAGCTCCCGCTGCAGCCGTTGCACCAGCACACCGTTGCGGCCCTCCAACTGGCCGGCCAGGCTGTCCCCCACCAGGCGCAGGGCGGTCAGGGGTGTGCGCAGCTCATGGGCCACGTCGCTGACCCAGCGCTCCTGCTGCTCCAGCTGGGCCTCCAGGGAACGGCGGCTCTGGAGCAGCACACCCACCCAGCCGTCTTGACCTGGCAGAGCATGGGCTTCCAGCGGTTCGCCCCCCTTCATCCAGTCGACGCGCTGGGGACGCCCCAGGCGGCGGGCGTCGAGCACCACCTCCAGCAGCTCCGGAATCTCCATGGCGTCGGCCAGGGGCACGCCGCGGCGCAGGCGGTCACTGGGTTGCTGCAGCAGCCGCCGGGCCCGGGGATTGACGTACTGAATCGTGGTGAGCGGATCGAGCACCAACCACCCCTGGGGGGCGGCGTCAATCCAGTCGAGCACCTGGGAGGGCGGCAGGGGCCGCGGACCCTGGTGCTCGGAGCCGCTGCCGCGGAGACGCCAGGGGAGCAGCCTGGCCAGCAGCCAACCCAGCCCCAGGCCAACGGCCAGGGTCAGGGGGTCAGCCACCGATGTCGAAGCGGTAGCCGAAGCCCCGCACGGTGAGGATGTGGCGGGGGGCGGAGGGGTTGATCTCCAGCTTTTCGCGCAGCCAGCGGATGTGCACGTCCACGGTCTTGCTGTCGCCCATGAAATCAAGTCCCCAGATGCGCTCCAGCAACTTGTCGCGGCTCCAGACCTGGCGCGGATGGCGCATGAACAACTCCAACAGCCGGTACTCCTTGGGGGAGAGGTTGAGGGCGACCCCGTCGCGGGTGACCCGGCATTCATCGGGGAAGAGGCGAATCGGCCCGTGTTCGAGCACCCGCTGGAGGGCCGGGGCCTCAGCGACTCCAGGCTCCACCTGGGAGCGACGCAGCAGGGCGCGACAGCGGGCCACACACTCACGGATGCCGAAGGGTTTGATCAAGTAGTCGTCAGCCCCCACCTCCAGACCGAGCACCCGGTCGGTTTCACTGTCCCGGGCGCTCACCACCAGAATCGGGGTGCGGTCGTTGCGTTGGCGCAGCTGGCGGCAGAGCTCCAAGCCGCCAAGACCCGGAAGCATCAGATCAAGCACGATCAGATCAAAGCGGGGGGCGCCAGTGGGCGCTTGGATCTGCTCGAGGGCCTGGCGGCCGTTGGCACAGACCGCCACATCGAAGCCCTCCAGCTCCAGGGCCTCAGCGATGGTTTCACGGATGGTGTCGTCGTCCTCGACCACCATCAGTCGCGGAGCGCTCACGGCAAGGGGGCTGGCTGTTTGGAGCCATTCTCCTGGCTGATGACGGTGATGACCGACACCAATGGAACCGGGCTTGGAGTCAGCCCTTTGTTTGGTGGTAATTTACGAAACCTAAAGGGTTCCTTATTCCCCGCCCATGCCCTCCGTCCCGATCGCTTCGGCCGATGGCGCTGCCTACCTGGGCGGTTGCACTGATCTGGTCCGTTCCTACCTGCGCGACATCGGCCGGGTGCCGTTGCTCAGCCACGAGCAGGAGATCACCCTGGGCCGTCAGGTCCAGGACCTGATGGCCCTCGAGGAGCTGGCGGAAGAATTCGAGATGCGCCATGGCGCCAAGCCGACGGAGGCGGAATGGGCCGCCCTCGCCAGCTTGGAGCCCCCGGCGCTCAAGCGCAAGCTCGCCAGCGGTCGCCGCGCCAAGGAGCGGATGGTGGCCGCCAACCTGCGCCTGGTGGTGAGCGTCGCCAAGAAGTACACCAAGCGGAACATGGAGCTGCTGGACCTGATCCAGGAGGGCACCATCGGCCTGGTGCGGGGCGTGGAGAAGTTCGATCCCACCCGCGGCTACAAGTTCTCCACCTACGCCTACTGGTGGATCCGCCAGGGCATCACCCGTGCCATTGCTGAGAAAAGCCGCACGATCCGGCTGCCGATCCACATCACCGAAACCCTCAACAAGCTCAAGAAGGGCCAGCGGGAACTCAGTCAGGAGCTGGGCCGCACCCCCACCGTCAGTGAACTGGCCGTGGCCGTCGAGCTGCCGGAGGAGGAGGTGAAGGATCTGCTCTGCCGGGCCCGGGCGCCGGTGAGTCTGGAGATGAAGGTGGGCGATGGCGATGACACCGAGCTGCTTGATCTGCTCCAGGGCGACGCCCAGCTGCCCGAGGAGGCCGTGGATGGGGAGTGCCTGCGGGGGGACATGCGGGCGCTGCTGGAGCAGCTGCCGGAGATCCAGGGGCGGGTGCTCAAGATGCGCTACGGCATCGATGTGGAAGAACCCATGAGCCTCACCTCGATCGCGCGCACCCTGGGCATGAGCCGCGACAAGACCCGCAACCTGGAGCGTCGTGGGTTGGAGGCGATTCGCTCGCGTTCGCGCCAGCTGGAGGGCTACCTGGTGGTTTGAGGGGCTGGCGGTGTCAACCGCGCTCCGTGCCATTCCGCCCCCAGATCAAGGGCGCTCAAGGCCCGTCGCCCGCGCAGGTTTCGGCGACCCCAGTAGCGACGTTCTGCAGGATGGCCCCGCCACCAGGCCTCGGCAGCCTGGCTGAACTCCGCTTGGCGGATCGCCAGGGGCGGATGGGAGCTGATGTAATCGCGCAGCAGATCAGCGTGGTCGTCGGCACGGCTGGATTGTGAGCCCTCGGAGCGTTCGAGGGAAGCGAAGCTGGCGCCGCTGCCCCGGGGGTCGTAGGGGCTGTAGCGGAGCAGGGTGAAGGCGTAGACGTCGGCTTCGTGCTCGGCGGCCTTGCTGTAGTTGTGCTGGACGAGGATTCGAAGGGCCAGATCAGCCAGTTGCCCCAGCGTTTCACTGCCCCGCTTGCGGGCCAGCAACTGGAAGCGCACGGTGTCAAAACAGTGGCCCAGTTCGATGTGGCCGGCCTCGTGGGCCAACACGCTCACCAGCTCCGCCTCGGAACCAAGGGTGTTCAGCAACCCTCTGTTGACCAGGATCACACCGCCCGGAAGCGCCATGGCGTTGGCGGACTCCGACGGAATCACATAGGCGCGGTAGGGGAAGGGCTTCCTGGCATGGGCCCGGATCAGCGGCATCAGGGCATCCAGGTAGGCCTGGTCTGGATCGGAGACCTTGACCTGGTAGGCATAGCGCTCCCGGAAGGTGTCCCCCAGATCCCGTTCCTCCAACGAGCCGATCGGCATCCCCCGGCTGGCCAGCCGGTCGGCCAGCTTCAGCGGTGTGCCCAGCAACTGGAATGGGGTGGCCAGGGAGGAGGTCAAGGGGCTGCCGGGACGCGCCTGCATCAACAGCGCGATCAGTCCAGCACCGCCGGCGAGCAGCAACACCAGCAGGACGGTGCGCAGGGGAACGTGGCGCTCGGATGTCATTCGAAGCGGGCGCGAAAGCGGTTGTAGATCGCATTCATCGCCAGCATCAGCAGGCCCACGCCGATGAACACGATCCCCCGCAGGCCCAGATCCACCTGGGCCAGATCGATCGACATCAGGCGCAACAGGCAGATCCCCAGCCCCACCAGGGCGATGGTGCGAAAGCTGTTCTCCTGCAGCAGGGCACTGAGCACGTAGAGCGCGAACGCCTCAACGGCCCAGAGCAGGGTGTGCAGGGAGGGGTCGTAGCGCAGGTAGAGGTAGTAGGCCACGGCGGCGAACATCGGGTAGTAGAGCCAGTGGTTGCGGTGGGCCGCCACCCGGCGACCCACCCAAGCCAGCAGCGGGCCCCCGCCGGGTTGTCGCAACTCCTGGAGGTCCAGGTTGCGGTGGGAGACGACGATGAACGTCATCTGCAGGCCAATGGCGACCAGGGCGAGCTGATGGGGTTGCTCGTACCAGAGCGGCGAGGGGGTCTCCAGGCTGCTGAGCATGGCCACCACCGTGGCGACCGCCACCCAGTAGAGGATCACCGCATAGACCTTCACCCGCGTGGCGAACAGGCGCCGGCAGGGATCACTCACCAGCACCAGGGCCAGCAACGACCAGGCCACCGGCCGCCACAGCGCCTCCACCTGGCCCAGGATCGTGACCACGACCCCCACCAGGACCACCTCCAGAAACCAGGGGTGCACCGCCTGCCAGAGCGGTTGCTCCCGCAGGCGCTCCCTGGGCGAGAAGAACCACCAGTAAAGGGCCACCGCCAGGGCCAACAGCTCGATCAGCAGCCGGATCGGCAGGGTGAAGGGCCCGGCGCTCACCAGGGCCGGGCTCTGGCTGATCACCAGCAGGTAGGACCCGGCGAAGGCCAGCAGGTAGAGCAGGCCCAGCACCAAGGCATGGTTGGCCATGGAGCGCCTCAGCCGATCGGAGCTCTCCAGGGCCACCAGGGAGAGCAGAAGCCAGACCACACCAGGAATCAACGGAGAGATCGGCTCAAACAACAGATAAGCCGCCAGGCCCAGGTCGAGACCGAGCAGGTCGAGGCCCAGCAGGCGCACCGCCCCGGGACCGCCGCTGCCGATGGTGACGAGTGCCAGGGCGGTGAGTGGCAGCAGGTGCCCCAGCAGAGGGGCCGTGGCCCAGGGTTGCTCAGGCAGCAGCGCGCCCAAGGCGACGGCATGGGTGAGGGCAACGGCAACGGCGGTGCCCACCAGCAACCCATCCGGCCGCAGGCAGCGGGCGATCAGCAACAGGGCGCCCAGGGCCAGCAGTGCCTCCAGCTCACGGCCAGCGGCGGGGGTGCCGACCACCACGGCGGTCAGCACCAGGGCCGGGCTGATCCAGCCCATCAAGGCCGTCAAGGGTTGGCGAAGGTCGAATCGAGGCATCAACACCTGCACCAGGGTGGTGAAGCCGGCCCAGGCCACCAGCAGTCCCGCCAGGGCTGGTCCTGAGGCGGTTTCAGGCCAGCTTGCGGTTTTCTCCAGTGCGGCGCCCACCAGGGCGCCGAGGATCAGGACCACCGCCGTGCCATTGAGCAGAGCCCAACCGACAGCACTGACCAGCGGCTCCCGTTTCATTGCCAGCAGCAGCAGGGCCAGGGTGGTGAGCGGCAGCAGGTGGCCCAGCAGCGGCAGGGGCGACCAGGGCAGCTGCTGCAGCTGAGCACCCCAACTGAGCACATGGAGGGCGACGGCCGCCGCGGCGAGGCTGCCCATCAGGGCCTCCGGCCGCCAGCGGCGGGCAATCAGCAGCAGACCACCGATCGCCAGCAGGCCCTCCAGTTCACGGCCCCCTTCGGGGGTGCAGAGGCCGGCGGCCACGAACACCAGCACCGCGCTCAGGCCACCCATCAACGGGGGCAAGGGCTGACGAACGGCAAAGCGACGCATCAACAACTGCACCAGGGTGGTGAAGGCGGCCCAGGCCACGAGGACACCCCCGTTGAGCGCCAGGCCTCCAGGACCGCCCTGGGTGGCGGTGCTCAACACGGTGCCGATGATCAGCACCACGCCGGTGCCGTTGAACAGAGCCCAGCCGATGCCGCTGACCACGGTCTCCCGGCGCATCGCCAGGGCGAGCAGGGCCAGGCCGGTGAGGGGCAGGAGGTGGGGCAGGTACGTCGGCGCTGACCACCCCTGGGCATACAGGGTCACACCCCCATGGCTGCTGGGAGCCAACAGCTGCAGCCGATGGCTCCAGCCGACGCCATGGGCGGCGACCGCGGCCGCCGTGGCTCCTGCCAGCACTCCGGCGGGTCGCCAGCAGCGGCCCGCCAGCAGCAGAGCTCCGACCACCACCAGGGCCAGCAGCTCCCGGCTGGGCTCCGGCGGGCAGACCATGGCGCCCACGAAGGCCAATGCTCCGGCAAGCCAACCCAGCAGCGCTGGCAGGGGGAGCGTCACGCGCCGGAGGCTGAGCTGCCGTTGCACCGCAGTGAGCAGGGCGCTAGCACCGATCAGCACACCGCCGTTCTGCCAGAGCAGGGCCGGCGCTCCACCGGACGCACCCGCCTCCACCCCGGCCAGCACCAGCAGCAGGGCGATCAGGTTCACGAGCCCCCAGCCGAGGCGCCGGATCGTGGTGTCCTTCTCCGCGATACCCAGGCGCAGGAACAGGAGGGTCTCCACCAGCAGGACCATCAGCAGCAAAGGGCCGTTGGCGATCAGGGGGTGGAGGCTGATCACCGCCCCCATGGCCAAGGACTGGGCGATCAGGGTTTCGTTCAGCTGCAGCCAGCCCAGCTGGCCCTGGCGCGCCCGCCGGGCCAGCAGTGCCGCCACCAGCGCCGCCAGGGCCAGGGCCCCAGCGCGGCTGACGGCCTGCTGGGGGTAGATCAGCAGGGCCAGGGCCAGGGCGCCCCAGTTGCTGAGCTGCAGGGCCAGGGGCAACGGCGCCAGCGACGCGGCGCTCCCCTCACTCCGGCTGAGCAACCGGCGGTGCTGCAGCAGCGCCCCGCCCCCGAACACCAGCAGGGCCGCCAGGGCTGCGCGCAGGCGCAGGTCGCCGCTCGCCTGGAGCGCCTCGGCGCAGCGCAGGAACCAGGCGCCGTGGAAGGCGGCATAGGCCAGGGTGACCACCAGGAGATGGGGATCCCAGGGGCGGCGCAGGGGCAGGATCAAGCCCACCACGGCCACCAGGCTGGCGATCACCAGCGTTTCAGCGGCCAGTGCCGGCTGGTTGTCCAGCACGATCATCAACGGCACCAGGCCCAGCACCACGTGCAATGAAGCGATCGTCTGGGTGCGGGCGACACCGGCCAGGGCGAGGTTGACCACCACCCCCAGGCTCAGCAGCGCCAGCCCCCGGCGGGGATCCTGCAGCCATTGCAGACCGAGGCCCGGCAGCCCTCCACCCGCCGCACAGGCGAACAGGAACAGGGCGGCCCCGCCACTGCGCATCCAGTGGGTGAGGTTGCGCCAGGGGAGCCGATCCCCAAGGACAAAGGAAGGAGCCGCCAGGGCGGCCGCTGCCGCCACGGTCATCCAGAAGCGCTGGAAGGGGCCCAGTCGCAGGGCGACGTTGATGACCACGAAGGTGACCCCGGCCACCACCACCAGCACACCGAGGATGCCGGTCCAGTTCTCGATGAACAGGCGCTCGATCCGGCGCCAGAGCAGTTGCAGGGCGCTGGGTTCCGCCGGCGCCGGCGGAGGCGGGGCTAGTGGCAGCGGAGCTGGGGGAAGCGGTGGACGCCTGACGGCAGGGCGGCGGGACGGGGAGCGCTCCGGTTCGGGCGCCTGGGGGGCACGAACCGAACCCTGCTGATGGGGGGGCCTGGGGCTGGACGGCGGCGGCGGGGTACTGCCCAGCCGCTCGGCGCTCCCATGCAAGGAATCCGATCGAACCTCCCGTGGTTCGGCTGTCGGGGAGGGCGGCGTCGGCTCGGGGAGGGGGGACGGGGATCGCCGCTCTGCCCGCTCGTCTTGGCGGCGCTCCAGGTCGATCAAGCGCAGGTCGATGCCCTGCAACTGAAGGGCCAGCTCCGCCAGCCGGACTTCCAGGTGCTTGAAGTGGTGCAACAGCTCCCGGGTGCGCCGGCGTCCCTCTGACGCGCCACTCACCAGAACGATGGCCACGACGATCACCAGCAGAATCAGGACTCCGCCCATGGAGACCAGTCAGTGGAACTGCCTTCTTCCTAGTCAGCGGCCCATGGAGCCTCCGCTGACTGTCATGGTTCGTCGCCGGGGCTAGATCTGAGGCGTTCGAGCGATGGCGATGACCTTCTTCGAGGTGCTCTGGGAGGGCGACAGCTTCAGCGATGCGTCGGATCTTGAGGAGGCCCTGGCCTGCTATCTGATGGTGAAACCCGAGGGGCTGGAGTGGAGCGAGGTCTGCGGCAACCCCACCTATGCCCCGAGCATCCGGCGCTACAGCTCCTTCGATTCCTACCTCGACAACGACGACGCCCTTGAGGTGATCGAGGTCACGGCCGCCATGCTCGAAGCGGCAGAGGCTCAGGCGGTCCAGGCGCCGCCGGAGTGAGCGGCCCCTGTTGTTCAGCTGGTCAGGGTTCTGGTGGCCTTGATCGGAAGGTCGTGCTCAATCCAGCTGCAAGGGGCTTGGCACCACCATTCCATTTCGCTTCACCCCCAGGCGGATCGGGCGGGGAGGCCCCTTTCGAGGCAGCGTCACTTCGACCCAGAGCTCTTCGCCAGGGGCCCGCCTGGATGGATCGTCGATAGGATCGGGAATGAAGAATGCCACGGTGCTCGAAGACACCGCGCAATCGGGTGACCCCTCCAGGCGCAGACTCACATAGCGCGCTCGGATCGGCAGATTCGGATCCACCGGTAGGGCCCGCGTCCAGCAGCGGACCGAGGTGGCCCGGTCGAACAGCAGCTGGGCCCCGAGGCTGAGCATCAGGATCACCTGAACGCCCCCCACCAGCAGGCCGCGTTGGAGCGATGGGGTGCCATGAAACCTTCTCAGCCAGGGAGGGGTCATGGCCGACCTTCAAGGGCGCGGGCGATCAGGCGACGGCGCGTGGTCTCCAGCAACCAGCCACCCAACAGAAACAGAGCACCGAGCCCCACCAAGCTGGCGGAGCGGCCAAGCTTGTCCATCACCTCCGAGAAGTAGAAGGCCACGAGAGTGACGGCAAAGAACACCGCGCCCAGGTTGATGCGCTCCAGGCGGGCCTCACGCAGGCCCCAGCCCACCATCAACAGGGAACCGATCACCCACCAGATGTAGGGAAACAAGCGACCCGCCGGATGGATGAAGAAGGTGGGCGTGAGCACCCAGGCCGTAGCCAGACCCATGGGCCAGGCCGCCCGGCGGGACAGGCCAAACGCCAGCAGAAGAGGTGCACCGATGGCCACGAGCCATGCCAGGCTGAACAATGGCAAATCTTGCGCCGAGAGAGGATCTTGAAAGCGCAAGTTAGTGGCGGTGTAGTAAAAGTCCCAAACGTGAGGCATGAGCACAATGAACGTCCAATAAATCGCCAGCGGAATCAACACCAGCCGGCCTATCCCCGCCAAAACCAGACGCGATGTGCCTGCCCGAGCGTCGATTTGGGCGCTGCAATAGGCGAGTGCAAACAGCAGCAGTCCGCAGGCGGTGACCCCTTGGCGGTGCAACGAGGGAATCAACGAAACGTCGTTCCACCAGACACTGCACAACCAGGCCGGCAGCAGCAGGGCCACCAGCACCAGTTGGGGCCACTGCCCCAGCACCAGCCAGCCCGCCAGCGCCCCGAGCGCCCACAGCAGCAGACCCAACGACCATTCGGCCTCCAGGTGAAAAATCTGAGCCGCCAGGAAGATCCCTGCCCCCAGGGCGATGGAGCCCAGGGCATGGAAAGCATCAGCCATGGCGGCGTAGCGGCCTGAGGTCAGCGCGCCCGCCCCGTGAAATCCACCCACCAGCACCAGGGCGAGGCTGAAGCGGAACGGGGGAGAAAGGTTCTCCCAATGGGCGGCGACGAACAGCAGCACCCCCGCCCCCATCAGCAGCGTCCCGAAGATCAGCAGCACCCGTATCGGCCAGTGCAGGCCGCCCGGACCAGCCCGCGTCCGCTCCCAGCCCTCGATCCGCGCCACCGTCTCGGCATCGATCAGGCCGGCCTCATACCAGCGCTTCCACGGCTCGTGCGGCTTCTTGCCCATGCCCTTCCTCTCCTTGAACGCCCGTGGGTGGGCCATCACCATGGGTGAGCCGACCCCGCTGCTGGCCAGTCTGATTTGGACTGGTCCGACGGCAGGCTCAACCGCTCAACCGCTCACCACCCGAAAGGTGAGATTGATCCGCTCCTCCTTCACCTTCAGGCGGGCCGGCAGGGCGTGCAGCCAGTGGCGCTGGGTGGGGGGATCCATCACCAGCAGATCGCCATGGCCCAGCTCCAGGCTGATCGGGGCCTGGGCTATCCGTTCGGGGCGTTTCGGTTTGAGCCGGAAGCTGCGGGTGGCCCCCAGGCTCAGCGAGGCGATCGGCGCGCTGGCCTCCAGCTCCGGTTCATCGTCGGCGTGCCAGCCCATGCGCTCGCCCCCATGGCGGTAGCGGTTGAGCAGCAGGGAATTGAAGCGCCACCCCAGCAGCGCCCCGAGCTGCTCTCGTAAGGCCTCCAGGGCCGGAGTCCAGGGCTCGGGCTGATTGAGCAGGCCGCTGTAGGTGTAGAGGCAACCGGCATCGGCCACCCAGCAGGTGAGGCGGGGCAGGGGATGGGTGCGACCAAACAGGGTGATGGACTCCTGGCGCCAGGGCACCTCCGCCTGCAGCTGGACCAGCAACTGGTCGGCCCTTGAAGGCACCTCGGGAGAACCGCTATCGAGCCAGCCTGGCCCCCAGCGCAGGGCCAGCCCCTCGGCGCAGGTCCGCTGGGGTAAGCCGGCCAAGGGTCTTAAAAGAACTGATCGAAGTTGTCGAAATCCACGGCCTTGAAGGTGCCGGCGTCCACCTGGCCCATCAAGCGGGCGAGCTGCACCCAGAGGGCCCCGGCGGTAAGCAACGACAGCAGCAGAGCCACCAGAAGCGCCGTGCCGCCCCCGAAGCCGAACACCTGCAACGAACCCCCGATGAACAGGGTGATCCCCAGCACGATGCCGATCGCCGGGGCCACGGTTTCGAGGCGGGCCAGGGGCAGCAGCGGCAAGCGGTCCTGTTTCCAGCCCTCCAGCCGGTTCTGGATCACCTTCGCGAAGGTCAACCCGCACACCATCCCAATCACCAGGCCCAGGATCGCCACCGCGTAGGGAGGCTCGCCGGTGAAGGGCACGTACTCCAGAAGGAACTCCTGGGCATCGAGATCGCCGAAGCCCCCCCTGGCTCCATCGCTGGCCGCGTCGCTCAGGGTGATCGGGTCGGGAAACACGGGTGGGGGCAAGGGTATCGGGGCTGTGACCTTAGGCGGCCGCCTCCAGGGCAGCGGTGAGGGGATTGAGGCGGGAGAGCACACCGCTGGCCAGTTTCCGCACCGAGAAGGTGCGTCGCAGCAGACCCAGCAGCGCCTGGAGATCGTCGGTCTGGAGCCGGTTATCGCGCACCAGGTTGAGCAGCAGCCGCTGGCGCAGGCTGCTCCCCTGGGGTCCCAACAGCAGCCGCAGGCCGGCGCCGGCCACGGGCAACAGATCACCGTTGCCCTCTCCATCGTTGGACTCCACGACCGCCAGCAGGCTTTCGAGCCGCTGGATCTGCAGGCGGCCGTGGCGATCGAAGAGCACCTCCATCAATTTCTCGCGCAGCTCGGCGGTGTCCCCCGCCAGCAGGCGCCGGGCCACGTAGGGATAGGCCACTCCGATGATCCGGAAGGCCGGATCCAGCCGCAGGGCGAGGCCCTCCTGGCTCACCACCGCCCGGATGATCAAGGCGAAGCGCGCCGGCACCCGGAAGGGGTAATCGAACATCAACTCAGAGAAGCGATCGGTGATCGCCTTGAAGTTGAAGCTGCCCACGTTTTCGCCCAGCTGCCCCCCCAGCACGGCCTCAAGGGCGGGCACGATCGGCGTGAGATCGGTGGCGGGGTTGAGAAACCCTAGATCAATGAAATCCTTCGCCAGGGCGTGGAAATCCCTGTTGATGAGATGGACCACCGCCCCGGTGAGGGTGAGGCGGTCGGCGTTGCTGATCGAATCCATCATCCCGAAATCCACGTAGGCGAGATGGCCCAGGTTTCCGGTCTTGCCCGGCAGGGCAAACAGGTTGCCGGGGTGGGGATCGGCGTGGAAGTAGCCGAACTCCAGCAATTGCTGGAGCCCCGCCATCACGCCCGTGCGGATCAAGGCGGTGGGGTCGAGGTGTTCGGCTTCGAGGGTGAGGCGCTCCTGGAGCTTGGTGCCGTTGATCCACTGGGTGGTGAGCACCCGGCGGGCGGAGAGCAACCGCTCCACCCGGGGCACGAACACCGTGGGGTTGCGCGCGAACAGAGCGGCAAAACGCTCGGCATTGTCGGCCTCGCAGCGGTAGTCGATCTCCTCGAAGAGGGTGCGACCGAACTCGTCGATGATCTCCCCTAGCCCGAAACCGAGGTTCAGGGGCAGCAGCGGCGCGCTGATCACTCCCAGCAGACGAATGATCGCCAGATCCCGTCGCAGGATCTCCGGCAGGTTCGGCCGCTGCACCTTCACCGCCACCCAGTGGCCGCCACCCATGTGCGCTTTGTAGACCTGTCCGAGGCTGGCGGCCGCCACCGGGGCGCCAGGGAACACATCGAAGAGCTGATCCGCCGGGGCCCCCAGCTCCTCCTGGATCACCGCCAGGGCGATGGCATGGTCGAAGGGGGGCAGGTTGTCCTGGAGCTGGGTGAGTTGGTCCAGCCAGTCGCGGCGCACCAGGTCGGGGCGCGTGGAGAGGGCCTGGCCGACCTTGATGAAACAGGGGCCCAGGGTGGTGAGGGTGGTCAGGATCTTCTGGCCCAGCCGGCGCTGCACGGCCGGGTCAGGGCTGGAGCCCTGAAACAGCAGCGCCAACGCCAGGGCAACAAGCTGGGCGATCACCTCGCACAGGCGCCCCACAAGCACCCAGGGGCGGAGCAGCAACCAGTGCAGGTCGGCCTTGGGGTCGTAGCGCAGGGGAAGGGCGGCGTCGGCGATGGCGTGGGTCTCCCGGGGCCTGAGGCGGCGCTGCAGACTCTAGGAACACCTCCCGGGCGGCCATGGGACTCCTCGCCGCCCTGCGCCGCGACCGGGCCGATTTGGCCCTGCACCTGCCTGCCCACGGCCGGGGCCGGGGCCTGGCCCCCGACCTCAGGCGGTTGCTGCGCCGGCCCCCCGGCTCCTGGGACTTGCCGGAATTGCCCAGCATCGGTGGCCCCCTGGAGCGCGATGGAGCCGTCGCCGCCAGCCAGGCCGCCGCCGCCGGCGCGCTGGGGGCCGCCCGTTGCTGGTACGGGGTCAATGGCGCCAGCGGGCTCCTGCAGGCCGCCCTGCTGGGGCTCTGCCCGCCCGGCTCGCGCGTGCTTCTGCCCCGCAACCTGCACCGCTCGTTGCTGCACGGCTGCGTGCTCGGTCAGCTCCGCCCGGTGCTCTTCGATCTGCCCTTCGATCCGGCCACCGGCCTCTGGCTTCCCCCCGACGCCGCCCACCTGGAGAGGGTGCTGGCGGCGGCGGGCGCCCTGGCGGCCGTGGTGCTGGTGAACCCCAGCTACCAGGGGTTGGCGGCCGACCTGCCGCCCCTGGTGGAGCTGGTGCACCGGCGCGGTCTGCCGCTGCTGCTGGATGAGGCCCACGGGGCCCACTTCGGTCTCGATCTGCGGCTGCCGGCAGGGGGCCTGGCCAGCGGCGCCGATCTGGTGGTGCAATCGCTGCAGAAGGCTGCCGGCGGCCTGGCCCAGAGCGCCGTGCTCCTGTTGGGCCCCGGCGGCTCCGCCAGGGTGAATCCCGACGCCCTGGAGCGCGCCCTGCTCTGGCTGCAGACCTCCAGCCCCAGCGCCCTGCTGCTGGCCTCCTGCGAAGCGGCCCTGGCGCATTTGCACGGCCCCTTAGGCCGCCGGCGCCTGGGGCAAAGCCTGGGGTTGGGCCTGCGGCTGCGCACGGCCCTGGAAGCCGAGGGGCTGCCCGTTGTCGCTAACGACGATCCCCTGCGGCTGGTGCTGCCCACGGCCGCCCTTGGGATCCACGGCCTCGACGCCGACCAGTGGCTGCTGGAACGCGGCGTGATCGCCGAACTGCCCGAACCGGGCTGCCTCACCTTCTGCCTGGGGCTGCGCCCCCCGAGCCGGCTGATCCCCCGCTTGGGGAAGCAGCTCAAGCGCTTGGAGCGGCAGCTGGGGGGCAGCCCCCTGGCCGCCTTTTCGGCTCCACCGCTGCCCCTGGTGGCCGAACCGGAGCTGGCACCCGCCCTGGCCTGGCGGGCGCCAGCTGAGCGGGTGCTCCTGGCCCAGGCCGCAGGACGGCTCGCGGCCGAACCGCTCTGCCCCTACCCCCCCGGCATTCCCCTGCTGATTCCGGGCGAGCGCATCGATGCCCAACGCGTGGCCTGGCTGCGGTGTCAGCAGGCTCAATGGCCCGGTCAGATCGCTGATACGGTGGCCGTCCTGGCGGAATGAGCACCCCCATGCACGCAGCGGGTGGCGGTGCGCCCGTCGAGCCCTTTCAATGGGATTTCGTCACCCCCGGGGTGCCGGACAGCAGCTTCGAGGACGCCCCCGGCTTCAGCCCCACACCGCTCGAACTGCGGGTGATGCTGCTGGCCCACCTCCGGCCCCGGGCCCAGTCGCTGGTGTGGGACGTGGGTGGCGGCACCGGTGCCCTGGCCCTGGAGATCGCCCGGCTGATGCCCGCCGGTGCCGTGCACACCCTGGAACGGGACCCCGAAGCGATCGAGTTGCTGGAGCGCAACCGCCGTCGTTTCGGCATCAGCAACCTCCACATCCACAAAGGTCAGGCCCCGGGCGATCTTCACCGGCTGCCCGCCAACCCCGACCGCGTGCTGCTGGAGGTGGGGCGTCCCCTGGCGGACGTGCTGAGCGCTGTCTGGCGGGCGCTGCAGCCGGGGGGGCGGCTGGTGATCAGCACCACCAGCCTGGAGGGGTTGGTGGATGCCACCGACACCCTCAGCCAGTTGCAGGCCCTTGACGTTCAAGTGGTGCAGGCCACCGTGCACCGCATGCAGCGGCGCGGAAGCCAGGCACGGCTGGCGGCGGCCGAACCGCTGTTCCTGATCGCCGCCGAACGCCCGAGTTGAGCCCACCCCTCACCACCGACCCGCCCCTGCCGCCAGGAGGGCGCCAGCGCACCTCCCTGCCGCGGGTGCTGAGCGGCCTCGCCGCCGGCAGTTTCGGACTGGTGGCGGTGAGCTTGGGGGGATGGTGGTTCACCCTGGCGGTCTGCGTGATCGTGCACCTGGGCTTGCTGGAGTTTTTCCGCCTGGCCCAGTTCAAGGGCATCCGGCCCGCCACCAAGACCACCCTGGTGGTCTGCCAGTTGCTGCTCTTGGCCACCCAGGCCGCCAGCGGCGGCGGGGAGCGCGCCACCGATCTGGCGGCAGCGGTGTTGCCGGTGTCGGGGGCGGCCATCTGCGGCTGGCTGTTGCTGCAGCCGGTGACCGGCACGATCGCCGACATCGCCGCCTCGATTTTCGGGCTGTTCTACCTGGGCTTTCTGCCCAGCCACTGGCTCAAGTTGCGCGACCTCACGGACGGCGCCCTCACCCCCCATCTGATCGGAGCCCCCTGGCCACTCAGCCCCGGCATGGCCTTCACCCTGCTGGCCTTCCTTTTGATCGTCGCCACTGACATCGGCTCCTATGTGATCGGGCGCCGGCTCGGACGCCATCCGCTCTCACCGATCTCACCGGGCAAAACCGTGGAGGGGGCCCTCGGCGGGGTGGGCTGCTCGGTGCTGACCGGGGCGATCGGCGGTCTGCTGCTGGGTTGGCCCTGGGGCGGCTGGCCCCTGGGGGGCCTGCTGGGGGGGGTGGTGGCGGTGTTCGCCCTCGTCGGCGACCTGACCGAATCGATGATGAAACGGGATGCCGGGGTCAAGGATTCCGGCGACGCCATCCCCGGCCATGGGGGCATCCTCGATCGCATCGATAGCTACCTGTTCACCCCGGCGGTGGTCTTCTATTTCGTCACGCTGCTGGTGCCCTTGGTCTCTTGAAGAAGACTGTCCTGAGTAGAACGTTTCTGGGCGAAGCTGAGGGAGCAAACCTTTTCGATGAGGGCTCCCTGAAAACGTGACACAGGAGTCAGACCAGCGAAACGAAGTAACTCAATAAACCCAACAATTGATCGGCAGGGTGAAGGTTGCCACAAACTTTCTCATCTCAAGGCACCTTTCCTCGATCGCAAGTCGCAACGAAATGGCTGTCACAGGCCCATCCAGCGATTAACAGCCACAATGGCAATCAGGTTGTTTCCGCAGTCATTGGATTGATGGTCCGGCAGCCGCCATCACGCAGCACCAACAGGTCGGCGATGAACAGGAACCCGCCAAGGTCGGTGCCGCGTCCATCCACATCACCGCTCACCGCCTGCAGGGAGTGAGGCAGCGCGTCACGGAAAAAGCCAGTGGGCCAGGCATTCTCAATCCGGTTGCAATAGGAGCTTTCGGGATCCTTGACGCCAGGGGGCAGGTCGACCGAGCGGCGGCTGGTGCCCTGCGGGGTATCGAGCATGTTCCAGCAGTCGAAGGTGAGCTGCAGCCGATCCCGCAGGCCACGCAGGGTGTTGTGCTCGCGCCAGGGCTCCAGCAGCGGGGCGCCCTTGGCGGTAGCGCGTGCCCGCTGCTCGTTCGGAAAGAGCGGCATCCACTTGTTGCGAGATCGACTGCGACTCCAGGAGGCCAAGGGCTTAGTGCTGCTGTGGGCTATGGCCACGAGGGTCAGACCTCCTCCCTCCACAATCACCCTTAGAGTCATCCCATCAGATCATCCCTGGAGGGATGGGCCATGCATGCCGTCAGCGTCAGCGGCCTCAAGAACAATCCGGCTGAGGCCCTGCGCCAGTCCAAGCAGGGCTTGGTCGTCGTGCTCAACAGGGACCATCCCGATGCGGTGTTGATGGGCCTCGATCAGGACGGACTGCTGCAGGCACCGGGCGTGCGGCCCGCGCTGGCCACGGCCCTGTTCCGCGATGGTGAGCTGTCCCTGGCCCGCGCCGCCCGGGTCGCCGAGATGGACACTGCCGCCTTCATCTCCCACCTCTCACGGCTGGGGATTCCGGTGATCCGGCTGACGGAAGCCGAAACCAACGCCGACCTTGACACCCTGGAGCAATGGCTGCAGTCGTCATCAGCGACGCCAGCCCTCTGATTGGCCTCGCCCGTGTGAACGGGATCGGCTGGCTGAAGGAGCTGTTCGGGGAGGTCCTCATCCCAGAAGTGGTCGCCGCTGAGGTCATCACCGGAGGCTTCCCTGCGGAAGAAGCGCGCATCACCGCAGCGCTGGAGGCAGGCTGGCTGCAGATCGCTGCTGCCATCCCAGCCGGGCCTGAACTGCCGGATCTCGATGAGGGAGAAGCGTCCAGCATCCGCCTGGCCCTGGCGCATCCGGGCCCGGCGCTGCTGCTGATCGACGAGCGCCCAGGGCGGGCCGTCGCCCAGGGCTTGGGGCTGTCGATGGCAGGTACAGCCGCGGTCATCGGCATGGCCCGAGCGCACCATTTGATCCCGTCGGCTCGGGCCGTGTTGTCCCAACTGCATGGCAGTGATTTCAGGATCGCTCCTGAAGTGATTCATGCCGTGCTGAAACGCTGCGGCGAGAGCAGCCCTGAAACTGCACAGGAGACCTGAGGGAGGCCTGGGCTACAGCGCTCAGGCCAGCACAGGGGAATGGATTGACAACGCCACGGGATGCCTCAAGGCTGTTCTCCAATGACTTGAAGTGGCGCTACCCGCTTTCCCCTCGTCAACTGCAGGGCAGCCAGGACATCCACACGATCAGGGAACTTCTGCACCATCAAAACGTGAGCACGACCATGATCTATATCAATGTTCTCAATTGTGGGCCGTTTGTGTCCGCAACCCGGCAGACATTGTGTGGCGTCATGAACAAGTGGTTCTCGCACCCGAGAATCACGGCCAAGCCTATGGAAATAGATCTGAAACCCATTGCCGCAACTGGGTTTGTGCCTCGAACCCGATGTCCTTGAGCCGTGGTTCTCGGAAAGGGGTGAGCTCTCGGCGATGGTTCTCGGAACCAGCTAATAACAAGTTGGGCTCAGCACCCATGCCCCGCACTCAGAGGGCAGCTCAGATCAATGACAAGACTGGCCGCTTCCGAGTACACTTCTGAGCAGAATGGACCTGCTCGACCTGCTCAAGCGCCCTGAGGGCAAAACGCTTGAGTTCAAGCGTGATCTTTCCTCGCCGGATGGGGCGTTGAAAACGATCGTGGCCTTTGCCAACACGGCCGGCGGCACGCTCCTGATCGGGGTGGAGGATCACAGCCGCAACGTGCGCGGCGTGGCTGAGCCGCTGGATGAGGAGGAGCGCCTCGCCAACCTGATCAGCGACCGGATCAGCCCTCGGCTGGTGCCGGAGCTCGAGATCCTGCCCTGGCGGCAGACGCAGGTGCTGGCCCTGCAGGTGTACCCCAGCCCAAGCCGTCCCCATCACCTGATCCGGGAGGGGCCTGCAGCAGGCGTGTATGTGCGGGTGGGCTCCACCAACCGCCGCGCCGATGCCGAGCTGATCGAGGAGCTGCGGCGTTTCTCCCGGGGCGAGGGCTTCGACGAGCAGCCCTTTCCGGCGCTCGGCTCGGAAGCCCTCGACTTCCGAGCGGCTTCCGAGTCATTCGCACCGTTACGCGACCTCCGCCGCCGCGATCTGGAGACCCTGCGGCTCGTGGGCGACCACCAGGGGAAGACCGTGCCGACCGTGGGCGGCATGATCCTCTTCGGCCATGACCGCGAGCGGCACTTTCCCGATGCCTGGATCCAGGCCGGGCGCTTCGCTGGCAGCGACAAGAGTCGCATCCTCGATCGGATCGAGATCCACTCCTTCCCCGTGCAGGCCGTGGTGCAAGCGATCGCCTTCGTGCAGAAGCATTCCTGGCATGGCGCCACCATCGGCGCGGTACGCCGCAGCGACCGCTGGAGCCTGCCGCCCGAGGCCGTGCGTGAGGCCCTGATCAATGCGGTGGTCCACACCGACTATTCCCAGCGGGGTGCACCGATCCGGCTGTCGATCTTCGATGACCGGCTGGAGATCGAAAATCCCGGCCTGCTGCCCTTCGGCCTCACCGTGGAAGATCTGCCCCATGGGGTGTCCAGGCTGCGCAACCGCGTGATCGGCCGGGTCTTCCAGGCGCTGGGGCTGATCGAGCAATGGGGCAGCGGCATCCAGCGGATGACGGCCGTCTGCCGAGACGCGGGCCTGCCGCCACCGATCTTCGAGGAGATCGCCACTCGCTTTCGCGTCACCATTTCCACCGTCCCCGTGGGCCCAACGGTGGTGGACGCCACCGAGCAGGCGATCCTCGCCAGCCTGAAGGAAGGCCAGGGGTTGGCCACCCGTGAGATTGCGGCCATCATCGGCCTGTCGGCCCGGGCCACGCGCACGCGGCTGGCCCGTCTGATCGATCGCGGACTGGTGCGCGAGATCGGCACCAGCGCCAAGGATCCGCAGCGAAAGTACTTCCTGGCCGAGGGTGGTCCCCCATGAACCTGACGCCCGAACAGAAGGCCCGTGTCGACATCGACGCTGCTCTCGTTGATGCGGGCTGGATCCTGCAGAACCGCGACGCCATCAACCTGGCCGCCGGGCCAGGTGTGGCCGTGCGCGAGGCCAAAATGGCCAGTGGCCATGGCTTCGCCGACTATCTGCTGTTCGTGAATGGCAAGGCGGTGGGAGCGATCGAAGCCAAGCCGGCGGGCCACACCCTCAGCGGCGTGGAGCTCCAGTCCGGCAAGTACGCCGCCGGGCTACCGGCAAGCCTGAATCCGCCAGTGCGGCCGCTGCCGTTCGTGTACATGAGCACGGGCGTGGAGACCCGCTTCATCAACGGCCTCGACCCCGACCCCAGGACCCGCGCGATTTCCGCCAACCTGCCCCACATCCATCGGCCGGAAACGCTGGCCGAATGGATCGGGGCGGAAACGCTCGATGCCTGGGTGAAGCGCCTGCACACGGAAGGCACCGGCCTGTACACCGCCGCCGAAGACACGAAGCCGTCGTCGCTGCGGGGGCGGATCACCACCATGCCGCCCGTTGACCCCGGCACCCTTTACGGCAACCAGATCGAAGCCGTCACCAACCTGGAGCACTCACTCAAGTGCAACCGCCCGCGGGCGCTGATCCAGATGGCCACCGGCTCCGGCAAGACGATCGCCGCCATCACCGCCATCTACCGCCTGATCAAGTACGGCGGCGCCAGGCGGGTGCTCTTCCTGGTGGACCGCAGCAACCTGGCCAAGCAGGCCGAGAAGGAGTTCCAGGGCTACTGGGCGCCGGAGGTGAACCGCAAGTTCACCGAGCTCTACAACGTGCAGCGCCTCAGCTCGAACACGATCATGGACTCGAGCAAGGTGGTGATCGCCACGATCCAGCGGGTGTATTCGATGCTCAAGGGCGAACCTGAGCTCGATCCCACCCTGGAGGAAGGCTCCCAGTTCGAGAGCGGCGCCGAGGCCATCCTGGAGCCGCTGTCGGTGGTGTACAACCCGGCCCTGCCGCTGGAGTTCTTCGATGTGGTGGTGATCGATGAGGTGCATCGCTCGATCTACACCCTGTGGCGGCAAGTGGTGGAGTACTTCGATGCCTTCCTGATCGGCCTCACCGCCACCCCCTCGAAGCAGACCTTCGGCTTCTTCAACAAGAACCTGGTGATGGAGTACGACCACGAGCGGGCCGTGGCCGATGGCGTGAATGTGGACTTCGAGATCTACAAGATCCGCACCCGCATCACCGAGGGTGGCTCCACGGTGGAAGCAGGACCCGACACCATGCTCGGCTTCCGCAACCGCCGCACGCGGGCCCTGCGCTGGCAATCCGCCGAGGACGACCTCACCTACGACCCCAACGAGCTCGACCGCCGCGTGGTGGCGAAGGACCAGATCCGCACGATCATCCGCACCTTCCGCGACCGGTTGCCGGTGGACCTCTTCCCGGGACGCAAGGAGGTGCCGAAAACCCTGATCTTCGCCAAGGATGACAGCCACGCCGAAGACATTGTGGAGATCATCCGCGACGAATTCGGCCGCGGCAATTCCTTCTGCCAGAAGATCACCTACCGCGTGACGGACGCCAAACCCGAGGATCTGATCCAGGCCTTCCGCAACCAATACGAGCCCCGCATCGCCGTGACGGTGGACATGGTGGCCACGGGCACGGACATCAAGCCGATCGAGATCGTGATGTTCCTGCGGGCGGTCAAGAGCCGGCTGCTGTTCGAGCAGATGAAGGGGCGCGGCGTGCGCATCATCGATCCCAACGACCTGCGCGCCGTGAGCGGCGAAGAAGCCATCGCCAAAACCCACTTCGTGATCGTGGATTGCGTGGGCATCACCGAAACACCGCTCACCGACAGCCAGCCGCTGGAGCGCAAGCGCACGGTGAGTCTCCAGACGCTGCTGGAGCACGTGGCCATGGGCGGCACCGATGAGGCGGTGCTCTCCTCGCTGGCCAGTCGTCTGGCCCGATTGGACCGGCAGTGCGGCCCCGAAGAACAGGCCCGGGTGGCGGAAGCATCTGGCGGGCCGCGTCTCCACGACCTCTGCCGCGCGATCGTTTCCGGGCTTGACCCCGACCGCCAGATCGCAGAGGCCCGCAGCGTTTTCGAGGTTCCCGAGGGCTCCGAGCCGATGGAACAACAGGTGGGCCACGCTGCCGAGGCTTTGCTGAAGCGTGCCGTCGAGCCCCTGGCCACGAAGCCGGAGCTGCGCACCCTGCTGGTGGAGCTCAAGCGGGAGCTGGAGCAGGTGATCGATGAGGTGTCGGTGGATGAGCTGCTGGAGGCCGGTGCCAGCGTGGAGGCACGGGAGAAGGCCCGTGCGCTCGTGACCGATTTCGAGCAGTTCATCGCGGCCAACAAAGACGAGATCGATGCCCTGCAGTTCTTCTACGCCCAGCCCTACGGCAAGCGGCTGTCGTTCAACGACATCAAGGCCCTGGCCGAGGCGATCAAGGCACCGCCCCGCTCCTGGACGCCCGAGCGGCTCTGGCGGGCCTACGAACTGCTGGAACGCGACAAGGTTCGAGGTGCTTCCGGCCAGCGGCTGCTCACGGATATGGTGTCGCTGCTTCGCTTCGCCACCCACAAGGATGGGGAGCTGGTGCCCTATGGAGTGCAGGTGCGCGAGCGTTTTGAGAATTGGCTGGCCCAGCAAGGCAACCGGGGGCGACCGTTCAGCCTGGAGCAAGTCAACTGGCTGGAGATGATGCGCGACCACATCGCCACCAGCCTGGAAATCCAGCTCGATGATCTCGACTATGCGCCGTTTGCGGAAGCCGGAGGTCTGGGCAAAGCAGTGCAGGTGTTTGGATCGGGGTTGCGTGAGGTGATCGGAGAGCTGAATGAGGTGTTGGCAGCGTGAGTGCTTATCCATCAATTTCCATGCCTTTGCACTGGGCCGAAGCCGCCTTTGATGATCTATTCAGGAATGTGACAAGCTCTTCCCGGAAACTACCTGCTGGCAGTTATCTGACCTCTGGAACTTTCCCGGTTATTGACCAAGGAGAGCGTTACATCGGAGGCTTCACAAACGACGCAGGCCTTGTTCACGAAGGGGCTTTACCTGCGATCGTGTTTGGCGACCACACACGTTGCATCAAGTATGTGAGCCGGCCATTTGTGCAAGGCGCAGATGGCGTAAAAGTACTTTGCCCATCAACAAGTATTAATCCAAGATTCTGCTATTGGGCACTAATTCAAGCTGATATCCCAAGCAAGGGATACGCACGGCACTTCGCTATTCTCCGAGCTTTGCGCCTGCCACTAGCCCCTCTGCGTGAGCAGAACCGCATCGTCGAAGCCATTGAGAGCTGCCTCACCCGGCTCGACGACGCCATGGCGACCTTGGAGCGGGTGCAACGCAACCTGAAGCGTTACCGCGCCTCGGTGCTCAAGGCCGCCGTCGAAGGGCGACTGGTGCCCACCGAGGCCGAACTGGCCCGCGCGGAGGGCCGTGAGTACGAACCCGCCTCGGTGCTGCTGGAGCGCATCCGCGCCGAGCGCCGCCGCCGCTGGGAAGAAGCCGAGCTGGCGAAGCTGAAGGCCAAAGGGAAGGTGCCCAAGAACGACACGTGGAAGGCAAAGTACGTGGAGCCGGCCGGGCCGGATACGAGCGAGCTGCCTGAGTTGCCGGAGGGGTGGTGTTGGAGCAGTTTGGGAGAACTCTTTGACATCCGGGTTGGAGCGACACCCTCGCGCGCCAAGCCTGAATTCTGGAACGGGGGTATCCCATGGGTAAGCAGCAGTGAGGTGTCCTTCTGTCGAATTACTTGTACACGTGAGACCATCTCTGAAGAGGGGCTTCGGCATTCATCAACCCAGCTGAACCCACCTGGTTCAGTGCTATTGGGCATGATTGGGGAGGGGAAGACGCGCGGGCAGGCTGCAATTCTGAATATTCCTGCTTGCAATAATCAGAATTCGGCTGCCATCTGGGTCAGCACATCAGGCCTTCCTCCTGAATATGTCTACTACTTCCTCGTTGGGGAATACGAAGTAACTCGCGGGCGAGGATCGGGTAACAACCAGCCAGCGCTGAATAAGAGCCGAGTCCAGGCAATCCCAATTCCACTTCCGCCACTCGCGGAGTCTCACCGAATTGTCCGGGAAATTGATAGGCACGAATCAGTCATCAATTCTCTTGAAGAGTCTTCTCAGCTGTCTCATGCCCGCTGCATCCGCCTCCGCCAATCCATCCTCAAGTGGGCCTTCGAAGGCCGCCTCGTCGACCAGGACCCCAGTGACGAACCCGCCCAGGTTCTGCTGGAGCGCATCCGGGCCAAAAGCGCAGCAGGCAATGGCAGGAAGCAACCTCGCCCCCGCCGTGTGAACACCAGGACTGCAAACGCATGACCGACGCCGCCAATCGCATCGTCCAGAAACTCTGGTCCTACTGCCACGTCCTTCGCGATGACGGACTTTCGTATCAGGACTACCTGGAGCAGCTCACCTTCCTGCTGTTCCTCAAGATGGCCGATGAGCGCGCTCAGCTCACCGGCGAGGAGCAGCCGATCCCCGAAGGCCACCGCTGGGCGGACCTGGCTGCGCCGCAGATGGAGGGCGTGGAACTGGAGCAGCTCTACCGCCGCACCCTCAGCGTTCTTGGCAAGGAGGGCGGGATGCTCGGCCTGATCTTCGAGAAGGCCCAGAACAAGATCCAGGATCCGGCTCGCCTTCGCCAGCTGGTGGTGGAGCTGATCGGCAAGGAGAACTGGTCGGCGATGTCGGCCGATGTGAAGGGCGACGCCTACGAAGGTCTGCTGGAGCGCAACGCCCAGGACACCAAGAGCGGCGCCGGCCAGTACTTCACGCCCCGGCCCCTGATCGATGGCATCGTCGCCTGCGTGCGCCCCCAGCCCGGCGAGGTGATCGCCGATCCCGCCTGCGGCACCGGCGGCTTCCTGCTTTCCGCCTACGAGTTCGTGCAGCACAACCACCAGCTCGATCGCGACCAGAAGCGCCACCTGCGCTTCGAGGCGCTGCGCGGCACCGAGCTGGTGCCCAACGTGGCCCGCCTTTGCGGCATGAACCTCTACCTGCACGGCATCGGCCCCGACGGCGATCACCAGCATGCTGTGCCGATCCGCACCGACGACGCCCTCCGCGATGAGCCGAGCAGCCGCGTCGATGTGGTGATCACCAACCCGCCCTTCGGCAAGAAGTCGTCGATCACGATCGTCAACGACGACGGCGAATCCGATCGCCAGTCGCTCACTTACAACCGACCGGACTTCTGGACCACCACCTCCAACAAGCAGCTCAACTTCGTACAGCACATCAAGTCGCTGCTCAGGATCCACGGCCGCGCTGCCGTGGTGCTGCCCGACAACGTGCTGTTCGAGGGGGGCGCCGGCGAAACTGTGCGCCGCAACCTGCTCAAGGAGTGCGAGGTGCACACTCTGCTGCGCCTGCCCACCGGCATCTTCTACGCCCAGGGCGTGAAGGCCAACGTGCTGTTCTTCGATCGCCGGCCCGGTGCCGATACTGCCTGGACCAAGACGCTGTGGGTGTACGACCTGCGCACCAACAAGCACTTCACCCTCAAGACCAAGCGCATGGTCCGCGCCGATCTCGATGAGTTCGTGGCCTGCTACATGCCAGGCGATCGCCACAACCGCGAAGCCACCTGGAGTGAAGCCAACCCCGAAGGCCGCTGGCGTTCCTTCAGCTACGAGGAGATCCTCGCCCGCGACAAAGTCAGCCTCGATCTCTTCTGGCTCCGCGACGAGAGCCTGGAGGATTCGGCCAACCTCCCAGAGCCCCATGTGCTGGCCCAGGAAATCGCCGACGATCTTCGTTCGGCTCTGGCACAAATTGAAGATGTACTTGGTGACCTGGAGCAGCGGGTGGAGGTCAGCGAACTGGAGGAGGTGTAAGCGAGGGTTGGGAGCCCAACCTCCAGATGCAGAAGCCGGGAGCAACGGTTAGTTCACCCGTACAGGATTACCTCCCGCTTCTGATCTGGAGCGTTCACAAGTCATGAGCCACCCGTTCAAATGTCTGGCTGTAGCGCAATCACCGTGATCGAGCAGGCATCTTGAATCTCCCGCCAGCGCGCGGCTGCAATCCCCAGCCGCGCTGCGGAACCGGATGGTGGAGCTGTCGCGCTTGGAACAAAGATCTAGAACCGGCTCTCCTCATTCCTTCAGGGCAACACCCTCGCCTCGCCCTCCAGCTCGAGGTTGCCCTTGCTCAAGCGGGCTTCATCGATGCGAATCGATGGATCCATGGGCAGGCGGGCCACCGCACTCCCCTCGATCGCTCTGATCTCGACACTGCCGTTCACCGCTTCCGGCCGGGCCTGGAGCTCCAGGGGCTCCTGACCCGAAGCCTCCCGGGCGTCAGAGCGGGCCACCATCAACACGAATACATCGTCGGCGATGCGCAGGCTCCCCAGGGGCGAGCGCCCCAGCAACTGCTCCGCCAGCAGGTCCCCCAGCCACCCCCAGGGGGGGCTGGTGAGCGAGCGGTTCAGACCTTCGCCGCTGAAGGCCACAACGCCCCTGATCTGAAAGGGCTCATGGAGCTGCAGGCCCTGGCCCTTGAGCAGGCCGCCCATCTGCACGCGGATCGGGGTGCTGGTGAGCTCCACCCGCTCGAACACCAACTGCTGATAGACGACCCCCTGGGCCACCAGGCTCACCCCCTCCAGGCGACCGCGCAGGAGTTGGAAGGCGCTGCCGTGGAGCTGCAGCTCGAGCCCATCGACGGCCTGGCATTGCTGGCGGATCCAGAGCTGCAGGCCGCTGGCCAGCAGCTGCAACACGGGGCTGGAGCGGAAGTTGTCATGGCCTGTGCTCATCGCTGTTCAGCAGCCCCCGCCCAGGTCTCGGCCACCCGCTGGGGCTGATCGAGGTGGGGCAGGTGGCCGCAATCCTCCAACTCCCGCAGGCGCTCCCCCAGCAACGCCTGGGCGGCGCGCTTCTGGGCCGGCCGCAGGATGCGGTCGTTGGCGCCCCAGAGCACCTGCAGCGGCTGGGGGGGCAGGGGATCGCCGCAACCGGCGAAGCCGCCGCTGCGGGCAAAGCGGCCCAGGGCCATCCCCCAGCCGGGCACCGCGAGGGGCAACGAGGCGATCTGCTCCTCGGCGGGCCCCACACTGCTGGCGGGGTCGGCGAAGGCGGTGCGCACCAGGCCCCGGCGCACGCCGGGAAGGGCGAGAAAGCGCACCCCCAACAGATCCAGCAAGGGCGGCAGCGGCTTCGGCCGGCCGGTGAGCCCGGCGGGGGCCAGCAGCAGCAGGCGTTCGATGCGCTCGGGTTGTCGTCGGGCCAGCTCCACCGCCACCGATCCGCCCATGGAGGCGCCGATCAGACCCATTGGGTCCGGGGAGATCCGCTCGGCGATGGCCGCCAGCAGGGCCTCCAGGTGGGCCAGCACCCCGGCCGGGTTGTAGGAGCCCTCGCTGGGCCGGGGGCAGAAACCGAAGCCGTAGAGGTCGGGGATCACCAGGGTGGAACGGGCCGCCAGCAGGGGCGCCAGGCGCCGGAACTCCAGCAGCGAGCTGTCGAAGCCATGGAGCAGCAGCAGGGGCGGCCCCTGCCCCAGCAGCGCCACCGGCCAGCGACCCTCCAGCCCCGCCAGCTCCCACCACTGCACCGCGGCGGCCAGGGCCCGCCCCTGGGGGTCGATCAGGCTGCGGGCAGCCTCGGCCAGCAGCGCCTCTCCAGCGCTCAAGTCGCGAGCTCGCGCTGGTGCGTGGGGCAGGCGTCGGCGCTCACCAGGGCCCCGAGCAGATCAGCTGGGGTGACCGGGAAGGGCAGGTGGTGGAGGTCGGAGTGGGGCAGGCAGGCGAAGGCGCAGACCGCCTGCAGATCACTCAAGGGGGCCGAGGCGAGGCCCAGATCGGCGAGGGTCACGGGCAGGCCGAGGGTGCGGAAGAAGCCCAGCAGCTGACGGCGGGCCTGGGCCGCCAGCTGGTTGCCGGCGAGCTGCTCCTCCAGGCGCAGCTGCACGAGGATCCCGAAGCCCACCTTTTCGCCGTGGAGCCGGCCGTGGGTGGCCTCCAGCTGGGTGAGGCCGTTGTGGACCGCATGGGCGGCCACCGTGCGGCAACGGGCGCCACCGAGGCCGCCGATCAGACCCGCGGTGAGGCCACTGGCCTCCGCCACCCGGACCCAGGCCTCACCGCCGGGTTCCGCCAGGGCCGCCTCCCCTTCAAGCAGGAGCTGATCGCGCAGCACCCGCGCCATCTGCACCGCCTGCTGGATCAGGCCGTCGCCGCTGTTGCCGCTGCTCACCTGGGCCTCGTACCACTTGGCCATCGCATCGGCCAGGCCGCTGGCCAGGGTGCGCACGGGCGCCTGGCGCACCAGGCCGTGGTCGAACACCAGCAGCTCCGGGCAGCGATCAAGGGCCACATCGCCCTCGAAGGCACCGGCTGGGGAATAGAGGTTGGCCAGGGCCGTCCAACCGGCGCAGGTGGCGGCGCTGGTGGGCACGGTGAGGCAGGGGAGGCCCAGCCGCTGGGCCAGCAACTTGCCGGCATCGAGCACCTTGCCGCCACCGGCGGCCAGCACCGCATCCACGGCGCGGCCAGCGCGGGCTGCAGCGGTGAGCTCCGCCTGCAGTCGCCCCAGATCCTGCTCGCAGCAGTCGAACTGCAGCTCACCATCAATCGGATCGAGGCCCTGATCGCGCAGATCGGACGCCAACCGCTGGCGCAGTTCGGCGGTGGCGGCGCTGCGACCGAGCAGCAACGGACGGCGGCAAAGGCCGGCGATCAGCGGCAGGGCCTCGGCCCAGGCCCCCTCCCCCCGCAGCACCCGGGCCGGGGCGATCTGGTGCTGGCTGACGGGGCTGGTCATGCCTTGAGTTTAAAAGTCGCGCCCCTTCCCTCGCTTGGCCGTCCTGGGGGGAACCTTGAGCCCGCGTTGATCAGGAAGCCATTGAGGGTCACCGTGAAGGCTGGGGAGAGCGGTTCGGCGCGCCGCCAAGGAGGGCTTGGAGACAGGTCCCATGCGGTGCCGATCTCTAGCCTGAAAACAAGGCACGGCCAGGCTTGTTCGCATGAACGACGCTGATCTCAAGCAGTCCATCGCGTCCTACGGGGCCCGTGATCTTGGGGAACGAAAATCGTGGTACTCGGCAGCGGCCCAGGTGTACGAACGTGCACGTCCGGCCTATCCCCAGGAGCTGATCGAGCAGGTCATCAAGGTCGCCGGACTGACCCGCTACTCCAGAATCCTTGAGGTGGGATGTGGACCGGCAACCGCCACCCTTGGCTTGGCTCCCTTGGGGTGCCCGATGGTGTGCCTGGAGCCCAACCCAAACTTTGCTGCGGCAGCCCGTCGACGTTGTGAGGCCTACCCCTCGATCGAAATCGTCGAGTCGGCCTTTGAGGAATGGACCCTGGATGGACAAGCCTTCGATGCTGTGCTGGCGGCCAGTTCATTTCATTGGGTGACGCTAGAGGTGGCCTACCGCAAGGCCTCTTCAGCACTGAACGAACGCGGACATCTGATCTTGTTGTGGAACATGGAACTTCAGCCCTCAAAGGCCACCCATGAACTCCTGCTGGAGGCCTACGAGCTGCATGCTCCCGAGCTGATCCGCCATGAAACCAGGGCTGAGCAGCAGCAGGTTCTCAGCGTGCTGGCGCAACTCGCCCTGGAATCGGACCTGTTCGGCAACCTGCAGGAGGGGTCGGTTGAAACCCAGCTCACCTGCTCGGCGGATCAGTACCTGGATTCCTTGGCCACCTACTCCCCCTATCTCCGGTTGGACCCCGAGCGTCGATCAGCGCTGTTCGCGGAGTTACACAGGATCATCGACAAGCTGCCTGGGGGGCAGATCGCCTTGTCGTACCTCTCGGCGTTTCAGATCACCCAGAAACGGCCATCGACCTGATCATCGCCCCGCCGGCGCGCCGGTTCATGACCAGATCAGACCGGAGGCCTGCCTGGAAAGATCCGGTCACCGTTTGGGGGCAGCGCCCCGCCGACAGGAGCAAAGCCAAGCCATAGAAAGGATCCAGGCCAGCTTCCCTTCCCGGCCCCCCAGGACCATGCCCCCCTCCCCGTTGGCCTCCCGCCCCCGCTGGCGCGCCAGCCTCGCCCTCTCCGGTGTGGCCCTGGCCCTGGGCGGCTGCGGCATGGTGCAGGCCACCGCCCTGGCGCCCAGGTTGCAGCCGCCCCTGGCGGTGGGCGCCGCCGGCCGCTGCACCAACGGCAACCGCAACGCCGAGCAGATCTTCAGCGCTTCCAAAAATGGCGTCGCCGTGGTGCGCACCGAACGGGGCCTCGGCAGCGCCTTCGTGGTCGCCCAGCAGAACAGCACCACCTACCTGGTCACCAACGCCCACGTGGTGGAAGGCAGCGACGGGGTGAACCTCAAGTGGGTGGACGGCCGCAGCGACGGAGCCCAGGTGGTGGCCCGGGGTGGCGGTGGCTCCCCCACCAACGACCTGGCCCTGCTGGCGGTGCAGGGCACCCGCGGCCAGGTGCTCAAGCTGAACGATCGGCCCTCCGCCGTGGGCCAGGAGGTGTTCGTGATCGGGGCGCCCAAGGGGCTGGAGTTCAGCCTCAGCCGCGGCGTCGTCAGCAGCCTGCGGGATCGCGACGGCATCCTGCAGATCGATGCCGCGATCAACCCGGGCAATTCCGGCGGCCCGGTGCTCGACGCCCGCAACTGCGTCGCCGGCATCGCCACGTTCAAATACAACGACAGTGAGGGGCTCAACTTCGCCGTCTCCGCGGCGGCGGTGCGCGATTTCCTCAGGCGTTTGCCCGCCGCTGGCGAAGGGCCAGCGGGAGGCAGTGACGACACGGCCCGGGTTCCCTATCCAGAAGCGCGCCCCAGCGGCCCCCCCAGCGCTCCGGAGGGTGAAGCACCTGGCGGCACCAACCTCTGTGTGTACCGCCGCAGCGACCAATCTGAACCCGAGCGCATCCCCTGCCGTCTCAGCCGCCTGCAGAACGACAACGGCCAGACCATCTATGACCTCGCCTGGGCCGACGGCTCCCGGAACGCCTATGCCTTCTTTGCGAGTGGCAAGGTGCTGATCCAGGCCAACGACGGCCAGGGCGGTGCCGGCAGCGACGAGGGCCGCTTCCAGGTGGGGGCCTCCGGGGTGGCGATCCGCAGCAGCCCCGGCAACCTTGCCTTCATCCCCGGCCTGAACCCTGTCCTCAACTGAACGGGATCCCGCCCCCGGTGGGGGCGCCATGGGCTCCCGCAGGGGCCGCCCACTACGCTGCCCTCGACACAGTTGGGCCACAGGGTGCTGAAGGGCGAAGTGAACCGGGCAGAGGAACTCAAGGAACTGGGCTGGCCGGTCGAAGAGGTGCGGCGCTACGCGGAGCTTTGGGAGTACCGCCAGCGCTGGGGGGCGATCAATCTCGAGCCGGAAGACCGGGTTTTCCTGCGCCAGGCGGAAGCCGCCCTGCCGAAGCTGGCCACGGGGAAGGGCTCGGCCCGCAAGAGCTTCCGAGATAAATCGCACGTGCGCTGGCTTGCTTTCCATCTGGAGGCCTTCAAGGCCGCCGAAGCGGAGCTGGGCTTGGCCAGTGGTGAGCTGGGCGCCTGGCGGATCGTGCTCGAAGAGGAGCTCCGGGCCCTGGCCTACGACCAACCGGTGCTGGGGCTCCCCGACACCCTCAAGGCCAAGGCGCTCATTCCCTTGCGCAACACCTGGGCAGCGGAAGCCGCCGCCAGCGGTCGGGTGCTCAGCATCGATTTCAACGCCCCCTTGGAGGCCCTCAGGGCCAGGGAGAAGACCAGCTGGAAGCCCCTGCGCGGCGAAGAAGCCGCCAGTGCCAGCGATTACCCCGTGCTGGAGGGCGAGGCCGCCGCCATCTTCCGCGCCCAGGTGCGCCAGGCGGTGATCGCCCAGATCCGCAGCACCTTCCCGTCCTTGAAGGACACTGACAAGCCCCTGCCCCCCGACGACTGGCAGCCGGCCTGAAGTAGCGGTGTTCTCGCCCGCCTGTGAGCGCAACAAGGGGCCCATCCTTGGGATGTTGAGCCGTTGGCTGCCGCCCCAGGCCTCGGTGCTCGAAGTGGGCTCGGGCACGGGCCAGCACGCCCAGCATTTCTGCGCCTCAATCGACGGCCTGCGTTGGCAACCGACGGAATTGCCGTCCAACATCGAGTTGCTGCGCTTTTTGCTGCTACAGGCCCCCCAGCCGGAAGGATTGCTGGAGCCCCTCGCCCTGGACGTGCGCGTGCAGCCCTGGCCGAAGGGTCCCTTCGAAGCGGTGTTCTCAGCCAACACGGCGCACATCATGCCCTGGGAGGCGGTGCTGGCTCTGCTGGCCGGTGCGGCGGGGGTGCTGGCGCCCGAGGGCCTGTTGTTCCTCTATGGCCCCTTCAGCGAGGGGGGCGTCCACAGCGCTGCCAGCAACGCCGCCTTTGACGCCGAGCTGCGGGCCCGCGATCCGTCCATGGGGGTTCGTGATGCCCAGGTGATCCAGGCCGAGGCCGCCCGGGTGGGTCTCAGCCTGAGCGAACGCCTGGATCTGCCCGCCAACAACCAACTGCTGATCTTCCGGAACGGCGTGGGCATGCTTGAGCGATGAGCGAATCATCCTTGCGCGAGCCGGCGGCTGTGCTGAGGGAGGTGTTCGGCTACGGCGCCTTCCGCGGCCCCCAGGAAGCGATCGTTGACCATGTGCTGGCAGGGGGCTCGGCCCTCGTGCTGATGCCCACGGGGGGCGGCAAATCCCTCTGTTATCAGATCCCCGCCCTCTGCCGGGCCGGCACGGGCGTGGTGATCTCGCCCCTGATCGCCCTGATGCAGGACCAGGTGGAGGCGCTGCGCCAGGCCGGGGTGCGCGCCGCCGCCCTCAACTCCGCCCAGGGCCCCGCCGAGGGCGCCGCCAGCTGGCGGGCCCTGCGCGCCGGCGAGCTGGACCTGCTTTACCTTTCCCCCGAACGCCTGCTTTCGGGCGACACCCTCGAGCGGCTGGGGGAGCTGCCGATCGCCCTGTTCGCCATCGATGAGGCCCATTGCGTGTCCCAGTGGGGGCACGATTTCCGGCCCGAATACCTGCAGCTGGCCCAGCTGGCGGAACGCTTCCCGGCGGTGCCGCGGCTGGCGCTCACCGCCACGGCCGATCCGCGCACCCGCGAGGAGATCCGCCAGCGGCTGGCGCTGGAGAGCGGCCGGGTGTTCAGCGCCAGCTTCGATCGGCCCAACATCCGCTACCTGCTGCGCGACAAGGACGACCCAAGCCGCCAGTTGCTGGCCTTCCTTGAGGGTCAAAGGGGCGAGGCGGGGATCGTCTACGCCCGCTCCCGCAGCCGGGTGGAGAGCCTGGCCCAGGCCCTGCGGGCGGCGGGCTTCGACGCCCTGGCCTATCACGCGGGCCTGGACAACGACGTGCGCGCCCAGGTGCTGCGGCGCTTCCGCCAGGAGAGCGCCGTGGTGGTGGTGGCCACGGTGGCCTTCGGCATGGGCATCGACAAGCCCGATGTGCGCTTCGTCGCCCATGTGGACCTGCCCAAGAGCCTGGAGGCCTACTACCAGGAGACCGGCCGGGGCGGGCGCGACGGGCTGGCGGCCACCGCCTGGATGGTGCACGGGGCGGGGGATCTGCCCCAGCTGCGCCGCTTCATCGACGACTCCGCCGCTGAGCCGGAGCAGAAGCGGATCGAGCACGGCAAGCTCGATGCCCTGGTGGCCTTCACCGAGGCGGCGGGCTGCCGGCGCCAGGTGCTGCTGGCCCACTTCGGTGAGGCGCTGGCGGAGCCCTGCGGCAACTGTGACCGCTGCCTGGAACCCGACCGCTCCACAGATGGCACCGAGGCCGCCCGCAAGGCACTTTCAGCCGTCTACCGCACGGGCAGCCGCTTCGGGGCCGCCCATCTGGTGGATGTGCTGCTGGGGGCCGACACCGCCCGCATCCGGGAGCTGGCTCACCAGCAGCTGAGCGTCTATGGGATCGGCAAGGAGCTCGACAGGGGCCAGTGGCGCAGCCTGTTTCGGCAGCTGGTGGCCCGGGGGGTGCTGGAGAGCGACCCGGAGGCCCGCGGCGGCCTGCGCTTCGGCGCCGATGCGCTGGTGCGGCCGCTGCTGCGGGGGGAGAGCCGCTTTGCGGTGCACCTGCCTCCCCCCCGGCAGGAGCAGCGCCGCCAGGGACCCAGCGGCAGCGAGCGCGCCCGGGCGGGCGACACGGAGCTGGATCGCGAAGGCGAAGCCCTGCTGGCGGCCCTCAAGGAATGGCGGCGGGACCAGGCCCGCAGCCAGGGGGTGCCCCCCTACGTGGTGTTCCACGACCGCACCCTGGTGGAGGTGGCGGCACTCCGGCCCGCCAGCACCGGCGAACTGGCCCAGGTGAGCGGCGTGGGGGCCGCCAAACTGGAGCGTTACGGCGAAGCCGTCCTGGCGGTGATCAGCAGGCGCTGAGCCGCCCGAACCACAGGGGCCCAGGCCCTCAGAGGGCGCGGCGGTCGAGGGCCTCGGCCAGGCGCGTGGCGGCGGCCGCCAGGTCGGCCTGGGGATCGGGGGCAGCAACGGCCTCCTCCTTACGGCGCAGGCGCTCGATCGAGCGCACGATCAGAAAGACCACGAAGGCGATCACCACGAAGTTGATCAGCGCCACGATCACGGCGCCGGCGGGCCAGGCGGCGATCGAGGCCACGTTGGCGGCCTTGAGGGCGGGGGCCAGCAGCGAGGTCATCACCAGGCTGACCACCGCATCCACCACCTTGCCGAAGGCTCCGCCGATGACCACGGCCACCGCCAGGTCGACCACGTTTCCCTGGTTGATGAAGGCCTGGAAATCGCGAAGGAAGGAGCTGCGGCGGGGTGCCATGGATCAAACGAAAGCAATCGAAAACCCTATCGCCCCATGAACAGGGTTCAGCCGCTGAAGCAAGGCCTGCCCAGGGCCCCGAGGATCGAATCGACCAGCGAGGTTCGCGGCACCCCTGCGTTCCCTGTCGAGGCGCTCCGCTGGGCCCTGAGCCTGCTGTCATCTCTGCCGGTGGCCGCACTGCTCCCTGGCGCTGGGATGACGGCGCAGACCCGGCGTGGGCCCACGGCGCTTCAGATCCTGGCGCCGGTGCTCCCCTGGTCGGTGCGATCCCGCCCGTGGTGCTGGTCCCCGTGGTGGTCGTGCTGATGATCTGCTCGATCGCCAGCGGGCAGCTGCACATGCTCAGCCCGTTCACCGCCCTGGTCTCTTGCCTGGAGCCGCCGTTGGCAGCCCAGGCCCGTGAGTTCATTCAGCCTGGGGTGGGGCTGTTGGTGATCGCCCCAGCGCGGCGCTGGCTGCTCGGGCGCAAGGCCCAGTGACGCCGGGACAACCGCGGCCCCATGGGACAAGGTCTGCCAGCGGAATCGCAGACGCGAGAAGAACTCCAGCGCAGCTGCCGCCCCGTGGGCCACCCCGGAGACCATCCCCCGCCAGCGTGCCCCGGGCATGGGCCCCGAGACGGGTCCACCCGCACCGCTGAGTTGCCAGGCTGCGAGGAGGCGCCCTCCCCTTGGCTTGGGCATGCTGCGGCACTCCTTGTGGACCCGCTCCACAGCTTCCATGCGGTCCACGGCTTGGGACCGTCGTTCGTCGGAGCGTGTGATGGACGTCTCTGTGGCCGATCCCCTGAGCAGGGGGTCTACGGGGTGGATCGGCCACCCGTCACCGGAAACGCTGCAGCGCCTGCAAACGTCCTCCCTACGGCGCGGTTCCGGAGATCGTCCCGCAGGCCGAGAGCATCACCTGCCCGGTGCCATCGAGCTGCAGAACGGCCGCCTCCTTGGGGGCGAGGGGAGGGCCGGGCTGGAGGTCCTGGGTCGCGGGGGGGGGGGGGCCACCCCAGGCCCCGGGCGGCGGACGGCGGCAGGTGTTGGCGGCTCCAGCGCATGGCCGCCTGGAATCCGGCGCTGCCGGCGATGGGAACCCCCGGATCGCCATCAAGCGCACCACCTGGCGGGCCTCTGCGGAGAGGCTGCCCGATGCACGGAAGGCCACCGTGCTGGGCGTTGCTGATCCGTGCGCTGGCCTTGTTCAACCAACAGGGCATGAGCTGCCGCCGAGTGTCCAGCGCTGATGGCTCCGCCCACCGCTCCAAGCCGGGGCGGCAGGCGTGTGGGGGCGTTCAGATCACACCCAGTTCAACCATTCGGGCCCGCTGTGAACCAACGGCCAGGCGGAGCGCGAGGGCCTTCAGCTGACTTGATCTCCAGCCCACAATGCTTGCCGAGCGGGCCCAAGCATGGGCACCGCCCTGGCAGGTCGCACCCCCTTCCAGCCGCTCAGCCTGCTGTGGGCTACGGAATGGGTGGATGGGACAGCACACCTGGGCCCGCCCAAGCGGTGACGTGATCGAGGTCACAGCTCTGCGCTTCCCCCTGGGCCGAATCCTGCGCTCAACCGACCTGGATCGCCGAGGTGATCAGAAGCTCTCGTAACCGCCTTCCTCGTGTTCCTCCTCCTCCGGCAGCTGCAGATTCACCACCACCGGGGCATGGTCGCTGGGCTTCTCGTTGCCGCGCACCCCCTTGTGGATCACGCAGCCCGTGGCCCACACCAGCAGATCTTCCGAGAGGTAAATGTGATCGATCCGCCAGCCCCGATCCCGGTCCCAGGCGCCGCTTCGGTAGTCCCACCAGCTCCAGTGGCCGCTCTCAGCCTCGAAGACCCGGAACACATCGCTTAGGCGTCCTCCCAAGGCCTTTGTGAGCGCCCCCCGTTCGGCCTCGCTGGCCATGATCCCGCCGGTGAGCCGCTTGGGATCATGGAGATCGCGCCCTTCGAGGGCAATGTTGAAATCTCCCACCAGGCAGAGGGGATCGCCTTCCTGCTCCTGGGCCTCCAGGTAGCGCTGCAGGCAGCCCAGCCAGCGCAACTTGTAGGCGTACTTGTCGGAGCTGAGCGACGAGCCGTTGGGCACATAGACGTTGAGTACGCGCACCCCTTCGATGCGGGCGCTGATCACGCGTTTTTGCTCCCCCAGCTCTTCGGCTTCGGCGTCATCCGGCAACAGGGCGGCCAAGCCGATGCGCACGTCTTCGAGCGGGTGAAGGCTGAGGATGGCCACGCCGTTGTAGGCCTTCTGGCCGCTGATCACCAACTCGTAGCCCAGTGCCGTGAAGGCGTTGGCCGGGAAGTTGCCGTCCTCCACCTTCGTCTCCTGGAGGCAGAGCACGTCGGGGCGTTCCTGCCGCAGCCAATCCAATAGCTGGTCGAGGCGGCTGCGCACCGAGTTCACATTCCAGGTGGCGATGCGCATGTGGTGCGTCCACGTCTCGATCGGGGCCCTCTAGCATCGTTCCATCTCGAGGGCAGGGGCGATGGGGCGCAGAGGCATGGGTCGTTGTTCGACTTGGGCCCCCTTGCTGGGTCTTGGAGCCCTGGGCGCTCTTACCTCCGCTCTGCCGGTGTGGGCCGACAACCCGTACTCCAGCAAGTCAAACCAGGAACAGCAATTCCTCGACTACGGCCCCACCAACGGCAATTCCAAGGGAATCCTCGATGTCAAGAACCCTGGTGATCTGATCAACACTCTTCGCCGCTCTTCGGCCATGGACAACGCCACACCCCCCGGCGATGCCGTGGATCAGGCGCTCAGGGCACTGGAACTGCAGAAGACCCCGCCACCGGTTTCGGGGACACAGCTGAAGGGACCCTGAGGACCCGCAGGGGCGCTAATCCCCAGTCGGTGGCCACCTGATCGAGCCGTGGGTCGTCCTTGTCTGGGCTGCGCTCCCGGGCCTTTGCCAGGGCCGTCTGGGCCGCCTTGGTGTCACCCGCCTCCTGCTTGAGCAAGGCCAACGCCAGCAGCGGCCGTGGATCCCTGGGATGGTCAATGGCCAGTTTCAGGTAGAGCGCTTCAGCGGGACCTGCTTGCTTTTGGCGCTGGAGCAGATCCGCGAGCAGCAGCCCCAGCGGCAGCGCGTTGGCCGAGGGGGGGGCGGTGTTGGCCCTGAGGAAGGCAGCCTGGAGCTGCGCTTGGGCCTCGCCGCTGCGTCCCTGTTCCATCTGAAGCAAGGTGCGGAGTTGCAGGGCCTCGATTCGATCGGGTGAAAGGTTGAGGATCTGCCGCACCTCCCGCTCGGCCCCGGTCCGGTCGTTCTGGTCCCGCCGCAGTTCCGCCAGCAGCAGCCGCAGGGGCCAGCGCTCCGGGTTCTGGTCCGCCAGCCGCTCCAGAAGCTTCGTGGCCTCAGCCTTCTGCTCGAGGGCCAGCAGGAGTTGCAACAGCCGCTCCTTTTCCGCTTCGCTGGCCCGTCCCTGGTCGACGGAACGCTGAAGCTGCTGGGCCTGGCGCTGCAGGGCGATCTGGTTGGGCAAGGGCCCCCCTGCCCCCGCTGAGCGTTGGCCGAGCCACCATCCCCCGGCCAGGCATAGCCCCGCCAAGGTCGCGATCAGCAACCCCAACCGCAGGCTGAGGCGCGATCCGGTGCCGGAGCCGGGGGGCGTGCGCGGGGCCATGGGAAGGGTGTGGCTGGGCGCCAGTCTGGGGCAAGGGAGCAGGACTACATTGGCGATTGGGCCAAGGGTTGCCCCCAGAGACCATGCGTCAGCATCCGATTTCCCCGGTCACCGAACCGCTTCAATACCGGGCCATCGGCGTGGTGCGGGGACGCTATGTCCCTGACGACGCCGGGCAGCTCACCCGCGGCCACATTCACACCGAGGACGGCACGGTGATCGAAGCCGTGGTGCTGGGGCGCGTGCTGAACCTGATGCGTCGCCACCTGGATTTGGCCACACCCCATCTGTGGGTCGTCTATCCCCGCTTCCGCGAAACCGACTTTCTGCACCTGCAGATGGTGGGGGTTTGGGAGCCGAGCACCCTGGCGACGAACTCAGATGGCGCCGAAACCACCGACGGAACTCCCGCCAGCGCACCCACCGCCAGTGAAGCCTCGGCCGAGGGGGCGACCCCACCGGAGCCCCAGCGCTCCGACGCCCTGCCCGAGGGCGATGACTACTTTTCCGTGCGCGGCGAGCTGATCTACACCCGTCCGGAAAGCGCCGATCTGGTGATCAAGGTGCGTCAGATGCCCCGCCCCGACGGCAGTCGGCCCACACCGTTCAAGCTGCAGCTCAAGGGCACGGTGCCCATGGAGCACCTGCGCCATTTCGTCTCCCTCGATGTGCGCCGCACGGGCCAGCAGCTCCACATGGAGCGCTTCGAGGTGATTGCCCCGATGCCCCAGCGGGGCAACCGCGGCGGCAAGGCCAGGGGCAAGGGCCAGGGCGACCGCGGTCCCTCCCGCGACGGAGCCCGTAAGACCTCCCCCCGCAGCGGTCCCGCCACGGGTGGTCCCGCCACCGGTCCCCACCGCAACGCGATCATCCGACCGGGCCGCTGAGATGGGGCTTCGGCCGACCGGCGCTCCATCCGTCACCGACGACGGTCCGGCCCTGCGGGCGGGGATGGTGGTGGGGGGCGTCACGGTGGCGGCGTTGCTGGGGCCTTTTGTTGGCCTCGGCGCGGCACCGGTCGCCCTCGGGACGGCAGCCGCCCTGGGTGCCCTCAGCCTCGATGCCGCCCGCTTCGGCGGCCTGGGCGGCCACCTGTTGGCCGAAGCCCTGCCCGGCGGTCGGGCCCGCCTGCGGCGCATTGCCCTCCATGAGGCCGCCCATGCCCTGGTGGCCAGCGAAAACGGCCTGACCGTGAAGCAGGTGCTGGTGGGGAGCCTGGCCTGCCTGCGGGCGGGCCTGCGCTGCAACGGGAGCACCGCCTTCGAACTGCCAGCGGCGGTCAAGCTCCAAGCTGAGGATCTGCGCCGTTGGAGTCGCATGCTCCAGGCCGGCATGGTCGCCGAAGAGCTGCACTTCGGCCGTGCCCTCGGCGGCGCTGACGACCGGGTCCTGCTCGGGCGGCTGTGGGGACTTTCAGGCCACGATGTGGACACCGCCCAGCGGGAGCAGCGGCGCGCCCGCCGCGAGGTGGAACAGTGGCTGCGACGGGAGACCGGCCGCCTGGAGGCCGAGGCCGAACGGCTGCTGGCGCGTGCCCCCACGCTGCTGCGCCCGATGACCCCAGCCCGATGACCCTGGCCTATGTCGATTGCCCCACCGGCCTGGCGGGGGACATGCTGCTGGCGGCGCTGTTCGATCTGGGGCTGCCCCGGGAGCGGGTGGAGGAGCCCCTTGCTCAGGTGGGCCTGGCCGGGGGGTACCGCCTGCAGTGGCAGGAGGGCCGCAGCGGCGGTCTTCGAGGTCTCACGGTGCATGTTGAAGCGCTGGAGCCGCAGCCTCTCCATCGCCCCTGGAGCGCGATCCGGACCTTGCTGGAAACCAGCCCCCTCGAGGGGGCCCTGCGCGAGCGGGTGGTGGCGGTGTTCCAGTGGCTGGCGGAGGCGGAGGGGGCGGTTCATGGCCTTCCGCCCGAGCAGGTTCATTTCCATGAGGTGGGCGCCATCGATGCCCTGGTGGATGTGGTCGGGGTCTGCGCCGGTCTGCTCCATTTCGGCGTTGATGAGCTCATCTGTGCGCCACCGCCCGCTGGCCATGGCACCGTGCGCACGGCCCACGGCCCGCTGCCCCTGCCAGCCCCGGCGGTGCTGGAACTGGCCGTCCGCGCCGCCGTCCCCCTAGCCAGCAGCGCGGGCTTCCCCCCTGGAGAACTCACCACCCCAACGGGCCTGGCCCTGATGGTCACCTGGGCGAGCCGCTTCGCCCAGGCCCCCGCCCTGGTGCCCCAGCGGGTGGGCATGGGTCTGGGGACGCGCACCCTCGATCGCCCCAACCTGCTGAGGCTCTGGCTTGCCCCGTCCAGCCCCCAGCAGGGGGGCCCAGGGCTTGAAGCCGGCGAGATCCTCGAACCCCTGCTCCTGCAGCAGGCCCAGGTGGATGACGCCAGCCCCGAGGACCTGGCCTTCCTGATGGAGGAGCTGCGCGGGGCGGGGGGCCTGGAGGTGTTCAGCCAGCCGATCGCCATGAAAAAGGGCCGCCCGGCGGCGTTGATCAGCGTGCTCGTGGCCCCTGAGCGCGCCGGCACCCTGCGACGGGTCTGGTGGACCCACAGCAGCAGCCTGGGGGTGCGCGAGCAGCTCCAGCAGCGCTGGAGCCTGCCCCGGAGCAGCCGCAGCCTCGCGACGCCTTGGGGCCCCGTGCGCATCAAGGAGGCGCACAGCCCGACAGGCCGTCGAACCATGAAGCCGGAGTACGAGGATCTGGCAGCCCTCGCCCGCCGCCATGGGCTCCCACTGCACCAGTTGCGCGCGGCGGTTCAGGCGGCCTGGGCCAGCGAGGAGAGGCCATGACAGAACCACAAGCCCATCCCCTCCAGCGGGCGATCGGTGCCATCCGTGGCCGCCTCGCCCACTGGCGGCAGGGGGCGCTCGGACTGGTCGGTCGTCTTCGCTGGCCGAAGCTGCCTCCCCTGCCCGGCGGCGGCCGGCTCTGGGTGGGTCTGGCCAGCGTCGGCTTCGTGCTCGCTGCGCTGCTCAACAACGGCCGTCAACTGGCCCTGCTCTCCCTCGATGGCCAGGGCTCGGCCTGGCTGCTGCTTGGTGTGGGGGTGAGCCTGCTGAGCCTGGTGGTCAATGCTCTGGCCTGGGCGACTGGCTTGCGTTGGCTGGGCCTGAACCCAGCCTGGGGGGCCACCGTGCTGCTGTTTTTGAGCAGCAACCTGCGCAAGTACCTTCCCGGCGGCATCTGGCACCTGGTGGAGCGCATCCAGGTGTTGCGCGCTGGAGGTGTCGTCACGGCCAGCCCCCTTTCGGCCCAGCGGGCGGTGCTGGCGGTACTGCTCGATCCCGTTCTGATGGCCGCCGCCGCCCTGGCCCTGGTGCCCGTGGGTCTGTGGCCCCTGCAGGGAGCGGACCGATGGGCACTGCTGGCCCTGGTGCCGCTGCTGGCCTTGGTGCCGCGCTGGTTCCAGCCCCTGCTGGGCGTTTTGGAGCGCCGGCGGCTGGCCCAGCTGCGGGCGCGACTCCCCCAGGATGCGGCCCTGGGGGCTGAACAGATCTCGGGTGCCGTCGCACCCCCGCTTCCGGGCTATCCCCTGGGGCCCCTGCTGGCGGAGTTGCTGTTTGTGCTGCTGCGCTTCGGCGGCTTCGCCTGCTGCGTCGTGGCCTTCGATCAACAGCTTTCCCTGGGCTGGGGCCACTGGTTGGCGGGCTTCGCCCTGGCCTGGACCGCTGGCCTGGTGGTGCCCGGGGCGCCGGGGGGGCTGGGGGTGTTCGAGGCCACCCTGCTGCTGCGCCTGGGGATGGAGCTGCCTGAAGCGCCCCTCTTGGCGGTGGCGCTCAGTTACCGCCTGGTGACGGTGGCTGCGGATCTCCTGGCGGCGGGTACGGCCCGGCTCGATCAACGCTGGTGGGCGCAGACCCGAGTGCCCCATCGCCAGTCGGGACCCTGACTCCCATGCCCTGGGTCCTGCACCTTGATCGCAATTAGCCGTACTCTTGAGAAATGCCTGCCATCCCGGGCGCCGGCCCGCCGCCGCCGGACCAAGCCCTGCGCTCCAACCTGCACGACCGCGGGCAGCGGCTCACCCCCCAGCTGCAGCGCGTGCTGGAGTTGTTCGAACGCATTGGTGAAGGCAGCCATCTGAGCGCCGAAGAGGTGCATCAGCGCTTGATCCGCTCCGATGGCCGCGTTTCTTTGGCCACCGTCTACCGCACCCTGCGGTTGCTGAGTTCCCTAGGGCTGCTGCAGGAGTTGGAGTTGCCCGAAGGTGGCCGTCGATTCGAGTTGGCGGGCGACGCCCACCGCGACCACCATCATCTGGTTTGTGTGCGCTGCGGCCGCACCGAGGAATTCGAAAGCACCTCCGTGATCAGCGCCGGCGAGCAGGCGGCCCTGGCCCATGGTTTCCGGCTGCTTGAGTGCGTGCTCAACGTGCGCGGGCTCTGCCCTTCCTGCGCTGTGGCGGAGCGGGATTGAGCAGAGGCTTCTGGAGGGTGGCGGGCAGCTGGAGTTGTTGCTCGGCCCAGTGGGCGGCGAGCGCGGTCAGAAGGCTCGAGCGGTCTCCATGCAGACGAACCATGGCATGTAGGGAAAATACGGTTTCAAGCCTGGGGTGAGTCCTGGCCTGGGTCGCGTCTGATCGCACCGCCCCAGGCCCCCGAGGGCACAACTGCAGCGCCCGGAGGTTACAGACCTGGCATCGGGTGACCTCGGCTCGGCGGGCTGGCGGCATGGGCGCCTGGAGCGGGTGCGACCAGGGGATGATCCCTGTCGGCGGCGGCCCCACCTGGCTGGGGCCCAGCGGTCCGGCGACGACTCGGCACCTCAGCCGCCAGGCGAGCGCTGCCTCGCCCCGAAGAACTTGCTATTGAGAATCGCTTGCAATTTGGAGCGCGCTTGTTTAGGTTGAGAGTCATTCGCAACAGCGCCTCCGCGGGGGGCGCCTGCCCCCGCCGATGAGTTTCCGATTCCTCCCCGATCAGCCTCTCCATCCCGTGCGCATGCCGGTGGGGCAGACAGTCCTGCTGGATCCCACCCTGCGCCCCGGGGGGCGCTGCATCGAGGTGATCGAGGGTGTGGCGCGGGTCTACTGCCCCTGCGAAGAGACTGAGGGCATGACGATCGCGTTCCTGCAGAGCGGTGATCAGCTCCGCACCGATCGCCTCTGCAGTGAGGGCGTCTGCGTCGAGGCGCTCACCCCCCTGGTCTTCCGCAGCGACGCCGAGCCCCTGGCTGTCGGCGGTTTCGACCCGGTCAACGAGTGGACCCTGCAACTTCTGCGCATCCGCCACCTGGGTTCGGCCGACCAGCGCCTCCAGGCCCTGCTGGCCCTGCTGGTGAACCGCCTGGGGCGCCGCTGCGGCGCCTGGTGCGAGCTGCCGTTCCGGCTCACCCACGAGCGCATCGGTGAACTGATCGGCACCACCCGGGTCACCAGCACCCGGCTGATCTCCCGCATACGTCAGGCCCGGTTGCTGGAGGCCCCCGCCGGAGAATGCGGCCTGCGGCTGGCACCGGCGCTGGTGGACTCCGCCCCCCTGGCGGCCTGATGACTCCATTGCGGCCCCCATCGGCGCCTCAGCCGTCACAGAGCCTGGTCGGAAGCCTTTGCGGGGCCATGGGGGCCCTGCGCTGCCGTGGCGGGCAGATCCATGCCCAGCTGCAACGCTGTCAGGACGCCGGATTGCGGGAGCGCCTCGGTCGGGAGTTCGCCGACCTGCAAGGGCGGCGGCGGGAGCTCCAGGGCCGGGTTCGTGTGCTGCAACGCAGCGGGCTCAAGGATTCCCTGGCCCTGGCTTTCCTCGCGGAGATCAGCCGCCGACCGCTGATCCCGGCTGGGGCGATTCGTTCCTGAGTTCAGCATCAAGAATCAGCAGGGGGGCCGGTTGCCCCTGGCTGAAGCGAATCCGCCCGAGCAGATGGGCGGTCTGGTCTTCGGCGGCGATCTGTCGGTGCACGATGGGATCGAGGAACACCGTGGTGCGCACATCCCCGGCCCGCTCGGCCCCTTCGTAGAGCTGCTGCAGGGAGGTGGTCACATCGGTCTCCAGTTGAAAGGCCGTCGCGAAGATGTCCAGGGGCGATGACCAGTTCTGGCGGGGGGCCGGCAACGGGGCCAGTTGCACGGTCTGCCCCCTGGCCACGAGGTAATCGGCGAACTCGGTGGCGTGTTGTTGTTCTCCCAGGGATTCCTGGTGCAGGTACTGGGCGAACCCCCGCAGGTCCCGTTCGTCAAACCAGATCGCCATGGCCCAGTAGGTGGCGCTGGCCCGTCGTTCCAGGTTCATGTGTTCCTGAAGGCCCGCCAGAAGAACGTTGTCGAGGGCCTGCGCCATGGCCCGCCCGGCTGGGCCGGTGGCCACTTGGGCGCTGGGCTCGCCGCTGATCAGTTCGGCTGCGGTCGCGGCATGGAGCGGGTCGGTGGTCGCCATCCGTAGGGGCCCCGGGAGGTTGAAGCCTAGGGGGAAGGCGAGAGTCCAGTGGTGTGCCATTTGCTACCCGGGCTTGTTCACTGGCGAGGATTCCCTGGTGCGATCCGGATTACGGTGAATCCAGAGAATTCATGTTTCAGGCTTCGCCATGGGAGTGTTCATGCAGGGTCTTTCGGATGAGACGCAGTCATCGGTCAAGCGACTTTTGAGAGCCTTCAAGAAGAAGGGATGCAAGCGCCAGAAGTGCTCCAAGTGGAAGGGGGGTCGCTGCTGCTGCGGGAATGAATCGTGAATTGATCACGACACTGGTTCGGCTTTGTTTTCAGCACGGTTGATCATTTGAACCCTTGGGCTCATTGCCTGCACCCCAGGGTTCTTCGGCCTTGTCTTGCTCAGAACTGCCGCTCTTCTGGAGAGCCACTGGGCGGCAGGTCAAGCCAGAGCATCGTTGCGGGATTGGTCGCCTCCAGCATCTCGAGGTGCTCGCCCGTGAGGCAGCGAGCATCCTCCATGTTGCTGAGCGAGAGATGGGCCAGACGCTGCATGCACCAGTCCCGCAGGTCCGTCAGGTGAAGAATGCGCCGTTGGTCCCTCCTCAGGTTCCAGTGCTCTGGAGTTGTCCCATCCATGCCGGTGACTTGAAGACGGTCTTCATCCTCTTGATCCCTCCGCCCGGGTGACGCCCGGGGATCACCAGGCGATGGATGAAAAGGCACATCCTCCGGCGCTCAACAGCCGAGACCCCAGCCCCGCCTCAGCCCCCATGGCGGCGGTCCGATTCCAGGCTGGGGATCAGGGCCAGCGAAGCCACCAGACCCAGCATCAGGATCAGCAGGGCGGGCAGCAGCGCCGCCCCCACCCGTTCGTCGCTGGCGTACTGGAAGACCCGCACCGAGAGCGTGTCGAAATCGAAGGGTCGCAGGGCGAAGGTGAGAGGCAGTTCCTTCACCGTGTCCACGAACACCAGCAAACCCGCCACGAGCAGGGGCTCCCGCAGCAGGGGCAGGTGGACGCGCAGCAGCACCTGGGGCCAGCTGCAACCCAGGCTGGTGGCGGCCTCATCGACGCTGGGGGGCAGGCGTTCCAGGGCGGCATCGAGGCCCCCCTTGGCCACCGCCAGGAAGCGATCGCCGTAGCCCCAGAGCAGCAGCAGCAGCGGGCTGAGGGCCAGTGGTCCACCGATCAGCATCAGCGCCAGGGCCAGCACCGTGCCGGGTATGGCGTAGCCCATGCCAGCACTGAAACTCAGGCGCTGCAGCAGGGGGGAAGGCAACCAGCGCCGGGCGATCGCCAGCACGAGCCCGGTGGCCACGGTGAGGACCGCCGCGGCGAGGGCCAGGAGTAAGCTACGCCCGGTGAGCGCCAACAGTTCGCTGGCCGATTCCCCCTGCAACTGGTCCCAGCTCAGGGTGGCCCAGAGCAGGGGCAAGCCGAGGGTGGCCAGGGGCGGCAGCAGGGTCAGGGTCTGGGCGGCCAGGCGGCGCCAGCCCGCCAGGGGCCAGCGTTGGGGGGCGTCACCCCCCTGGTTCTGGACCCAGCGGCGGCTGCGGCCCCGCAGCTGGCGCTCGGCCCCCACCAGCAGGCTGACGATCAGCAGCGCCATCAGGGCCAGCCCCACGGCGGCCTCGGGGTTGCCCTCCCCCTGCCAGCGCTGCAGGATCCCGCTTGAGAGGGTCGGCAACCCCAGCAGTTCCACCGCCCCGAGTTCGTTCACCACTTCCATGCCGGAGAGGGCAAGGCCCGCCCCGACCGCGGGCAGGGCCATCGGCAAAGCCACCCGCGCGAAGCTGCCCCAGGGGCCCACCCCAAGGCTGCGGCAGGCCTCCAATTGGCGCTGGCCGCTGGCCGAGAAGCTCTCGGTCGCCAGCAGGAAGACGTAGCTGTAGGTGCTCAGGGTCAGCACCAGCACAGTCCAGCCCAGGCCATGGACCCGCAGCTGCCAGCGGCTGCCCAGGTCGACCAACGTGGCGGCCAGCAGGTAGCTGGGGGTGGCCAGGGGCAGCAGCTGGGCGATACGCAGCCAGCGGCGCCCGGGAAAGTGGCAGCAGGCGGTCAACCAGCCGGTGGCCGTGCCCAGAGCCGCCCCGAAAACGCCCACCCCCGCCACAAGGGCCACGGTGTTCAGCACCTGCTCCCGGCCATCGGGGCCGAGGGCCAGGGCCGCGGGACCCTCGCCCAGGGCGGCGAAGCCAAGGAGTGCGACGATCGGCGCCAGGGCCAGGGCGCAGAGGAGAAGCACACCCCCGGCCAGGACACCCCGGCTGGGTTGGACCACGGCGATCGCCTTGCCAGCGGCGGTCATAGGCAGTGGAGTGAGGGCTCAGCCTAGGAGTTGGGTGTGGCAGGTTGGCGACCGTTGGCGCTTGGGCTGGCGTGGGCAAGCGTTGCCGCTGCCCCGGTGCGCGCCGGGGCCCTGCCGGCGCCGGGTCCAGGGCCTGCCCTCCCGGGGTCCGCCCCCCCAGGCCCTGCCCTCTCGGGTTCTCCGCTCCCGGGGGCACCCGCCCCAGGGGTGTCGGCGGCGGGGACCGCGGCGGTCGCCGCACCACTTGACTCCGCCTGGTGGACGCTGGAGATCCAGGCCACGGCCCAGCCCATGGCCAACCCCGCCGGCGGCGCCGCCGCCAGCGCCGGCTCGGCCCAGGAACTCGACCTGGCCCTCACCCTGGGCACGGCTCCGGCAACCGGGCAGGTGTTCCGACGGGAGATCGACCGCTGGCAGCTGCAGCTGGGGGCCTCGCTCTACGCCGGGGATGCCGATCTGGCCGAGCGGCTGGGGGCGGTCTTTGCCCTCCAGTCCACCGCCCAACCCCAGGGGCTCTGGCTCACGCGTCTGGCGATCGAGCGGCGGGCGGCGGTGGGGGAGCTGGGGGTGAGCGCGGGCCTGCAGGCCCTTGACCCCACCTTCCTGGCGATGCCGGCCTATGGCCATTTCATCCATTCGGCCTTTAACCAGACCCTCAACATCGCCATGGCGGGCATGCCCGTGAGCCCCTACGCCGCCCCGGCGCTGGTGCTCACCTACCGGCCCACGTCCCAGTGGTGCTGGCGCCTCGGGGCCCTGGCGCCCCAGGGGGACAACCCCGGCGGCTACCCGCTCTTCGGGGCCCGAGCGCTGCAGCGCTCGCCCTTGCCGAGTCCGGCGGGGGGGTGGCTCCAGATCGCCCAGTTGGAACGCAGCTGGCCTGCCGCCGATGGCCGCCTGAAGCGCTCCGGGGCCAGGGCGGCTCTGCCCGATGGGCTGCTGCAACTGGGGGGCTACGGCGGCCGGGGCTCCGGCAGTTACGCAGCGATCACCCTGCCCGTGGGATTACCCCTGGGGCTGGCCAACCGGCTCTGGGCCGCCGCCAGCGTGGGCTTTGATCCGGCCACGAATCCGGTGCCCCTCTACGGGCAGATGGGCTGGCTCAGCCAGGGAGTGCTGCCCGGCCGCCCCGCGGATGTGCTGGCGCTGGCGTTCGGGCGCAGCAGCTTCAGCCCGGCCCTGCGCCAGAGCTATGAGGCGGTGCTGGAGGCCAACTACCACCTGGCGCTCGGCGGTGGCCTCAGCCTGCAACCCGCCTTGCAATGGATCGCCAACCCCGGCGGCCAGGGGCGCGTTCCCGGCATCCTGGCCGCCACGGTGCAGGTGCAGCTGACCTACTGAGCTGTGGCCCTATTTCCAGCCCCCCGCCTCCATCAGCGCCACGGCGGCGCGGTTCTTGGCCCCGAGCCCCTCCACGGTCACCGCATCGGCCTTGAAGGGTCCGAAGCGTTTCAAGATGGCGTTGTCGCCGTAGCCCTTGAGCGGGTATTCGTGGTTGGCTTCGGCGTAGCCCCGGCCGCCGCTGGGGGAGGCCAGGAACTCGATCAGCCGGATGGCCGCCTTGGGGTTGCGGGAGTGGCGGGTGACGCCGGCGCCACTGATGTTGACGTGGGCGGGGTTGGGGAACACCACCTTGAGGTTGCGGGCCAGGGCCTGGTCCTGGGCGCCCCCTTCACCGGAGAGCATCCGGGCCACGTAGTAGGTGTTCACCACCCCCACACCGCACTCCCCTGTGGCCACGGCCCGGGCCAGGGGTGTGTCGGAGGTGAAGAAGGGTTGGGTGACGTTGGACACCACGCCCTTGATCCACTGCCGGGTGGCGGCCTCACCGCGCTGGAGCAGTTGATCCGCCACCAGGGACTGGTTGTAGACGCTCTTGCGATCCCGCAGGCAGAGCTTGCCCTTGAGGCCGGGACGCGCCAGATCGGCGTAGGTGCGGATCGAGGCGGGATTCACCTGTTTGGGGTTCACCACCACGAAGCGCACCCGCCGCGTGAGCGCGTACCAGCGGCCCTTGGAATCGCGCAGGTTCACGGGCACGTCCCGAAGTAGGGCGGCGGAGCGGGCGCTCTGAAAGGCGCCCTGGGCGCTGGCTTTTTCCAGGCGGGCGGCGTCCACGAGCACAAGCACATCGGCGGGGCTGGCCTTGCCCTCACTGCGGAGGCGCTCGATCAGGGCATCGTCCTTGCCCTCCAGCAGATTCACCTTGATGCCGGTGCGGGCGGTGAACTGGCGGTAGAGCTCCTTGTCGGTGTTGTAGTGGCGTCCGGAGTAAACCCCGATTTCGGCCGGGGGGGCTTTGCCGCTCCCCTGCTGGGCCAGGGCCGCCGCCGCCAGAGCGGTGGCCGCGAGGGAGGAGCCGATCAGGCCCAGGGGAACAAGGGTGCGGCGGGTCCTTGCGATGGCTTGAACAGCCACCCAGATCTCAGGCATTCGGGCAGGGGTCGGCGGACCCATTCACTGCCAGGAACCTAAAAAACCTTCAGCCGAAAGACCCGGCGCGATGTTGCGGGACAGCGTGACGATTGTTACGCCTGGAGGGCTGCAGAGAATTAGGAGGCCCCGATCAGCGTCGTGCGCGGCCGGCGCGCACAGGGATGGGCACCAGGGCCGGCTGCATCAGACCACCGCCGCCATTGTCGTCGTCGGAGTCGATGGTGAGCCAGAAGGCCAGCACGACGAGGGCGATCACGCCGGTGAGGAGCAGCAGTTCGGCCATGGGCCCCGGCGCGAAGTCCCATCAGCGTAGCCAGGATCGCCTGGGCCGTTGTGTCGAGCGTGCCTGTTTTGGGCCCCCGTCGAGGGGGGGTGCGTCGACCCTCGACCCTGGGGGGAAGAGCGCAGCGGCCATCTGCAGCGGCCTTTCAGTGGAGGGAACTCAGCCGAATCCCTTGCCCGCGTCCTTGGCCACGCAGGCCTGCAGCTGTTGGCGGAGACGGGCGTGGTCGAGGTCCTTGCCGATCAGCACCAGCTGGTTCTTGCGTGCCCCCGGCCAGTCGGAGTCGTCGATTGAGAAACGCTTGCCGGCCAGGTGGAACACATGGCGCCGCTCGCTTTCGTTGAACCAGAGCACTCCCTTGGCGCGGAAGACCGAGGGCGGCAGTTGGTTATCAAGAAAATTCTGGAACTTGCGCAGGGCGAAGGGGCCCTCGGCGCTGAACGAGAGGGAGGTGTATCCCTCGATCGCCAGGTGGTCGGCGGAGCCATGGTTCCCTGGGCTGTGGTCATGGCCGTGATCGTGCCCATGGCCGTGCCCGTGGTTGTGATCGTGGCCGTGGCTGTGATCGTGACCAGCGTGGTCGTGATCAGCGTGATCGTGAGCTGTGGCAGGCGCCTGCTGCTCGGCCACCACCCGATCCGATTCGAACAGCCCCACGCTGAGCAGCAGCGGCAGGGGCACCTCCCCCTTCACCGCGCGCAGGATGCGGGCATCGGTCTTGATGGCGCGCAGCTTGGCCTCCAGCTCCAGCAGCCGCTCCTCGCTCACCAGGTCGCACTTGTTGAGCAGCAGGATGTCGCCGTAGACCACCTGGGCCCGGCCCACCTCGCCGTCGAGCAGGGTGGCTTCGAAGTTCTCGGCATCGATCAGGGTGATGATCGAATCGAGGCGGGTGGAATCGCGCAGATCGCTGCCCAGGAAGGTCATCGCCACCGGCAGCGGGTCCGCCAGGCCGGTGGTCTCCACCACCAGGTAGTCCACCGGGTCGGGGCGGTGCAGGATTCGATCAACGGCGCCCAGCAGTTCGCCGTTGATCGTGCAGCAGATGCAGCCGTTGCTGAGCTCCACCGTGTCTTCGCCCGTGGCGATGATCAATTCGTTGTCGATGCCGATCTCACCGAACTCGTTGACGAGCACGGCGGTTTTGACCCCGTCTTGGTTGCTGAGGATGTGGTTGAGCAGGGTGGTCTTACCGGCCCCCAGAAAACCCGTGAGGATTGTCACCGGCAAAGGGCCAGGGAGTGGCTTCTCGCTCGAAGAAGGGAGGGCGCTGCTCTGGGGGGCGGTGCTGGTGCTCATCGAGGCCGGATCGTTGGCTCCAGTCTGGCGCCTGGGTGCCACCGAGGACTCGGGTTAGGGTCCGAGCAGCCGACACCGAGTGCCATGGAGATCGACCATCCAGGTGCCAAGCCCCTGGGGCCCGAACAGCAGGCTTTGCTGGAGCAGTTCCGCGCCCGCCTGCAGGAGCGGGTCGCCAGCGTCGGCCTGACCCCCGACGACGTGCAGCGTCTGGTGAAAGAGATCCGCCAGCACCCGGACATCAGTGTCGAGCTGCTGCGGGAGCTACGGGCTGAGAGCGAACAACTGCTGCCCGGCCAGCGCCTTGTGACGTTCGATTGGGACTGAGCCCTGAGCGATCAGCCCAGGGGGGCGCCGGTGGCGCTCAGAAGCTGAAGCTGGTCTTGATCAGCCCCCCCAGTTGGTTCAAGGTCTCTCCCGATGGGGTGTTCTGACCGAGCGGCCGGCTCAGATAGAAGAGGGCCGGGGTGATGGAGATGGCGTCCGTGACCTGGAACTCGTACCAAGCCTCCCAGGCGTAATTGCCATCGGCTGGGGAGGCGTCACCTGTGAGTGCCGTGGCGAACACCGGCTGGCCCACCGCCAGTCCCAGGGCATTGCCCTTGACGAAGGCATCAGCCCATTCCAGGCCCACCATCCATGACTGACTGTTGCTCAAGGCGCCGGGAGCCTGGGCGGTGTCGAAGGAGGTGCTGTTCAGGCCCCAGCCGGCGCTGATCGAGGGGATCCATCCGCTGGCGCTGGGCTGCCAGTAGCCGCTCAGGCCGAAGGCATTGGTGCGACTGCTCGGGTTCTCGAAGGCGAAGGCCGTGAGCGGCGTGGTGCCCGGCACCTCCACTCCAGACTGGATGTAGGAGTAGATCGCAGCGATGGCCCATTGTTCCTGCGCGTAGCCGATCTGCACGGTGCCGGTACCGGCGCTGGCATTGGTGCCGATCCCACCCTCCCCGGGGTTGCCGGAGTTGCCATTGGCGGCCACATAGTTGGCACTCACGCTGAACGGTCCGTTCTGCCACCAGAGGCCTGCGCCAGGGCCGAGGTTCTTGTTGTAGGCCGCCGGAGCGCCGTTGAGGGTGAGGAGGTTGAGGACCGTGTCGCTGGGGTAGACGCTGGGCCAGAGGGCGAGCATGTCCTCCTGGCCCACGCGACCCCCCAGGGTGGCGGTGAAGCCGCTGCCGAGCGGGAACTGGTAGTAGAGCTTGTCGATGCCCAGCACGTCCGGACCAGCGTCCTCCTCGAAGGCCACCTCCAGGGTGGAAAGGCTGCCGGTGGGTCCGGCCCCACCAAAGGCACTGCCGCCGAAGTTGCCGGCGCGCAGGATCGTCCGCAGCAGGTCCTTGCCGGTGAAGCTGGTGTCGAAGCTGAGTTGGATGTCGTAGCTGAAGGTGGTGGCTCCCACCTCTTCGCGGATGGCCCGTCGCGGGGCACTGCCACCGAAGGCATTGGCGCCGAGCACAAAGGTGGCCTGGCCGTTCAGCTTGGTGGTGGTGGAGAACTGGTTGGCTTCCAGCTCGCCCACCTTGGCTTCAAGGCCGTCCACCCGGCCCTTGAGAACGGCCAGTTCAGCGTTGAACTCCTTCAGCAGGCGGCGCAGCTCATCGGTCACCTCGGTGATGCGATCGAGGCAGGCGTTGAGCAGAGCGGCAGCCTCCCAGCGGGTCAGGGGCTGGGAGCCCTTGAAGCTGCCGTTGGGGTAGCCGGCGACGCAGCCGTAGCGCTCGACCAGGTTGGAGAGGGCCTGGTAGGCCCAGCTGGTGGGCTGCACGTCGGAGAACTGGGTGATGCTGGTGACCTGGTCCCGCGCGGTGACCGGCCCGCTGTAGCGCTGCACGTCGACGAGGTTCAATTCGGCGGCGCCGGCCGCCAGCGGCGGCAGAGCCATCGCCAGCAGCAACAGGGCCGGTGCGATCGACGGGGAAGGCGGAGGACCCATGGGGAACGGTCGGCGGGGAGGCTGGCAAGGGGTCATGGTAGTGATTCTGATTTTCATTGCAAGGTCACTGGAATTCGACCCGGCTGGATCCGGGGCTAGCCCTCGCCCCCTTCTCCCCCCTCGCCTCCTTCATCGCTTTTGTTGTGGTAAGGAACAGCGGGGCTGGAACCCGAGCCAGGTTGCACGGAGGTCGGCGCCGCCGGTGGGCCGGCCTCCGGTGTCCGGGCGCAGCCACTGGCAGCGGCCAGCAGCCCGGCGGTGGCGAGGAACAGGGCGAGGCTGGGACGGGGCATGGCAGGGGTTCGGCTGAGCGGATTGTCCGTGACACCCAGGCCAGCGGGGCCGCGGGAGAAACAACCTCCGGTGACGAATGTGACAACCGGGCGTCCCATCCCGTTGTCCCGCAGGAGGCAGGGCGCCACCAGGGTGGTTGCCGACAGCGGCAGCCTCGGGGCGCGGCTGCGCGTCCGCCTTGAGCAGGGGCAGGGGTCCCCTCCGGCGACTCCGTGCTGGGGAGTAGAGGGAGGGATTGGTGGGGGCTGGATCTGGAGCCGCGTCTGCCCTTCCAGGCGGCGCGCAGGACGTTTCGTACGTGACAGGGCCGGGGGATGGCTGTGGGCCCGCCGGGGGCACGGGGAAGCCTTCGATCGTCTCGGCCCCAGCGAGGCCAACCAGCTGCGGTTGGGGGCGGATGGCGGGAGGGGAGGGGACGTTCGGATGACCGCCGATCCCGTGCCATTGGTCACGCGCCCCGGTGCCATCGCTCCCGGGCCGGTGACGACGTCAGCGGACAGTGGGTGGATCCCTCCTCCCGATGCCGGCCATGATCCAGGGACGACGCCGATCCCGTTCGCTGGCCTTGGGCATGCCCTTGGTGCTGGCGGTGGCCCTCAGCGGCTGCGGCAGGCCTGGCACCCCGTCGGCACCGACCAACCAGGCCGTGGTGAGCTCCTTCGTCGAGCAGGTGGTCCAGCCCAGTTACACCCGGCTGGTGGCCCACACAGCGGCCCTGCAGGAGGCGATCCAGCGCCTCAGCGACCAGCCCTCCGAGGGGCATCTCGAGGCCACCCGCCAGGCCTGGCTGGCGGCCCGCCAGACCTGGGAAACCAGCGAGAGCTGGGCCTTCGGGCCCGCCGAAACGGAAGGCTTCGATGGGGCCATGGACGACTGGCCCGTGAACCGCAAGGACCTCGCCCAAGCCCTGGACGCCGGTGCCTTCACCCCTGAGCTGTTTGCAGCGCTGGGTGAAACCGCCAAGGGCTTTCACGGCATCGAATGGGTGATCTACGGCGGGCGCAGCGGCATCCCTCCCACCAGTGCGCAGCTCACTGCCAACGAACTCGCCTATCTGCGCCTGGCGTCCGCTGATCTGCACAGCCAGGCCGAAGGTCTGCTGGCCAGCTGGTCGGGGCCCCAGGGCTTCGGCGCCCGGATCAGCACCCCCGCCGAAGCAGGCACGGCCGTGCAGGAAATGCTGCAGGGGGTGATCGGCCTGTTGCAGGAGGAGGGCGACGAGAAGCTCGGCCAACCTCTGAAAACCCGCGATCCCCAGACCCTGGAGAGTGCCGACAGCGGCAACACGCAGGCGGATCTGCTCGCCAATGTGGAGGGGGCCCGCCGGGTGCTGATGAGCACCGGGCTGCTGGCGCTGATCACCAGCAGGGATGCCGAGCTGGGCCAGCAGATCGACACCCAGACGGCCCAGGCGGTGGCGATGGCCAAGGCCCTGCCCCACCCGATCAAGGGCCACCTGGACCATCCCGTTTCGCGCCGGGCGATGGAAGCGCTGATCAACCAGCTGCACAGCACCGCGAAACTGGTCGAACGGTCGGTGCCGCTGCTGTCTTGATGGCGCGCCGGAATCATGGCCAGTTGTGGGCGCTGGTGGGCCTGTTCAGCCTGATGGTGGTGCTGGCGTTCGGGCTCCAGCCCAGCGTGGTGGTCGCCGATCCCCAGCAGGCCGCCGGAGCGATGACGGTGGCCAACCGCACCTCGGCCTCCTTCGAGCAGCCGGCCGCTGGGCTCAGCGCCGCTGAACTGGAGCGCCACCAGCTCGCCGATGGGCTGTTCGATCGCACCCATGTGCCCCTGGCGGGAGCGCCCGGCGCGGGTCTGGGTCCCCGCTTCAACGCCGCCTCCTGCCTCTCCTGCCATGTGCGCAACGGCCGCGGCCGGCCCCTGATGGGCGAGGCGTTGGTGCGGGTGGCGCTTCCCGATGGAGGGCCCGTGCCCGGGATCGGCCACCAGGTGCGCGACCGGGCGGTGCTGGGGGCCGAGCCGGATGCGGCGGTCACCGTGGCGTGGGCCGAGGCGAGGGGGCTGCGGCGGCCGGTGGTGCAGCTCGATAGCGAAGCTGCGAACGATCCTTCACTCCGGTCTGTGGCTCGCTCGCTGCGGGTGGCACCGCCGCTGCTGGGCCTCGGCCTGTTGGAGGCCGTGCCGGAGGCGGAGATCCTTGCCCATGCCGACCCTGACGACCGTGATGGCGACGGCATCTCCGGCCGACCCCACTGGCTGGGCGGCACCAATGGCCCGCGGCGGTTGGGGCGCTTTGGTTGGAAGGCGCTCGCCGCTTCGGTGCGCGATCAGACCGCCGATGCCTTCTTCAACGACATGGGCCTGACCACGACACTCCACCGGCAGCCGGTGCTGGGGGGAGCGGCTGCGCTCACGGATGCGTCCAAGGGAGGTCCCAAGGATGGGCCCACGGACATCAGCGACGGGGAGCTGACCCTGGTGGCCTCCTACAGCCAGACCCTGGGGGCGCCGCGCACGGCGCTGCCGGCCTCCAGCCCGGTGGTGCGCCAGGGCCGGGAGCTGTTCGACGCCCTCCAATGCGCCCGCTGCCACGTGCCGCAGCTGGCCAGCGGCCGTGCCCGCATGGCGGTGGCGCAGGCGCTGAACGGCCAGACCATCTGGCCCTACACCGATCTGCTGCTCCACGATCTGGGCCCCGGCCTCGATGACGGCGTGGCGGAGCAGGGGGCGGCGGGGGGCGAATGGCGCACCGCTCCGCTCTGGGGCCTGGGCCTGACCCAGCGGGTGAATGCCTCGGCGGGCTTCCTCCACGACGGGCGGGCCCGCACGATCCAGGAGGCGATCCTTTGGCATGGGGGCGAGGCGGCGGAGGCCCGACGCCGCTACCTGCGCTTGCCAGCGACCCGGCGGGAGGCATTGCTGGCCTGGCTGCACCAGCTCTAGGGCTGCTCAGCCCTGCTGGCGCTGCTGGCAGAGGGGGCAGAGCCCGAAGAACTCCAGGGTGTGGAACAGCAGTTGGAAGCCGTCCAGCTGCTGGGGGCTGAGGTCGTCGCCGTGCATCGGGCAGGCAGGCAGGGGCACGGTGCGGCCACAGTCGACACAGGTGAGGTGGTGCTCGTCGCGCTCGGTGGGGGCGAACAGGGCCTCTCCACTGGGCAGGTGCCGGCAGCGCACCAGCCCCCGCTGCTGCAGTTGGCGCAGGTGGCGGTAGACCGTCGCCAGGCCCATGGCCTGGGGGGTGTTGCGCAGTTGGGCGTGGAGGTCCTGGCCGGAGAGCTCGTGGGCGGCCCGGCGCAGCTGCTCCAGCAGGTGCTGCTGCTTGCCGTTCGGAGTGGCGGGTGGGGAAGCCTCCATGGGAGGAATCCTATGGAGCGGGGCGAGGGCGCTGGACCGGGGACGTCTTCGGGATAGAGTGAGTATCATTCTCAGTCAAGGGTGGGCCTCCGGCCGGCGCCCGCTCCTTCGATCCGGCCCCCCATGCCCCACCAGAGCCACAACCCGCCCACGCCGGCACCGGCCGGGATGCGTGGGCGGACCCGGTGCGCCCTGGGGCTGGTGATCCTGGGCGGCTGGCTGGCGGGATGCCTGCCCAGGCCGATCGCCTCCACCCCCGGCAAGCCCCTGGCCGTGGTCACCACCTTCCTGCCGATCACCGCGTTCACGCGGGCCGTGGCGGGCGACTGCGCCACGGTCACCGCCCTGATTCCCCCCGGCGTGGGGCCCCATGATTTCCAGGCCACGCCGAGCGATCTGTCCCGCCTTCGCCAGGCCGACGTGCTCATCAAGAATGGATTGGGGGTCGAGGGTTTCCTTGACAAGCTCATCGCCGGTGCAGAAAACCCGCGCCTGCGGGTGATCGACACCAGCCAGGGCGTCCCCACGCTGACCCTCCCCGAGGCGGGCGGTGGTGATCAGTCAGGAGCTGAGCAGGCCGAGCACGGGGGCCATGGCCACGGCCACGGCGAAGTCAACCCCCACATCTGGCTGGATCCGCTGCGGGCGGTGCAGCAGGTGAACACCATCCGCGATGGCCTGATCGCCGCCAGGCCCGCCTGCAGGGCAGGCTTCACCGCCCGTGCGGCACGCTTCACGGCCGAGCTGCAGGGTCTGAACACTGCCCTGGCGGCCCAGCTCAAGCCCTACGCCGGCAAGACGTTCGTGGCCTTCCATGACTTCGCCCCCTACTTCGCCGAGCGTTACGGGCTCAAGGCCACCTTTGTGGTCGATGTCCCTGAGGAGAACCCAACCCCAGCCGATCTCAGGCGGGTGGCGCTCCTGGCCCAGGCCACCCAGCTCAAGGCCCTGCTCAGCGAGCCCCAGGAGGGGAGTGGTTCCTTCGAGGCCCTGGCAAATGACCTGGGGGTGAAGGTGATTCCGTTCGATTCGCTCGAGACGGGCCCCGACACGGCCGCGACGCCGGGCGCCTACATCAGCACCTTGCGCCGCAACGCCTCGAACCTGGTCAGGGCTTTCGGGGGCTGACGACACCGCCCCCGTCGGTAGGCTGGAACGATGCTGGAAATGGTTCTCGAAGTCAGGAACCTGACGGTGCGGCGCGAGGGTGTCCGCGCCGTCGAGAATGTCAGCTTCGTGCTGGCGCCGGAAACCGACACGGCCCTGGTGGGCCCCAACGGTGCCGGCAAGAGTTCCCTGGTGCAGGCCCTGCTCGGGATCCTTCCCCGCCAGGACGGTGAGATTCACGTGCTGGGTCGGCCCATGGGCCGCCAGGGCCAGCTGCCGGCCTCCGTGCGCGCCCAGGTGGCCTACGTCCCCCAGAACTTCAGCGTGCGCAACCGCTGCCCGCTCACGGTGGCCGAGTTCGTCGGCCTGGGCTGGGATCCGGCCGGCCTGAGGCTGCCCTGGAGCGGCGGCGGGCGGCGGCGGCAGGCCGTGGCGGCGGCCCTGGAGAAGACGGGTTGCCGGGATCTGGCTGAGCGGCTGATCAGTGAGCTCTCCGGCGGCCAGACCAAACGGGTGCTGCTGGCCTTCTGCGTGGTGCGCCCCCGGCGGCTGCTGGTGCTCGATGAGGCCCAGGCCGGCCTCGACAGCCAGGCCGCCGAACAGTTCCACGCTCTGCTTTTTCAGCTGCGCCGCACCGAGGGCTGGACGATCCTCCAGGTCTCCCATGATCTCGCCATGGTGCGCCGCACCTGCGACCGGGTCCTCTGCCTCAACCGCAGCCTGCGCTGCTTCGGTCCCCCCGACCATGCCCTGAGCCCAGCCCAGCTGGAGGGGGTCTACGGCCGTGGCTACGTGCCCTATCAACACCACCATCATCAGCCCAGTCCCGGAGCATGAGCGAGGGACTCGCGATCGCTGATCTGCTGCAGGAGCCGTTCATGCAGCGGGCCCTGCTGGGCGGTCTGCTGACGGGCGCCCTCGGCGGCCTGCTGGGCAGCTTCGCGGTCCTGCGTCAGCTCTCCTTTTTCAGTGACGCCCTCGGCCACTCCGCCCTCGTCGGCATCACCGTCGGCATCCTGCTGGGCCTCAATCCCACCCTGGTGCTGATTCCCTTTGCGGTGGTCTTCGCCCTGGTAGTGAATCGCCTGGTGGAGCGCAGTGCCCTGCCCACCGATGCCCTGCTCAACATCGTCTACTCCTCATCGCTGGCCCTGGCGGTGGTGGCCCTGAGCTTTGTGCGCAGCTACAAAGGCGGCATCCAGCACCTGCTCTTCGGCGACATCCTCGGGGTGTCCTGGCTGGATCTGGGCCTGATCGCCGCACTGCTGGCCGTAGCCATGGGCTATCTGGCCCTTACCCGCCGCGATCAGATCCTGCTCACCCTTGATGAACCGCTGGCCCTGTCCCGCGGGGTGGTGGTACCCCTGCACCGGCTGCTGTTCATCGTCTTGTTGGCGGTGGTGGTGGCGGTCTCGATCAAGGCGGTGGGGGTGCTGCTGATCAGTGCCTTCGTGGTGATCCCGGCCTGCGCCTCCCGGCTGGTGAGCGATCACTTCAACGGCTATGTGCTGCTCGCCTCAGGCCTGGGGGCCTTGTGTGCCGTGTCCGGCCTGCTCCTCTCCGGGATGTTCGACCTGCCCTCCGGTCCCTCGGTGGTGATCGTTCAGTTGCTGGCGTTCCTGGGGGGCCTGGGGGTGTCGTCCGTTCGTGTGTCCGTGGCCAGGGGCTGAACCTGCTCAGCCCGCCACCAACCAGCGGGCCTGCCGCACTGGATGGTTCAACAGGCGCAGCTCCAGGCTGGTGGCGTCGATCAGGGCCGGCCGGGCCTGGCTGGGGCGGCCTCCTGCTTGTTGCGGCCTGAGGGTGAGCAGCAGCTGAAGGCGGCTGGGATCCAGTTCCAGGCCCGTGCCGGGCTCCAGCTCCCAGCCCCTGAGCTCCCGTTGGCCGAGCCGTCTGCCGTTGCGGTCCAGGGCCAGCAGGGTCAGTCGCGGCTGGCCGAGGCCTTCGATCGTCAGCGCCCAGATGCGGGAGCCGTTGCGCTCGCAGGCGCTGGCCACCAGGGCCTGGGGGCCCGCCCAGAGGGTGCGGGGCGCCTGGCCCGGTTCGACGATCTCCAGGGCGCGGGTGAAGTCGGGTCGGTGGTGCACCAGCAGGGCGCGGCCCCCCACCGGGCAGAAACTGCTGAGGTCGCGGCTGCCAGGCAAGATCTGGCGCCCGCTCACCGGCCCCCCCATCCTCATCAGGCTCAGACCATCCACCTCCGGCACCACCAGGGCGCCCCCCTGGGGCACCAGCTGCACAGGGCCGCTGGAGGGCAGTGGGAGCCGGTGGGAGCCGCCGCCGCGGGGGTGGAGATCCGTGCTGCTCAGCCCCGAGGCCTCAGTGGAGCCCTGCACCACCAGATCCCCCTGGCGATTGCTGCTGAGGTAGGCGAACAGCAGCGGATCCGTGCCCAGGGGCCTGGGCGCTCCGATAACGGGCCTGGCCAGGCCCCGGGCCCGGGCGGCCAGGTTGCGTTGCTTCACGTCCACCCGCCAGACCCGGTGCTGCCCACGGGCATCGGCACTCACCAGGGCCACCCCCGAACCATCACCCAGGGGCTCCAGAGCGGGAATTGAGGACCAGACCGGGCTGAGGGGGCGCCAGCGGCCGTCGTGGTCCTGGAGCTGGGCCTGCTCCCCGCCGGCCACGCTGGCCACGGCGACGATCCTCGGACGCGGATCCCAGCGCCAGGCCTGCGGGGCCAAGGCCATGCCCCGCCGGTCCGCACCCGCCACGCTCAGGTCGATCGGTTGGAAGACGCGCACTCCGCTGGCCAGCAGAAGCCGCGGTCGGTTCCCTTCCCCCAGCCACTGGTGGGCCGCGGTCGGGGTGATTCGGCTGGAGCGGGCCAGGCTGTCCCGGTCCATGGGCCGGCTGAAGCGCAGCTCCAGGGCCCCGGGGCCAGAACTGGCGGCGGCGGGGCTTAGACCCAGCAGCCGTGGCGCGCGCGATAGCAACAGTTGCTGCTGGACCAGCGCCAGGGCCAGGCCGCCCCCCAAGGCCAGGGTCCAGGGCTTCATCCTTCGAACGGCCGCCGGGGCCGCGCGATCGGCGTGATCCGCCTGGGAATCACCTGGCTGCGGGGTGGCTGAGCTGCGGAGTCGATCGCCATCACCCCTTCGAGCGCCAGCCATTGGTCGGCTTTGGGCAGTGGTTGGCCCGCGGGCCAGCGCACGGGCAGCCCCACGGGCGTGGCATCGGCCAGGCAGCAACGCACCAGCAGCCGGGCCAGCTCGGGCGGTTGGCCGGGGACCGGCAGCACGAAGCCGCTGATGCGCACGGGATCACCGGCATAGAGGGCCGGATCGGGCTGGCTGCGCAGCAGCCGTGCCCAGTCGGAGAGGCTGCGCTGGGCGGGCGGAAGCACGAAGCTCAGCTCCTGCTCCTCCAGCTGACCGCTGGGGCGGTTGGCGGCCAGATCGGCGAAGGAGGGGACCGGCGGCAGGATCAGCATCGAGAGGGCGAGCAGGGCGCTGAGCAGCAGCGCTGCCCGCTCCCGCCCCGGTGGGGGCGGTTGGCGCGCTGTTGTCCCTGGGCGGAGGCAGCGTCCCCCCTCGAGCGCCGCCAGGAGGATCAGGGCCAGGCCGCTGCCCATGATCAGCGGGTGGAAGACTGAGCGCACCAGCAGATCCAGGCGGCCGCTCAGGCCGCTGTAGAGCAGCACCAGGCCCCAGAGCCCCAGGCTGAGGGGACGCAGCAGCAGGGTGAGAAGCGTCACGGATTTACAACTTCCACAGGTTCACCCATTGGCCGATCAACAGGGTGGCCAGGGCGGCCCCGGCGGTGGTGAGCGCGATCGCCCGGGGGCGCAGCAGCACCCCGAACAGCCCGATCGACTTGAGGTCCACGACGGGCCCGAGGAGCAGGAAGGCCAGCAGTGCGCCCGGGGTGACCTGGGCGGCGAACCCCAGGGCGAGAAAGGCATCCACGCTGCTGCACACCGACACCACCACCGCCAGCAGCATCAGCGCCAGGATCGAGAGGGTGGGGGAACTCCCCAGGGCCAGCAGCCAGCTGCGGGGCAGCAGCGTCTGCACCAGGGCGGCAATCCCACTGCCGGCCACCAGCAGCAGGGCCAGGTTGTTGAATTCCCGCACCCCGTGGCCCAGGGCCTCCCCCAGCGGCGGCCGTCGGGGCGCCGCTGGAACCGCAGCGCTCGGTGCGGCCCCGATGACGCCGCCCCGGCGCTCCAGCAGGCCGACGGCCTCCAGGGGTTGGCTGAGCCGGCGCTCCTCAAGCAGGGCAGGGGTGAGCAGCACAGCCTCCGGCAGGAGCCGCAGCAGGCTGGCCAGCACCAGGGATAGAACCAGGGCCCCGCCCGGACGGGCCAGCAGCAACCAGGGGCGATCGGGAAAGGCGGCCCAGGTGCTGGCCAGCACGATCGGGTTGAGCACCGGGGCGGCGAACAGGAAGCCCAGGGCCGTGGCCAGGGGCGCCCCCCCCGCCAGCAGCCGCCGGGCCACGGGCACGTTGCCGCACTCGCAGGCGGGCAGGGCGAAGCCCAGGGCCGCCCCCGTGAGCGGCCCCCCCAACGGGTGGGAGGGGAGGCGCTGCAGCCAGGCCCCACCGGGATTGAGCCAGCGGGCGATCGAAGCGATCGCCACCCCGAGCAGCAGGAACGGCATCGCCTCCACCACCAGCCCCTGGAACACCGCCCAGGCCGTCGCCAGCCGTTCGAGCGTCATCGCACCACGGGGGCGTCAGGCCCCCCTTGCGGGGAGCCGAAGCCCTCCAGCGGCTGCATCCAGGGCCGCAGGAGAACCGGAGGCCGTGGCCCGAACCCGCCCATGGGCGGCCGCGGATCCAGAGGTGTCAATCGGCAACCTCCGCAAGGCCGAACCATGGTGGCAGCGCCTCGAAGCGGGCGGCATTCCTCTCGTTCTCCCGCGCCTCAACGCGCCAGCAGCAGGCCCGGCCCCCGTCGCGTTCACGCAGCAGTGCGTTGGCCCACCCCCACACCAGCGCGGCGCTGGCCTCCATGCCCACGTTCTCCATCACCCGCAGGTCCAGGGCCCCCAGCTCGTGCAGGGCCTGCCACTGGCCCAGCAGCGGGTCATCGGCGTTGGCCAGGAAGGTGTGATCGAACTGGGCCGCCAGCTGGGCCTCGAGATCCCTGAGGCTGGAGAAATCGACCACAAAGCCATTCCTGTCCAGGCGCCGGGCGCGGAACGCGCAGGTGAAACTGCGGCTGTAGCCGTGCACGAAGCGGCAGTGCCCCTCGTGGCGCCACTGACGGTGGCAGCAGGGGTAGCCACTGAACGTCTTGGAGCAGGTGTAGGCGGCCGTCATCGTGGTGCGGGAAGATCGGACATCGCCGGATCGGTTCCCTGTGGAGGCATCATTTCAGCCCCCCGACCCCCCGTTCATCGAGGAGCTGATGGGGACGCTGCGCTTCAACGGGGCCGGCTTGATCCCGGCGGTGGCCCAGGACTGGCTGGATGGCGCCGTGCTGATGGTGGCCTGGATGAATGGTGAGGCGATCGAGCGCACCCTGGCCACGGGCGAGGTGCACTACTGGAGCCGCTCCCGCGGTGTGCTCTGGCCCAAGGGGGCGACCAGTGGCCACACCCAGAAGCTCAGGGGCCTGCGCTACGACTGCGACGCCGATGTGCTGCTGCTCACGATCGAGCAGGCCGGTGAGGTGGCCTGCCACACCGGAGCCCGCAGCTGCTTTTTTGAGCTCGGCCCCGAGCCCAGCGCCGGCGGCTCCGCCGCCCTGCCCCCCCCCGCCGATGTCTGCACCGAGCTGGCGCGGGTGATCGAGGGGCGCCGCGACCGCCCCGAGCCCGGCAGCTACACCAACAGGCTCCTGGAGGGCGGCGACAACCGCCTTCTCAAGAAGGTGGGCGAGGAATGCGCTGAGTTCGTGATGGCCTGCAAAGACGACGACCCCGACGCCATCGCCGCTGAGGCCGCCGACATCCTTTTCCATGTGCAGGTGGCCCTGGCCCACCACGGCGTCAGCTGGCGCCGGGTGCAGGAGGTGCTGGCCGCCCGTCGCGGGGCGCCGCGGCGGGAGTGAGGCCAGGGGCCCTCTCGATCAGGGGGGCGTCGCCGAGGCCAGGTTGCTGCTGGAGCCAGCGCAGGGTGGCCTGGTCGCGGGGGCTGAGCACCAGCACCGGAGCTGCACCAGGTACGGCGGCCATGGCATCCGCGGGGTCGTTGCTGTGGCCCCAGAGGCCGAAGGCATGGCCGAGTTCATGCAGGGCCGTGGCCTGGATCGAGGGCTGTCGTTGGTCGGGGCTGATCAGCACCTCCACCCTTGGCTCGAGCTGGGGCGGGCCCTCGCTCTGGCGCCGCGTTTCCACCAGCACCAGCACGGCGCGGCCGTGGCTGGCGCGGCGGCGGCGGCCGTCCCCCAGCAGCGGTGGCCGCCGCCGGTACAGCCGCACCTGGGCCTGCTCGGGGTCGTCCACCCGGCTGATCGGCAACTGCCGCTCCCAGGTGCCCAGGGCGGCGTTGACGGCCCCCAGCCAGCGCCGTTGCCAGACAAGCGCCGCTTCAGTGCCTTCGATGGGCTCCACCCAGACACACCAGTGGCTACGGCGGGCCCAGCCAGCAGGGGTCGGTCTGATCCTGTCTCGGTAGTCGTCGGGGCTTGGGGGCGGGAGGTCTGTGGGCCGCCGGGGCACCTGGTCGCTGTCAAGCACCCGCACGGCGCCGGCGGCGGGGCATGGCTCGTGAGCGTCGTTGGCCTCCGCGACACTGCCCCCAGGTCCGCCAGCCTGCCCACCCCCCTGGAGGAGCAGAACGAGCAGAGAGCCCAGCATCGGCAGCAGCAGAGCTGCCAGCACCCGGGGGGAGCGCCCACGCCCAGGCGGGCGGGACCCAGGGCTGGAGCGGGGGCCACCAGCGGCCTTCGGTTGCCGGGGTCTCAGCCCCCCAGCCCCACACCCCGGGCCATCAGGGTGGCCAGCAGGGGGATGGCGGCGAAGCCCGCCAGTTCGATGTTCAGGATCCAGGCGAGGCGGTTGGCGAGCGCTTCGCTCACTTGGGGCAGTTCCCCCTTGCGCAGAGGAAGGGCCCAGAGGATGTAGGTGACCGTGGGATAGAGCGAGAGGGTGCCCACCGCCAGGTAGAGACCCACCTTCCACCAGAACACGGGGTTGGTGGTGTAGAAGTCGCTCCCCTGGCCGAAATAGAGCACCCGCAGGATGCCGCTCACCAGCAGGGTGAGGGCGGCGATTCCGTAGACCACATCGGTGATCACCATCAAGGTGGCTTCACTGCGGCTGGGGTTGGCCTTGATCAGGCGCCGCTCCAGCACCAGGGCGCCGAAGCTGAGCATCACGCTCAGATAGTGGGCATAGGCCACCCCGGCGCTGGTGAACACATCGCTGGGCAGAACGGCGAGGCCAGGCATCGGAGCGGAATTCTGAGCCCGCCGACCGTAGCGAGGGTCCGGGCGAGGCGCGCGCTGCCCTTTAGTAGCCCGGTCCCCCGGGCGATGGGCCGCTCGAAGGCCCCTCGGCTGGTGATCTGCCCGGGATCGGCTCCCAGCGGTAGCCCACCGGTCAGCAGGACCCCACCCCCGGCCGTCAGGGACTTGTTAGGGGGGCCTGCCCGGGCCCCGCGCCAGCGCTCACCGAGCGGGGGGCCTGGTGCTTCCCCTGGCCAGGCACGACCAGGGCATCAGGCTCGATCTGCTCGATCTGGCCGCAGCGCCGCCGTCTGCCGCGAAGGCCCAGATGTTCTCCCTGCCTTGGCAGGAGCTGGAGGAACGGCCGGCCGGCGAGCAACGGCGAGTCGCTCTCGGGCTGCAGGCCCCGCTCCCCAGCGGCTTGGATCCATCCACAGGGCTTGTCCGGCTCGCGGGTGAGTCCGTGCCGCCTGCTCCGGGGCTTGCTGGTGCAGGACGGCCCCAGTGCCCGGGAGCGCCCGCTGGTGACCTTGCCTTGCGGTCACGATGGGAACGGGTAGGGGCGAACGCTCGTGCCATTGGCCCAACGGCCGGGCTGCAGGGCGGTCTGGGGGGGGCTGACGGCGATCACCAACGCTTGGGGCGGATGACCCTCACTCGACCAGAGCCCCAGGAGCGACTCACAATGGGGCTGTTCTTTCCTTGGGCGGGGCCGATCCATGCCATCAGCCAACGGCGCTGCGGATGCGGTGGATGCGGAGGTGCTGGAGAGCACCGTCGTCGACGAGGGGGCCCTGCGCGGACTGCTGCGTCGAGCTGGCCGATTGCTGGCGCGTCCGGCGATCGAGTGCCTGGAGTTGCTGCTCGATGGCGACACCCCTTACCAGGTGCGTTTCACGATGTTGGCGGCGCTCACCTACCTGCTCCTGCCCCTGGATCTGATCCCCGATTTCATCCCAGCGGCCGGCTTCAGCGACGATCTGGTGGCGCTCACGGCCCTGCTCGGTCTCTGCGGCCGGCACTTGACCCCGGAAATTCGGCTGCGGGCGCAGCGCAAACTGGACCGCTGGTTCCCCCCCAGCCGGTGATGGCCACCCTCAGCAGCGAGCAGCTGGATGATCTGCAGACCTTCCTGAAGGAATGGCTGCGTCACACCGGCCGCACCCAGGCCGACCTGCGCCGTGCCCTGCGGGCCAGTTCGATCCGTATGCCGGTGCTGCTGGGTGAACTTGAGCGCACCTATGGCCGCGCCGGCCTCACCGGCCTGGCTGAGCGTCTCTGTGGCATTGAGGAACAGTGGCAGGGCGAGGAGGGTGCCGCAGAGGCGGGGACTGATTTTGATGATCCCCTCGGTCAGCTCGATCTCCTGTTGGAGGAGATCCGCGCCGACCTCAACCCTTGAGGGGCGCAGGCAGACTGGGAGGAGCCCACGACGCTGAATGCCCATGTCCTCGCCCTTGCCACGGCTGTTCGGGAGATCAGGACTGTTCGGCCGATTTGCCCTGTTCGTGAGAGTCGCGCCGCTGGGGAGATTTCTGTTGACTGGGCCGATGCTCCTGGGCCTCGGGGCCAGCGCGCTCGTGCTGGCCGACACCGGGGCCCAGGCCCAAAGCCAGCAGTTTCTGCTCAGCCCTGGCAACCGCGGCAAGGTGGGCCCCAGCACCACGGTTACGCCCGAGAACTGCGTCACCGCCGCCGATGGCTCGGTGACCTGTGACACCAAGCTCGTGAACCCTCCTGGGGATACCCCCGCCAAGCCCCTGTTCAGCCCCTTCAGCCAGTGAATCGTCTCCTGAGAATGCTCTGGGACGATCAGGCCTTCCTGAGGGCGATTGACCGGGGGGAGAGGCTGCTGGCCAAGGGCCTGTCGCTGATTCTGGCGTTGGTGGTGGTGGTGGCCAGCTTCCAGTTGCTGCAACAGGTCTGGAGTGATTTCCTCAACAGCGAAACCACCTGGCTGGGTGATGAACTCACGCGGGTGCTGGGTGATGTGCTCAACGTGCTGATCGCCCTGGAGGTGCTGCAGAACCTGACCGCCTACCTGCGCCGCAAGGTGGTCCAGATCGAGTTGGTGCTGGTCACTGCGCTCACCGCCGTGGCCCGGAAGGTGATCGTTCTTCCTCCAGGCGCCGAGGACAAGCCGTTGTTGCTGGCCGGCCTGGGCCTTGTCGTGCTGGCCCTGGCGGCGGCCTATTGGCTGGTGCGCCAGCCGACGGTCAGGTCGTCGTTTCCACAAAGAGGGCGAGCCAGAGGGTTCCTGGGGCGGGATCGGTCCCCTCGACCCGATGACGACGGTGGGGACTGATCAACAGGGTGTCCCCCACCGCCAGTTCCAGGGGCTGGGGGTCATCCTCGAACCGCAGCCTGGCGCTGCCCCGCAGCAGCAGCACCCATTCCGTCGCGCTCTGGTCATACCAGTGGCCTGCGGGGGTGGCTGCTGAGCAGGAATGGATTCGCTCCAGTCGCAAGCCGGATCTTTCCAGGAGAACCATGCTTTGCTCCTGGCCAGGCGGCGGACAGGGGCCGGCGAGCAGGTTGCTGGTCCGAGCCACCGCAGGGGTGTCGGTTTCGCCCCAGCGGCGGCCGATGCTGAATCCGCAGACGGCCGCCAGAGCCACCACCTGATCGTGGTCAGAGCAGTCCCGCAGGGCCTCCCGCAGGGCTGGATCCGCTTCGCTCAGGGCCACGAAGGCCTGAAGCTGGCGCACCTTGTCAAGAAAACGCTGCAGGTCGGCTTCGGCCATCAGATCGGCTCAGGCAGGCGGGGCTCAAGGCCGACCAGGGCCTTGCTCATGCGAAATCGGCTGAACGGCACACCCGCGATCAGCAGCGCTTCGGGATGATCCACCTGCCAGCCCCGGCGCTCCAGCAGGGGGCGCGAGAGCTTGCTGGCTTCGGTGCTAAGGCGCATGACGCCCATTGTGTGGCTGTGCTGCTCCAGCGCCGCCAGAAGGGCCGAGGCGCGTCCCTGCCGGCTGGAGCGGCCGCGGCAATAGAGCAGCGAGAGACGATCGATCGGCTGCAGCACGGCGAAGGCCTCGATCGTGGTGCCCCCCTGCGAGCAGCTGACCAGGCCGAAACCCGCCCTCAGCTCCGCCAGCAGGGCGGCGCTCGTGCCGAGGCCCGCCCAGACCTCCACCTGGCGCGGGCTGTAGACGGGCGGGCCCTGATCAATCACCGCCTGTCGGTAGACCTCGATCACCTGGGGGAGGTCATCGGGCTCAAGGGGGCGAAGCTGGGCCATAGGACTAAGTTGACTGGGAAGCTGCGAAGAATTGAAAAGAGTTTTGCCGCTTCCTTGATGGGGCAATCCCCCGGGCGGCTGCGCCTTTTTACGGTTTGAGCCTGTCCATGGAGCGGAGCTGAAGGCCATGGCCACCCAAAAACCTCTAACGATCGGCGAACTGGAGGCGGGGTTTTCTGCCTATTGCATGGCCCTGCGTCGGTTGGTGGGTGAAGAGCGGGGGCTGGAGAAGATTGAGCGCACATTGTGCTGGCACAACCTTCAGCGCCTTCATGATTCCCTCCCCCAGCGCTATAGATCGCCAACGGAGCTCTATCAGCGCTACGAGCGCACCCGCCGCGCCGGTGGTGATAAGCCCGAGTAATTGGTTGTGCTAAAAGAAAGCTTAAGGCCCGATGGTGCACTTTTGACCTTTGAAGTTTAACGCAACGTTGATGTCACACCGTCGAGTTGCGATCGGCTCTCCAAGGTCAAAGAACTTGGAGATGGGAGCAACTCCGATGGCGTGTGTACCGCTGGCTACGTCTCCACTGGTAAGGATGGCGGCGCGGCGCTGACTGTCACGGCCCTCCACGAAGCGCTGCTGGAGGCCAGGGGCGTTGAGCCCGACGTCAGCGGCAAGGTCGGCAGGGGAGGCCGCAGGCTCAGCTCCATCGCCACGGTGCAGGGAAAGGGCAGTCCGCTGATCGGCACGGCCTCCACCGCCCTGTGGGATCTCAGGCCCGGCGATGAAGTCGAGATCAAGATTGGCCGCCAGCAGACCCGCCTGATCCCCGCCGGCGCCAGCGAAGATGACAGGGATAGGCATCTGGTCGAGGCTTCTATGGGGAGGTCTTTGGTGCGATCTTGAGCGCCTTGTTCGTGGAGCGCCCCACCGGGCAAGCCGTGTACGTGCCCCGTGCTGGGGTGTGGTCCAGGGCGCAGGCGGCCAGCGGCCAGGGTCGAATCCCTTTGACAGCGTTCCATCCGCGGGGACCGCTGCAGGGCTCCTTAGGTGATGAACTCCGTTGACCCGATCGCGTGACCATCTCATGGGAGGGTCACCACTGACCCGCCCAGGGGGGCGTCACTCAGATCGCCATAATCCCCTGGTGTGCAGGTCAACAGGATCACCTGCACCCCCTGCTTCACCCCCACACCCAGCATTCGCTTGAGCATCGGTAGACGTTCAGGATCCGTGTTGGTGAAAGCATCGTCGAACACCAGGGGTAGGGCGCCGTCGTAGGCGGGCAGCAGCACTTCCGCCAATGCCAGCCGCAGGGCGCCGGCCAGTTGTTCGCGCAGGCCGCCACTCAGCCGCTCGAAGCTGAAACTTTCGCCCGCCTGGCGAAGCAGCAGTTCCTGGAAACCCTGCTGCGGATCGAAGCGCACCTGGGGGGCATCGCCGGGCTGGCCCAGGGCCTGTAGGTAGGGAGCCAGGGCGGCGGCCAGCGGCGCGCCGTAGCGGTGGGTGAGATCGTCCTGGGCCACCAGAAAAAGGCTCTGCAGCAACTGCAGGGCGCTGATGTGTCGCTCGACGGCGGCACGTTCGGCCTGGGCCGTCTCCCACTCGGCCTGGCGGTACTCCAGCTCGGCGATCGGATCGCTGGCGCTGTAGCTGCTGATGAGCTGTTCGCACTGCCCCTTGCGGGTGAGGAGGCCTTCTTTCTCCTGCTCCAGCCGGTTCCGCCCAGCGTTGATCCGGGCCTCCAGCTCTGAGAGGGGGGCGGTGGCCGCGCTCGGGGTCGGGGCCGCACCACGCTTCTGTCCAGGCCCCGAGCCTGGCGGGGCCGGCTGCCCCGGGCGCTCCAGATCCGCCAGCTCCCGCCCCAGCGCCCCCAGTGCCCGCTCCCCTGCGCCTACGGCCGCGGCCTGGGCCTGAAGGGCGGCGGAGAGCTGCTCCAGATCACCGTGGCTGTTCAGCAATTCCTGTTGCCGCTGCTCCAGGGCCGCCAGGGAGCCTTGGAGCTGATCAATCCGTTGGCGCTGCTGCGCTTGCCGCCGCGTCAGCTCACGATCCTGCTCACGCGCGCTGTCCAAGCTGCGCTGGCTGGCCTCTTGGGATTCGTTGAGATGCTTGAGTTGGCGGCGTCCCTCGGCGAGGGCCCGCTCCAGTTGCTCCAGGTGACCCGGTTCTGGCTCACGGGTGAGCGGTTCGCCTTCAGGCACCGGGACGTTCACCGCTGCCTCCAGGCTCGCCTGCAGCTGCGCCCGGCGCGGGGCCAGCGCAGCGAGCCGTTCGGCCAGCCCGTTCCAGGGGATGCTGCTGGCGCTCTGGCGCAGGTTGGTCAGGTCCGTCTGCAACTGGTGCCGCTGCCGCTCGATCGCTTCGGCGGCCTCGCTGCCGCTCACCTGCAACTGCTCCTGCAGCGCCGCCAGCGCCGCGCGCTCCTCCTGCCGCTGCCGCTGGGCCTGGGCCAAAGCATCTCCGCCACCGGGGCTGATCCGTAGCCGCACCCCGCCACCGATTCGGAGCTCCGTGGGCTCGAGCAGAATCTGCGCTGATCCCGCCTCCAGGGGCCTTCCCCCCAGATCCACGGCGCTCTCGCCGCTGAGGAGTTCCACGCTGGTGGCCATCGCCTCGCAGCGGGCCTCCGTCTGCTGGGCGCGTTGTTCGGCCTCGCGCAACCGCTTGACCTGGGCCTGGTCGATCGCCGGCAGCACCGCCAGGGCCGCCTTGGCTCCCTCGGCCTGGACCTGCAGCTCCTCGAACTGGCGGTGGTGGAGCAACATCTGACGCTCGCTTGCCTCCAGTCGCATCAGTTCAAGGCGCCACTCCAGCCGTTCTTGTTGCGCCCGAAGGCTCTTGGCCTGGGCCGTCAGCCGCGCCTGGTGCTCTTGCCGCTCCTGCTGTTGGTGCTGCAGTTCCCCCAGGGCCCCGCTGGTTTGATCCAACTCCGCCTGGAGCTGCCGCTGCTCCTGGAGCTGGCTCAGGCGTTGGCTGCTGAGCGCCTGGACCTGCTGGAGGGTGGTGGTCAGCAGCTGCAACCGTTGGCGAGGGGGCTCCAGTTCCGCCTGCTGAAGGCGCCAGCTGTGGACGAGGGTCTGGCGCTGCTCGAGGGCCGGGCGCTCCTGGCGTTCGATCTGCTCAAGCCGTTGCTCCAGGCCCCGAAGTTGCTCCATCGAGGCCTCCAGTTCCTCGCAGCGGCCCTGGGCCAGGTGCCGGCGCCGCTGGGCTTCCTGCTCCCCCTGGCGCACCAGGGCCAGGGGGGATCCTGCTCGCACCCGGCCAGTGGCCGTGAAGGTGAGCGCAAGCTCTTCCTGGATCCGCCCCAGCACCTGACGGTCCAGGGCGGAATGCAGGGCCCCACTGTCGCCCCGAATCTGCAGTTGCTCCACCAGACGCCCCAGGTCGTAGCGCTCACCGCCTCCCGCCAGGGGATTGGCGCCCCCCTCCCCCTGGCGCACCCAGAGGTGCGCCCAGCGTTCAGGCAGTTGGGCAATCCGCCGCCCCTCCACGGGCTCTCCCACCCCCAGCAGCTGGGCCAGGGCCTCGTCGGCGGCGCTGCCGGAGAGGGCGAGGCCCCCGTCGTTGCTGAGCTGGCAGGTGCCGCTGGCCCCTGAAAAGCGTTTGCGCACCTGCCAGCGCTGGCCGGAGGCCTCGAAGCGGATCTCCACCTCCGGCTGTCCGCCGTGACGCCTGGCGCGCAGCTCCTCCACCCCGCGGCCCGTGGCGGTGGCCTTCAGGAACAGACCCTTGTGCAGGGCCTCCACCAGTGTGCTCTTGCCGACCTCATTGGGACCGCCGATCACCGTGAGGCCTGGAGCGAAGCTCAGCTCGAGGTCGCGGTGCACGCGCACCCGGCGCAGGTGGCAGGAAAGCAGTCGCATCGGTTCAGCTGCCGCCGGCCTGCACCAGGCGGTGCAGCTCGCCGAGGGCCAGCCCCACCACCTCTGGCTCGAAGCGATCGGCCCCGCTCACGCCGGTTTCTACCTGGCCAGCCGGATCCCCTGCTGTCCCTGGCCCGGAAGCGGTCGGTCTGCCGCTGAGCCGCTGCTGCAGCGCGGCGGCCACCCGGGCAATCAGTGGGTCCCCTGGCCGCTGGGTCAGCGCCGCCAACTCCTGGTCCTCGGGCATGGTTTCGATGCGGCCCCGGCGCTTGAGGCGCAGCAGTTGAGCTTCCAACCGCTCCAACAGCAGGGCGTAGCGCCGCTGGCCCTGGAGGCTGAGTTGGCCTTCCACGTCCAGGAGCAGCAGTTCCTGGCCGACCCGATCCCCGAGCAGGCCAAGCAGGTGTTGCTCGAAGCGATCGAGATCCCCATCGCCGTCAAAGCGGAAGCGCAGCTGGTGCCAACCCAGTTGGCCGGTGGGCTGCACCGTCACGCTGGCGGCTCCCCCGCGCTCCACCGCCACTGCCAGCACCTGGCCGGAGCGGTAGTCACTGGCGCGGGGGAAGCGGTCCTGCTCAGGGCAACCGGCATACCAGACCTTCGGGGACACCTGCTTGAGGCCGTGCCAATCCCCCAGGGCGACGAAGTCGATCGCTGCGAGCAAGCTCTCATCCAGCCGCAGCAAATTGTTGGCGGTCAGTGGGTTTTCATCGTCGGCTTCCAGGTCGATGGCACCGAAGCTCGATGTGGACCCATGGGCCAGCACGATTCGCGGCAGCTCGGGCGGCAGGTGGTTCCAGTCCAGGTGATGCAACCAGGCACTGGGGTCTTCGCTGTGCTGGCGGCGCAGCAGGGGGCAGGGCAGCACCACCGCCTGCTCCAGCACGACGGGCGTTGGCTCCAGCAGCACCTGCACATTGGGAGCGCGCAGCTGCCGTTCGGCCTGGAAAAAGGCGGAGTGCCAGAGCGACCCAGGCGCGCCGTGGTCATGGTTGCCGGGGATTACCAGCACCGGCAGGCCGAGGCGGCCGAGGGCGAAGCAGACGGCAGTGACATCGCTGGCGCCCGGGGTGGGGGAATCGAACAGATCGCCCGCCACCAGCAGAAAGGCGGCTTCGCTGGAGCGGGCCAGGGGGCCCAGTCGCTCGATCACCTCCAGGCGCGCCTGGCGCAGTCGTGCACGCTTATCGGGATCGACCACCCGGGCATAAGGTTTGCCGATCTGCCAGTCGGCGCTGTGCAGAAACGACACCATCGGCCTCGTGTGCTCCATGGGCAGAGTCCCGCTCAGTGTGCCCCCTCCTGCGCAGCCTCCGGCGGCCCCGCGGCGCTGGGCCGTGGTCCTGTTGCTGGGCCTCGCCCTCCTGGTGATGCTGTGGCCGCGACCGGCCTGGGGCGTGGCCACGGATGACACCACCAGCCGCGGCGCCAGCTTGTTTGCCAATCACTGCGCCGCTTGCCATGTGAACGGCGGCAACATCATTCGCCGCTCTCGCACGCTCAAGCTCAAGGCACTGGAGGGTCGCGGCCTGGCCAGCCCCGAGGCGATTGCCGCCGTCGCCGCCAACGGCCTCGGCCAGATGGGAGGGTACGCCGAGGTCCTCGGCCCCGGCGGGCCCGAGGCGGTGGGGGCCTGGGTGTGGCAGCAGGCTCAGAACGCCTGGATCCAGGGATAAACCCTCAGCTCTGTCCAGATTCCGTTAAGCCAATAGACATCCTGGCGCAGCACGGTTTCCACTTCTTCCTGCGTGCCTGCTTCGTAGATCCCGAACACATGGGTGCTGCCTTCGGTGGGCCCGAGGGTGATCAGCAGGCCCTCCTCCTGCTGTTGACGCAGGCCGGCGAGATGTTCCTCGCGGAACGGAACGCGCCGCCGCAGAGCGTCGTCACAGTAGGTGCCCCAGAGCACGAATTTCGCCATGGCCGCTTTGGAGAGATCCTTGTGACGTTAGTAGCGGCAGGGGAAGACAAGCAGATGTGGACCTGGCGTTGATGGGGCCCCGTCGGGGTTGACCAGAAGCGAAGGTTGTTCGCTATATTCTCGTTGTCTTTAGCGCTTAAACTGTGGCTCTCATAGGTTCCGATCTCCTTGCCAAAGTCAAGGAGCTTGGTGATGTCAGCAAGTCCGAGCTGGTGCGAGCAGCGGGTTACGTTTCCACCAAGAAGGATGGATCCGAGCGCCTGAACTTCACTGCTTTTTACGAAGCCCTGCTGGAGGCCAAGGGTGTGAGCCTGGGCTCCGGCGGTGCGGCGGTTGGCAAAGGTGGTCGCAAGCTCAGCTATGTGGCCACGGTCCAGGGCAACGGCAATCTGCTGATCGGCAAGGCCTACACCGCCCTGCTGGATCTCAAGCCCGGAGACGATTTCGAGATCAAACTGGGCCGTAAGCAGATTCGTCTGGTCCCCGTCGGCAGCAGCGACGAAGAGGAAGAGTGACTCAGGCGCCCGGTGCCTGAGGTGGTTCCGCAAATCGCAGTTCAGCGCCGGCCATCCGCTCCAGCAGGTGCAAATTGACCCGTTCCTGGGCGTCCAGCGACGCCAGCGGGTCAGCACCTGGCAGGTAGTAGCAGATTTCAAACACAAGTCCCCGCTCGGTCAATTCGATGAGGTGGCTGCGATCAAATCGGCCCCCTTCCACTGATCGCACGGCCTCGCGCACCAGCCCTGCCACGCTCGCCGCATCCTCGGCCCGGGTGCTGCTGTGCAGGGTGAAGCGCTGCAGCACGCGACGCTCCTTAACGTCGGAGTAATTGCGCAGCGTTTTGCCCAGCAGGTCAGCGTTGTTGATCACCACCCGCTCGCCATCGAGGCTGCGCAGCTGGGTCGAGCGGAGCCCCACCCTTGATACGCGCCCCCAGACGTCATCGAAACGGATCAGCTGACCGATTTCAAAGGGGCGGTCGAACAGGATCGTGAGGTAATTGATCACATCCTTGGCCGGTCCCTGTAAGGCAAAACCGATGCCCAGGCCCGCCCCCGCCAGCGCCCCGACCACGGCCGTGAGGCGCACCCCCTGGTTTTGCAGAAACACCAGCAGCCCCAGTACCCAGAGAATGAAGCGCAGCATGGGCGCCAGGGCCATCAAACCCTCCACGGCGGTGGCATCCCCCACCCGGGCGATGGCGACGGTGAGCAGTTTGAGCAGGATGCGGTTCAGGAGGCGCACCACCAGCACCACCACCAGCAGCTGAACCAGGCCCTCCACGAGGCGGTCGGCCAGGCCGTCCAGGGGTAGGGCGCTCCAGGCCCAGAGCACCACCCCCAGCCCCGCCAGGCCCAGGGCGGTAGCTTCGAGGCGATCGAGGATGAAGCGCTCGGTGAGGGCCGAATCACGGCGGTCCACACCCTGGAGCAGGCGGAGAGCGATCAGATGGGCCAGTCCCAAGCCCGCCAGGCCTGCCGCCAACCGGGCGAGCCCTGTGAGCAGCGCACTGGCCATCGGCTCACCCATCCAGGGCCGCCCGCAGGCGGGTGCAGAAGTTCACGGCCGCCAGCGGTGCGGATCCGCCCGTTGTCACCGCCTCTGCCATGGCCTTCACCAGGGCACTGCCGACGATCGCCCCGTCGGCCCCCCAGGCGCGCACCTGGCTGGCCTGGTCGGGGCCAGCAATGCCAAAGCCCACGGCCACGGGAGTGGGGCCCAGGGCCTTGAGCTGGCTCACCCGCTGCTCCACCCCCACCTGCAGGCTGGAGCGCACGCCTGTCACGCCCGTCACCGAAACCAGATAAGTGAAGCCCCGGCTGGCTCTGGCGATGCGGGCCAGCCGCTCATCCGGGGTGGTGGGTGCCACCAGCAGCACCAGATCGAGGCCATGGGCGGCGGCGATCAGCGAGAGCTGGTCGGCCTCTTCCAAGGGGAGATCGGGCACCACCAGGCCCGCGGCTCCGGCGGCGGCCGCGGCGGCACAGAAGGATTCCATGCCCCTGTTGAGCAAAGGGTTGCTGTAGGTGAACAGCACCACGGGGATGGTCAATTCCCCGCGCAGGCCGGAGAGCAGCTCCAGCACCGCCCCTGGGGTGGTGCCGGCGGCCAGGGCCCGAGCGGCGGCGGCCTGAATCACTGGACCATCGGCCAGCGGGTCGCTGTAGGGGATGCCCAACTCGATCACATCGGCGCCAGCCCCCTGGAGCCCCAGCAGGCTGGCGCGGGTGGTGGCCAGGTCAGGGTCGCCGGCCACCAGGAACGGCATCAGGGCGCAGCGACGTTGCTGCTGGAGCAGCTGGAACCTTTGCTGGAGGGGGGTGCCGCCCATGGGCCGCTGGCGTTCGGAGTTGCCAGTGAGCCTATGGGTTCGGGCCTCAAAGCTCGGTGTCAGCCTGGAGCTGGCCCACCTCCTTGAGGAGCTTTTCCTGCTCAGCGAGGGGCAGGGCATCGAACTTGCGCTGCAGCACGTCGTCGGTTTCGGCGTCGTAGGCCGCCCGGTAGCTGCGACGCTGCTGCATGTAAGTCATGTTCCCCGTCACAACCCGGAACAGGTAACTCCCGGTCCAGCCCAGCACCAGCACGATCAGCACCGCCTCGGCGGCGATGCCGGCGGAGAAGCCCTCGAATCCAGCCGCCTGGAAGGCCAGGTAGCCCAGGCCCCCAAGGCCCAAGACCCCCAGACCCAGGAGGATGGCAGTGCCCCGCGTCACGTCCTCAGACCTCGCCCTGGCCAGCCAGGCGCAGGTTGAGGAAGGGGGCGAACAGAATCAGCCCGGGGAAGAACAGAAACACCAGCCCGTAGACGGCCGTGCGCTCGACCTTGCCCATGGTGGTCCAGCGACGGTTCATCCACCAGTAGAGAGCCAGGGGCACCACCACCAGGTAAAGCCCCCCGATGGCGCCATAAGCTCCAAGCACCAGAAGGGTTTCCACGGAAACCGAGCTCAAGACACCAGGCAGGGCCACGAAATCAGATCGTTGTGTTGCAGAAATCTAGGATGCTTGCGTCGGGGGCATGGCGAAATTGGTAGACGCAGCGGACTTAAAATCCGCAGACGGCAACGTTGTGGGGGTTCAAGTCCCCCTGCCCCCATCCATCGCCCCCGCCACCCATCGGACGAAGCATGACTGGAACGGTGTTCCTTGCGGGCACGGTACTCCGATCCCAGCGCGGCGGCCTTTGACCACGGGAACCAGGCGCTCAAGGACCCGCGTCATCCCATGGGCTCGGCCCTCCTGACCCGCTCACCCCAGAGCTCAAGCCACAGTTGGAGGGGGTGGCTCAAGACCCAGGCGCACCGAGGCCTCCCCGCTGCTCGAGCCGATTGAGCAAGGGTTCGACGACCTGGACGATGCCTATCCCCGCACCGCTGTCCTCGACGTCCACCGTCGCTCCAACGCGTCGACCATCCTCGCCGCGCGGCTCGCCTGCCAGCTGGAGTGGGATGGCCCATCACCCCAGGCGGTGAGGCCTATGCGCCAGGCGGTGAGCCCATTGCGCAGGATTGGCCTCACCGCCCGGCCCATCACCATGACCCGTTGTCTGCAGGCAACGGTCGAAGGCAAGACCGATCCTGGCCCGTGGGACCAGTGCCTGGTGGCCACCTTGCCGAACGCTGGGGCGATCGCTTTGGTGACAACAGCCTGGCCGGCGAGGGGCAGGACGACTGACTTCGGGTCCGGGAGGCACCAGGTCAGCCCATGGTGGTGATCAAGCGGGCTCTGGCCCAGGGTCCCTGGCCCCGTTAGCCCCCCGATGCCGATGGCCGCTGGAGCCGTGGTCACCCTCGCCGCCCCTGGGGTTGGCACCTGTGAGTTGGAGGTTGAGAGGCCCTGGGCCTCGCGCCATCCCTTCGGGCTGCCCGCAACGAACGGCCTCCTCCTCTGGGGGCTCCAAGGACGACCGGCGCTGGGCCCTTGAGGCTGGCTTGGTGTTCAGCATCACCCCACAGGGTGATCGACGGAGGCCCTGCTTAGACGCGTCTTAATCCTCCAGACGCACAATGCGCTCGAGCTTCGGTTCACTGGAACGAAGAATCACCCATGGCCCATTCAGCTGAGGAGCGCAGCATCGTGATGGAGGCCGTGCGCTGCGGGCTGCTTGATCCCAACGACACGCCGACCTATTTCCCGCCCCGCTACTGCACTCCCCTCAGCCTCCTGCTGGTGCCCTTCACCCTGGGTTTCTCACTGCTGTTCGTGCCCATCCTCTGGGTCGCCCAGCATGAGATCACAGGCCAACGCATGGCTCGGCTGAGAGAAAAGCTGCAACGGCAGCAGCAGGCCCTCGAACCGGCCGACGAGGATCAGCCCATGGCGATGGGCCGTGTCCCCAACTGATCGGGGCCCTGGTTCCGGTCCCTTCCCTCCCATCCCTCACCCCAGCAAAGGGCCTCCCGCCAGTCGACGGATGGCCACGACCGCGGGGCGGGGGTGGGCCCCCGGTACACCTGAGGGCCAATTGGAGCCCAGCGGTACCCAGCGCAGTTGTTCGAAGGGGACACGGTCTTTGTCCACGAGCTGGTGGGCTTGCGCTTCCTGGGCCCCTTCCCTGCGGGTGCCGTTGTCCTCTCCGGGATGCTGAACAGACAGGAACAGGGTGGTCTCGGCGTTGTCGAAACAGGGCCCGGTGAGTTCGCATTCCATGGGCCCGGTAGCGAAGCAGAGTGCTTGCCCAGCGGCAGGTCCCGAGCGGGGGAGCACCCAGCAGCTGTTGTTGCCGAACACATCCAGGGATTCCGATTTGGTGGAACGGTCGGTGAGCACCCAGATGTTGCCGGAGCGATCCACCGCAAGGTTGTCCGGGTTGCTGAAGCCCATGCCCCCCTGCCAGGGGGTACCGCCGGTGGCGACCATCCGCCAGCGGAAGCGGGCTCCTTTGCTGGCCCCCTCGTCGCTTAGGCGCATCACCCAGCCGAAGGGCCAGCTGACCTGATCCCCTGGGCCCCGAAAGATGGCGGGATCGGCGGTGCCGTCTTCACTGGATCCACCTGCTGTCAAGGCGATCACCAGATCGCCCGTGGTGGGATCCATCACGGTGGCTTCGGGCCGGGCTGTGGCCGTTGCCCCCACGGCATTGCCCGCCAGGTGGGCATCGATCAGGATCGCGCCCATTCGCTTCTCCTCGTTGCCGAGGTAGAGGTCCCCCAAGTGGCGGAACCATTGCCGGTAGGCGTTCACCGCCTCATCGCTGATCAGGGCTTCAGCGCCGGCTCGACTGCGATCGGAATGGGGAACCAGCGTGGGCTGTTCCAACTGGTGAGTGGTGAAGTGGCTGGGTCGCTGGGGATCGACGGGGGTGCCTGGCTCCAGAGGAATCCAGTGGCCCGTGCCATCGGCCTTGAAGCGGGCGGCCTCTAGGCGACCGGCTTCGAACAGCCTCGAATTGCCGTGATCGGTGGGATCGTCGATCAATTCTCTGCTCACGAAACGGTAGAGATGGCCCCCATGGCGATCGTCTCCGGAGTAGACGATCAGTGGCTCACCACGGCGGGCCACTGTCGCCACCGCCTCATGGCGGAAGCGGCCCAGCCAGCTGTGTTTGATGGGCACCCCCTCCGGGTGCCGCGGGTCCAGTTCCACCATCCAGCCATATTTGTTCCCCGCGAGGGCGAAGGGATTGCCCAGGCCCTCCAACCGCTGGCCGTCGTAGGCGAAGGGCCGCTCGCCGGGGAAAGGAGACGAGCCATCGGCATGAACCGCCTCCACCACTTGGCTCTGGAAGTTCTCCTCCGCGCTGAGCACGGTTCCCCAGGGCGTCGTGCCGCCAGCACAGTTGGCGAAGGTGCCGATCACCCTGTCCCCGAGGCCATCGTCGAAGCCCAACCGCTGCCGGCTTCGGAACACCCCAGCCGCCGGTCCGCTCACCGCCAGACGACGCTCCGGATCATTCAGGCCGGCCAGGCCCGTGATGCGCCTGTCACAGCGTCCAGCACGGCGGCGCCAGGACCCCGACGCGTCACGCTGAAGCTCCGCCACACCGATGCCGAGATCGGCCATCGCAGCGCTGGCCACCAGCCTGCAGAGGTCGCGCAGGGAAGCGTCAGGGGGAAGGGAGCTCACATCCACCTTGCCGCCACGCTCCTGGAGCTGTTCAGCCAGAGCCTTCAGAGGCAGTTCCGTCCCCACGACGACCTGGAATGCTTCCCCCCAGGTCCTGGCGCTGATGTACTCGAAGTTCATCGTCAGCAAGCCCCGCCCGTCGCCGAGGTCGGCAAAGGCGAGGTAGTCGTTGTTGAAGCCGATGCGGCCATCGTCCAGCGGATCCCCCCAGGCCGTGAGCACCTCGGCCCGGAAGCCCTCAGGCACCACGAGCCGGTCCTCCAGGTTCAGAAGCTGGTAGGCCCTGCGCTGCTGGGCGGCACTGAGGCCATCCTCAGGAGTGGGCAGGGGCGTGCCCACCGGTTGGAACGGAAGCCCTGAACGCGGCTTGGACGATCCCTTCGCAAGGCTGGGCACCGCCGCCATGGCACTGCCGACTCCGAGCAGGTTGAGCAGATCTCGACGGTTCATCGCCCGCCATCGGGGGGTATCAACGGGGCCTGTGGGGCCTGGAATGGGCGCTTTGCCATGGTGCAACGACAACCCTCCTGAGGCCAGGATGGCGCTTCAACACCCTGGCGGGCGCCCCCAGACGGCCGACGACCTATCGGCAGCCTTGAACCGAAATCCTGTAGCTGAAGCCCAGGGCACCGGGGTCGCTGCTGGCGCCCACTTTGAAGTTCATCTGGCTGGCCTGCTTGCCGGGGATGGCGGGGAACGGGCCGAACATCCGCCCGGTGCCGATCGGTGGGTTCATGGTCTCGTTGATCACCTGCAGGTTGGAGCCATCGCTGAACTTCATGAAGCCCTCCACCGGGTACTTGGCGCCGGCGTCGGAGGAGTTGGCCGTGAAGAAGAACTTGAAGCTGGTGTAGGGCTGGTTGACGATGAAGTCGGTGTTCCAGTTGGTTTTGCCGATCGCTTTTCCCCGGCCCACGGATTTGGCGATGATCGGGCTTGTGCCGTTGCCACCGATCGGCGCCAGGAAGGTGCACACAGGGGCCGCCTGGGCGCCGCTGAAGCCGCTCAGGGCCACCATGGCCGGCAGGCTCGACAGGGCCAAGCGCTGGAGCGAGCGGGCGCAGGACATCAGGGGGCGAATGGTCATGGCGTCAGGGGGGGGCCGGAAGAAGCTAGATCAACCGGTTCGAACGGTCTGGGTCGATCGACTGATATTCCTGCCGCCCTTGCCAGAGCTGCGGCTGAAGGGGCGTTGGCCGGAGGCGGCAGATCAGTCATCGCTGGGAATCAGCACCGTGGTGTGCAGGCTGTCCAGCCCCAGATCCCCCGTGATCACCCACACCTGAATCCCCGCCCCCACGGCATAGACGCTGCGCAGGCTGCCCTGCTGCAGATAGGCCGCCAAGGTGTTGGCCCTGGCGTCCCGCCCATCCACCAGTCCCCAGTCGCCGCGGCGGTGGCGCATGAGCAACCTGTCCAGGGTCTCCTGGCCGATCCATTCCATCACCTCAGCTCTGACGTGAATGGATCCGATGGCGAGACGGGCGGCCATGGGTGGCTCAGCAGTGGGCCGTTCGGTGACGGGCCGGTTCAGAGGGCCTCGATTGGACGGTAGCGGGCCTCCCAGGTGGCGGCATCCAACCGCTCGATCGCCTCAGCGTGGCTGCGGGCCCGCCGGGCCAGCCCCTGATCGACCGCGGCAAAGGCCACGGCCTCAGCCACCGCCCTGGAGACCGTGCGCACAGCCGTCAGCGCCGGCATCAAGGGGGCCTCGGGGTCAAGGGCGGCCGGTATCGCCAGGGCCAGGGCCCTGAGAGCGGCATCGATCATGTCCTCACTCACCTGGCTCGCCCCCACCGCCGCGCTGGCCAGCCCCAATCCGGGAAAGAGAAAACAGTTGTTGCACTGTCCGATGCGCCGCTCGACCCCCGCCACGCTCACAGGCTCAAAGGGGCTGCCTGTGGCCACCAGCGCCCGGCCGCCGCTCCAAGCGAGCAGATCGGCGGGGTGGGCCTCGGCCAGGGCCGTGGGGTTGGAGAGCGGCAGGATGATCGGTCGCTCGGCGCCGGCGGCCATCGCCTCGACCACGGCCCGATCGAAGGCGCCAGCCACGGTGGAGGTGCCGATCAACACGCTGGGTTTCACCTGTTCCACCACGGCTTGCAACGGGATGCGGCCCTCAGCATCCCGAGGGAAGGCCGCCAGCTCCTCCAGGGGGCGGGCGAAGGCCTGCAGGTTGGAGGCCAGCCCGTCGTGGTCGCTGCGCAGCAGCCCCTGGCGGTCGATCAACCAGATCCGCCGCCGGGCCTCCAGGGCGCTCAGGCCGCCCCGTTCCAGCAGCCGTGCCAATCGCTCGGCGATGCCGAAGCCAGCTGTGCCGGCCCCGAAGATCACGATCCGCTGCTCCGCCAGGGTCTGGCCCAGCCCCTGGGCCGCTGCCAGCACGGCGGCGCTGGCCACGCCGCTGGTGCCCTGGATGTCGTCGTTGAAGCTGGCGAGCCGGTGCCGGTAGGTCTCCAGGTTGTGCCGTGCGTTGGCGGTGCCGAAGTCTTCCCAGTGCAGGAAGGTGTGGGGTGCCAGCTGCTCCACGGCGGCCACGAAGGTGGCGATGAAGTCGTCGTAGGCCTCGCCGCGCAGGCGCGGCTGGCGCCAGCCGGGGTAGAGGGGATCGGCGAGCAGGTCGGCGCGGTCGGTGCCCACATCGAGCACCACCGGCAGGGCGCGTTCGGGATCGAGCCCGGCGCAGAGGGTGTAGACCGCGAGCTTGCCCTGGCAGATGTGGATGCCGCCGATGCCCTGGTCGCCGATGCCCAGGATGCCCTCGGAGTCGGTGACCAGCAGCAGGTCTGGCGGGTGGAGCCCGGTCTGGGCCATGCCCTGGGCCAGCAGTTCAGCCAGGCGATCCTGATCGGGGGCCGCCAGGTAGAGCCCCTGGGAGGGGGTGCGGTAGGTGGCGCTGAAGCGTTGGATCGCCGCACCCACCGTCGGTGTGTAGACGATCGGCAACACCGCCTCGATGTGCTCTTCGAGGAAGCGGTGGAACAGGATGAGGTTGTTCTGGCGCAGGGCCGCCGCGAAGGCGAAGCGCTGGAGCGGATCGTCCAACTCCTGGAACTGGGCCCAGACCCGCTGCACCTGCTGCTCCAGGGTTTCCACCTGGTAGGGCAGCAGGGCTTCGAGGCCCAGGGCGAAGCGCTCGCCGCGACTGAAGGCGGTGCCCTTGTTGAGCCCTGGATGGGAGAGGAGTTCGGCGCCTCGCAGGTGCGTACCGATGGACCTGGGGTGCTGGGCCGTGGCGCTCAGATGACTCAGGCCCCAGGATGGCGCAGGGTGCGCCAGTCACCGCTGGCGGTGCTCACTTCCACGCCGATGCCGATGGAATCCGGGCTTCCCAACCCCTGCTCGCTCCACCACTGCACCGCTTCGCCCCAGGCCGCGTCGGGGGAGTCGTACAGGTCGTCGAGGACGGGGTGGGGGCATCCGTGCTGATCCACCAGGCGGTAGGCGCGGGTGCGGCTGGGGGCGAAAGGAGAGACAACCATCGTCTTGCTGCGCATCGACACATCGACAGCATGGGGCCTGTGCCAGCTGCTGACTGTCACCGTTGTCACTTGTTGGTGTTCAGCTTCCACGGCAGGGTGTCCCCGGCGTGGAACGGCACCAGGGCCAGGGGCTCCCGCTGGCCCGGCGAACCACTCTCCCCCTCGAACTCCAGCAGCATCGGCACCACCTGCGCGTTCCGTTGCAGTTCGATCGTCCCCTCATTGAGCGGCAGACCGTAGAAGCGCGGGCCGAATTCCGAGGCGAAGGCTTCCAGACGACCCAGGACACCCTCCTGCTCGAACACCTGGGCGTAGCTCTCGATCGCGACCGGCGCGTTGTAGATCCCGGCGCAGCCGCAGGCTGATTCCTTGGCGCCCCGGGGGTGGGGGGCGGAATCGGTGCCCAGGAAGAACTTGGGGTTGCCGGAGGTGGCGGCCTGGCGCAGGGCCAGCCGGTGCAGTTCCCGCTTGGCGACTGGCAGGCAGTAGAAATCCGGGCGCAGGCCGCGGTGGAACATCGCGTTGCGGTTGATCTGCAGGTGATGGGGGGTGATCGTGGCGGCCAACTGCGGGCCGGCGCCCACCACGAAATCCACCGCCTCGGTGGTGGTGATGTGCTCCAGCACCACCTTCAAAGCCGGGAATCGACCCAGCAGCGGCTCCAGATGCCGCTCGATGAACACCAGTTCGCGATCGAAGATGTCCACCTCCGGATCGGTGACCTCCCCGTGGATCAGCAGGGGCATGCCGATGGCCTCCAGGCGCTCCAGCACCGCGGTGATCTGGGCCAGATCGCTCACGCCGGCGGCGGAATTGGTGGTGGCGTGGGCGGGGTAGAGCTTGCAGGCGGTGAACACCCCTTCGGAGAAGCCCCGTGCCAGTTCGTCGGGGTCGCTGGCCTCGGTGAGATAAGCGGTCATCAGTGGCTTGAAGCCGCTTCCCCGGGGGAGCGCCGCCAGGATCTGCTCCCGGTAAGCCGCCGCCGCCGCCACGGTGGTGATCGGTGGGCTGAGGTTGGGCATCACGATCGCCCGGGCGAAGACCCGGGCCGTTGCCCCCACGACCGCCTGCAGCAGAGCCCCCTCGCGCAGGTGCACGTGCCAGTCGTCGGGGCGCCGCAGCCGCAGCCGCGCGGGGGGAGCTCCACCGTCGCGGCCTTCCCCCGGGATGAGGCCTGCTGAACTCATTTCGGACCCCGGGATCCGGGCGGGCCGCCTGTGACCAGATAACCGCTCACCGCCAACAGCAGCACGCTGGCGCAGAAGTAGAGCAGGGAGCTGCCATCGACGATCGGAAAGCTCAGCATCGCCTTGAAGGCGGCCACGATCAGGGCCACCACGATCACCTTCACCAGTTTTTCCTTCAGCCCGTCGAGGCTGCGGATGTCCAGCAGTCCGCCGCTGTTCTGGTCGGGGCCCCGGGCCGCCTCGATGTCGGAGATCAACAGCTCGTAAACCCCGTAGCCAAAAATCAGCAGGGCGATGCCGATCAGATAGAGATCGACCCCCGACACCAGTTCGGCCAGCAGCTTGGCTTCGCCCTTGGGCTCGAACTGGCCGCCGAAAATCTTGAACAGCGCCTTGAAAATCTCCCGGGTGCCCAGCACGAAGGAAGCGGCCGTGCTCACCAGGCTCATCAGCACCGGCACGATCGCCATCAGGCGGATGCGCCAGAGCCAGCGCTCGAAACGTTGCTCCCAGCGTTTGCGGGGTGTGATCGGGGAGCGCGCCATGGCGCGACCTTAGGGCTGGCCAGGGTGATCGGCCTGCTGGGCCCATCCCCTCAGCCCTCCCTCAACCCCTGGCCCGGCATCCGCAGGGGGCGGCGGTGGGGAAGGTTGCCGAACTCCTCCCGGGCGATGGCCAGCGGTTCCGCTTCGCCATGGCCTCCATCGTTGAGGCTCACCTCGCCGACGATCCGCCCGTCAGGTCGTGGGTGTGCCTTGAGGTGGCGCAGCAACTGCTGGCGCAGGTCGCTCTCGCCCGCGCCGTGGCCCAGCCGCCGCACGACGCTGGCGCCGGCGAACGCCGCGCTGATGCGCTCCAGGTCGTCGCGGTTGAGGGGCCCCCGCTGGCCGCAGCTGGCGCGGTCGCGGCGATCGGTGCTTCCCCTGGCCAGAGCCCCAGAGTCCATGGGGGCGCAGCACCGCCTGCGCCAACCCATCCCTCTTGAGCCGAAAGGCATCCGTGCGCTGGTGGCTCAGGTGCAACGCCAGGCGGTGGCCCCGGTCATCGCGTGGGGAATCCAGTTCGGTTGCGGAGTTCTCAGGGCTGACGCCCGCCTCCTGCGGGAAATGGCGCAAGCGCAGCAGCGCCTTGGCCTCGAGCGTCGTGTGGTGGTGCCCGCCGCTGTGGAGCCGGTTTGAGGTCCTGACTCCAGGTGGATCTGCAGGCGATCGCCCCGGCTTTCCACCTCGGCCCCGAGCCCATGGAGCAGCGTCTCGACCTCGGACATCCTGACCCCAAGGCTGAGGGGGTGGGCGAACAGGGCGCGCAAGGTTTTGCGTTGCTGCGCTTGCATCGCTGAACGACCACAGGACCCTGCAATGGATGGACGTCGGTCCCCCTCGGAAGGCTTTGGCCTCCAGCCGTTGAGCGCGCTCCTGCCGCAACGGGGCGGTGGCTGAACGGCAGGGGTGGATCGCCGCGCCTGGGCGGTGGTGTGCGGACGGAGCAGCCGTGGATCAGGTGGAGGATCTGACGGCCAGCGAGGTGCGCCATCGCCTGCGGGAGCCTTGAAGGCCGCGGCTGGCGCCTCGCCGCCCCAGCCGCGGCCGCGGCGGCCCGGGCCGATCGCCAGAATCGAGGCATCACCGGCCCTGGCATGCATCCCTTCCACTGGTTCACCCAGACCACCATGCTGGGCCTGGGCGTGGCCTTCTCGCCGATCAACATCGCCCTGGTGGCGCTCCTTTTGCTGGGCCAGAAACCCCTGTTGCGCTGCGGCAGCTACCTCACCGGTTGGGCCCTGGCCAACGGTGGTGCTCTCTGGGCCTTCGTGGTCTTCGGCCAACGCTTCACCCACCTGATGCACCAGGGCGGCCGCGGTCAGGTGCTGGTGGATCTGATCGGTGCTGGCGCCCTGCTGGGACTGGGTCTGTTCCAGCTCACCCCAGCGGTCAGCATCGGTGAGGAGGGTTGGGCGATGCAGTTGATGCAGCGCCTGCCCGAGCTGGATCTGGCGCCCCTGATGGGCCTCGGCATGGGCTGCGCCCTGATCAGCCCGGAGAACTTCGTGTTCTATGTGAAGGAGGCGGGCCTGGTGATCACCAACCGGCCGGGGATGCGCACCGATCTGGAGATCGGTTCGGTGTTCGTGCTGATGGCCACGTCACTGCTGTTGCTGCCGCCCCTGCTCTGGATCCTCAGCGGTGGTCGGCTCGAGGCACCGCTCACCCGTGTCAAGGACTGGCTGGTGCACCGGGCCGAACCGATGGTGGGCGTGCTGGCGCTGTTGCTGGCGGCCTACCTGGGCTGGCAGGGCGTCGAAGGTTTGCTTCAGATCACCTCCTCGGCCCTGGCCTGAGGTGGGCCCTGTCGGCATGGTTACGGGACCAATGCGCTGCCGCTGGCAAACTGCCGGCACGTTTCCATGGTCCTGATGGCTCCCCTGAATCGTCTTCTGCTTGCAGCCCCTCTGCTTCTGGCCCTGGTGCTCGGGGGGTGCGCCAGCGAGGACGGGGGCAATGGGGTTCAGAGCGAGAAGCTCAACACGATTCGCAGCCGTGGCAAGCTCCTCTGTGGGGTCGATGGCAAGTTGCCGGGCTTCAGCTTCGTGGAATCCGATGGTCGCTACAGCGGCCTTGATGTGGACATCTGCAAGGCGGTGGCCGCCGCCGTGGTCGATGACCCGGGCAAGATCGAATACCGCAACCTCAACTCCAGCGAGCGCTTCGCGGCCCTGGCCAGCGGTGAAATCGATCTGCTCTCGCGCAACACCACTGAGACCCTCAGTCGGGATTCGGCCGGCGGCAATGGCCTGAGCTTTGCGCCCACCACGTTTTTTGACGGCCAGGGGGTGATGGTGCCGGTGGCCAGCGGGGTCAAGTCTCTCAAGGATCTGGCCGGAAAGCCGATCTGCGTGGAGAGCGGCACCACCACCGAGCTCAACCTCGCCGACCGCATGCGTGAGATCAAGGCGGCCTACACGCCGCTCAAGTTCCAGACCGGCGACCAGACCTACACCGCTTATCTGGGGGGGCGCTGCGTGGCGGTCACCAGCGATCGCTCCCAGCTTGCGGCCAAGCGCACCAGCTTCCCGGACCCCAAAGCCCATGAGTTGCTGCCGGAGGTGCTCAGCAAGGAACCCCTCACCCCGGCCACGGTGAACGCTGATCCCGCCTGGGCCGATGCCGTGCGCTGGACCATTTTCAGCCTCTTCCAGGCCGAGGAACTGGGAATCACCAAAGCCAACATCGCCGCCAAGCTGGCCGAGGCCAAAGCCAAACCCAACCTCGCCGACCTGCGCCGCTTCCTCGGGGTGGAGGGCGACTTTGGCAAGCAGCTGGGCCTGCCCCCTGATTTCGTCGTCAAGGCGGTGAGCGCCGTGGGGAACTACGGCGAGATCTTTGAACGCAACGTGGGGGCGACCTCCAAGCTCAAGCTTGAACGTGGGCTGAACCGCCAGTGGAGCGAAGGTGGTCTGATCTACTCGCCCCCCTTCCGTTGAGCCATTCCCTGGAGCCCGCGGCGGCCCCACGGCCCCCTTGGTGGCGGGACCGGCGGGTGATGCCCTGGCTGGTTCAGGCCTTCGTGGGTCTGGTGATCCTCGTGGTGATCGCCTTTTTGCTCGGAAATCTGGTGCGCAACCTCACCGCCGCCGGGCTGTTGCTCAGCTGGCGCTGGCTGGGCCAGCCGGCCGGCTTCGACCTCTCCGAGTCGGTGCTGCCGTTCAACGCCGAGATGCCCTACTGGCGTGGGCTGCTGGCCGGCCTGGTGAACACCCTGCGGGCGGTGGGGTTCGGGCTGGTGGGCGCCACCCTGCTGGGCACGTTGCTGGGCATGGCCTCGTTCAGCAGCAATGGCCTGCTGCGGCGCCTGGCGGCGGTGTATGTGGAGGTGATTCGCAACATCCCGCTGCTGCTGCAGCTGGTGTTCTGGTACTTCGTGGTGTTCCTCTCGTTGCCCAACGGCACCGAGGCCCTGCAGTTCCCCGGGGTGGTGCTGGCGAAATCAGGGTTCTACGGCGCCGGGTTCGAGGCCGGTTGGCACTGGCAGGGGCCTCACCTGGTGAACGGAGTCTGGCAAGCCCCCCTGCGGCTCTCGGTGGAGTTCACCGCCCTGCTCACCGGCCTGGTCGCCTACACCGGTGCTTTCATCGCCGAGGTGGTGCGCGGCGGCATCGCCGCGGTGCCCAAGGGCCAGTGGGAGGCGGCCGCCTCCCTCGGGCTGCACTGGGCCACCACCCTGCGCCGGGTTGTGCTGCCCCAGGCCCTGCGAGTGATCATCCCGGGCCTCAACAGCCAATACATTTCCCTGGCCAAAAACTCTTCCCTGGCGGTGGCCGTGGGTTACACCGACCTCTATTCCGTGGCCGAAACCACCTTGAACCAGACCGGTCGTGCGGTTGAGGTGATCGTGCTGCTGCTGGGCGCTTACCTGGTGCTGGATCTGCTGATCTCCGCGCTGATGAACGGCCTCAATGGCCTGGTCCAGATCCGGGAACGCTGATGACGCTCTCCCTGCCCCAACGCCTGAAGCGCGAGTTGGCCGCCACCCCCCTTGATGGGGCGGTGAGCGCCGTGCTGATCGTGGCGATCACGGCCGCGGCCATCGGCTTCCTGGGCTGGGCCTTCGGCCGGGCCCAGTGGCTGGTGATCCAGGCCAACGGCACCCTGCTGGCGGTGGGCCGTTACCCGGTCGAGCAGCAATGGCGCCTGTGGCTGCTGGTGGGCCTGCTGGCGGCCGCCACCGGTCTGGGCTGGGGGCTGCTGCGCGGTCGCCGCTGGCCGTTCAACGATCGCCTTGCCAGCGTCCTGCTGGTGGCCCTGGGCCTCTGGGCCCCGGCCGCCCTGGGGCTCAGCCTGCCCTTGCAGGTGCGCTGGTGGGCGATCACCGCCCTGCTGCTGGGCCTGCGCTGGGCCTTCGGCCGCTGGGGTGCCGCCGGGCTCGCTCGGTTGCACCCCAGGGTCAGGCGCCTGCTGCCCCTGGGCTTTCCCCTGCTCTATCTGATCGGCCTCTGGCTGATCGCCGGCGGCCTGGGGCTGGGCAGCGTGGCCCCCTCCGAGTGGGGCGGCCTGCTGCTGACCCTGTTGATGGCGAGCCTGGCGATGCTGCTGAGCTTCCCCCTGGGGGTGCTGCTGGCCCTGGGGCGGCGCAGTGAACTGCCTTTGCTGCGGTGGGGTTCGGTGCTCTACATCGAGTTCATCCGCGGCGCGCCGCTGATCACCCTGTTGTTCCTGGGTCAGAACATCCTGGGCTTTCTCCTGCCGGGGGGCCTCGCCCCCGATCGGGTCTGGCGGGCGGCTGCGGTGCTCACCTTGTTCTGTGCCGCCTACCTGGCCGAGGCGGTGCGCTCCGGCCTGGCGGCGGTGCCCCGCGGCCAGGTGGAGGCGGCCCGATCCCTGGGGCTCTCCGTGCCCCAGACCCTCGGCGCTGTGGTGCTGCCCCAGGCCCTGCGCACCGCCCTGCCCACCATGGTGGGGCAGTTCATCTCCCTGCTGCAGGACACCACCTTGCTCTCACTGATCGGTCTGCTCGATCTGCTCGGGATGGCTCGCTCGGTGATGGCCAACCCGGCCTACCTGGGCAAGAACGCCGAGGTTTACCTCACCCTGGCGGTGTTGTTCTGGTGCTGCTGCGCCGCCTTGGGCCTGGGCAGCCGTGCCCTGGAACGCCGCCTCGACACCACCCGCCCTGCCTGAGCCATGAACCAGCCCTCCGCCGAATGCATGATCGAGGCCCGTGGGGTCCAGAAGTGGTACCCGAACGGGTTCCATGCCCTGCGCGGCGTGGATCTCACCGTGCATCGGGGCGAAGTGGTGGTGGTGATGGGACCTTCTGGTTCGGGCAAGAGCACCTTCATCCGCACCTTCAACGCCCTGGAGGATTTCCAGCAGGGCAGCATCACCGTCGATGGCCGGGCGCTCTCCAACGACCTGCGCGACATCGACGCGATCCGCCGCGAGGTGGGGATGGTGTTCCAGCAGTTCAATCTTTTTCCGCACCTGAGCGTGCTTGAGAACCTCACCCTGGCGCCGATCCAGGTGCGCAAGCGCCCGAAGGCGGAAGTGGAGGAGCAGGCCTACGCCCTGCTGGAGCGGGTCGGCATCCGCGAGCAGGCCGATAAGTACCCCGGCCAACTCTCCGGCGGCCAGCAGCAGCGGGTGGCGATCGCCCGCTCCCTGTGCATGGAGCCGCGCATCCTGTTGTTCGATGAACCCACCAGCTCGCTCGATCCTGAGATGGTGCGCGAGGTGCTGGAGGTGATGCGCAATCTGGCCGCCGACGGCATGACCATGGTGGTGGTCACCCACGAGGTGGGTTTTGCCCGCGAGGTGGCCCACCGGGTGGTGCTGATGGCCGAAGGCCAGGTGGTGGAGGAGGCCGATCCCGCCACCTTCTTCACCAACCCCAGCCACGAGCGCAGCCGCCAGTTCCTCGCCCAGATCCTCTAGGGCAGCGATTCCAGCAGCAGCTTGAGCAAACCGATCAGGGCGGCCGCGCCGATCACCTTCAGCACCGACCAGCGCCAGGCCAGCAACGCCCAACCGGCCGCCAGCATCAGCACCAGCGCGGGAACGTCGAAGCGGCCGCCGCCGCCCTCGGGCCAGAGCACGTGGCCGGCGAAGAACACCGCCAGGTTGACGATCACCCCCACCACGGCGGCGGTGATCGCCGTCAGTACACCACCGAGGCGCAGGTCCTCGCGGCTGGCCTCCACCAGCGGCCCGCCCGCGAGGATGAACACGAACGAAGGCAGGAAGGTGAACCAGGTGACGGTGAGCGCCGCCGCCACCGCCGAGCTCCACACCTGGGTTTCACCGAACAGCGGCGTGTTCCAGCCCCCCATGAAGCCCACGAAGCTGACCACCATGATCAGCGGCCCGGGGGTGGTCTCCCCCAGGGCCAGGCCGTCGATCATCTGGCTGGCGGAGAGCCAGTGGAACTGGTTGACCGCCGCCTCGCTCACGTAGGGGAGCACCGCATAGGCGCCGCCGAAGCTGACCAGGGCCACCTGGGTGAAGAAGCGCGCCATGGCCACCAGGCCTCCATTCCAGCCGTTGATCGCCGTGAGCCAGGCCAGGGGCAGACCCAGGGCCAGAGCCGCCGCCAGCAGGGTGAGCGCCAACCGCCGCTGGCTGAAACGGGCGTGCTCCGGTGTGGGCGAGTCATCGCCATGGAGAATCTCCAGGTTCGATTCCGGGACCGCCCCGCCGCTGGCTGCGCCATGGCGCCCCCCACCCCGGAACAGCTCGGGGCGGAGCCGGCCACCGATCCAGCCGATCAGGGCGGCGCCGGCGATCAGGGCCGGAAACGGCAGCTTCAGCAGCGTGAGGGCGATGAAGGCCGCCACGGCGATCGCCCCGAGCACGGCGTTGTGGAGGGTGCGCTGGCCCACCCGCCAGGCCGCCTGCAGCACGATCGCCGTGACCGTGGGCTTGAGCGCCCAGAACACCGCCGCCAGCGCCGGCAGCTGACCCCAGACCACGTAGACCGTGGAGAGGGCGATCAGCAGCAGCAGCGAGGGCAGGATGAACAGGCTCCCCGCCACCAGGCCTCCGGCCACCCCGTGGTTGAGCCAGCCGATGTAGGTGGCCAGCTGCTGGGCCTCCGGCCCGGGGAGCACCATCGCGTAATTGAGCGCATGCAGAAAACGGCGCTCCGAGAGCCAGCGCCGGCGGTCCACCAGTTCGCTGTGCATCAGGGCCACCTGGCCGGCGGGACCGCCGAAGCTGATCAGACCGAGCTGCAGCCAGAAGCGTGCGGCCTCGCCAGGGGAAACGCTGCGGCTCAAGGGAAGGGAAGGCGTTCGGCCCACCTAACTGCAGGGTCAGCGGCGGTCCGTGTTGCCTGGACTACGTCCGCCCCCGCCCTGGCCGGTTCTTCCCCCCGCAGGCCATGGCAGGATCGCGACAGCCTCGGCCAGCCCATCGACGGGGTTCATTTCGCGCCATGGTGCCCCAGGAGCTTCCTTTCCCCATACGGATCGTCGAGCAGCCCGAGGGCTCCAGGGCCGGGGCCGGTGGCAGCCCCTGCACCTGGGACCTGGGCGGCATCGTCGAGGCGCTCTCCCAGCCCACCAGCCACACCGGCCTCGACTGGGCCCGCCACCATCCCTTCCCGCTGCCCTCGCCGGAGTTGCTCCAGCGGGTGTTCACGGGCCTGCGCTCGGTGCTCTTCCCCCACCATTTCGGTGACCCCGACCGCTCCGGCGCGGGCCTCACCTATTTCATCGGCCACACCCTTGATCAGACGCTCCAGTTGCTCGCCGAGCAGGTCAAACGGGAGCTCTGGCTCAGCGGCAGTGCGCTCCACCTTGATCTCAATGCGCTTCAGCTCCAGGCCATCGAGCTGACCGGACAGTTCGCCGCGCAGCTCCCGGGCATCCGCCGCCTGCTGGAGGGGGATCTGCTGGCGGCTCACCTGGGGGATCCCGCCGCCAAGAACCTCGACGAGGTGTTGTTCTGCTACCCGGGCATCCGGGCGATCACCACCCATCGCATCGCCCACGAGCTCTACCGGCTCGGACTGCCCCTGATCGCGCGGATCATCTCCGAGCTGGGCCACTCCGAAACGGGCGTCGACATTCACCCCGGGGCCTCCATCGGCGCCGAGTTCTTCATCGACCACGGCACCGGCGTGGTGATCGGCGAGACCTGCATCATCGGCGAGAGGGTGCGGCTCTACCAGGCGGTCACCCTCGGGGCCCGCAGTTTCCCCCGCGACGAGAGCGGCGCCCTGATCAAGGGTCAGCCCCGCCATCCGATCGTCGAGGACGACGTGGTGATCTATGCCGGCGCCACGGTGCTCGGGCGGATCACCATCGGCGCGCATTCCACCATCGGCGGCAACGTCTGGGTCACCCAGAGCGTTCCGGCGGGAAGTTTCGTGAGCCAGGCCAAGGCCCGCCAGGACACCTTCGATGGCGGTGCGGGGATTTGAGCGGCAGGCCCAGGCGATGACGGTCTCCCTCCAGCGCAGACGGAGGCGCCTGCGCACGGTCGCGGTACCGGTCCCCAACAACTTCGGCCCCACGGTGCTGATCGCCGTTGGCTGTCTGTTGGCGCCAATCGGTGTCGGTCTGCCCCTGGTGCTGATCGGCCTGGCCCGGCTCAAGACCGCCGACGGTGTGCCGGTGCACCCGGCCTTGGCCGCGTTCAGAGGCTCATCCCGCTGACGTCGTTGGAGATTGGAGGGAGGCGTGGCGGACCGCTTGGCGAGGGCTCACGCCCGCAGCCGATGGTCCGTGACAGCCCGCCGGTGCCCTTGGCCAGCCAGGAACCCAGGGGACGTGCGCAGGGCGGTCCGGCAGGGGATGGGAGCCTGAACCCTCCACTGGGAGCCCCTGCTGATACCACGCCTCGAAGCCGCCGCCCAGGTGTTCGATCCGTCGGGGATACCCCTGCTGGTGAAGGGCGTCGATCGCGCGGCCGCTGTCCTGGTCGGAGGCAGCGATCAGCACCAGATCGCCCTCGGGCGGTTCACCGCTCACCAGGTTGGCCAGGGGGATGTTGTGGCTGCCGGGGATGTGGGCGCTGCGAAAGGTCCGGCGCGGCCGGATGTCGACCACCAGGCGAGCGGCATGGGGGCCAGCGCCGGCCTGGAGTTGCATCAGCTCCTGGGGGCTGAGATGGATCGGGGGACGGGCGGTCATGGCGCTGGGCGGTAGGGCCTTGGGGAGAGGCTGGTGGGATCCTTGGCCGTCGGACTGTCAAAGAACGGTAGTCCGAGCAACAAACCGTAGAAAATAGGGGCTTCGGCTTTGTCGAGGCCCCTGTGATCCACTCCCATGCCTGCTGGACCGGCGTTGCTTGCGAGCCCCTCAGGCCTGCCCACTGATCCTCCGCTGTCCGTCCAGGGCCCGTGGTGTTTGATCTTGCTCGGGGCTGTGGCAGGGGCCACGTCAATGCCACGCTTCAGCCATAGGGTTTGTGGGTCATGAAGCCCCACTGTGCTTTCCTCCTTCGATTCCTCTGGCCACGACGAGCGGGTTCTGCCCGATCTGGAGCCCACCCAGGCAGTTGAGGCGCTGCTGGATCAACGGGCGCTGGATCGGCTCCGCCGCCGTCAGCTCATGCCCCTCGAGGCCCGCCTCCTGATCTGGGAAGGGACCACGCTCCTGGATGCCCGCACGGCTCAGGAGTTCTCTGCTGCCCACATCACCGGTGCTGAGGTGCTTCCCATCGACCAGGGGGATCGAGATCTAAGCCAATGGCTGCCCGATCGTTCAGCGCCGATCCTTTGCTACAGCAATGGACAGACCCGTTCGCAATCCCTGGTCGAGCGCCTCAGCCAACTGGGCTAGTCCTACGTCTACGGCATCGCCGGCGGTCTCGATCAGTTCCTGACCGCTGCCCGATGATGGCGGATCACTTCTCCTGCATTCAGCAGCAAGGCCTCTCCCGGCTCGAGGGCGCGCCATAGCTCATTGGTGGTGAGCGGAGCGGTGCTCACGATTGTGACGACATCATCAGGAGTGGTCAGCTTGGAGAAATCCACCGTCAGGTCGTCATCGGCCAGGGTGGCGGTGGTGAAGGGGGCCCGGCGGGTGAGCGTGTGCAACTTCGTGCTGGCATAGGCGAACAGCCAGGCGCCGTTGCTGATCAGACAGTTGAAGATGCCCTTCCCCGCCAGATCGTTGGAGCAGCGCACCAGTTGGTCGGACAGAGCCTCTTCGTCGTAGGGGCTGAGTCCGGCGGCGCTGAGCGATTCCAGAATCCAGCAGAAGGCCGCTTCACTGTCGGTGCTGCCCTCGGGCCGATAGGTGGGGCCCGTGGGGAGTTCCCCGGGGATGTCGCCGTTGTGGGCGAAGACCCAATCCTGGCCGCCCCAGCGGCGGTGGAAGGGGTGGCAGTTCTCCAGGGCCACCTCCCCCATGGTGGCCTTGCGGATGTGGGCGATCGAACAGTGGGCCTTGAGATCGAGGTCAGCCACCCGGGCGGCCAGGGGGCAGAAGGCCGCCGGTTCCTTCTCGCGGTAGATCGTGACGCCGCCGCCCTGGGGGGCGAAGCTGGCCAGCCCCCAGCCATCGCCGTGGTCGCCCGTGGCGCCACCACGGCGGGCCAGACCCCGGAAGGAGAAGGTCATGTCGGTGGGGGTGTTGGCGCTGAGGGCCAGCAGTTCACACATGCCCGGCAGGGGCTGAGCCCCCCATCATCGGCGGGCCCTGTCGAACAGTTGGTCCCAGAGACCACCAGCACTGAAGAAGGAGGCCTCCACCCTGGACCAGCCCCCAAAGGCCTCCACCGTGAACAGCGAGCCGACGGGGGCGAAGCGTCCCTTGACCTTGGACCACACCCCGGGGTTCACCGGGCGGAAGCCCTCCTCGGCAAAGATCGTCTGCGCCGGCGCCGACATCAAGTAACGGGCCAGGGCCTCAGCCTCCCTGCGGGTGCCCCTGCGGTCGACGTTCCTGTCGACGACCGCGACCGGGCCATCGATCCGGATGTTTGGATCGGGGACCAGGTAGGGGGCCTTCAGATCGCCTGTTCTGGTGGCAAGGATCGCCTCGTTCTCGTAGTTGAGCAGCACATCACCCTGGTTGCGCTTGAGAAACACATCGGAGGCCTCCCGGGCATCCTTGGGCAGGTTTTTGACGTTGCCGTAGACCGCGCTGACAAAGGCTTTCGCCTGGGCGTCACTGCCACCGGTCTGGGTGATCGAGCCCCACAGCCCCAGGAAGTTCCAGCGGGCCCCGCCGGAGGTCCTGGGGTTGGCGCTCACCACCTCCACATCCTTGCGGTTGAGATCCTGCCAGGTCTTGATTCCCTTGGGATTGCCCGGGCGGGTGAGCAGGGCGACCGTGGAGTGGGTGATGACGGAGTCGTTCGGCAGTTCCTTCTCCCAACCCGGTTCGATCAGACCGGCCTGCTGAAGCTTGTTGACGTCGGCGCCTAGCGCGAGGCCGGCCACATCGGCCTCAAGTCCATCGATGATGGCGCGCGTCTGGCTTCCGGACCCGCCGTAGCTCGTCCGGATTTCCAGGTCTTCCCCAGTTCGTGCCTTCCAGTCGGCACGGAAGGCGGGAAGGATGCGGTCGTAGGCCGCCTTGGTGACGGCGTAGCTCACCAGCAACAACTGTTTGGGCTGACCACTGCCGTTGGAGGTCCCGGCCGGGCCCCCGCAGGCCGAGAGGAGCAGAGCGAGGGCCAGCCCGGCCCCCAGCCGATGGATTCGAGGCGGCAAGGGGCAGGCGGGCATGGAAACGGCGGAAAGGCGATCAAAAACCAGGCCTTACCTTAGGAGACCAGCTTGCGCGGGTCCGACCCTGGCCTCAGCGGCTCCTGGCGAAGATTGAATCCCAGAGGCCCCCTTTGCCGAAGATCTTGGAATTGATCGACTTCCAGCCACCGAATGAGCCGGCGGTGTAGGTCTGAACCGGCTGGAACTTGCCTTTGGCCGCAGCTTTGCCCTCAGCCGTCACCGGACGGAAACCGTTATCGGTGAAAGCCTTCTGGGCCGCCGGGGTGTAAAGGAACCGGGTGAAGGCCTCGGCGATCCTGCGCGTCCCCTTCTTGTCGACGTTCCTGTCGACCACGGCGATCGGACCCTCGATCAGGATGTTGGGGCTGGGGATCTTGTAGGGAACGGTCCACTCGCCGGTCTTTCTGGCGAGGATCGCCTCGTTTTCGTAATTCAGCAGCACATCGCCCTTCCGGCGTTTCACGAAGGTGTCGGTGGCCTCACGGGCATCCTTGGGCAGCACGTCCACGTTCCTGTACACCGTGGTCACGAAGTTGCGGGCCTGGGTTTCCGTTCCACCCGTTTGAGTGACCGAGCCCCACAGGCCGAGGAAGTTCCAGCGGGCGCCGCCGGAGGTCTTGGGGTTGGCGGTCACCACGTCGACGTTCTTGTTGTCGAGGTCCTTCCAGCTGTTGATCTTCTTGGGGTTGCCCGCACGGGTGAAGAAGACCACCAGCGAGTTGGTGATGATCGAATTGTTGGGGTTCTCCTTCTCCCAGCCTGGTTTGATCAGGCCGGCCTCTTCGATCTTGAGGATGTCACCGGAGAGGGCGAGGCCCACCACATCGGCCTCCAGGCCATCGACCACCGCCCGGGTCTGGGAGCCGGAGCCGCCGTAGCTGGTTTTGACGGTCACGGCCTGGCCGGTCCTTTTCCGGTAGTCGGCTTCGAAGAGGGGAATGATCCTGTCGTAGGCGGCCTTGGTGACGGCGTAGCTGACCAGCAGGATTTCTTTCTTTTGCTGGGCCTGGGCGGGCGCGCCCAACAGGGGGATCGAGGCGCTGACGGCCAGGGGCAGTCCGGCGATCACGGCCATGCCCAGGCCCAGGGCAGCGCGCCGCCCGGCCTTGGAAGTCGATTGAACCACTGTAACCCGATGTACTACATGGAAAACCTAGGGATCGCCAGGCCCGGAGCGTGTCATTCCGGCTACATCCGGCGGGCTGCGAGGTGATTCGGTTCCGCGCCTGGGCTGCTGCGATGATCCATCCAGCGCGAAGCGGAGCATCCAGGCCTTGGCATTCAGCGCAAAGACCGAGTACGGACTCGTGGCCCTGATTGAGCTGGCGAGCATCCATGCCAGCGGTGGCGTGCTCCAGGTGGCCGAGATCGCCGCCCGCCAGAACATCCCTGACCGCTACCTGGAGCAGATGCTCACCAGCCTTCGTCGGGGCGGGATTCTGCGCAGCATCCGCGGCCCCAAGGGGGGCTACCAACTCCTTCGTCCGCCGGCGGAGGTTCGGGTGGCGGAGGTCGTGCACTGCCTGGAGGGGGAAAGCTCCGGCCGTGAGACCGCCGGTCGCCAGACCCCCGAATTCGATGTGCTGGGCAGCCTGGCGACGCGGCTGGAGCAGAGCCGCCTGGCGCTGCTGGAGGGCACCAACCTGCAGCAGTTGCTGGATCAGCGCGATGGCCTGCTCCAGGCCCAGGCGATGTATTTCATCTGAAGCGACGGGCTTCCCATCAGTTGAGGTCTAAAGACCACTTGGCCGATGGGTTATTGGTGTTATGATTGGGCAATCTCGCCCGAGGCGTCCATGCGTTGTTGTTGTCGAATGCGTCCAGCCAGTACGGATCTGGCCCCCTTCGACGTCCCTATGAACCCTCGGAACCTTCCCTTCGATGACCGCTTCTCTAATCCCGCCACAGCTCCGCCTCACCCTGCTACCGAATGACGTTCTGCCCGAAGGATTGAGCTGGAAGATCCTGGACGGCTACATCCGCACCGCCACCTGGGACGAGGAAGGAGAAACCATCACCCTCGGCGTCTGGGGTCCCGGTGATTGGGTCACCGCCACCTACTCCGCCCTGCGGCCGCTTGAAATCCAGTGCCTCACCACCGTGGTGGTCGAGCAGTTCCACCCCTCGGCCGGTGATGTCGATGCGTTCCTGCGCCGCCAGATCCAGAATCTGGAAGAGATTTTCCAGATCAACCGGATTCGCTCTGCCGATAGCCGCCTGCTCGGACTGCTCAGGTGGATCGGCAGGCGTTTTGGCCAGGTGAGCAGCCGCGGCTACCGGCTTTCACTCAAGGACATGAATCTCACCCACAAGGCCCTCGCTGATCTCTGCGGCCTCACCCGGGTGACGGTGACCAAGATGCTGAACCGCTACAAGGTGGATGGGCTACTGCAGCAGGTGAGCAAGGAGGACCTGTTCATCCCTTCCAGCGCCTTGCCACCCGTTCGGAGTTGATGCTCATGGCTCACCGCGTGATCCCTGAGCGCTACACCTTGGTGCTCAAGAATGGCCAGCTGCGGCGACACCAGGATTCGGCCACTCTGGCCCAATTCCGCTCGGATGTGCGCCTGGCTTCTTTCTGGGTCGAATCTGCCCAGCGATTGATCATCAAGAGCAGCGGATGTGATGAATCCTCGCTTGAAGCCTCTTCAGGCAAGCCCTGTCCGATGGGTTGAGGGTGCTCCAGGGTGGGTGGACTTCTTCGGATCATCATCTTTTCACTGACCATGGCGCCGGCGCGATGGACCCACGGGCACGTGGGTCATGTCGTACCTGGGGCAGGGATTGTGGCTGGAGAGGAAGCTGGCCCATTTGCCATGGTTGGCCGCAGCGGTCGCAAGAAGGCTGATCAAAGCTTCTGATCAGCGCCATGAAAAAGGCAGCTTCAAACACACCCGATTCAGCGCCCGTCAACTTAACATCGTATTACCGCTCGCCATAGCGTTCTATGTCTCGAATCGCCCCACGCGCCAACCCCCCTCTGCTCATCAGCGCAGCCGTTGGAGCCCTGGGCGTCACGGCCCTGGCCCTGCAGCTGTCACCTTCCTCGTTCGCCAAAGTGGCCCCCGTTGCCAGCTCAGTTGTCCCTGGGGTGGCCACGCTCCCGTCCGGCTCAACCACCTTTCAGGTGCTGAGCCCTGATCAGGCCGTCGCCGGTTTGAAATCCGGAGGATGGAAGGTGCTCGACGTACGCCCGGTGCCACCCCTCGATTACATCGGTGGCCACATTCCCGGTGCGGTGCATCTCTCCGAGCAGGCATTTCGCGGCCCCAACGGCCGTCTTCCCTTCCAGATCTGGGGCCCCACTGAACTGTCCGGATTGATCAGCCGCGCTGGCATCAGCAACAAAGACTCGGTGCTGATCTACTCCGATGGCACCAATGTGCTCGGCAGCGCCCTGGTGGCCTACATCCTCGAGAAGAGTGGTGTGCCCAGGGTGGCGATCATCGACGGAGGCCTGGGCGGCTTCAGGGCCACAGGTGCTCCCATCACCAAGGCGTTCCCCACCTTCAAGGCGGGGACGTTCAAGCCCACGGCCGTCCAGGGGCTGAACATCTCCCTCAAGGAGCTGGTTCCCTTGATTGGCAACAGGGATGTGGTGATCATCGATCCGCGGCCCAAGGCCCAGTTCGAGGGCACCGACCAGACCTTCATTCGCAACGGCCACATCCCCGGGGCCAGGAACATCCCCTGGCAGTTGCTCACGGAGGCGAACAACCCCGATGAGGCCAAAAAGAACGCCCACAAGCTCAAGTCGATCGAGGAGTTGCGGGCGCTCTTCGTGAGTCGGGGCATCACCCCTGACAAGACCGTGATCGTCTCCTGCAGCACCGGACGAGAGGCCAGTCTTCAGTACCTCACCCTCAAGCACCTGCTCAAGTACCCCAACGTGCGCATCTACGAAGGCTCATGGACGGATTACAGCGCTTCGCCCCACCCGGTGAGGACCGGGCCAGAGCAAGCGACCTCCATCTGACGGCCATGGTTTCCCCTATGGGTTCCTCCCCTCGCTTTCCCGGGCTGAACGCAGCTGCGCAGGGAGTCCTGGCGGCCCTGTGCGCGCTCGCACCCGTCCAGGCCTTCGCCTGTGACACGGGCAGCGACAGTGCCCCAGTGGCGAAGACCAAGAAGCGTTGATCCGGATTCTTGGTCGGGTCGCCCCCTGGGTCCTGGTGCGCAGCCGCTTCGGCTTCCGCTCCGGCTACCGCCGTTTGATCGCCGCGGGTGACCCCGTGGGGATTTACCCCCACTTGCCGCTGGCAGCGTTGCTGGTGCTGGCGACGGCGCTGGCATTTGGCCCTGCCTTCGGCTTCGAGCCCCAGCTGCTGCGCGTCCCCCTGACGCTTCCCTTCCTCGGGGGGCGTTTCTGTTTGGGGTGGGCATGGTCCTGGCCCGGGGCTGTGGTACCGGCACCCTGGCCGCCACTTCCAACGGAGGTTAGGGGTGGTCCTGGCCTCACTGGGTCCGGTGGTCGGGGCGCTTCTGGGCAGCTTGCAGCGGCCGCTGCTGACCACCCAGCCCTACCTGGCCTCGCCAGTGCTCCTGGATCATCTCCCCCTGGCGGCGGCGGTGATGGTGCAGCTGGTTGTTGTTGTGGAGCTGGCCTGGGGCCTGCAGCGCTGGAGCGGAACGTGCCTGTGGTCGACGCAGCCCGCCTATGGCGGCGCGGCCTTGTTGGCGCTGGCGACCACCGGGGCCAAGGCCGCTTCACTGTTGGGTTGGAATCCGGTGAGCTCCCGACTCTGGTCCGCCCCAGCCCGTTCGGCGCTGCTTCAGGGTGAGCGGCCCTGGTGGCTGCTGGAGCCGGTGCTGCTGGATCTGGCTGTGGTGGCGGGGGAGCTGTCCGCGGAGATCGCCATGGGCACGGTCAGTTGGCGGGGCCGTGGGCCGATCGGGGTTGCCGAGCTGGCGCGCCGTGGCGCTGGCGGTGTGCTGATGGGCTACGGGGGGCTGCTGGCCTCCGGTTGCAATGTCAATGGCTTCTTCGGTGGTGTGATGAGCTTCAGCCTGCACGGCTGGATCTGGCTGGGCGCAGCCCTGCTGGGGTCGCTACGGCGTTGCGCTGGAGCACCGGCTCAGATTGAGTAATCGGGCTCAAACGTCCGGGCCTGGCGGCTGCGGATGTGCAGGGTGTCGCCAACGGTCAGGGCCTGGGGATCCAACTGATCGCGCGGGATCTGGGCCAGGACGGTCTGGCCATCGGCCAGCACCAGCTCCGCCTGCAGATCCCGGCCCATGTGGCTGAGCCGCCGAAGCCGCGCCGGGATCGAGCCGGCAACCGCCTGGAGGAACACCTCCACATCGTGGGGCCGAACGAACTGGGGTGAATCGCTGGAGGACGACACCCCCTGTTCGGAGAGCAGACCTCGCGGCAGGATGTTCACTTCTCCCACGAAGCTCATCACGAAGGGGGTCTGGGGGTGGTCGTAGATCTCGGCTGGGGTGCCGATCTGCTCGATCCGCCCCTGGTTCATCACCACGATGCGGTCAGCCACCTCCATCGCCTCCTCCTGGTCGTGGGTGACGATCACCGTGGTCACGTGCATCTCGTCATGGAGGCTGCGCAGCCAGGCGCGGAGCTCCTTGCGCACTTTGTAGTCGAGGGCGCTGAACGGCTCATCCAGCAGCAGCACCCTGGGCTGCACGGCCAGGGCCCGGGCCAGGGCCACGCGCTGCCGCTGGCCGCCGGAGAGCTGGGAGGGGTAGCGGTTGCCGAAGCCCTGGAGCTGCACCAGCTCCAGCAGTTCATCCACCCGCCGTCGGATCGCCTCGCGCTTCCAGCCCCGCAGCTCCAGGCCAAAGGCGACGTTCTGGCGCACGCTGCGGTGCTTGAACAGGGCGAAGTGCTGGAACACGAAGCCGACGTTGCGCTCCTGAATCGAGCGTTCGGTGGCCTCCTGGCCGGTGATCCAGATGCGCCCGACGTCGGGGGTTTCCAGGCCGGCGATCAACCGCAGGAGGGTGCTCTTGCCGGAGCCCGAGGGCCCCAGCAGCGCCACGAGCGAGCCCGTCTCCACGTCGAGGCTCACATCGTGAACGGCCATGAAATCGCCGAAGCACTTGGTGACGTCGGCGACGCGGATGCCCATGGCGAAAAGACCAATGGGGCATTCTGCCCACCCGGCCAGGCCCCTGGATCGGCAATAAGTACGTTTCTACGCCGTAAAACCGTCGAATGAGATGGTGGCCGGTGTTACGGTCCCCGCATCTCGCGTCGCGCCCCAAGGGATGGCACCGTCCACCGCCCACCGCCGCTTGCTGCCAACCATCAAGCTGCCCAGCTGGCCCTGGCGCATCACCTGGCTGTATCTGGGGCTGGTGTTGTTCCTGCCGATCGGCGGACTGTTGCTTAAGGCCTCCGGGATCGGCGCCGCCGATTTCTGGGCGGCCGCCACCGCTCCTGAGGCCGTGGCCACCTACAAGATCAGCTTCGGCCTGGCCCTGGTGGCCAGCTTGATCAACGGGGTCTTCGGTCTGATCATCGCCTGGGCCCTGGTGCGCAGCAGTTTCCCCGGCAAGCGGCTGTTGGATGCCCTGATCGATCTGCCCTTCGCCCTGCCCACGGCCGTGGCCGGCCTGGCCTTGACAGCGGTTTACAGCACCAACGGTTGGCTGGGGGCGCCGTTGCTGCAGCTCTTCGGTCTGGAGGTGTCGTTCACCTGGGTGGGCGTGGGGGTGGCGATGGTGTTCATCTCCCTGCCTTTCGTGGTGCGCACGGTCGAACCGGTGCTGCGGGCCTTGGAAAGGGAGCAGGAGGAGGCCGCCTGGAGCCTCGGAGCCACCCCCACCCAGACGGTGTTCCGCGTCGTGCTGCCCCAGTTGCTGCCGGCCATCCTGGCCGGTGTCGCCCAGGGCTACAGCCGGGCTGTGGGGGAGTACGGCTCCGTGGTGATGATCTCCAGCAACGTGCCGTTCAAGGATCTGATCACGCCCACCTTGATCGTGCAGAAGTTGGAGGAGTACGACATTCCTTCGGCCACGGTGATCGGCACGGTGATGCTGATTTTCTCCCTGTTGAGTCTGCTGGTCATCAACTTGATCCAGATCTGGGGCCAGCGCTATTCCGGAGAGTTGAAGTCGGCTGCCTGAGCGCCAGCCCGACTCCTGCGGATCTTTGTCCCCCTTGTTCTCCCTTGACCATGAGCGTCTCCCAGGATCTCCGCCTCCAACCCCCGCCAGCTCCCGCCCCAAGCCCGGTCCACCGCGCCCCGGAGCGACCGCCATGGTCAGCGCTGCTGATTCCGTTGATCGCCTGCCTCTACGTCGGGGTGGTGATTCTGTTGCCGGCGTTGAATGTGGTGGTCGGTGCTTTCGCGAAGGGGCTGGGCACCTTCCTGGAGGTTTTCAGCGACGCCGATCTGCTCAGCGCCCTGCGCCTCACGCTGTTGGTGGCCTTGGTCGCCGTGCCCGCCAACGCCATTTTCGGGCTGGCGGCGGCCACGGCGATCGCCCGCCGCCATTTCCGGGGCAAGGCGCTGCTGCTCACGATCATCGATCTGCCGTTCTCGATCTCGCCGGTGGTGGTGGGTCTGATGCTGGTGCTTCTCTACAGCCCCACCCATGGCCTGTTCGGGGGGCTGGTGGAGGCGAGCGGCTTCAAGATCCTGTTCTCGTGGCCCAGCATCGTCATGGCGACGATCATCGTCAGCTTCCCGTTCATGGCCCGGGAGGTGATCCCCACCCTTGAGGAGGAGGGCTGGGATCAGGAGGAGGCGGCCCGCACCCTCGGCGCCAACGACTGGCAGGTGTTCTGGAAGGTCACCCTGCCCTCGGTGCGCTGGGCGGCGCTCTATGGCCTGATTCTCACGGCCGCCCGCTGCCTCGGGGAGTTCGGTGCGGTCGCGGTGGTGAGTGGCAACATCGCCGGCTTGACCCAGACGCTGCCCCTGTTTGTGGAAGACGCTTACAAGCAGTATCACACCGAACTGGCCTACGGGGCGGCCCTGATCCTGGCCGGTGTGGCCATTGTTTCGCTGCTCCTTAAGTTGCTGCTGGAGCGCCTGCTGGAGCAGGACAAGCAGGCGCTGCGGGCTGAGCGTTGAGACATGTCATGCCGGACGTCGTACTGGGGGGACTGTGGTCCCGCTCCCGTCGCCGGGGCACCGGGATGAACTGCCCCTGGCTGGTGGTCGTGGCCGGCGTGGCCTTGGGCCCCGCCGTGGGCTTCTCCCCCTGGCTGTTTCTGGCGGTTGGCGTTGGCTGCCTGCTGAGCGGTTTCAGCGAACGGGCCTGAGGGGCCGCCGCCGAGGCCTGCCCGGCGGGGCGGCTCAGGCCGCCGCCTCGATGATCGCGATCGTGGTGGCTTCCACCTGCCGCGCCACCTCGGCCAGCTCGGGATCACTGGAGAGGGTGCTGAGCATCACAGCGGGGCTGACCATGGCGATCCGGGTGCGGCCGTCCTGGCGGCTCACGCTGATGCGGCAGGGGAGAGCCGTGGCCAGATTGATGTCGGCCCGCAACACCTTGGCGGCCTGATGGGGGTTGCAGACCTCGAACACCCGGCACTGCTCGGGGAAGTCAAGGCCCTTGGAGCGCAGCGTCGCCCCCAGGTCGTGCACCGCGAGCAGCCCGAAGCCGTGGGCGGGGATGGCCGCCTCCAGGGCCGCGCAGGCCGCCTCGAAGGATTTGTCTGTGTCCCGCTGGAAAAAGGGATTCATGGGGGGAGATCAACGCAGCGGGTGCGGAACGCGGCTGGAGGCGGTGGCGGTAGGCATGGGCCGCAGGCTGGCGACCCTGTGTTGCCGTTGCCAGGCCTCGCCGCCGGTGAGCAGGGCCGCTGCTGACGGTTGGGGAGGTGCGGTGCCAGCCGTTGGCCGATCACCACCCCGGTGAACCGGCCCAGCAGCAGGGGCTGCAGCAGGGGCAGGTTGGCGGCGGGCCAGGGGCCCCAGCGCGGCCATGGCCACGACGCTGTTGAGGGCGATCAGCACCAGGGCGGGCACGATCGCAAAACCGCCGCCTTCCCCGGCGATGCCCGTGAGCAGACCGATCAACACGCCCTGACTGGCCAGAGCCAGCGGAGAACCCGCCGGGCTCGGCTCCGTCGCCCCAGCGGTGGCCGTGGGCCGGGTGAGCAAGCAGGCGGCCAGCAGCGCCGCGGCGGCGAAACCCCCAGCTGCGCCGGTTAGCTCATCAGACGGGCCTTGACGAAGCTGCCGCCGATCGAGCCGCCGGCGCCGAGCACGGCGAGCAGGAAACCGATCAGGGCCCCGCCGGCGGCCAGGAGCAGCAGCACCGGGGTGATCACATGGACACCCTGTTCCAGGGCATGGCGGCCAGCAGCCGGGCCATCCCGCAGAAGCCGCTGACGCCGGCGAACACGAGGCCCGCCCCCACGAAGCCACTCAGCCAGATCCAGCCCGGGGCGATGGTCTGGCTGAGGATCACTCCGAGCAGCACCAAGGAGCCAGCGGCGATCTGCACCTGGCGCATCAGGGGCAGGGGGGCGCCTTTGAGCTTGCGCAGCGGCAGGCCGGCCTGCTGCCAGGCGGGCACGCCACCGAGCAGGTCGGCCACCGGGTGGGGATGACCCTGGCGGAGAAGCTGGCTCAGGCCTTTGGCGCTGCGGTTGCCGCTCTGGCAGACCAGCACCAGGGGGCCGTGGGGCAGATCGGCCTGGGGGAGGCGCGCGAGCGGGATGTTGAGGCTGCCGCTGATGTGGCCGGAGGCGTACTCCATCGGTTCGCGCACATCAACCACCGTCACCTCGCCTGCGGCGAGCTGATCAGCCAGGTCGTGGGCGCTGAGGCGGGTGGGGGTGGTGGTCATGGCAGGCGGTGGGCGCGGTGGTGGTGGGGAGGTCTTGCCCTTGAGTCGTTCGGTGAATGGGATATCAGCGCGAGACGGCGACCCTGGGCAGCTGGTATGACGTTAACCGCATAAAGGCTATTAACGCAAGTTGTTACCGATCGCATGGGGAAGGCATAATGCTTCTAGCGTCATAAAACCTTCCAATGCGCCGATCCGCCGCGGGCGCCCCACCCAGCCCCCAGCTCCTGGAGGAACTCAGCCAGTTCTTCCGGCTGCTGGGCGAGCCGGCCCGGCTGCAGCTGCTCTGCCAGCTCAAGCACCAGGGGCCCATGGATGTGGCCTCCCTGATCGAGGCCACGGGGTTCAGCCAGTCCCACATCAGCCGTCAGCTGGGGCAGTTGCAGCGCGCCGGCCTGGTGCGTTCGGTGCGCGAGGGCACACGGCTCACCTATGGGGTCGCCGACCCGCTGGTGCATGAGCTCTGCAACCTGGTGCAGGGGCATCTCAAGCAAAAGCTGGAGCAGCAGCTGCGGCTGCTCCAGGCGAGCTGACGCGCTCACTCCTCTGGTTGCGCCAGGATTCGGGCCATGGCTGACCAACCTGCGCTCACCCTGCTGTTCGACGGGGCCTGTCCCCTCTGCCGCCGGGAGGTGGACAGCCTGCGCTCCCGCGACCTAGGCCGGGGGCTGATTCGTTTCGTCGACATCGATGCCGCCGACTACGACCCCTCGGCCCATGGCGGCATCAGCTACGGCGAAGCGATGGGCAGCATGCGCGGGCTCGCCGCCGACGGCCGCGTGATCAAGGATGTGGCCGTCTTCCGGGAGGCCTACCGGCTGGTGGGCCTGGGCTGGCTCTACGCTCCCACCGCCTGGCCGCTGATCGCACCCGTGGTGGACGCGCTCTATGCCCTCTGGGCCCGCTGGCGGCTGCGGCTCACCGGCCGGGGCGAGCTGCAGGGCCTCTGTGATCGGCGAGCGGGGCGCTGCGGAGCAGGGGGATCAAGCGAGGTGGCCGCCGGGTAGGTGGTGTTGCTGTTAAGCAACTCAAAGCCCCCTTGGGATGTCATCAGGCAACATCCCTGCCAACGTCCGCTGCCCATGGCCAAGGCCAGCCCCATCGTTCGGCATCCCGCCGCGGCCCTGGAGCAGAGCCTGGAACGCCTGGGCCGGAACATCCGCACGGCCCGGCTGCGGCGCGGCTGGCGCCTGGAGGATGTGGCGGAGCGCCTGGGGGTGACGCGCTACACGGTGGCTGATGTGGAGAAAGGCAAGCCCGGCACCTCCGTGGCGGCCTATCTGGGGGCGCTCTGGGCCCTGGGGTTGCTCGATCAGCTGGCGGAGGTGGCCGATCCGGACCTTGATGAGGAAGGCAAAGCTCTGGAGGGGGCCCGCAGCCCGAAGCAGGCCCCGCGCCGCCGCCGTCTTGACGACAACTTCTGACCAGGGCGGCTGAGCAGGAGTGCTTCGTCTCCGTGGTGCTGCCTGACCACAGGCAACCACCTGAAGTCCTCGGCCAGAATGCGCGCATGGATGCATCACGTTTCCCAGTTCCCTCGCTTTCACAGCGGCTGCAGGCCGCCCGCAAGGAGGTGTTGGCGGTGGCTGAACGCCATGGAGCTCACAATCTGAGGATTTTTGGCTCGGTGGCTCGTGGGGTCGACCGACCAGATAGCGACCTTGATTTGTTGGTGGACCTTGACCGAGGCCATTCCCTGCTGGAGGTGATCGCCTTGCAGCAGGAGCTGCAATCCCTGCTGCAGTGCCGTGTTGATCTTGCCGAACCCGATCAGCTGCATCCAACGATCCGCCGCCAGGTGATCGCGGAAGCCAGGCCATTGTGAGCAATGACCTGCTTTATCTCGAAAGCATTGCTGAAGCATTGGAAAGAATCCGTTGCTACACGCAGGATGGCTCCGCCAGCTTTCGTCAGTCAACACTCCACCAGGACGGTGTGATCCGCAACCTGATCGTTCTCATTCACGACGACCTGCGCGTGAATCTTGAGCAGGTATGGGAAACCGTGGATCGCGACCTGCCGCCCCTGAGACTTTCCATCCGTTCGATCATCGCCCGCGAATCTGCCGGCTGAACCGGCTAGAGATCAGCGCCCATCCCCCCAAAACCGCCCCACCCCAGCCAGACTCACCCCAGCGCCGCCCCAGCTGATCCCTCAATGCCCGATCAGGCCCAGCCGAGTGATGTCCTCGAAGGCCTCCAAACGCTCGTCGACCACGCCCCGCTGATCGTCGCCAGGCGCCTCTGTGCTGTGGGGGACGCCGAGCCGAACTGCAGCCAGGCGGGCCAACGGCGCCGCCTCGATCGCGCAGCCAAGAGCTTCGCGCCCTCCTTGCTTTGAACAACGCCATGGCATCGGAGAAGGCAGCTGTTGATCAACCCCAGACTCTGCCGTTTCCTGGCATCAGCGAGGAAGCGATTGAACGCGGCTTGATTGAAAAACTGCAAAGCCTGAAATACGACTATCGCCCTGATATCAAGACCCGCTCTAGCCTCGAAGCGAACTTTCGCGAGCGATTCGAGGCACTCAATCGCATTCAGCTCACCGATGGCGAGTTCGCCCGGCTGTTGGATGAGATCATCACGCCCGATGTCTTCATCGCCTCCAGGATCCTGCGCAGCATCAATGCCTTCACGCGCGACGACGGCACGCCGTTGAACTACACATTGGTGAACATCAAGGATTGGTGCAAGAACCACTTCGAGGTGATTCGCCAGCTCCGCATCAATACAAAGGACAGCCACCACCGCTACGACGTCATCCTTCTGATCAACGGCGTGCCGGTGGTTCAGATTGAGTTGAAGACCCTCGGCGTGAATCCGCGGCGGGCCATGGAGCAGATCGTTGAGTACAAAAACGATTCCGGCAACGGTTACACCAAGACGCTGCTGTGCTTCATGCAGCTCTTCATCGTGAGTAACCGCGATCGCACCTATTACTTCTCCAACAACAATAGGCCTCACTTCGTCTTCAATGCCGACGAGCGCTTCCTGCCCGTCTATGAATTCGCCGGCGAAGACAACCAGAAGATCACCCACCTCGATGATTTCTCCGAGCATTTCCTCAAGAAGTGCGACCTTGGCCGCACCATCAGCCGCTACATGGTGCTGCTCGCCGGCGAGCAGAAGCTGATGATCATGCGGCCCTATCAGGTGTATGCCGTGCAGCACCTGGTGAGCTGCATCGACGACGACAACGGCAACGGCTTCATCTGGCACACCACCGGCAGCGGCAAGACGCTCACCTCCTTCAAGGCCTCCACCCTGCTCAAGGAAAACGAGCACATCCACAAATGTGTCTTCGTGGTGGATCGAAAAGACCTCGACCGCCAGACCCGCGAGGAGTTCAACCGCTTCCAGGACGGTTGCGTGGAAGAAAACACCAACACCGCCGCCCTGGTGCGCCGTCTGCGATCCAACGACTTTGCCGACAAGGTGATCGTCACCACGATCCAGAAGCTCGGCCTGGCGCTGGATGACAACAGCAAGCGCAACAAGCAGCGCAGCAGCAACGGCCAGCCCACCTACACAGAGCAGCTCGCCGGCCTGAAGGACAAACGCCTCGTCTTCATCTTCGACGAATGCCACCGCTCGCAGTTCGGCGACAACCACCGCGCGATCAAAGCCTTCTTCCCCAGGGCCCAGCTCTTCGGTTTCACCGGCACGCCGATCTTTGAGGCCAATGCCTCCTTGCAGAAGATCGAGAACACCCAGGCCTCGATGCGCACCACGGCAGACCTCTTCGAGAAGCAACTCCACGCTTACACCATCACCCATGCCATCGAGGATGGGAATGTTCTGCGCTTCCACATTGATTACTTCAAGCCCAAACTTGGGGCCGAAGGCACCCCGCCCCGGCCAGGAGAAGCGCTATCGAAACGGGCCGTCATTGAGGCCATCCTGGCCAAGCACGATGCCGCCACCGCCGGTCGCCGCTTCAATGCGATCCTCGCCACCGCCTCGATCAATGACGCCATCGAGTACCACGGCCTGTTCCAGACCATGCAGGCGGAGAAGGCGCGCAGCGATCCCGGCTTCAAACCGCTGACCATCGCCTGTGTGTTCTCCCCGCCAGCCGAGGGCGATCCTGATGTGAAGCAGATCCAGGAAGACCTGCCCCAGGAGCAGGCCGACAACGCGGTGGACCCCGAGGGCAAGAAGGCGGCGCTCAAGGCCATCCTCACGGACTACAACGCCCGCTATGGCACGAATCATCGCCTCAGCGAGTTTGATCTCTATTACCAGGATGTGCAGAAGCGCATCAAAGACCAGCAGTGGCCGAATGCCGACTATCCCCCAGCGCAGAAGATCGATATCACGATCGTGGTGGACATGCTGCTCACGGGCTTTGATTCCAAGTTTCTGAACACGCTCTACGTGGACAAGAACCTCAAGCACCACGGCTTGATCCAGGCCTTCTCGCGCACCAACCGCGTGCTCAATGGCAGCAAGCCCTACGGCCACATCCTCGACTTCCGCCAGCAGCAGGACGCCGTGGATGCCGCCATCGCCCTGTTCTCCGGCGAAGCATCCAGCGAGCAGGCCCGCGACATCTGGCTGGTGGAGAAGGCGCCCGTGGTGATCCAGAAACTGGAAGCGGCCGTGCAGAAGCTCCATGGCTTCATGGCCTCCCAGGGCCTGGCCTGCACCCCCTCGGCCGTGGCCAATTTGAAGGGCGCTGCCGCCAAGGCGGCCTTCATCACGCACTTCAAGGAGGTGCAGCGGCTGAAAACCCAGCTCGACCAATACACCGACCTAACCGAAGAAAGCAAAGCCACCATCGAGCAGGTGCTGCCCAAGTCCAACCTGCTGGGCTTCAAGGGCCAGTACCTGGAAACCGCCAAACAGCTCAAGGAGGTTCAGGGCAAGGGCGATGACGACGGCGCCAGCACCAACCCCGTCGACCAGCTCGACTTCGAGTTCGTGCTCTTTGCCTCCACCGTGATTGATTACGACTACATCATGGGCCTGATCGCCCGCTTCTCGGCCAGGGAACCGGGCAAGTCGAAGATGAGCCGCGAGGAACTCATCGGCCTGATCAGCGCCGATGCCAATTTCATGAACGAGCGTGATGCCATCGCCGAGTTCATCGGCACACTCAAGGCCGGCGAGGGTCTCAGCGAGCAAGCCATCCGCGACGGCTACAGCCGCTTCAGGGCGGAACAATCAGCCGCTGAACTCGCCGCCATCGCCAGCCGGCACCGTCTCGACACGGCTGCCCTAAAAGCGTTCGTGGACGCCATCCTCGAGCGCATGATCTTCGATGGCGAACAGCTCAGCGACCTCCTGGCCCCGCTCCACCTCGGCTGGAAAGCCCGCAGCCAGGCCGAACTCGCGCTCATGGACGAGTTGGTTCCCCTCCTCAGCCAACGCGCCGGTGGGCGCACCATCTCAGGGCTCAGTGCGTATGAGCAGTAAGACGATGACAACTGGCAGGAAGGAAGAGGTACCAGCCAGGCTGGTGCCGAGGCTGCGGTTTCCGGAGTTTCGGAAAGCAGCGGAATGGGCCGTTAAGCCCTTCGATGATCTCTTCATCGTTGGAAACGGCAGGGACTACAAGCATTTGGAGGCAGGCGATGTTCCAGTTTATGGTTCCGGCGGCTACATGCTCTCGGTAAACGATCATCTCTGCGATGGCGAAAGCGTTTGTATTGGCAGAAAGGGAACAATCGACAAACCTATGTTTCTGACCGGACGCTTTTGGGCGGTGGACACTCTATTTTATACCCATTCGTTCAAAGAATGCCTGCCTAGGTTCATCTTCGCAATTTTTCAGCAAATCGATTGGTTGAAGCACAATGAGGCTGGTGGAGTGCCAAGCCTCTCAAAGACCAATATCCAGAAGATTCCAACAGCGGTACCTAGCCTCCCTGAACAACAAAAAATCGCCGAGTGCTTGAGTTCGGTGGACGAGCTGATGGCCGCCCAAGCCCGGAAAGTGGACGCGCTCAAGACCCATAAAAAGGGGCTGATGCAGCAGCTTTTCCCCCGCGAAGGCGAAACCCAACCCCGTCTTCGCTTCCCCGAGTTCCGAAATGCTGGGGAGTGGGAGCCGCTTACTCTTGGGTCTGTTTGCAGTTCATTTAGTGGAGGAACACCAAGCACTACCAAGCCTGAATACTATGAAGGGGACATCCCTTTCATAAGGTCAGCAGAGATTGCGAGAGATAGAACTGAGCTTTTCTTGACTCGCGAGGGCCTTGCGAATTCAGCATCGAAGATTGTTGCCAAGGGAGATGTCTTAGTCGCGCTGTATGGTGCCAACAGCGGTGATGTCGCAATCGCCAAAATTAGTGGTGCGATAAATCAGGCAATCTTGTGCCTGAAGTCTAAAGTGAGTAACGCCTTCATTTACCAGTTCTTGAGCTTCAAGAAGGACTGGGTTGTGGCGACCTATCTCCAGGGTGGGCAGGGGAACTTGTCGGGGGAGATCGTCAAGTCCATCTCCGTGTGTTTCCCCTTACCCGCGGAACAACAACGCATCGCATCCTGTCTGAGCAGCCTCGACGAGCTGATCATCGCCGAAACCCATAAGCTCGAAGCGCTCAAGACCCACAAGCAAGGGCTGATGCAACAGCTGTTCCCATCCCCGGCGGAGGCGGATGCATGAGCTGTCAGAGTTCATCGGAAATGGTCAGGGATCCCTTGAACACTCAAGCGCGATCGGGCCATGAGGCCACCGTCAAGCCATCCTTGACAGTTGATGTTGAACCAGGCTGCGGGCCAACGACCGAGAGATCCTCGGTCGTTCAGAACGATCAAGCATGAGCGAACTGACCCGCTTCCACACAGACATCAAGGCCGGCCCTGAGGCAGCAGGATGACGAAAAAGATCATCATCATCGCCGGGCCAAACGAGGCGGGTAAAACGACCTTTGCCCGTTCGTTTCTGCCACAGGAGGCGCAATGTCCGCGCTTCATCAACGCGGACTTGATTGCGGCGGGGCTCTCGCCCTTTGCGCCGGAAGCAGCCGCGCTCAAAGCCGGGCGCTTGATGCTGGCAGAGATCGACGCGTGCGTTCGCAAAGGGGAGAGCTTCGCCTTTGAGACGACACTGGCCGGGCTGGCCTACGTGGGCCGTCTTCATCAATGGCGAGAGGCTGGCTACCACGTCAGTCTCTTCTTTTTGCACCTGCCCGATGCAGAGATGGCCATTGCGCGTGTGGCAGAGCGCGTACGACAAGGCGGGCACCACATTGAAGAGGCGGTGATTCGCCGCCGGTTTGAGGCAGGCCGGCGTAACCTCGAGGAAGTCTACAAGCCCGTTGTGGACACCTGGGCAGAGTATGAGAACGTTGGCGAAGAGCCGACCCTTTTGCAATGGGGAGAAAACCAATGAGCGCCAACGACATTTCCAATGCCAAAGACCCTGACCTGCGGGCCTCCTTAGGTGCCCTGCGGCGGGCGGCCCAACAGGCACGTATGACAGCCATCCAGACTCAGACGAACCTCGTGATCGTCAAGGATGGGCGTATGCAGCGCATTTCGGCAGATGAACTTCGCCAACAGGCAAAAGCCGAGCAGACCCCGCAGGCATGACCACCACCAACCAAAAGCAACTCGGCAGCACGCTTTGGGCGATCGCCGACCAATTGCGCGGGGCGATGAACGCGGACGACTTCCGCGATTACATGCTCTCCTTCCTCTTCCTGCGCTACCTGTCCGACAACTACGAGCTGGCAGCGAAAAGGGAGCTGGGCAGCGATTACCCAGAGCTGGAACATGACAGCTATCTGGTGCCACTGAAGATTTGGTATGAACTCAACCCTGAGGATGTTGATGCTTTCGAAAAGCAGATGCGCCGGAAAATTCACTATGTGATTCAGCCAACCTACCTATGGAACAGCATTGCCCATCTGGCGCGCACCCAGAATGGTGAACTCCTGAACACGCTTCAGGCTGGCTTTCACTACATCGAAAACGAATCCTTTAAGAGCACGTTTCAGGGGCTGTTCGCGGAGATCAACCTGGCTTCCGACAAGCTGGGGCGCACCTACGCGGATCGCAACGCCAAGCTCTGCACCATCATCACCAAGATTGCCGATGGGCTGTCGGAGTTTTCGACGGACATCGATTCACTTGGGGATGCTTATGAGTATTTGATCGGGCAGTTTGCCGCTGGTTCGGGCAAGAAGGCGGGAGAGTTCTACACCCCGCAGCAGATATCCGACATCCTCTCCGGCATCGTCACCCTCGACAGCCAGGAACCCAAAAGCGGAACGAAGCAGCGACTGGAGAGCGTGCTGGACTTCGCCTGTGGCTCCGGCTCTTTGCTTCTCAACATCCGTACGCGGGTGAAAAAAGCGGGTGGCACCATCGGCAAGATCTTTGGCTAGGAAAACAACATCACCACCTACAACCTCGCCCGCATGAACATGCTGCTGCATGGGGTGAAAGACACGGAATTTGAGATCTTCCACGGCGACACCCTGCTGAACGAATGGGACATGCTGCGCGAGCAGAACCCGGCCAAAAAGCCAAGCTTTGATGCCATTGTTGCCAACCCGCCCTTCAGCTACCGCTGGGAACCCACCGACGCCCTGGCCGATGATGTGCGCTTCAAAAGCCACGGCATGGCCCCGAAATCCGCCGCAGACTTTGCTTTTCTGCTCCACGGCTTTCACTTCCTGAAAGACGAAGGCGTGATGGCCATCATCCTGCCCCATGGAGTGCTGTTCCGTGGCGGAGCCGAAGAACGCATCCGCACCAAGCTGCTCAAAGACGGCCACATCGACACCGTGATTGGCCTCCCCGCCAATCTCTTCTACTCCACCGGCATCCCGGTCTGCATTCTCGTGCTCAAGAAGTGCAAGAAGCCCGATGACGTGCTCTTCATCAATGCCGCCGAGCACTTTGTCAAAGGGAAGCGCCAGAACCAATTAACTCAGGAGCACATCAACAAGATCCTCCACACCTATCAGCAGCGGGAGGCAGAACCTCGTTACTCCCGCCGCGTGGAGATGGCGGAGATTGAAAAGAACGACTTTAATCTGAACATCTCCCGCTACATCAGCACGGCCGTCGCCGAGGAGGAGATCGACTTGCTGGCCGTTCATTCCCAGCTGGCCTCCCTGGAGCAATCGATCCGTGATGCCCGGGACAAACACAATGGGTTCCTGGAGGAATTGGGGCTTCCCCCTTTGCTGTGACGGCCAGGCTGAGCCATCCAGACACCATGACCCTGCCTGCCCCGGCGTTTACATCGGCGAAGCCGAACCCCTTGGGAGCCGCCTGGAGCAGCACCAGGCCAAGGAGTTCTGGACCACGCCTAGGCCTTCACCTCTCAGGATGGCTACCTCAACAAGGCCCCTGCCCACCCTGCTTGCTCTACGCACCTGGGTGTGAGCCACCTGTGGCACTAACAGATGCAACCGCCCCAGCCCCTTGGCCACCCGCGCCGTCTACTCCTTCACCGGCTTTCCCAGCGCTTCGGTGCGCCATCTCTACCTCCACCACGACGGCTACCCCACCGGCGCCGCCTGGCGGTTCGCCACGGCCCGGCGCCTCAGCCCTGAGGCCGCCTGCTTCCTGGCCTCGTTTCTGGCCACCCAGCCCCAGGCGGAACCTCTGAGCGCCCCCGGGCAGGCCGCCGATGCCGAGTACCGCTACCGGGTGCAGTTCCTCCCCGGCACCGATCTCCAGCTCGAGGTGCAGTGCTGGCGTCGGCTGCCGGGCGGCACCATCTGGCAGCCCCGTTGCGGGCCGATGACCCTGGAGCTGTTCATCCGGCGCTTCCTGCCTGGGGAACCCCCGTGATCCCGCCCGTCGATCTCAGCGCGCTTCCGCGGTTGTGGGCTCCACCGGCGAGACGGCCAGCGCGGCGAGGGCCATCGGTCGGCGGCTCCGGGCGAAAGGGTGGAAACGGACGGACAGGTGGATGAGGAAGACGGGCCCGGAAGGATCCGGGCCCGGCAGGAATTCAAAGAGCGGATGGCTGGGCGGGAGTCAAAGTCCGACTAACCGATCGCTGGCGCGCTGAGCGCCACGGGGGGCGCGGCAGACGCAGCCAGATCCATAGGGAAGTTATGAACGTTGCGCTCATGCATCGTCTCGATCCCCAAGCCGCCGCGGTTGAGGATGTCAGCCCAGGTGTTGATCACGCGGCCCCGCTGATCGAGAACGGAGTGGTTGAAGTTGAGGCCGTTGAGGTTGAAGGAGAAGCTCACCACCGCCAGGGCGGCGAACCAGATGCCCACCACCGGCCAGGCGGCCAGGAGGAAGTGGAGTGAGCGGCTGTTGTTGAAGGAGGCGTACTGCACGATCAGGCGGTCGAAGTAGCCGTGGGCGGCCACGATGTTGTAGGTCTCCTCTTCCTGGCCGAACTTGTAGCCGTTGTTGAGGGATTCGGTTTCGGTGCTCTCCCGCACCAGCGAACTGGTGACGAGCGAGCCATGCATGGCGGCGAACAGGGCGCCACCGAAGACACCCGTCACACCGAGCATGTGGAACGGGTGCATCAGCACGTTGTGTTCCGCCTGCAGCACCAGCATGAAGTTGAAGGTGCCGGAGATGCCCAGGGGCATGCCGTCGGAGAAGGAGCCCTGGCCGATCGTGTAGATCAGCAGCACGGCGGTGGCGGCGGCCAAGGGCGCGGAGTAGGCGAGGGCGATCCAGGGGCGCATCCCGAGGTGGTAGCTGAGTTCCCACTCCCGGCCCATCCAGCAGAAGATGCCGATCAGGACGTGGAAGATGATCAGCTGATACGGGCCGCCGTTGGAGAGCCATTCATCGCGGCTGCTGGCGGCCAGACCGGATAGACGCGCAGACCGACGGCGTTGCTGGAGGGCACCACGGCCGCTGTGATGAGGTTGTTGCCGTAGAGCAGACCGCCGGAGACGGGTACGCGGATGCCGTCGATGTCGACGGGGCGCGCCGATGAAGGCGATCACGAAGGCGATCGTTGCCGTCAGCAGGGTGGGGATCATCAGCACGCCGAACCAACCCACGTAGAGGCGGTTGTCGGTGCTGGTGACCCAGTCCTTGAAGGCGGTCCAGGGGTTGGCCCTTGGGGGGCGCAGGGACGTTGTCGTCAACGCTCGGGCACGGAGAACCGGCGTCGCCGGGCTGAACCGGTTGGGACGACCAACCGCTTCGGCCACCGCCGTCCTTTCTAACAACACTACTGTAAAAATGTCATAAAAATTTAAGAGTGATATGGGTGTGTCTGCTCGTCGGCGTCGCCCGAGGCTCGGCGCCCTGCTCTCGGGCGTGTTGCTGGCCCTGGTCGTCCTGCTGCAGGCGGCGCCGGCTTGGGCCGCCGTTCCCCAGCGCTGGACCATCGCTGATTCCCATGGCGATCGCTGGCAGCTGCTGCTGGTTGAGCCGTTCGATCCCGCCGCTGCCGGCGATGGGCGCCTGCGGCTCAATGGCCTCAGCCCCGGTGCCCAGACCGATCACGCCGCCGCGCTTCAGCTCAGCGATGCAATGGGCGGGCAGTGGCCCCTGGGTAACCGCAGCGCTGAACGCGTGCCGAGCGGGGCCCCAGTGCTCCCGCCTGGATCGGCCCAGTTCGATCTGGGGCGACCGGAGCCCGGCCCCAGCGCGTTTCTCCCCCTCCAGCTGCGGCTGACCATGGCCGATGGCAGCATTCGCCGGCTGCCCATGGCTCCCGGTTGTGTGCGGGCCCTCAGCGACCTCTGGGCTGGTGCGTCCCCCTGAGCCCTTGATCAGAACCGTCGCCCCTGCTTCGGGCGCACGTGCAGCCGATCGCCGGGTTGGAGCCGGTTGTGGTCAACGCTGTCGCGGGAGAGCTGGGCGACGATCTTCTCGCCGTTGTCCAGCTGCAGCTCGGCGAAGAGATCACGGCCCAGGTGGGTCACCCGGTTCAGCTGGGCCGGCAGGCTGCCGATTTCGGGCCCCTCCAGCAGCATCAGATCGTGGGGCCGCACGAAAATGTCGGCCTTGGCCCCCTGGCTGCTGGGGTCTGGAAGCCGGTTCACCTGGCCCACGAAATTGAGCACGAACGGTGTGGCCGGGTGGTCGTAGATCTCCGCGGCGGTGCCGATCTGCTCGATGTGGCCCCTGTTGATCACCACGATCTTGTCGGCCACCTCAAAGGCCTCCTCCTGGTCGTGGGTGACGAACATGGTGGTGACCTTGGTCTCCTCCTGCAGGGTGCGCAGCCACACCCGCAGCTCCTTGCGCACCTTGGCATCGAGGGCGCTGAACGGTTCATCCAGCAGCATCAACTTCGGCTTCACCGCCAGGGCCCGGGCCAGGGAGACCCTCTGGCGTTGGCCGCCGGAGAGCTGGGAGGGGTAGCGGTTGCCGTAGCCCTGCAGCTGCACCAGGTTGAGCAGTTCTTCGACCCGCCAGCGGATCTTGTCTTTGCTCCAGCGGCGCAGCTCCAGGCCGAAGGCGATGTTCTCGCGCACGCTGCGGTGCTTGAAGAGGGCGAAGTGCTGAAACACGAAGCCGACGTTACGCTCCTGCACCGAGCGGGCGGTGGCCTCTTCGCCATTGATCCAGACCCGGCCGGCATCGGGGGCGTCGAGGCCGGCGATGATCCGCAGCAGTGTGCTCTTGCCGCAGCCCGACGGGCCGAGCAGGGCAACCAGGGAGCCGGTGCCGACGTCCAGGCTGAGGTCGTCGACGGCCGTCAGGCCGCCGAAGGCCTTGGTGACGTGGCTGACGCGGATGCCCATGGACGACCGGGATCGGATGGACCAAGCGCAGCCGCTCTAAAGAGCGATAACAACGGTGGCATACCGATGTTTACTCGCTTTGGGGGCGCTCCAGCAGGCTGTTCTTGCTCGACTTGAGTGATTTCCAGATCGCCTTTATCTCCGCATAGGCCTCCTCCTGGCTCACTTTGCCGTTGCCCTGAAGGCCCACGATCAAGCCCACCCGTTCGGCGAACTGCTCCAGGTTCTGGTGGAAGGCCAGGCGTTCCGGGCTCCAGTCGGCGCCTCGGTAGCCACTGTGGCCCTCCAGTGGGGAGCGGGTACCGGCATTGCTGAGCGGATCTCGCACGTTGGGGTCGCCGTCAGAGGGACTCAAGCGTTCATCCACGTCGAACGGGTTACGGAGGCGATCAACCAATCTGGCGTGCGGCCCCGGGCCTGGGAGTGCGGTGGATCACACGAAGGGCCGACCTAGCCTGGGGCAATCACTGGGTGGGTGACGATGCTGGAGTCCCATGGCATCCGCCCAACTCCCGGGGCCCTGGAAACCCGGCGGCTGGAGGCCCGCCCCGGCGCCGTGCCAGCCGCCCTCGCCCAGGACGGCGACCAGGCGCCCACCCAGTTCTCGGTGATCGTCTTCACCGAGCGCGGCGCCCAGGGGCTGGTGCTGCGCAGCGTCGCTGAACTGGAGCCGCTGGTGGCCTCGGGCTGCCCCCTGTGGCTGCGGATCCAGGGTCTGGCGGGAGCTGGCCGGATCGCCGAAGCCCTGCGGGTGCTCGATGTGCCCTGCGCGTTTCACAGGCCGCTCCTGGAGCAACCCCAGCGCACCCGGGTGGATGCCTTCGGCGATGGGCTGGTGGTGGTGCTGCACCGCATGACCTTTGCGCCTGAAAGCTTCACGGTGGTGAGCGAGCAACTGGGCCTGTTGCTGCTCGATCGCCTGTTGGTGTCGGTGGAGGAGCTGCCCAGCGACGACCCCTTCCCGGTGATCAGTCACTGGCTCGTGAACCATGCGCCGCCCGGCTCGGTCAACCTCGACGACCTGCTCCATTTCCTCATCGATGAACTGCTGGATGGTCTGCCCCCTTTGCTGGAGCAGTTCGCCAATCGCCTCGACGATCTGGAGGAGCGGGCCCTGCGGATGCCCACCCCTGGGGTGATCAACCGGGCCTATGAGGTGCGCGCCAACCTCCGCGTGATCCGGCGTCAGATCTGGCCGCTGCGCACGGAGATTCAATCCTTGCTGCGCCAGAACCACCGGGTGCTGAAGGAGGAGGCCCTGCAGGGCTTCACCGACATGGGCCAGCAGGTGGAGACGCTGTTCGGTGGCTGTGAGTTGCTGCGCTATCACTGCGATGCGGTGACCGATGCCTACATGGCCAGTACCAGCAACAGAATGAATCAGGTGATGAAGACCCTGGCGATCATCACCAGCATTTTTGCGCCGCTCACCTTGATCGCCGGCATTTACGGCATGAACTTCCAGAACATGCCTGAACTCAACTGGAAATACGGCTACCACGTCAGCCTGCTGGCGATGGCCGCCGTGGCCGGCCTCCAGGCCTATGTCCTCTGGCGGCGCGGCTGGTTTCAGAACTGGACGGCCCAGACCTCGTCCCGGTCGCTGCTGGGGTCCAGGAGGCGTCGATGAGCAGATCTTCCTCCCCGGAGCTCGCCAGCAGTGGCCGTCAGCGGAGCGCCGGCAGCTATGCCGCCGGGCGTTTGGCCCTCGCCCTCCAGCGCATCGTCGCCCTGCATCCCGATGTGCTCGCCGATCAGGACCCCGAACCCCTGCATCAGTTGCGGGTGGCGATGCGCCGACTGCGCACGGTCCTGATGCAGTTCGAGCGGGCCTTGGTGTTGCCGGAGGCCGTCAGTGATGAGCGGATCGCCCGGGTGGCCCGGCGGCTCGGGGTGGCCAGGGATCTCGATGTGCTGCGCGATCAACTCGACAACGTCTACCTCCCCCAGCTGAGCGCGTCGGAGCGGGAGCTGCTCAAGCCGATCCGCAAACGCCTGCGCCGCGACCGCCGGCTCGCCTTCGATGACATGGAGTACCAGCTCAAGCGGGGCCGTTACCTGGCGCTCCTGGCGGCGCTTCAGGGCTGGTTGCGCCAGCCGCGGCTCACCCCCCTGGGCCAGGAGCCGGTGCATGACTGGCTGGTGGAGTGGTCTGGGCCCTGCCTGAGCGGTTTGATGACCCATCCAGGCTGGTGGGCCGCCGATCTCCACCAGGACGCCACGGTGCTCCACGACCTGCGCAAGCGGGTCAAGGGCGCCCGCTATGGCCTGGACAATCTGGCGCCGCTGCTGGCAGGGGCCCCCACCGGCTGGGTCGAGCGCCTCAAGTCCGTGCAGAGCTGCCTGGGGGATCTGCAGGACGTGCAGGTGCTGCGCGCGGCCCTGGCCCAGCAGCTTGATCACCCCCTGGCGGAGCTGGTGCCGGGCCTGGCCAACGAGCTGCAGCGGCGCGAGGGACTCAGCTGGGGGCGGTGGCGGCTTCTGGCCCAGGAGGCCCTCGATCCTTCCGAGCGCGGGAACCTGAATCGAATCTTGAGCCGGGGTTAACCGGGCCATAACGATGCCGGGGGGGGTGAGCGTCTAAACCTTGCAAGCTCCCCCATGGCCGCTCTGATGACCTTCGCCAAGAAGGCCCTGACCCTCACCACCCTCGCCGCCCTCGGTTTCGGGGCCTCCGCCTCAGCGGGCCCCAACCTCAACGGCGCTGGCGCCTCGTTCCCCGCGCCCTTGTATCAGCGTTGGTTCGCCGATCTGGCCAAAGCCAAGGACATTCAGGTGAATTATCAGTCGGTGGGCTCCGGCGCTGGCGTGCGTCAGTTCATCGCCGGCACCGTCGATTTCGGCGCCACCGATGAACCGATCAAGGCCTCCGATGCCGCCAAGGTGAAGCGTGGTGTGGTGCAGTTCCCCGCCACCGGCGGCACGATCGCCATCGCCTACAACAAGCCGGGCTGCAGCTTGAAGCTCACCCAGAAGCAGGTCGCAGACATCTTCCTGGGCACCATCAGAGATTGGAAGGAGCTGAAGTGCGCCCCCGGCAAGATCTCGGTGGCCCACCGCTCTGATGGCTCGGGTACCACCTTCTCCTTCACCAACTCCCTCTCCGCCTTCTCCCCCGCTTGGAAGAGCAAGGTGGGCGAAGGCAAGAGCGTGAACTGGCCCGTGGGTGTGGGTGGAAAGGGCAACGAGGGCGTGGCCGGTCTGCTCACCAACACACCTGGATCGATCGGCTACATCAGCCGTGCCTTCGTCAAGGGCTCTCTCCAGTCGGCCGCTGTGCAGAACAAGGCCGGCAACTTCGTCAAGCCCGACCTCAAAGGTGGCACCGCCGCCCTGAACAGCATCAAGCTGGACGCTGACCTCGCCGGTGAAGATCCCAACCCCGCCGGTGCCCAGGCCTACCCGATCACCACGCTGACCTGGATCCTGGCTTACAAAACCGGCAACGGCAGCAAGGCCGGCGCCATCCGTGACGCTTTCCTCTACATCCTCAGCCCCAAGCCCCAGGGTCTGGCGGACGATCTGGGTTATGTGCCCCTGCGCGAAGGCATCCTCAAGTCGGCCAAGGCGGCTGTCGCCAAAATCGGCTCCTGAGGATTTCCCTCCGCCAGAACGGCTTCGATCTGCCTTCCATCGAAGGGCCTTAGGGCCCTTTTTTCATGGGAGCGTTCCGGTAACCATGGCTGGGGGCCATGGCCCGGCAGGTCCACCGATGGGTTCGACCTTATCCAGAATTTAACCGGCTGCCTATCAAAGCTTTGCCCGCTTTCGGTGTAGTCCTCCATACGCTTGGCGGGTCATTTTGGGGTGAGCCCCGATGGTTGCGACGCCACAGCGCGATTCAGGCCGCACCGATGGCCTGCGCGAGGTTTTCGAATCCAGTTATCAGAAGCGCAACCTCGTCCATCTCACCACCGGCAGCTCCGTGCCGCTGCTCAAGAACACCATCTGGTTGGTGGTGCGCGGCATGGTGAAGCTCGGGGCCGTCTCGATCCACGGCGATGAACTGCTGCTGGGTCTGGCGGGTCCAAACGAACCTTTTGGCGATCCGCTCACCAATGTGGAGGCCTACGAGGCGATCACCCTCTGTGACACTGATCTGCTCTGCCTGAGCGGCGTCGAGATCGAGCAGAGCCCCCATCTGGCCATGGCCCTGATGCAGGCGATCTCCGGCCGCTACCGCCAGGCCGAAGCCCTGCTGGCGCTGCTGGGGCTGCGCCGGGTGGAGGAGCGGGTGCGTGGGTTCCTGGAATTGCTGGCCCAGGAGTATGGCCAACCCTGCGAGACCGGCCTGCGGCTCAATCTGCGGCTCACCCACCAGGAGCTGGCCAGTGCCCTCAGCACCACCCGGGTGACGGTGACGCGGGTGATCGGTCTGCTGCGGGATGAGGGTTGGCTCAGCATCGACGCCCAGCGCCACCTGGTGATCACCCATCTGCCGCGGGCGACATCGACGCTACGCTACTGAGATTCAGTTGCAATAAGCCCGCCCATGGGCCTTCCTCCGCTCGGCCCTGTCCCGACCCTGGCTGAGCTGGCGGTGGGGCGTCCCGGCACGATTCTTTCGGTGGCGGCGGCGGCGGGCTTGACGCAGCGGCTCAGCGCCCTGGGACTCAGCCCCGGACGCAACGTTCAGGTGCTGCGCCGGGCCTGGTGGTCGGGGCCGCTGCACGTGCGCGTCGGCATGACCGAGCTGATGCTGCGGCGCAGCGATGCGGCTCGCATCGCGATCGAACCCTGCGAGAGTGGGGTGTGAGAAGGCGCACCGTGAGTCCCGCCACCGCATCCGATCCGGCGAGCGAATCCGCCCCTGCGCGGCTGGAAACGGAGGGTCGTCCGGCGGATGGACGGCAGCGTGTCGCCCTGTTGGGGATGCCGAACACGGGCAAATCCACCTTCTTCACGCGGCTGACCGGAGCCCATGCGCAGATCGGCAATTGGCCGGGGCTCACGGTCGATCTGATGCAGGCCCAGCTGGAGCTGGGGGGGCAGCCTGCCCTGGTGGTGGATTTACCGGGCCTCTACGACCTGCGCGGCTACTCCGAAGACGAACTGTTGGTGCGCGGCTTCCTGGAGAGCACCCGCCTCGATCTGGTGCTGGTGATCCTCAATGCCAGCCAGATCGATCGCCAGCTGCAGCTGGTGCTCCAGGCCCGCAGCCTGGGCCTGCCGGTGCTGGTGCTGCTGAACATGGCTGACGAGGCCCGTCGCTTCGGGCTGACGATCGACCACGGCGCCCTCTCCAGGGAACTGGGCCTGCCGGTGCTGCCGATCAGCGCCAAGTACGGCACCGGCTGCGCGGAGGCCAGGGCCGCGATCGAGGCGCGGCTCTCCTGCGACACCCCCCCGGGGCGCTGTCTGGATCCGGCCCGTTTCCTGCTCGATGATCTGGCCCTCGATGCCGCCCTGGCGCCGTTGCTGGCGGCCGCTGTGCGGCTGCCCGAGCGCCTCAAGGACCGCACCACCCGCCGGCTGGATGCCGTGTTGCTGCAGCCGCTGCTGGGGTTGCCGCTGTTCTTCCTGGCCATGTTCCTGATGTTCCAGGGCATCTACGCCCTGGGGGTGCCCCTGCAGCTGGGGCTGGCCCACGGGCTTGAACGGGTTGGCACTGAGCTGATTCGGCCCCTGCTGGCGGGTTTGCCCCCCTTCCTGGGCGGCTTCCTGATGGATGGCCTGTACCAGGGCATCGGCACGGTGGCGGCGTTCCTGCCGGTGATCTTCCTGTTCTTTCTGGCCATGGGCCTGGTGGAGGACAGCGGCTACCTCTCGCGGGCGGCCTTCCTGATGGATGGCTTGATGGAGCGCTTGGGGCTGGATGGACGCTCCTTCGTGCTCTCGCTGATGGGCTTCGGCTGCAATGTGCCGGCCCTGCTGGGCACCCGGGTGATGCGCTCCAGCGGCCTGCGTCTGCTCTCGATGCTCGTGATTCCGTTCTCCCTGTGCTCGGCGCGGCTGAACGTGTTTCTGTTCATGAGTGCGGCTTTGTTCGCCCCCCGCCAGGGGGCCACGGTGATCTTCAGCCTTTATTTATTGAGCTTCGTGGCAATGATCGTCACGGCGGCGTTGTTCAAAGGTTCGTTCAGCAGTGATGAACCACTGGTTCTTGAGTTGCCGCCCTATCGCTTTCCCACCTTCCGCCAGATGTTGAATCGGGCCTGGTGCGAAGTACGCCATTTCTGGTTCTGGTCGCGGCGGTTCATCATCCTCGGGGTGGTGGCGATCTGGCTGATGAACAACCTGCCCATGGGGGTGGCCCCCGCCAGTGCCGGCACCCTCTCAGGGATGCTCGGGCAGGCGCTGCAACCACTCCTGGCGCCGATCGGGATCAACCCCAAACTCACCGTGGCACTGCTCTTCGGCTTCATCGCCAAGGAGATTGTGTTGGGGGGCCTGGCGGTGATCTACACCCAGGCCGATCCGTTGCGCCTGGGCCAGGCCCTCGCCCAGGACCTCGATTGGGCCCAGGCCTACAGCTTCATGATCTTCACCCTGCTCTATACCCCGTGCCTCTCGACGGTGGCGGTGATGCGCAGTGAATCAAAGAACGGGCGCTTCACCGCCTTTGCGGTGCTCTGGTCCTTGCTGCTGGCCTGGGTCAGCAGCTTTGTGTTCTATCAGGCGGTGCTGTGGTTCCGGGGCTGACCGATCACGATGCGCTTTGAGCTTGAAGCCCTGCTGAGCCCCGAGACGGCGGCCAGTCTTCGCCTCAGCTTGCTGGCCGAGCACGAGGCCTGGCGGGCCGGGAGCGCCACCGCCGGCTGGCATGCCCGCCAGGTGAAGCGCAACCGGCAGCTCGATCGCAGCAGTGCCTTGCAACGGTCATTGGCGGACCAGGTCAGCGCCGCCCTGCTGGCCGATCCGTTGCTGCAGTCGGCGGCCCTGCCGGTGCGGGTCCATGGGCTCCTGTTCAGCCGCAGCGGCCCCGGTGACGGCTATGGCCGCCACGTCGACAACGCCTTCATGGACGGAGGCCGCTCCGACCTCTCCTTCACGGTGTTTCTCTCGCCGCCCGACCACTACGAGGGCGGTGCGCTGGTGCTGGAGCAGCCCCACGGCGAGGAGGCGTTTCGTTTGCCGGCGGGCCAGGCTTTGGTCTATCCGAGCACGATGCTGCATCGGGTGGAGCCGGTGAGCGCCGGTGAGCGGCTGGTGGCGGTGGGCTGGGTCCAGAGCCGGGTGCGCAGCGCTGAGCAACGGGAACTGCTGTTCGAGCTGGACACCGCCCGCCGGACCCTATTCGCCCAAGGGGGGAAGGGCGAAGTGTTCGATCTGCTGTGCCGGAGCTACAGCAACCTGCTGCGGATGTGGGGAGAGTGAGATGGTTGAGGGGCAGGGGCGCGTCCTGGGGCCGCTCAGCCGTAGCGCCGCTGCTCCATGGGCAAATCAAGGCAGTAACCGACGCCGTACATCGTCTTGAGGAAGCTCGGCCGGTGGGGGTTGGGTTCGAGCTTGCCGCGCAGGTGGCGGATCTGGACGCGTAGGCACTCGATCCCGTTCACATCGGCCTCGTAGCCCCAGACCTCGGAGAGGACCTCCTCCGGGGAGACCGCCTGGCCGTGGCGCTGCAGCAGGCAGTGGAGCACCTCCAGCTCCAGGCGGGTGAGGCGGATCGCCTGCTCGAACCAGATCGCCTCCAGGCGCTCGGGCACCAGGGTGAGCGGGCCATAGGTGAGCACCTCCCCGCGCAGGGAGGTGAGCGCCTCCCCCTGGCTGCGCCTGAGCAGGGCGCGCAGGCGGGCAATCAGCTCCTCGCTGTCGTGGGGCTTGATCACATAGTCATCGGCGCCGGCATTGAAGCCGCTCACCTTGTCGCTGATGGCCCGCAGGGAGGTGAGGATCACCAGGGGCACAGCGGTGGTGCGGGGATCCCGTTTCAGGCGCATGCAAAGGGTGAGGCCATCCACCTTGGGCAGTAGCAGATCCAGCAGGATCAGGTCAGGAACCAGTTGATGCGCCAAGGCCTGGCCCTGGATGCCATCGAGGGCGAACCGCGTGTCGAATCCAACCCCATTGAGCTCTGCGACCAGTCGTTCGCAGAAGTCAAGATCGTCGTCGATCAGGAGAAGCGTGGGTTTCATTGCAGTCAGGGGATGGGGCGATGGTGGCCCGCTCCCGTCGTCAATGGGTCGCGTCATGGGTGGTCTAACCCTCAACGCCCTGGTAGAGCTTGTTTGGGCTTTTAACTTTCGATTGCTTTAATCATTGACCCCATTCATGATGTTGAAATCGGGATAAACGGCCGCGAAGGCCTCATCAACGTCTGGGGTGGCGGGCCCATCAACGTTCCCGGCGTTTCCCCCACCAGCGGCCCAGTTGGCCAGGCCAGTGCTGGGGCCGATCCCGCGCTTGGAGATGCAGGCTGAGCATGGAGCCCAGCAGAGCGGGGCCCCCGCGCCTCAGCGAGCCGGCCAGGTGCCCGAGCAGGCTGAGGCTGATCAGCAGCCAGGCGCACAGGTGCAGGCTGTAGACGCTGTGGTGGAGATCACCGTTGCGCAGCCAGTCCTCCTGCATGAGCTTGCCGCTGCCGATGGCCAGGGCCAGGGCCGCCAGGGGCAGGACGTTGCTGATCCGGCTCAGCTGGCGCCGCCCCAGGGTGAAGGCGTAGAGGCCGAGGAGCAGGGCCAGGGGCAACAGGATCACCCCGGCGGTGCCATGCAGGTCGATCCACTCGCCGGGGAACTGCCCGTTCAGGCGGCCCCAGCGGCCGTCATAGCGGCTGTAGACCAGCAGGCCGCTGAACCAGGTGGCGGCCACCAGCAGGGCGGTGACGCCATGGAGCAGCCGCAGCAGGGAGGGTTGATAGGGGCGGGCCATCGGTGCGGGCGGCGGGAGGGGAGCTCAGATCGATGGCGGGGCCGTTGGGGGAGGCTCCAGTTGCAGGGTGCTGTGGGCGATCCCCAGGGTCGCGAGCTGCCCTTTCGCCCTCTGGAGCAGTTCCAGGTCGTCGCCTGCTCCAGGGGTGCGGATGATGTGGGCGGTGAGGGCATTCTGGGAGGTGCTCATGCCCCAGATGTGCAGATGATGCACCTCGATCACCCCCGGCAACGCGAGCAGGGCGCTTTCCACCGCCTGGCGATCGATGGCTTGGGGCACCCCGTCGAGGGCCACCGCCAGGGATTCCTTGAGCAGCGACCATCCGCTCCAGGCCACCGCCAGGCCCACACCGATGGCGGTGATCGCATCGAGCACGTTCCAGCCCGTGAGGCTCACCAGCAGGGCGCTGGCCAGCACCGCCGCCGAGACGGCCGCATCGGTGAGCAGGTGCACCACGGCGGCACGGCGGTTGAGGTCGTGCTGGTGGCCATGGCCGAACAGGCGGGCCGAGAGCAGGTTGACGACGATGCCCGCGGCGGCGGCCCAGGCCACGGGACCGGCCGAGACCTCCACCGGCCGCCCCAGCCGCTGAACCCCCTCGACGATCACCACGGCGGCGGCCATCAGGATCAGCACCGCATTCATCAGCGAGGCCAACTGGGTGCTGCGCCCGTAGCCAAAGGTGAAGCGCTCGCTGGCGGGGCGGGCGCTCAGCCGTTCGGCCCCCCAGCCCAGGAGCAACCCAGCCACATCACCAAGGTTATGGACCGCATCGCCGATCAGGGCCAGGGAGCCGAAGCCGATACCGATCGCCAGTTGCAGGCCCGAGAGGGCGCTGTTGAGGATGACGCTCCAGCGGAAGGCCGCCGCTGAACCCTGGCGGTGGTCATGCGGCCGGGGCGGGGGCTGCCGCTGAAGCTCTACGGCGGGATGGCCGTGGTCATGGTCATGGCTGTTGCCCGGCCCATGGCTGTTGCCCGGCCCATGGCTGTTGCCCGGCCCATGGCTGTTGGCAGGCCCATGGCTGTTGCCAGGCCCATGGCTATCGCCAGGGTCGTGGTCGTGGTCGCTGGTGGGGCAGGGGGAGGGGGCCATGGGTGGTCGTCAGGGAAGGGCCTGGCGCAGGGCCACCAGGGCGAAGGCCAGAAACAGGCCACCGCTGAGTCGGAACAGCAGCCGTTCACTCAAGCGCCCGCCGATCCAACGGCCTGCCCCCACCGCCAGGGCCGTGACCAGGGCGTGGCCCAGCAGGCTGCCCGCCAGCAGGGCGGCGAAGCCGAAGCCAGGGCCGGTGGCCAGGAAGATGGTGGCGAACTGGGTGCGATCGCCCAGTTCAGCGATGAACACCAAAGCGAAGGCCTCGCGAATCACGCCCCAGGCCGTGGCCGAGGGGTGGCGGGCTTCGGCCTGCTCCACCAGTTCTTCGGCCTCCTCGGCCTCCTCTGCGGCCGCGTTCGCCCCCAGGCCCTGGGCATCGATCAGGAGCTTGAGCCCGAAGGCTCCGAACAGCAGCGCCGCCAGCCAAGGCACCAGGGCCAGGGGAAGCAGACTGCGCAGGCCATAGCCCAGACCCAGGGAGATCACCGTGACGGCCGCCAGGGCGGCGAAGGCGCCGCTGAACACCCAGCTGGCCCGGTGGCGGGCCGCCAGCAGCAGGGCGACGAAGAAGGTCTTGTCCCCCAGTTCCGCCAGGGTGATGGCGGTGAAGCTGGAGCCGAAGGCGGCAAGCGCCGGGTCGGGGGGCATCGGCAGCGCTCGGGGCCGGGGATTCAGGATCCCACGCCGCTCGGCAGCGGCAGGCCGTCACGGAGCAGACGCTGCTGGTGGATCCAGTGGCGTTTCAGCAGCACTCCCGCCACAGGCGCTCCCAGGGCGAGGGCGCAGCGCAGGGCGCCCTGGGAGCGCAGCAGCTCTCCCCGGGCCGCCTCCTGGGCCTGCAGACCCTGTACGCAACTGATCTCCGGGAACCGGGCCGCCTGGATCCGCTCCAGGGCCCCATCGAGGGTCGCTGGATCCGGCCCACCGCCTACCCAGAGCGGCGCCAGCAACCGGGCGGCCACCAGGCTGTCCCGCAGGGCCATGTTCAGCCCCTGGGCCCGCACCGGACTCATCGGGTGGGCCGCATCGCCCAGCAGCAGCAGCCCTCTCCGCTGCCACAGGGGACAGCGGCCCACCTCCACGTTCAGCCTCACCGGGCCCACCAGGGCCCCGGCCTGCTGGCGCAGGTGTCGGGCCAGGGGTTCGGGGGCCAGCTGGGCAAAGGTTTCGCACCAGTCCTGGGGTCCTCGCTGCTCCGTGGTCGCGGCCGCCTTGCCCTTGTTCACCACCCAGCCCAGCTGCAGCTCCCCCGCTCTGGTGCCGGCGAACAGGCTGCAGACCTGGCCCCGGGCCACCAGGATGGTGAAGCGGTTCGATCGCTCGAATTCAGGCGCACTCGGCAGCCGGAACCAGAGCACATCGATCGGTGACCCCAGGGCGTCGAGGGCCAGGCCGGCCCGCTGGCGCACCAGCGAGCGTCGCCCATCGCTGCCCACCACCAGGGCGGCCTCCAGGCAGCGGCCATCGGCCAGGCGCACGCCGCTGATCCGACCCCCCTGCTCGATCAGATCGGCCACGGCCGTGCCCGGCAGCCAGGTGAAGCCCGGCAGCGCCCGGGCCCGCTCCACCAGGGCCTCCAGCAGGGGCCCCTGGGCCACCAGGGTGCAGGGGCGGGCCGAACCGAGCGGTTCATCGGCGCTGAACAGCTCCCGGCCCTCGATCTGGAAACTCCAGCCCTCCAGAGTGCGTTGGGGCAGCTCCGCCAGCAGCGCCTCCAGCCCCATGGCGGCGAGGGCGTCCAGGCCCGAGGGCATCAGCGCTTCGCCGCGGAACTGACGGCTGAACTCCTTGGCAGCCTCGATCAAGGTGACGGGCACGCCGGCGCGGGCCAGTTGCAGGGCCAGGCTGGCGCCGGCCGGGCCCGCCCCCACGATCACCACCGGCGCTGATTGAGGGGAGTTCATGGCTGCAGGCGGCGGGGGGCGCGCAGCAGCAACACCAGCGGGATGGCCGCCAGGAACACCAGCGCCAACAGGTGGAAGACATCGCCGTAGGCCAGCAGGGCCGCCTGGCCGTTGATGCTCGTATCCACCAGCTTCAGGGCGCGCCGGGCGGCCAGCTCCGGATCCACACCCTGCTGCTGGAGCAGCAGCTGCAGCTGCTCCAGGCGTTCCCTCAGCCCGATGTCGAGGGCGCCGGCGGCTTCGGTGAGCCGGGCCCGGTGCTCGGCCTCGTGGTGGCTCAGCTGGGAGGTGAGCAGGGCGATGCCGAAGCTGCCCCCAAGCTGGCGGGTGAGGTTGTAAAAGCCGCTGCCGGCGTTGATCTCCTCGGGGGGCAGATCCCCCAGGGCCGCCAGGCTCAGGGGCAGGAACATCAGCACCGTGCCGATGCCCCGGAAGATCAGCGGCCAGAACAGGCTGTCCTCGCCGGTGCCGGGGTTGATCGAGGCCAGGGCGAACATCACCAGGCTGGTGCAGAGGCTGCCGGCGGCGATCGCCTTGCGGGGGTCAATCTGTTGCACCTTCTTGCTCAGCACCAGCATCGTGGCGCCGGAAGCCAGGGCGCTGGGGAGCACCAGCAGGCCCGTCTGGATGGCCGTGAAGCGCAGCACCGACTGGGCGTAGATCGGGATCAGAAAGACGGTGCCGTAGAGCCCCAAGCCGACGATCATTGAAAACAGGCTGCCCACCGCCAGGCTGCGGTGACGCAGCACCCGCAGGTCCACCGCCGGCCGCTCCCGGCTCAGCTCCCAGGCGATGAACAGCGGCAGGGCGATCACAAAGGTGAGCGTCAGGGCGACGATGCCCCGGTCTTCGAACCAGGCGTATTGCTCCCCCTGCTCCAGCACCACCTGGAGCGAAGCCATCACGCCGGTGAGCAGGGCGATGCCGATCCAGTCGACGGAGGCCAGGGCCGGGGGCGGTTTGGGTTCATCCGCCGGCAGGGAGCGCAGGGCCATCAGCACCGCCAGGATGCCGAAGGGCAGGTTGATCAGGAAGATCCAGCGCCAGCCCAGCAGATCGGTGAGGTAACCCCCCAAGGTGGGACCCAGGGCGGGGCCGGTGATGATCCCCAGCCCGAAGATCGCCTGGGCGAACCCCTGGCGGTCCTTCGGAACCGCCTCAAACAGGATCGCCTGGGCCTTGGCCAGCAGACCGCCCCCCAGCAGCCCCTGGAGAATCCGTGACGCCACCAGCACCGGCAGGTTGGGGGCCAGGCCGCAGAGCACCGAGGCGGCGGTGAAGCCCGCCAGGGAGAACACGAAGTAGCTGCGCCGGCCGAAGCCATCGGCGAGGAAGGCGGTGAGGGGGAGGATCACCACGTTGGCGATCGCGTAGCCGGTCACCACCCAGCCCACCTCCGCCAGGGTGGCCCCCAGGTTGGCCTGGATGCTGGTCAGGGCCACGTTGACGATGCTGGTGTCCAGCACCTCCAGGAACGCCCCGAGCGAGGCGGTGGCGATGATCAGCCAGACCGCTGGCGTCAGCGGTGTTTTCCCGGGAGCGGCGGCCAGCGTGCTGGCCAGGGAGGAGGCCATCTCAGGTGTGCACCTTGGCCGTCACCGAGAGTCCCGGTTTCAGCCGCGCCCGCCAGCGCTCCAGGGCGGCGGGCTCGAGGTCGATGCGCACGGTCACCCGCTGCACCACCTTGGTGAAGTTGCCGGTGGCGTTGTCGGGGGGCAGCAGGGCGAAGCGGGCCCCGGAGGCGGGCGAGAGGCTGCTCACCTGCCCTTGGAAGCTGACCCCGGGCAGGGCGTCGACATGGACCTCGGCCCGGTTATGCGCGCGCATCTGCCCCACCTGGGTCTCCTTGAAGTTGGCCTCCACCCACACGCTGCGCCCCACCAGGCTGAGCAGCCCCTGGCTGGGTTGCACCGACTGGCCCGGTTCCACCTCGCGGGCGCCCACCACCGCATCGGCTGGAGCGACCACGGTGGTGTAGCCCAGCTGCAGCCGCGCACTGGCCAGGGCTGAACGGGCCTGGAGCACTTCGGAGGCAGCGGCCACCGCCTTGCTGCGATCGACGGAGATCTTCGCCTGATCACTCTGGGCGGAAGCGCGGCTGCCGGCGCTGCGACTGAGGCGCCCCTGGGCCAGCTGGAACTGGCTGCGGGCCAGCTCCAGTTGCTGCTGGGAGGCGGCCCCGGCGGCGTGGAGCCGCTGGAAGCGCTCCAGATCGGTGCGCGTGCGCTCCAGTTCGGCCTTCGCCTCCTGCTGGGCGCCGTCCGCCTGCTGGCGGCTGGCGTCGGCCTCACTGCGGTCGGCGCCCACGGTGACCCGGGCGGCCTCGGCCTTGGCCAGGGCCGCGGCCAGATCGGCCTCCGCCCGGCCCACGGCGGCCCTCTGGTCGGAGTCGTCGAGGCGGAGCAGGACCTGCCCCTTGCGCACCGGTTGGTTGGCCTCCACCAGCACCTGGGCCACGGTGCCCGGCAGGCGGCTCGACATCCGGTAAAGGTGCGCCTGGATCTGGGCGTCGTCGGTGCTCTCGATGCCCCAATGGCTGATCACCCAGGCGCCCACCCCGAGCAGGGCCACCGTGCCCACCACCATGCCGAGGCTGCGTTTGCTGGGCATCAAGCGCGGTGAATCCACCATTCTGATCGCTTGGTTCCGCCGCTGGGAGCGCCCGCTGCCGACCGCCAGCGCCATCCAGGCCCCGCCCTCCTCCGCTGGCGGGGAGCTCAGGGGCCACGGGAGGGGCCGCTGACCGGCCGCTGGCTTCAGCTGAGCGCTGCAGCGCTCAGCCCCCGCAGAGCGGAAGCGTTGGGAAACTCAGTGCTTGGGGGTGAACAGGAACCCCTGGAAATGGCTGACTCCCACCCCCAGCCAGTGGTTCAGTTGCTCCTCCGTTTCAATCCCTTCCATGATGACGCGGGTGGCGCTATTGACTTCGAAGCTGAGCAGGAAACTGACCATCGCATTCACCTCATGGTTGGGAACCATGCGGGTGTATTTCATGTCCACCTTGATGAAGTCGGCATGAAACTCGAACAGATGGGACAGCGAGGCGTAGCCGCTGCCGAAGTCATCGATCGAGACCTTCACGCCGAGGGAGCCCAGCTCAAGCAGAAAGCCCTTCCAGCGTTCGGGGCCACCGATGATCGCTGTTTCCGTCACCTCCAGGATCAAGTTCTTTCGCGTGTGGGCGGGCACCTCTCTGAGGATCTTCGTGATTTCCTCCCGATGGCGGCTGCTCTGGACGGTCTGGGCAGAGAGATTGGCACCGAGCCGCAGTTCATGATCGCGATGGTTGCTGAGTAAATGGATCGCTTTGCGCAGCATCAGCAGATCGATCAGGTGAATGCTGTTGTTGCGCTCCAAGGCAAGAATGAGCTCTTGCACCTGCATCAGGGGTTGCGTATCCTTGGGGAAACGGAACAGCATCTCCCGGTAGCAGATGGTGCGATGGCCATCCACGATCCGCACCACGTCTTCCAGATGCGGGCTCACATCTTGGAGCCCTTCAGCGAAGCTTGTGGCTGTGAAATCACCGCTGATCTTGCGGCGCACCTCTGTGAGGACCCCATCTTCGCTGGAGGGCAGCAGCACGACCGTTTTGTCGCTTTTGCCATAGCGGTTCAAGATGGACAGATCGGAGATCTGTTTTTCAACAATCGAGGGCTCGAGGGGCGTGAGTGCCGCCCGGATGTCGGCCCGCACGGAGCCGGAGAACTTCTGACGGGTGTCGGTGATCGCCGACTCCAGGGCGCGAACGACGTCGGATCCATCGGTGCTGCCACTCAGGGTCAGGAGGGCCAGCGAGTTGTCCGGGGTCCGGCAGATGCGGGCCTCCGGGAGCAGTTCTCGCAGCCGTTCATGAAGGTCCGCCATCAGGGAGGACTGGGTGCTGATCTGGCTTTCGGTGTCGAGCGAGAAGGTATGGATCGTCGCCTTGATGTCGCCCACCAATCTCACGGCGCTGCCCTGTTGCCCGAGGGTTCGCTCATCCCGGCGACCAGCCAGATCCAGGAACGCCGGCAGGCTGAGCAGATCGTTGCCCTGATCGAGGATCCGATAGTTGTGCAGGAGCCGGTGGCTGCGGCGTTGATCCCGTCGATGCTGCAACCGGATGCGTCGGGCGTTGCTCAGGGAGGCCAGGGTCAGCCCCAGCAGGGCCAGGTTGACCGTGGCCCAGGGCAGCAGGGTCTCGCTGAAGGCCCCGCTGATCACGTCCTTGATCACCACGGGTTGCTGCAGCACCCAGAGCTGGCCCGGTTCCTCGGCCGCCAGGAAGTACTCCAGGACGGTCCTGGGATTGTTGCCGATCGGCCGAAGGGTCTGGGCGGTACCCGATCCGATCCGGGACAGTTTCGGGGCGATCTCTCCCAGGATCGAGGCACCGCCTTCCCTGGACCCATCGGTCTGGGTGGTGCCGTATTGAACGATCCAACCGGGGGATGTCTCCTTGGCCTTGGCGGACGCCCCACGGGCAGCCCCGCCGACCACCAGCACGTCCTCCGACCGGCAGAGCAGGCCGTAGGCATCGCGCACCTGGGGGCGCGTGTTCAGGCTCAGCCAGCGCAGCCGTTCCAGCAGGCAGGCGCGCACCGCCCCTCGGGCGGCGGGGCTGAGCGGGTTGCTGCTGTCGTTCGCGAGGGAATCGAAAACCACCTGCGCAGACCGATCGACCAGGAGCAGGTTCTGGCCGTCGCGGATGATGGTGGAATTGCGCAGGTCCTGACCCAGGCCATCGGGGGTTCTGCTGGCCAGAACGTCAAGGGTGGACTGCCGTTGACTCCAGTCCTGGGCGGTCACCATGTGACCGCGCACACGCGTGTTCAACAGGTTGGCTTCGATCAGGTTCTTGTTGCGAAACTGATCCTGCTGCCGTTGCCACGACAGCACCAGGGAGGCGAGCAGGAGGCCGCCGCTGAGCAGAAGGGCCAGGTAGATGCCGTCATTGGAAAAGATCCGGCGGCTCTCGCTGAGGTAACGCCACTCCTTGCGGGCCGAACGCAGCAGCCTGCTCAGGCCAGGGGAACCAATTGACTGCACAAGGAAAGAGGGGGGCCATGCATCGGGCCGCTCGCTTCGCCATAGTCCCAAGCTTTTCAGCGTTGGCAAGGTTGGCCCCCCCCCAACGTGATGGTTGGGTCCGTGCGCCTGGAGCCCGATTGGCCCGGACCCGGCGGCGCGGATGGACGCTCCCCATCCCATCAGCCACCCCTGGCCAGGACCAGGATCGCTGCATAGGGTGAGCGGGAGTCGGGCCCCGCGGTGTCGATCAAACCCACCGAGCAGGCCTACTGGAGCGTTCCCCTCGGCGAGTTGCTCGCTTCTCTCCGGGTGGGGCCCCAGGGTCTCAGCCGGGAACAGGCGTCCGAACGCCTGAAGAGCCATGGCCCAAACAGCCTGGCCGCACCGTCGCGCTCCGGGGCGCCTGAACGGCTGCTGCGTCAGTTCACCAGTCCGATCATCCTGATCCTGGCCGCCGCCGCCCTGCTGTCGTTTCTGCTCGATTCGCCGCTCGATGGGCTGATCATCCTGGCGATCGTTCTCGTCAGTGGGCTGCTGGGGTTCCTCCAGGAGCACGGGGCCGAGGGGGCCGTGCGGGAGCTGCTGCGCACCGTCGAACTGCGCACCAGCGTCTGGCGCGATGGGGCGGAGCAGACCATCCCGAGCACGGCCGTGGTGCCGGGCGACATCGTGCTGCTTTCAGCCGGGGTCAGCATCCCGGCCGATGCCCGCCTGATCGAGGAGCGCGACCTGAGCGTGGATGAGGCGGCCCTCACGGGCGAGAGCTTTCCGGTGAACAAGCAGGTGGGGGAGTTCGCCCCAGGCACCCCCCTCGCGGGCCGGCTCAACCTGCTGCACCTGGGCACCCATGTGGTCAGCGGCACCGGGCGGGCCGTGGTGGTGCACACGGGTCGTGCCACGGCCTTTGGGGCGATTGCGGCGCGGATGCGCTTGCGGCGCAGTGAGACGGAGTTCGAGCGCGGTGTGCGCCGCTTTGGCTACCTGTTGCTGGAGGTGACTCTGACGCTGGTGGTCGCCATCTTCGCCTTCAACGTCTACCTCCAGCGCCCGGTGATTGATTCGTTCCTGTTTTCCCTGGCCCTGGGGGTGGGGCTGACACCCCAGCTGCTGCCGGCAGTGATCAGCGTCAACCTGGCCAGGGGTGCCCGGCGCATGGCCAAACGCCAGGTGATCGTCAAGCGTCTGGCGGCGATCGAGAACTTCGGCAGCATGGATGTGCTCTGCTCCGACAAGACCGGCACGCTCACCGAGGGCACCGCCCAGGTGCAGTTCGCCTGGGGGGTTGAGGGCAAGGAAAGCTCCCGCACCCTGCTGCTGGCCTATGCCAATGCCACCTTCCAGAGCGGGTACGTCAATCCGATCGACACGGCCCTGCGGGAGAGGGGTCCGCTCGATCTGGAGGGCTGGAGCAAGCTCGATGAGGTGCCCTTCGACTTCCTGCGCAAGCGGCAGAGCGTGCTGCTCGCCCAGGGCGGCCAGAGCGTGCTGGTGACCAAGGGGGCCCTGAACAGGGTGCTGGAGGTGTGCACCACGGCCGAGCGCAGCGATGGTTCGGTGGTGCCGATCGAGGCGGTGCGCGTGGGCCTGCAGGAGCGCTACCGCAGCCTCAGCGCCGAGGGCTACCGGCAGCTGGGGGTGGCCGTTCGCGAGGACCTCACCGGCACGGTGGCGACGCGGGAGTCGGAGCGGGGGATGCGCTTCGTGGGCCTGGTGGCCCTGAGCGATCCGCTCAGGCCCGCCATCGCCAGCACCGTGGCCGAGTTGCGGGGGATGGGGGTGCGCCTGAAGCTGATCACCGGCGACAACGCCCTGATCGCGGCCCGCATCGGCCGGGAGGCCGGACTGCTGGAGCCTGAGGTGATCACCGGCTCCCAGCTGCTCTCGATCAGCGACCAGGCGCTGCCGCTGCGGGCCCAGGCCTGCGACATCTTCGCCGAGGTGGAGCCCAACCAGAAGGAACGGTTGATCGCGGCCCTGCGCCGGGCGGGCCATGTGGTGGGTTACATGGGCGATGGCATCAACGACGCCCCGGCCCTCCACGCCGCCGATGTGGGCCTGTCGGTGCAGGGAGCGGTGGACGTGGCCAAGGAGGCTGCAGACATCGTTTTGCTGGAGCGGGATCTGGCGGTGCTGGCCGACGGCATCCGTGAGGGGCGCACCACCTTCGCCAACACGCTCAAGTACGTGTTCATGGCCACCAGCGCCAACTTCGGCAACATGTTTTCGATGGCCGGCGCCTCGTTGCTGTTGCCGTTTCTGCCGCTGCTGCCCAAGCAGATCCTGCTCACCAACCTGCTCACCGATCTGCCGGAGATGACGATCGCCACCGACCGGGTGGATCGCGACTGGATCGAGCGGCCCCGGCGCTGGAGCATTCCCTTCATCCAGCGCTTCATGCTCACCTTCGGGTTGGTGAGTTCGGTGTTCGACTACCTCACCTTCGCTGTGTTGCTCTGGGTGCTGCGGGGTGATCCCGCCCAGTTCCGCACCGGCTGGTTCGTGGAATCGGTGATCTCGGCGGCCTCGATCGTGCTGGTGGTGCGCACCCGGGGCCCGCTGCTGCGCAGCCGGCCCTCCCGCCCCCTGGTGCTGGCCACCCTGGTGGTGGTGCTGCTGACGCTGCTGTTGCCCTATTCCCCCCTGGCGGCCCCCTTCGGCTTCGTGCCCCTGCCGGCCAGCTTCCTGGCGCTGCTGGCCCTGATCCTGCTGGCCTATGTGCTGGCCGCTGAGGCGGCGAAGGGCTGGTTCTACCGGCAGAGCGTGAACGCGTGAGCCCCACGCTGGTCACCTTTGCCGCTGAGTTTCGTCAGCTCGCCGCCGACTTCCTGCTCCCGAGCCGGCGCCTGCCGTCCTCCCGGCGGCCGCTGCGGTCTTTCGCCGCCTTGCTGCTGCTGGCGGCCACCCTGGCCCTGGGGCTGGCGGCCCTGGTGATCGGTGCCTCGGCCCAGCTGCTGGAGGCCGTCCTGGGCCCGGCCCGCCTCGATCTGGCCTTCCCCTACCTGCGGGGCCCCCTGGGCCTCTATGGCAGTGATCACCACCGCTGGGTCGCCCTGGGGGTCACCGTCGCCGGGGGGGTGGGGGCGTGGCTGGCGGCCCGCTGGCTCGGCCGCGAGCTGTCCCGACGCTGGCTCGCCCTGGCGGGGCTGCTGCTGGTGCTGGTGGTGGCCACGGCGGTGGATGTGGCCTTCACCGAGGGCAATGGGGCGGTGATGGAGGCCCTCAACGTGCGCAGCGCCGCGCGCTTCTGGGGCACGGCGGCGGGGCTGAGCGCGATCTATCTGGTCACCCTGCCGGTGCAGTTCCTCAACAGCTACGGCCAGCAGCGTTTCGCCCTGGCCTGGCGCGACCGCACCACCGCTGTGCTGTCTGAGGCCTACCTGCAGAACCAGAACTACTACCACCTGGAGGCGGCGGCCGCCGGCGCTGGAGAGATCGACAACCCTGACCAGCGCCTCGCCGATGACATCCAGCGCTCGGTGGTCAGCTCCACCGATCTGTTCTTCGGTTTCTGCACCTCGCTGCTTTCGCTCGCGGCCTACGTGCTGGTGCTCTTCCAGATCAGTGGTTGGCTGGTGCTGACGCTGCTGGTGGCGACGGCGATGGGCAACGGCCTGATCGTGCCGCTGGTGCGACGGCTGGCCCGGCTGGGGTTCCGCCAGCAATCGCTCGAGGCTGATTTTCGCTTCGCCTTGATGCACCTGCGCAGCCATGCCGAGAGCATCGCCTTCCTGCGCGGCGAGGCCCGAGAGGCGCGGGGGCTGCGGGGGCGCTTTGCGCGCGTGCTGGTGAATCTCGAGCGGTTGATCCGCTGGCGGGCGCTGGTGGAGCAGGGCTCGGGGCTCTACGCCTTTTTGATGCAGTTCGTGCCCTATCTGGTGCTCTCGGGCGCCTACTTCGGCGGCCGCGTCAGCCTCGGGCAGCTCACGGTGGGGAGCATTGCCTTCGGCCAGGTGCAGACGGCGTTGTCGTTTCTGGTGGTGCGCGCCGACGATTTCTCCAGTCTGTTCGCCAGCCTGGATCGGGTCGGCGAGCTGCGGGGCGGCCTGGGGGCACAGGTGTTGCTGGCGGCCGGCGGCGAATCCGCTGCCGCTGCCGCTTCTCCTGCCCCTGTGGGCCTTGAGCTGCACCAGCTCAGCGTGGCCGACCCCGGTGGTGGCCCGCCCTTGATCGAGCACCTCGACCTGCGCGTGACCCCGGGGGAACGGCTGTTGATCACCGGACCCAGCGGTTGCGGTAAAACCAGTCTGCTCAGGGTGCTCTGCGGTCTGGCCCCAGCTTCCGCTGGTCGCCTGAGATCCCCTGATCCCGCCCAATGGAGCGTGCTGCCCCAGACCCCTTACATGGCCCTGGGCAGCCTGCGCGAGCAGCTGCTCTATGGCCTGCCGCTGGAGGCACCTCCGCCGCCAGACGGGGCGTTGCGCTCGGCCCTGGCCGCTGCGGGAGTTGGCGCGCTGAACGAGCGCTATGGGGATCTGGGGGTTGAGGAGGATTGGGCGCGGCTGTTGTCCGGGGGCGAGCAGCAACGGCTCGGCTTTGCCCGCCTGTTGCTGGCTGGCCGGCCGTTCGTGCTGCTTGACGAGGCCACCAGCGCCCTTGATCTTGAGGCGGAGCGGCAGCTCTATGGCCTGCTGGAGCGCCAGGGCGTCACCATGATCAGCGTGGGTCACCGCCCCAGCCTGAGGGCCTTCCACCAGCGCCTGCTGCGCCTCGATGGCCGCGGTGGATGGACGCTGGAGGCGGCTTGAGCGCGACCAGAGGCGGTGCTCAGGCGGACCGTGCTTCGCTCGCCGCCAGGCGGAAGCGGTCCTGCTCCCGGTTGTAGCGGAACAGGCCGCAGCTGCGGGTCCAGCTGATGACGGTATCGAACACTGCTTCGGCTTCCTGGCCGGTGAACTGTTCACTGAGCTGCTCCAGCACGGTGCCACCCTCCACCTCGCCCCGGGGGCTGGCCTCCAGGGCCGCCTGCAGTTGGCGCACCAGGGGAACATGCTTGAGCAGCTGGCGGCCGGCCACCGTCAGTTGCAGGCGGGCCCCATCGGCGTCCATCAGAGCCAGCAGCTCGCCGGCGTCGATCATCGGCGGCAGATCGTCGAGTTCAAGCACCAGCTCCTCCGCCTGTCCCGCCAGGCTGATGGCCCCGGTTTCGGGCACCAGGGCCACCAGGTCGCCCGCCCCGTCAGCGAAGGAGGGGGCAGGGCCAGCGATGGCGGTCCCGGGGCGCTTGCCGGCAGCATCGACGAAACCGCCCGGCAGTTGGAGGCCTGGGCGGCCATCGAGCCGCGGCTGCGGGTGGTGCACCTGGCGAGCAACCAGGGCAAGGCGATGGCCCTGCGCAGCGGCGCTCTGCTGGCCCGCCATGGGTTGTTGGTCTGTATCGATGGCGATGCGTTGCTGGATCCCGACGCGGTGGCCTGGCTGGTGCGGCGGCGGCTGCAGGATCCCCGGCTTGGGGCGGTCACCGGCAACCCTCGGATCCGCAACCGCACCACCCTGTTGGGGCGCGTGCAGGTGGGGGAGTTTTCCTCGATCATCGGCCTGATCAAACGCGCCCAAGCCAGCCTGGGCGGCCTGTTCACCCTCTCCGGAGTGATCGCTGCCTTCCGCCGCCAGGCCCTGCACGAGGTCGGCTACTGGAACGTCGACAGGCTCACCGAAGACATCGCGATCACCTGGGCCCCGCAGCGGGGGGGGGGCCCTACGAACCCCATGCCCTGGTCTGGATCCTGATGCCGGAGACCTTGTGGGGGCTGTGGAAGCAGCGGCTGCGTTGGGCTGAGGCGGGGGGGGTGCAGGTGCTTCTGGCCAACATCAATGTGCTTTGGCGGCCCCGCCAGTGGCGCCTGTTGCCATTTCTGATCGAGCCACTGCTCAGCCTGCTCTGGGTCCACGCCATGGTGCTGGTGCTGGTGCTCTGGGGGATCAGCTTGCTGCTGGCGGGGGTTGGACCGGCCGCGCTTGCCTTTCCGCTGCTGCCCCGTGCCGGCGACGCCTGGCTGGCCCTGGTGTGTCTCCTGCAATTCAGCTTCAGCCTCTGGCTGGATCGTCCCTGCGACCGGGATCTGGGCCGCACCCTCTACTGGATGATCTGGTACCCGTTGGTGTTCTGGATCCTCACCTTGACCACCTCGGTGGTGGCCCTGCCGCGGGTGCTGCGGCGGGGGCAGGGTCAGCGGGCCCGCTGGGTGAGTCCCGATCGGGGCCAACGGGTCTGAGCACTTGCCATTCTCTTTACGAGGGTGGCCGACGGTGTGAACAGATACACCTTTGCGTGCCGATCTGTGGTTCAAAGCCTCGCTCCGATCATCGATCTGCGGGACGATCAACCGCGTCTTCAGCTGCTGCCGGCGGAACTGGCCACCATGGGGCTCTGGGGCGTCTGGGGTCTTTTGCTGGGAGGTGTCGGCGTTCCTCTGGCCCTGGTGTCGGTGGCCGCCCTGTGGTGTTTGGGCCTCATTCTGCGCCGCCCCGACGCCCCAATCTCAGCCGCCACCACGCCCCCCCAGCGGCCCCGCACCGCGCAGGGGGGGCGCCCGGAGCCGTGGCGGCCCGAGCCGCGCGGCCAGGGCTCATCACTTTGGTTTACGGGACGTGGATCTGTTCCGGGCCCAGCACACCTCCATCTGCACGCTGCACCACGATCGCGGTGGTGCGATTGTGAAGCTCGAAGGCTTTGAGCGTCTGGACCTGGGCGCTGCGATGCCCCTTGGTCACCATGCGCATTCTGTTGGCTGAAGACGATGCCCGCCTGGCGGAGCCCCTGGTCGACTTCCTCGAGCACGATCGCCACACAGTCACCTGGCTGAGCAACGGCGATCAGGCCCTCGGTGCGTTGCTGAGGGGCGATTACCAGCTGGCGCTGCTGGATTGGATGCTTCCCGGGTGCGATGGGCTGAGCATCGTGCGCGGGCTCAGAACCCAGGGCCACACCACCTTGGTGATCATGATCACGGCCCGTGATGCCCTTGGCGATGTGGTCGAAGGTTTATCGGGCGGCGCTGACGACTATCTGGTCAAGCCGTTTCGCATGGCCGAGCTGGCTGCCCGGATCCGCTCCCTCGAGCGCCGCTCTGATCGGCCCTATCAGCCCGCTCGCCTGCTCTGGGGGCCCGTGGAACTTGATCCGGCGGCGGCGACGGCCTGGTGCCATGGGCACCCGCTTGGGCTCACCAGTAAGGAATGGCAACTGCTGGAGTGGTTCCTGCGCCACCCCGCCCGCCTGTTCAACCGCGGCCAACTGCTCGATCAGTTGTGGTCGCTGGAAGGCGATTCCGGCGAAGACACCGTCAAGACCCACCTCAACAATCTGCGCCGCAAGCTGCGCGGCGCAGGCTCCCCCGATCCGATCGAAACCGTTCACGGTCTGGGTTACCGCCTGATGCCGCCACCACCGTGAGCCAACGCCCGTCCACCGGCCGGCCGGCCCGCACCCTGCGCCGCCAGCAGAGCGAGTTGCTGGCGCTCTACCTCGGCAGCCTCGCGGGGGTGCTGCTTCTGTTCGCCGCCGTGGTGCGCGAGGGCTTCCAGGTGCGCCAGCTGGCGGATGTGCGTAGCCATCTCAGCTTGATTGCCGAGGACTTTTCCTCGCTGCCCCTGCCGGTGCCAGGAACGGAGCGGAGCCTGCAGGAGAGCCGCAAGGATTTCGCCACCGCCCGCCAACAGGTGGAGTGGTTCGTCGAGGGACGCCGCGTCCCGGTGGCCCGCCTGGGCGAGAAGAACGAGCTCGGACCCCTGCCCAGGAAGCTGGAGAGCAACCGTTCCCGCTGGCAGGAGGGCCCGGGTTGGCTCGCCCTGGTGTTTCCCTCCGATCTCACCCCGGGGGTCTGGATCCGGGTCAGTGAAGACCTCGAACCCCTCGATGGCCGCCTGCGCCAGCTCGATCTCGCCCTGGCGATCGCGATCACCGTCGCCCTGGGGCTCAGTGCTGTTGCGGCCCTGCTGCTCACCCGCCGGGCGGTGGCTCCTCTGGAGCGCAGCCTCCAGCGCCTGCGCCAGTTCAGTCTTGATGCGTCCCATGAGCTGCGGGGCCCCTTGGCGGCCCTGGCCGCCAATGCCGAGATGGGGCTGGTGGCAGCGGCCGAGGCGGGGCCCGGCCAAGCGCGCCGCTTCGAGGCGATTGCCAGCGCCACGGCCCAGATGGGCCGCCTGGTGGACGACCTGCTGCTGCTGGCCCGCCAGGACGAGGAGCGTCTGGAGGCTCCCCAGCCGGTGGATCTCTCGGCCGTGCTGCAGCAGCAGATCGCCCTGCACCGCGACGGCCTCGAACTCAGGCATCAGCGGCTCCAGTTGGAGCTCACCCCAGGCCTGCAGGTGTTGGGTCAGGTGACCCTGCTGCACCGACTCGTGCGCAACCTGCTCGACAACGCCTTGCGCTACACCCCCGATGGGGGCCTGGTGACGGTGCGCTCCCACCGCCGCGGTGGTTTCGTGAGTGTTTCGGTGCAGGACAGCGGCATTGGGCTCAGTGCCCAGGACCTGCCCCAGGTGTTCGATCGCTTCTGGCGGGCCCGCAGCGATCGCCCCGACGGTGGCTCCGGTCTGGGGTTGGCGATTGCCTCGCGCATCTGTGCCTCCCATGGGGGACGCATCCAGGTCACCAGTACCCCTGGGGAGGGGAGTTGCTTCACGGTTGAATTGCCGGCGAGCTCTTAGCCAGCGGCACCCCAGCCTTCGCCAGGGCATTGAGCAGACGCCGGCGCAGTTCCCGGCCGCAGAGCCATTGGTCGCCGGTTCGTGTGGTCAACAACACGGACACCTCAACCCCCAGGGGCGTGATCGCTACCACCCCCCGACACCAGGGGGCCTTGAGTAACTTGCCCGCCCAGTCGGGGGCCTGGGCAAAGTCCGATGCCGCGGCGGCGATCACCGCCAAGGCCCCATCGATGTCGTTTAGTGGTTGAGCGAGCGCCAGCCGCACGTCCTCGCCGGAGCGAAACTTGGTGTGGTTAATCACCCGATCGCCGCAGCTGTTCTGGATCACCACCACCCGTTGGTCCGTGCAGCGCAGTTGGGTGCTGAGCACTCCGACGTCCTCGACGTCGCCCTCGAGCCCACCGATCTCGATCCAGTCGCCGATGGCGTAGCGGTCTTCGAGCAGTACCAGCAAACCGGCGACGAAATCCCGCAGTAGGCCCTGGAACACGATCGCCAGGCCACCCAGCACGGCACCGCCCGCCACCAACACCGAGGTGGAGGCCTCCCGGAGGCCGGGGATGTCGATCAGGATCAGCACCAGCAGCACGGCGCCGCAGCTCAGGTCGATCAGGCGGTGGGTGACCCGCAACAGGCTGAGGTAGCGCTGGTTGCGCCGGGCCCGGTGATCTGCCGGCACGCGCAGGTTGTCGGACCACTGCTGCAGCAGGAAGGTGCTCAGCAACCGCAGCACCGCCGCCAGCAGCCCCATCAGCAGCACCTTCACCAGGGCCGCGAAGGGCTGCATCAGCAGGGAGAGGCCCAGGGGCACCTGACCGGGCACGGCCATCACAGCTAGGCCCACCATCACCACAAGCTGGCCCAGCACCAGCACGAACAACAGGCTGCTGAGACCGTGGCTGAGCTGCAGTGTCAGCTCCCGCCGCCGCCGCCGGGGCTGGGCGCCATCGGCCCCCTGCAGACGAGCGGTGAGACGACGGCTGAGCGACAGCAACCAGACGGTGAACGCGGTGAGCATCCCCAAAAGCACCTCGCCCGTCAGGGTGATCTGCTCACGCACCTTCAATTCAGCCGGCTTCATCTGGCGGCGGGCATGGCGCAGGCGTCGCTCGAGCAGTTGCCGCCAGTGCTGGGCGAGGGCGTCGGCGCTGACGCCGTTCAGCCGGGCGTCCGCTTCGGTGACGCTGAGCAGCAGCAAGGGTTCCGGGTGGTTTGGCAGCTTCGCGCTGATCACATTCAGGCCGTTCTCGTCACGGCTGACGATGATCTGCAGATCCTCAGCGTTACCCGACTGTCGCCAGTTGGTTCCCGTACAGGCGCGGTCAGTGCCGTGGAGCACCAGTCCTTCCAGCAGGCCTTCGGCGATGGCTTCGCTGCTGGTGCAGTCCGTCTGGACGGCATACAGCAGATTCAGGTTGCCCTCGATCACCCGGGCACGCCGGTTGGCATCCGGACCGGAGCGGCCATCGGTGACCACCGGCGAGGCCACGGTGAGGGCCGGAATGCCCAGGATCCTGACCTTGGCGACGGCGTAGCTGCCGGCCTCGGTCTTTCTTTCGTCCTGGGTGGAGGCTGGACCCGCGATCGAATCCAGCATTAAGGCGGCCCTGGCTCCGGGTGCCGCCAGGCCCAGGAGCAGCATCAGTGCCACCAGCGCGGCCGCCAGCCCAAAGCCCATCGGGCCGCTCGGCCGCCCTCGCTGCGGAACGGCTCTCAAGGCGCTGGAACGAAGGCGCAGCTGCCTGTGTCCACCGAGGGCTCGTTGTTGACCTGTTTCTTGACGGCCAGAGTCTGGCGGTTGAGCCGGAATTCCACCTCCACACTCACATCACGGCTGATGGACCGGGGGTAGATGAACACAATCTGATTCGGGGTATAGATCGCATTGAGCGTGAACCTTTGCTTGGTCGTGTTGATGAACTCCACGCTCTTCTTGGCCTCCTGGCTCTTCACGAACCAGCTCACGGTCCTGGCTGGATCGATGGCGTTGGAATCGGTGAAGGTGCACTTCAGCCAATTGGAACCGGCCTGGGCAGGGCCCGCCAGCAGGGTGGACAGACAGGCCAGCAGCAGGCTGCTGGCGCGGGAGGAGAACGACAACGAGGGTGCGACCTTCAGGAGGATTCAGGTTAGCTGGAGGGTTGCAATCCACCAGAGACCATGAGCTTGGACCTGTCGCTCAACACTGCCGTCCAGGACGGTTCCCGATGGGCTGCCGAGCTGCGGTTCGCGCAGACCATCGGAACCAACAACGTTGTGATCCCACGCCTCTGATGGGGTCCTGCCGCAGCGCCGTGAGACAGGAGGTGTGCCGGGCTCGTTCTGCCCACGGTCGGTCGCGGGGATCACGCTGCTTCCATGGCCTTCAGCCCCAGCAGATGACTCCAGACTCCGGGTATGCAAACGAATCATTGACAACCCCTTCACGCTCCCCCGGTGGGTTGCTGGCCCTTCATTTGGTGGGGCTGGCCCTGATCCACCCAGCCCCGGCGACGCCGCAGAGCTCCAGTTCCCCGCCGCCGGCGCGCTCTGCGATCCCGGTGCCTGGATCTGTTACAACCAGCGGGGCGTTTCGATCGACCTCCCCCAGACCGACCTGGGTGCCACGGCGGCCAAGAGGCTCATCCTCAGTCTTGGTGGACGCGCGCCCCTGCATCAGTTCCGACTCAGCAACGAAACCTCTTGCAGCCTTGGCGAACGGCGGTGCTGGAGCCGCCGCCAGCTGGATACGGCGCTCGCCGAGCGGCTGTTCATCCCCCCGGCCAACGGCATAATGGCCAACACCAGTGCCGCCCGGGAGGTGGAACGCTGCGGCCTGCGGCAGGTGCGTCGCAACGGCGCCACCCGCTCCGTGGTCAGCCTCAGCAATGGCACCACCTACAACGTCTTAAACCGCTGCGGCCAGCTCCTCCTGGTCGACAGCAGCGGCACCTGGCCCGTGGCCGTCGTCAGCCAGGGGTCCACCGGCCTTTTCCGCTGGCGGGGGACGGGCGGCTCAGCGCCACCCGTGAAGCCGACGGCCTGCCCTAAAACGGTAAGAGTGACAGCAATGGTCAGCCCACCAATGGCCTGAATAACATCATCCCACCCAGCAATGGCCAGTCCAGTTATGGGATTGATTGTGACAGAAAATTCTATAATGGTCGATATGTTTACGGCCAATGCATGAATGGCCCCTTCAATTCTGATGTCTACGGCAATCATGGTTTTGACCCCGGCACCGCCGGCGTCATCAACCTGATCCAGTCGCTGTTCCGCTGATGCTGGCCAGGCCGGTGCAGCGCACCGGTCTCGTCTGCCTGCAAGCTGGGCGGTTCACCTATCGAAGACTCTCTGTAAGCTTGCCGCGGTGCGCTTAGGGAGTCCGTGCGACGTCTGCTGATCCTGCCGCTCCTGGCGATCCCCGTGGCCCCCTTGCCGGCCCTCGCCCAGGCCAGTTGTGAGAACACGAAGGTGTTCAAGGGCGAGGCGCCCTCCGCGATCGTGCAGCAGGCCTTTTCCGAACGCTTCGATCGGCCGATGAAGGCAGTGAGCTGCAACGACGACGGCACCTGCACGCAGACCTGGGGCAAGAAGTGCCAGAGCTGATGGCATGAACGGAGCACCCAAGGTTGGTCTCCTCCCCCCACCCCTTGACTTAAACGGCCGTAAGGACCTGGGTTCTTGAGGACGGGAACAGCGATTCGTTGCCATGGCGGCTGGCCCACAGCGCCCATGGGACGGGATTGCTCCAGCGCGTCATGGACGGTAGGCCTTGTCCTGCGGCGCCCCCTTGGAAGGGCGAGGGTGATGAATCCCGGTCCCCTTCCGCTGGAGCGGAACCAACGCACCCATCCAATAGCTTGGCGCCAGCTGAGACCCATGCGTTGAACGCTGCCGCCCCCGGGAGACCCTGGCATGCTCTGGCACCGGCAGCGTGCCTCCAATCACTTGGGGCCAGCACCGACGGTCTGAGCACGGCCCAAGGCGCCGAACGCCTGGCCAGGCTGGGGCTCAACCGGCTGGAGTTGAAGGCCGGGCGCAGCAACCTGCGCATCCTCTGGGATCAGTTCAGCAACGTGATGCTGATCATGCTGCTGGGGGTGGCGGCGGCCTCGGCAGGGGTGGCCTATGCCGCCCAGCGCTTCCCCAAGGATGCGCTCGCCATCGTGCTGATCGTCGGCCTCAACGCCCTGCTCGGCTACCTGCAGGAAAGCCGCGCCCAGCAGGCACTCCAGGCCCTGCGCGCCATGGCCCAACCCCTGGTGACGGTGCGCCGTGACGGGATCTGGGAACGGCTCTCCAGCGAGAAGCTGGTGCCGGGCGACCTGATCCGGGTGGAAGCCGGTGATCGGGTGCCCGCCGATGCCCGTCTGCTGGAGGTGGCTGAACTGGGTCTGCGGGAGGCGGCGCTCACCGGCGAGGCCGAGGCCGTGACCAAGCAGGCCGTTCTGGTGCTTGATCCGGCCACTCCGGTGCTGGAGCGCAGGAACTGTCTCTTTCAGGGCACTGAGGTGGTGCGTGGCCGCGGCCTGGCGGTGGTCACGGCCACGGGCATGGAGACGGAGCTTGGCAAGATCGCCCAACTCATCAACACCGCTGGCGGCGAGTCGACGCCTCTCCAGGACCGGCTCGATGGCCTGGCCAACGTGCTGGTGGCCTCAGCCCTGGCCCTGGTGGCTGCGGTGGTGCTGCTGGGCTGGCTGATGGGTCAGCGGCTGCTGGATCTGCTGGAGGTGGCCCTGTCGATGGCGGTGGCGATCGTGCCCGAGGGCTTGCCGGCGGTGATCACCGTCACCCTGGCGATCGGCACCCAGCGGATGGTGCAACGGGCCGCCCTGATCCGCCGCCTGCCGGCGGTGGAGGCCCTCGGCTCAGTCACGGTGATCTGCACCGACAAGACCGGCACCTTGACCCTCAATCGCCAGGTGGTGCAGGAGCTGCGCAGCGGCACTCGCTCCCTGGCCGTCAGTGGCCACGGCTATGACCCCCGTGGCGGCTTCACATCCACCGCGCTCCCGCCGCCCAACGGCGCCAGGACCGGCGTGGCCCCCGGTGCCAGCGACCTGCTGCTGCAGGCGGGGGTGCTCTGCAGCGACGCCGAACTGAAGCAGGAGCCCGACGGCCGCTGGGAGATCCTCGGTGATCCGACTGAAGGGGCCTTGGTGGTGGCCGCCGCCAAGGCTGACCTCGATGGCTTCGCCCTGCGCAGCCATTACAGGCGGGAGGCCGAGATTCCCTTCAGCTCGGAGCGTCAGCTGATGGCCGTCTGGGTGCAGGACCTCCAGGGCAGCCTGCAGGCCCCCCTCGGGGAATGCGCCGCCGGTTCCTTCACCCTGTTGATCAGCAAAGGGGCTCCCGAGGTCATCCTCCTCACCTGTGATCGCTGGCTCGATGGCTCCGGCGTGGCGGCCCTCCGTGAGGACCAGCGTCAGTGGTGGCTGGAGCAAGCCCGCAGCCTCGCCGCCTCCGGCCTGCGGGTGCTCGCCTTTGCCTGCGCTCCCCATCACTCCAGCCCGGAGCAGGCCCTCGACCACCAGGTGCTGCTGGGGCTGATGGCCCAGCTGGATCCCGCCCGCCCGGAAGTTGCCGTTGCGGTGGCCCGCTGCCGGGAAGCCGGCATCCGGCCGGTGATGATCACCGGCGATCACCCCCTCACGGCCCGCGCCATCGGCGTCACGATCGGCCTGGTGGACGAGGGTGCCGAGGTGGTGCTCGGAAAGCAGCTGGAGGACGCCGACTCCAGCACCCTCGCCGCGATCGTCGGCCGCTGCAACGTCTACGCGAGGGTTACCCCCGAACAGAAGCTGCGCATCGTCAAGGCCCTGCAGGGGCTGGGTCAGGTGGTCGCGATGACGGGGGATGGCGTCAACGACGCCCCGGCCCTCAAACAGGCCCACATCGGCGTGGCCATGGGCATCACCGGCACGGAGGTGAGCAAGGAGGCCTCCGACATGGTGCTGCTCGACGACAACTTCGCCACGATCGTCAACGCGGTGGAGCAGGGCCGGCTGGTGTACGCCAACATCCGCCGCTTCATCAAGTACATCCTCGGCAGCAACGTGGGGGAACTGATCACGATCGCCTCGGCGCCCCTGTTGGGTCTGGCCGGTGTGCCGATGACGCCGCTGCAGATCCTCTGGATGAATCTGGTCACCGATGGGGTGCCCGCCCTTGCCCTCGCCCTGGAGCCCGGAGAGGCCGGGCTGATGCAGCGCCCGCCCGCAGAGCCCGGGGAATCGATCTTTGCCCGGGGCGTGGGCCGCTACATCCTGCGCATCGGTGTGGTGTTCGCTGCGATCACGATCACGATGATGGTCTACGCCTCCAGTGTCGGCGCCCCCTGGAAGACGATGGTCTTCACCATGCTCTGCCTGGCCCAGATGGGCCATGCCCTGGCGGCGCGCAGCGACCGGCCCCTGGTGCAGGTGGCCCCCCTCTCCAACCCCTGGCTGCTCTGGGCCGTGGTCCTCACCACCGTTTTGCAGCTGGCTCTGCTCTACGTTCCCGTGCTGGCACGCTTCTTCGGAACGGTGCCTCTCTCCGCTCCCGATCTGGCCATCTGCGTGGGCTTCAGTCTCCTGTTCTTCCTTTACCTGGAACTCGAGAAGGTGTGGCGCCTCTGGCGCCGCAGCCTCCGCGCCGATACCTGAGGCTTCCTGGCCTGGTTCTCCCCTCCGCCCTTTAGACCTGGCGATGCCACCACTCGATCTTCAGGGTTTCGTTGCCGCCCTCCCGGATGTGCTCCTCAAGGCGGTGGAGACCAATCCTTTGCTGGGTTACGGGGTCATCGCGCTGGTGATGTTGCTGGAGAACGTGGTTCCACCGATTCCTTCGGAAGTGGTGATGCCCCTGGCTGGTTTCCTGGTGCAGCAGGGCAAGCTTGAACTGGTGCCCGTCATGCTCGCCGGACTGCTGGGTACGGTCCTGGGCGCCTGGTTCTGGTACGGCGTGGGCCGCCTCATCAATGAGGAGCATCTTGAGCACTGGGTGGCGCGCCACGGCCGTTGGCTGGGGGTCCATCCCGAAGCCCTGGCCACCAGCCGCCGCTGGTTCAACCGCCATGGTGTCGCGGTCGTCTTCTGGGGCCGGGTGGTGCCTGGGGTGCGCACCCTGGTGTCGGTGCCGGCGGGCATGGAGCTGATGCCGCAGCGCACATTCCTGCTCTGGACCACGGCGGGAAGCGCTCTCTGGCTCTTGTTCCTGCTGGTGGCGGGCCAGGCTTTGGGGGAGGGTTACAAGCAGATCGCCCTCTGGATCGAGCCGATCGCGCAGGTGATGATCTGGGTTGTGGTGGCGGCCCTTGGTGTGGTCCTGGCCTGGGTGGCGATCAAGGCCATTCAGCGGCTGCTGCGGGACTGAGGCTCGCCTTCCGCTCCCAGCGCGGCTCCCCTTCCCCTCTCAAGCGGCGGGAGCTTTGGGTGCCGTGATCAGGTTGATTGCTGAGAAGAACAGGGCCACACCGAAGAGGGTGCCGATGGCCCAGAAGCTGTCGCTCGGCCATTCGGCCACCAGCATTCCTCCCAGGATGGCCGTCACGACGCCATCGACGATCACCAGCCCCCGGGCCTGGCCGGAACCAGCGGCGGCGCCGGCCAGCTCCATCACCCCTTCGAACACCAGCAGCAGGCCGGCCAGCAGCGTCAGGCTCACTTCACTGTCGACGGGGTAGGCCAGGATCCAGGCGCCGCCGGCCAGGTAGAAGAGGCCGGAGAGGCCGCGGAAGAGTTTGGCGTTCAGCTCCCCCTCGCCCGTGAGCCGCAGCAACTGGGCCACCCCGGCGGCGATCGCCACACCGCCGATGGCGATCGTCAACGCCGTTGCCGATACGAACGGCAGCAGGATCGAGAGGGCGGCGGCGATGAACAGCAGCACCGCCGTGATCAAGCGCAGGGTGGGATTGGTGATCATGCGTTCGGGGGCCGAGTGAGGCAGAGGCAAGTTTAGGAGCCCCAACCGTGAAGGCTTTTGGTGACATTGGCCGAACCCCCTGCCGTTGGCCGACACACTGGAACCAAGCGCATCCAGATGGAAGCGGTCCATGCTCGAGCTGCTTCCAGCCCTCAACGACCGCAACCTGCCCTGGCCGGACACTCTGCACCCGATCGTGGTGCACTTCGTGATCGCCTCGGCCCTGCTGGTGGTCGTGTTCGATCTGATTGCCTTGGTCGCCAGGAAGCCGGCGCTGCTGGAGGTGAGCTTCTGGAACCTGCTGGTGGCCACGGCCACGATTTTTGTGGCGATCATCGTCGGCCAGGTGGAGGCGGGTCTGGCCAACCCCTACGGAGCCTCGCGCGAACTGCTCAACCAGCACACCACCCTGGGCTGGGCCCTGGCCGGGGTGCTCTCCGTGCTCACGGCCTGGCGCTACGTGATCCGGCTCCGTGATCCCCAGCAGCTCCCCCTAGCCTTTCTGGGTGCCGGTGCGCTCCTGGGTGCCCTGGTGGTGGTGCAGGTGGTGCTGGGGGACCGGCTGATCTGGGTCTACGGCCTGCACACGGTGCCGGTGGTCGATGCCCTGCGCCGGGGGCTGGTCTGATGAATCCCGAGCTGGCCTTCGGCGCCAATGGCTTGCCCTACGGCCTGCCGATTCACCCCAACCTCGTGCACCTGAGCATCGGTCTGTATGCGGTGGCGATCGGCTTCGACACCATTGGCGCCCTCTACCCGCTTGAGAAGCGGGTCTTCCGCTTTTTGGCGCTGCCCGTCACCCGTTCCGGTTTCCACGATGTGGGCTGGTACAACCTGCTGGCCAGCGCCCTGCTCAGCTTCCTCACGGTGGCCAGCGGTTTCTACGAGATGTTGCTGGCCGATCCGCTGGAGGGTGTGCTCAGTGCCTTTGGCCTCGGCAGCCAGGTGACGATGCTCTGGCACGGGGTGGGTGGGGTGGCCCTGCTGCTGTTGCTGGTGTTGATGGCGATCTGGCGGGGCTACCAACGCTTTGCCTGGCGCAAGGACATGGGCCGCCAGGTGCAGTGGAGCTACCTCTTGGCGGGCGTCTCGATCGCCGTCTTGATGGGGGTGCACGGCACCCTTGGGGCCCAGCTGGCCGGGGAGTTTGGCGTGCACATCACGGCGGCTCAATTGCTCGCTTCCGGGGCTGATCTGCGGGAGGCGTTGCCATGATCCGCTTCGTACTGCTCAGCGCCTGGATCGGCCTGCTGGTGGTGGCCAGCCACTGGATGGGGCAGGAGGCCTACCGCTGGTTCCCCGTGCAGGCCTCCAATGCCGCGCCGCTGGTGGATGACCTGTTCAGCCTCGAGACCGCCATTGGCACGTTTGTGTTTCTGGGGGTGCTTTCGGTGCTGCTCTGGGTGCTGCTGTTCAACCGCGCCGAGAAGTACGACCAGGAGGATGGCCCACCGATGGAGGGCAACACGCGGCTGGAGATCGTCTGGACGGTGATTCCACTGGTGATCGTCATGGCCATCGCCGTGGTCAGCATCCGCGTGAACCGCGAGCTCGGGGTGCTCGGCCCCATGGAGCACGTGCACGGAGGCGAGCTGATCGAGGCGATGGACCATGGCCCTGGGGCTTCCGCTGCGGGATCGGGTTCGCTTCAAGTCGATGTGATTGCCCGCCAGTGGTCGTGGGAGTTCCGCTACCCCGGCGCCCAGGTTTCGGCCACCGAGTTGCACCTGCCGCTTGATGTTCCGGTCACGTTCAAGCTCACCTCCCCGGATGTGCTGCACGGCTTCTACGTGCCCGCCTTCCGGCTCAAGCAAGACGTGGTCCCCGGCCGGGCGATCGATTTTTCGCTGACCCCCACCCGAAGCGGCCGCTACCGGCTGCGGGATTCCCAGTTCAGCGGCGCCTGGTTCGCCGCCAACCAGGCCGATGTCGTGGTCGAGTCGCCTGAGGCGTTCGGCTCCTGGCTGGAGGCGGCCAGCCACCAGCCCCTGCAGCCGGGCCTGAGCGTGGCCGCCGACGAGGCCGAACGGCTCGCGCGCCAGCCGGCGGGCGGCATCCGCTGGGCCACGGTGCCCCCCGCCCCGCCTCCTTTGGTCAACGTGCCTGGCTCCAATTCCCTCCCCCACGACGCCTGAGCGATGACCGTTCTCACCCCCACCAGCCCCAGCCCTTCTCCACCGAAGTCATCGCCGCCTACCTGGTTGCGGTATTTCAGCTTCTGCACCGATGCCAAGGTGATCGGCATCCAGTACGTGGTGCTGTCGTTTGTCTTTTTCTTGATCGGTGGCTTTCTGGCGATGGTGATGCGGGGGGAACTGCTCACCCCGGCGGCTGATCTGGTGGATCGCACGGTCTACAACGGGCTGTACACCATGCACGGCACGATCATGTTGTTCCTGTTCACCTTTCCGGTGCTGAACGGGTTCAACAACCTGCTGATCCCGGTGATGATCGGCGCCCCGGATATGGCCTTCCCGCGCCTCAATGCGCTGGCATTCTGGATGTTTCCTGTCTTCGGTCTGGTGCTGATCGCCAGTTTCTTTGTTCCCGGCGGACCGGCCTCGGCGGGGTGGTGGTCGTACCCGCCCATCAGCGTCCAGAACCCCTTGGGCCATCTGATCAACGGTGAATCCCTCTGGATCCTTGCTGTGGCCCTCTCGGGCATTTCTTCGATCCTGGGTGCGCTCAATTTCGTGACCACGATCCTGCGCATGCGGGCCCCGGGGATGGGCCTGTTCCGCATGCCGATCTTCTGCTGGACGGCCTTGGCGGCCCAGACGATCCAGCTGATCGGCCTTCCGGCGCTCACGGGCGGCGCCGTGATGCTGCTGCTCGATCTCACCGTGGGCACCACGTTCTACGACCCGACCGGCGGTGGTGATCCGGTGCTCTATCAGCACTTCTTCTGGTTCTATTCGCACCCGGCGGTGTACGTGATCATCCTGCCCGTGTTCGGCATCTTCTCGGAGCTGTTTCCCGTCTATGCCCGAAAGCCGCTGTTCGGCTATCCCTTTGTGGCGATCGCCTCGTTCGTGATCGTGGGCCTGGGGCTGATCGTGTGGGTGCACCACATGTTTCCCAGTGGCGTGAGCCAGTGGATGCGCGATCTGTTCATGGTCACCACGATGCTGATCGCCGTGCCCACCGGCGTGAAGGTGTTCGCCTGGCTGGGCACCCTCTGGGGGGGAAAGCTGAAGCTCACCACTCCCATGCTGTTTGCCCTCGGCGGTCTGATCAACTTCGTGTTCGCGGGCATCACCGGCATCATGCTGGCTACGGTCCCGATTGACATCCACGTCAACAACACCTACTTCGTGGTGGGCCATTTCCACTACGTGATCTATGGCGCCGCCGTGATGGGAATCTTCGCGGCCATCTACCACTGGTTCCCCAAGTTCACCGGCCGCATGCCCTACGAGGGTCTCGGCAAGCTCCACTGCCTGCTCACGTTTGTGGGAGCCAATCTCAACTTCCTGCCCATGCACCCCCTCGGGCTGATGGGCATGCCGAGGCGGGTGTCCTCCTACGACCCGGAGTTCGCGTTCTGGAACGTGCTCGCCAGCCTCGGAGCCTTTCTGCTGGGGGTCTCGATCATCCCCTTCCTGCTCAACATGGTCAGTTCGGTCGTGCGTGGCGAGCCGGCGGGCGCGAATCCCTGGCGGGCGATCGGCCTGGAGTGGCTGTTGCCCTCGCCGCCACCGATCGAGAATTTCGAAGACCACGTGCCCACGGTGATCAGCGCGCCCTACGGCTATGGCACGGGCAAGCCCCTGGTGGAGCACCAGGGGGAGATTGAGCTTGCCCTGGCGCTTCTTGAGGGAAGGGCATGAGCACCTCAAGCCCCCTCGACCCCTCGGCCGCGCCCGATCCGGCCGCCCACGGCGAGCACGGGGGGCATCCCAATTTCACGCTCACGGGTTTCGTGATCTTTCTGCTTTCAGAGAGCGTGATCTTTCTGGCGTTCTTCAGTGGCTACACCGCCCTGAAGCTCAGCGCCACCGCTTGGTTGCCCTCCGGTGTGGAGGGCCTGGAGTGGCAGACCCCTCTGATCAATTCGGTGGTCCTGGTGTCGAGTTCCGGCACAATCGCTCTGGCCGAGTGGTTCAAGCACCGCGGCTCCCTCTGGGGCTTCCGCGCCTTCTGGCTGCTCACCATGGCCATGGGGGCCTACTTCCTGCTTGGCCAGGCGCAGGAATGGCGTTCCCTCAGCTTCGGTTTCACCGATGGCACCTTTGGCGGCACCTTCTATCTGCTCACCGGGTTCCACGGCCTGCATGTGGCCACCGGCATCCTGTTGATGGCGCTGATGCTGCTCAAGTCGTTTCTCCCGGGCAACTACGACGGCGGCGAGCAGGGGGTGGTGGCCACGTCCCTGTTCTGGCATTTCGTCGATGTGATCTGGATCCTGCTGTTTCTGCTGCTTTACGTGTGGCGTTAGGAGTCCTGCCGTGATCATCGACGACCACACCTATGACCTGATCGTGATCGGCACCGGTGCCGGGGGCGGCACCCTGGCCGGCGCTCTTGCCGAGTGCGGCAAGAGCGTGTTGGTGCTGGAGCGGGGTGGGGCCATGGATCTCAGCGATCAGAACGTGGCGGATGTGGAGCTGGTTCGCAACAGCCGCTACCACCCCGGCGAGCAGTGGTTCGGCACCGACGGCGATCCGTTCCCACCCCAGATGATCTATGCCCTGGGGGGCAACAGCAAGATCTGGGGCGGGGTCCTTGAGCGTCTGCGCGAGCAGGACTTCGCCCCCCAAAGGCACCTCGATGGCTCCAGCCCCGGTTGGGAGCTGAGCTACGCCGATCTCGCCCCCCACTACGACCGGGCCGAGCGCTTGTACCACGTGCACGGTCGCCGCAGCGTCGACCCCACCGAGCCACCGCGCACGGGTGACTACCTGCATCCCCCCCGGAGCATCGAGCCGGTCCTGGAGAGCCTGCGCGCCGACCTGGCCCGCCAGGGTGTCACCGCCTACGACCTGCCGATCAGCTGGTCCGCGTCGCCGCTGGATCCGAGCGGCGATGCCGAGCGTTTCGGGGTGGATGTGGCGGAGCTATCCGCCCAGGTGACGTTGCGCACGGGTGCCCGGGTGATACGTCTGCACGTCAACCCCAGTGGCCGCGAGGTGAAGGGGGTGCAGGCGGAGATCGATGGTCAGAACTGGCTGTTCACCGGCCACGTGGTGGTGCTGGCTGCCGGCGCCGTCAACAGCGCCGCCCTGCTGCTGCGCTCCTGCAATGACCAGCATCCCGAGGGCCTCGCCAACGGCTCGGGCCAGGTGGGCCGCAATCTGATGAAGCCCCAGCTCTCCTCCATCCTGCAGCTGGCCGCCCATCCCGATTCAGGGCGTTACGGCCCTGGTCTGGGGATCAACGACTACTACTGGGGCGACAAGAACGTGTCGGTGCCGCTGGGGCAGATCCGCAACGGTGGTGGTGTGCTTCAGGACCCCCTGTTCGCCGAATCGCCCCCCCTGCTGTCCCTGGTCACTCGGCTGTTGCCCAACAGCCTGCTGGAGCAGTTGGCCGTGCGCACGGTCAGCTGGTGGGCGAGCAGCGGCGTTCGGCCTGATCCCGCCAACCGCGTCAGCCTGCGCGGCGAAGGACTGCAGATCACCTACACCCCCAACAACCGTGAGGCCCACGACCGCCTCGTCTACCGCTGGCTCTCCACGATCAAGGCGCTTGAAGCCGACCCCGCCACCACGGTGGTGCGCGCTTTCCCCCTCCATCCCCGTGGCGAGTCGCCCCTGGCGGTCCTGGGGTTCGCCTGCGGCACTGTCCGCATGGGCAGCGATCCTACCCGATCCGTGGTGGACCTCCAGGGGAGGAGCCATCAGCTCGTCAACCTCTACGTGGCTGACGCCAGCGTCTTTCCGACCTGCCCTGCCGTGGGCCCGGCGCTCACGGTCATTGCCCTGGCCCTGCGGCTGGCGGAACATCTCAAGCGAGTGCTATAGAGCCCCTGATCGTGCCGTTCCTGGGGGCGCTCAGGCAGGCCCGACAGCCGCCGGCGGTTGAAGCGTTGCTCCAGCAGGCAGGCATGGTTCAGGGGGCGACGAAGGCCAGGGCGAAGGCCACGGCCCGAGGCAGCAGCGCCTGGCGCTTCGTTGCCCCGGGACTGCTAGGTCCACTGGCAGGTGTCCCCTCCAGGGGCGGATACCGAGCACCCTCTGGCCCCACTGGAGAGCGTCGATGCAGGGCAGCGGCCCATCGTGGCTGGTGGGGCCGGAGAGCCCACCCCGATCGGGACGTTGTCGCCCCGGCCGATCAACAGCGACCAGCCCCGCCAACCCAGGGCGCCGGCGGTGGCGATCGCAGGATCGATGGCACGAACAGGGAAGCGCCCTGACAGGCGAACCGCGCCCTGCCCTCAGCGCGGCTCCAGGTGGGTGTCGGACTGGCGCCCTTTCGATGCGAACCCGCCCCGCCTCAGGTTGAGGATCGCGCGGACGAACGAGCGGAAAGAGAGCGCAGGGAGGGTAAGAGCAGCCCCCAAGGGGCCGAAGCCGCCCATGGGCCGCATCGGCTCGGTGAGCTGCAGGGCGAAGGCCCCCATTAGCAAGGCACCAGGCCGCCCGGAACAGGGCCGAGATCCAGAGCACCACCGCCAGCCTTCGCGGCCAGGACACCTGACCGGCGGTGGCGCCAATGGTTCTCTCGAATCCGTGGATCAGCTCCATCGGCCCCTCCCTGGGTCCATGCGGTCGTCGAGCCACTGCCAGCCGATGGGGGCGTCCGTCGGCTGGTCCGCCCCCCAGCAGATGTGGGCCATGAACCTGCCGGTGGCCCCACGGCCTGCCCACGCCCCGTGACCGTCGCCGGCCCCATCGCTGCCACGCCCCAGCTTCACGCCCAAGCGCCCGGGCGGGTTGAACCGGATCGAGAGGCGCCCCTGGGCCCGTTCCGCTGCCCCGCCGCCACCAGTGGCCGCCGCGGCTCCTGCCCTGGCTCGCCGTCGGCATCGAGAAGCACCAGGCTGGCGCCGGAGGCCTGCCCAAGGCGGTGGGCAGGGCCCATTCTTTTCCGCTCCAGAGGCTTGAGCAGGTGGGGCAGGGTTCCCGCTCCGTCGCAGGCGGGATTCAGCAGCGTCATCCGTGGGGCTCCGGGCACGAATCCCTCCGGCAGGATGGGCCATCAGGACCCAACCGATCAGCCAGCCCATCAGGAGGGAGATCCCGATCGGATCGCTATCCCCACGGTGCCCGCCGGCGGCGCCTTTTCATCCTTTGCCGATCAGGCTAGGCAGGGTTGGAGGGGATTCCGTCCTTTTGCTGGATCAGCCAGAGCTCGTCACCCTCGACCCAGAGCAGCAGCCGGCTGGTGCCGTAGCTGATGGAGAGGCCATGGGGCTGGCTGAGCCCCAGACGGCGCACCAGGGCCAGGGGCAGGCTGCGCAGTTCCACTCCCTCGGGCAGATCCCCCAGGGCCGCAGGCCGTGGGGTCAGGGGCCGCCCCTTCTGCCACAGCGCCAGGAAGGGCTTTTCCCCCCCGGCGATCAACCGGAGATGACGACGGGCGATGGCGGCGGCGGCAGGGGTGGGGCTGCCCTTGTCACCGGATGTCTCCGCGGCCGCCCCATCGGCTGCTCCGCCGGGGGTGGGATCGAGGGCCGCCACGAGCCTGAAGGCCACGAGAGGGTCATCGGGCAGCCCTGCCAGCGAGGAGCGCTCGGCCGGCACCAATTCGGCCAGGCGCAGGGGCGGTGGCGCCGTGGGGACAGGGGGTCGGTTCGCCGCTCTCTGGGCAGCGCCGCGGCCGCTGCCAGCGGGTTTGGCGCCTCGCAGGGCCAAGACCGCTCCGCCGAAGGCCAGATCCGGGGGCGGGGGCGGCAGGGTGCTGTCCAGGGGCAGGGGGACCATGCTGAGGTTGGCGCGTCCCAGGCCCGTCAGTGGACCCATCTGTTGGCCCGCCAGCTGGCTGGCGCGGCGGCTGAAGCGCAGCAATTCAGGTGTGTCATCCCCACTGCTGAGCAGCGCCGGTGCCGGGCGGCGGGCGTCCAGGAGGCTCGCTCCCGCCAGCCACAGGGCATGCAGCGCCACTGCGATCCCCAGGGGCAAGACCATGGAACGCCAGCGCCGCGGCCAGCCGGCTGCCAGTGCGGCTGGGAGCCGAGTTGACACGGGCCGCCAGCGAGAACGCTGTCCAGGGAGGAGCCGTGGCGCCAGGCGCTCAAGGCTGGGCCGGAGGTGCGGGAAGTTGAACTTCGAAAGGAAGGACACCGAGTTCGAGCAGGGGAAGAACGGTCTGCACCACCCCCCAGGGGGCGGCCGGGTCGGGGATCAGGCGAATCCGGGCCTGGGGATTGAGTTGACCGGACTCCCGCAGCACCTGGGGCAACTGCTCCGGGGTGATCGGACGGTTCCACAGGCGCAGGCCGCCATCGGCGGCCAGGTGCAGGGCCACCACGCCCTGGTGGGCGGGCCGTTGGGCCAGCCGCTGGGGCACCACCAGCAGGGCCACCGCCAGCAGGGCGAGGGCCGTGGAGAGGGCCCCATAGGCAAGGCCATCGAGGCTGGCGGCGCTGCAGCGGGTCATCGCGGACCCTGGGCGAGTTCCAGGAGCACCGGCTGACGGCTCTGCTGGCGCAGCCAGGCCAGGGAGCGACTCACCTCGCCTGTGGCCAAGGCCGAGGAGACCAGCAGGCGGACGCTGCCCTCCGGCGGCGCGCTCTTCAACTGGGCCGCCAGGGCGACGGCACCGATGGGGGAGCCGTTAAGGAACCAGCTGCCGCCCCCAGCGCGCACCACCACCCAGGGGGCACGGCTCTCCTGGGGCGGCGCGAGGGTCACACGGGGGTCCTTCAGGCGCAGCAGCTCCGGCACGGTGGCCACCGCCGTCAACAGGACCACCGTGAGAGCGGTGAGGGCGAACAGAGGCGTGGTCATGGCTGACGCTCCAGGGCGAGGCGGAGGCCCGCCGTCTCCAGCTGCTGGCGTTGGCGTTCCAGCAGCCCCCGGTTGGTGCGCAGCACCACCGTGGCGATGAGAGCCACCACCAGCCCGAGCAAGGTGCTCACCAGCACCTGGGAGTAGCTGGTCAAGCTGGCGCCGCCGCTGGGCAGCACCAGCTGGGGGCCCAGCTCCGTCAGGGCCCGGATCAGCCCGGCGACGGTGCCGATGAGGCCCAGCAGGGGGCCGACCACGGCGGCGGCCTCCAGCACCGCCTCGCCACTGGTTCCCTGGCGTTCCAGTTGGCGCAGCAAAAGCTCCTGGCGCAGCTGCCCGTGCCCCTGGCCCGCGCTGCCCTGGAGCGCCTCCGCCAGTTGCCGCTCGACCCTGGCGGGACCGAGCCCCTGGCCGCGCCAGTAGCGGGCCCGATCGACGCCGATCGCCACCACCACGATTGAGAGCAGCAGCAGCGGCAGCACCGCCGGTCCGCCGTTCTGCAGTGCGGAGAGGCCCATCGCTTGCGACTCCGTCATGGTACCGAATCGGGGGAATTTACGGCGCAGCCAGCTCCCTGTGCGGTGTCTGCGGGACTTGACAGCCGGCCTTGGCCCGGACCGGAGGACTCCCTTAGGGTGCGCTCACCTACGACCACCCTTGGATGGGCGCCATTTTCGCCGACAACAGCCTGAGCATTGGCCACACCCCCCTGGTGCAGCTGAATCGGGTGGTTGGTGACACCACGGCGCGGGTGCTGGCGAAGATCGAGGGCCGTAACCCCGCCTACTCGGTCAAGTGCCGGATCGGTGCCGCGATGATCGCCCAGGCCGAAAAAGATGGTCTGCTGGGGCCTGGCAAGGAGCTGATCGAGCCCACCAGTGGCAACACCGGCATCGCCCTGGCCTTCGTCGCCGCCTCCCGTGGCATCAGGCTCACCCTGACGATGCCGGAGACGATGAGCCTGGAGCGGCGCAAGCTGCTCACGGCCTATGGCGCCCACCTGGAGCTCACCGAAGGCCGCCTCGGCATGAGTGGTGCCGTCGGCCGGGCCCAGGCGATCGCCGCCTCCGATCCCGAGCGCTACGTGCTGCTGCAGCAGTTCGCCAATCCCGCCAACCCCCAGGTGCACCACGACACCACCGGCCCGGAGATCTGGGAGCAGACCGATGGAGATGTCGACGTGTTCGTATCGGGGGTGGGCACCGGCGGCACCATCACCGGCGTCAGCCGCTACATCAAGCACACCCTGGGCAAGCCCCTCGTGTCGGTGGCCGTCGAGCCGATCAACAGCCCGGTGATCAGCCAGACCAAGGCGGGCGAGACGGTCAAGCCCGGACCCCACAAGATTCAGGGCATCGGTGCGGGGTTCGTGCCCGCCAACCTCGATCTCGATCTGGTGGATCGGGTCGAGCAGGTGAGCGATGAGGAAGCCGTGGCCATGGCCCGGCGCCTCGCCCGCGAGGAGGGCATCCTGGCCGGCATCTCCTGCGGGGCGGCCACGGTGGCGGCCGTGCGCCTGGCCCACGAACCCGCCCATGCCGGCCAGACGATCGTTGTGGTGCTGCCTGACTCCGGCGAGCGCTATCTCAGCTCGGTGTTGTTCGAAGGGGTCTTCAACGAGAAGGGCCTGGCGCCGGTCTGAAGCCTGTGGTGCTGCCCTTTTCCGATCCTTCCCCCGACGGCGGGGAGCCTGGCGATGCGCCGGCTCCGAAGCGCTTGATCCTCTCGATTCCCGTGGCGGAGGAGGGTCCCCTGGTGCCCGTCGCGGTGCCTCCGGAGCTTCCCTCCGCGCTCCCATCGGCGGGGCCGGCCCCAGCCCCATCGGTGCGGCTGCCCTACCCGGTGGTGCGGGAACTGCTGCGTCAGATCAGCGCGCTCCAGCTGGCGTCCCTGCGGGATCTCCTGCCGGTGCTGCAGGTGCTGGCGTTGGCGGTGGTGGCGGTGCTGGTGCTGCGGATCACCGGGGCCACCCTTTCGGCCATCGATGAGATCCCTCTGTTGGGCGGCCTGCTGGAGCTGGTGGGGGTGGTCAGCGTGCTGGGATTCGTGGCGCGCCAGGCTCTGCGTCAACGCAACCGGGCTGAATTGATGGTGCGCATCCGCAAGTTGCGCCGGGAGCTGCTCGGTTGAGCCGCTGCCTTCCGCCTGGAGGCAGGGCCGGTCCCGTGGGGCGGACCCTTGCGCTTCTTGGCGCTGTTGCACTGGTGCTCCCTTCGACCAACCCAGCCCACTGCGCCCCTGTGGAATCAGGCCGTTCAGGGGGGGCCATGGGGCCCTGCAGCGGCGCCAAGCTCGCTTCGTTTCCCGGGCTGCCCCAGTGGCGGCTGCTCAAGGGGAAACTGCACCGGGAGCTGCGCTTCGGTTCGTTCGTCGAGGCGTTCGGCTTCATGGCCCAGGTGGCCCTGATCGCCGAGGGGCTGGGGCACCATCCCGAATGGAGCAACGCCTACGACCGGGTGGTGATCGATCTGGTCACCCACGACGCCCGGCCTGATCCAGCCACCGGGCGTCAAGGAGCGATTACGGACCAGGATCTCGAGCTGGCCCGCCGCATCGAGGCGCTGCTCGCCGCGGGGGGTCCCCAGGCCCGTCGATTCAGCTCAGCAGGGCCTCCGCCAGCTGGGCCCCGTCCAGCTGGGCACCCCCTAACGGGCTGTCGCGCAGATCGCAACCCCTGAGGTCGGCTTCGCGCAGGTCAGCTTCTCGCAGGTTCGTGCCATAGAGGCAGGCCCCCTGGAAGTTGGCCCCCCGCAGTTGGGCTCCGCTCAGGCTGGCGAAACTGAGATCGGCGCCCCGGAAATCCGCCCCCCCCAGGTCGGTGAGCTGATCGAGGCCGGAGCGGAAGTCGGCTTCCATCAGGCGGCTGTCACGCCAACGGCTCCCGGCGGCCACCACCCCCCGCAGGCAGCAACGGTGCAGCAGGGCCCGCTCGAAGTCAGCCCCCTGCAGGCGCGAGCCGGAAAGGTCGGCCTCGTGCCACTGGGAATCCGCCGCCCGCAGATTCGAGAGGTCGGCGCCCCAGATCAGGGCCTGTTGGAAGCGGGCGCCGCTGACGTTCGCGCCGCTGAGATTGGCGTGGCCGAAGCGGGATTCCTGGAAACAGCCACCACTGAGGTCGCAGTGGGAGAGATCCAGCTCGCCGCCATCGACGTCGCTCAGCCTCAGGCCGGGGAAGGACCGTTGCCCGGCCGCCAGGGCCTCGCGCAGCGTATCGACGGTGGAGGGTTTCATCTAGATCGAGGCCGCCAGGGCATTGATCTTTTGGCGGCGGGAGGCCAGTAGCAGTTTTTCGCCCTGCTGCATCAGTTTGTACACACCTTTGTCGATCACCTCGTAGAACACCAGGCTGCCCTCGGGGCGGCGGCGCACCACCCCTGCGATGGTGAGAAGCTTCAGGTGTTTGGAGACCAGCGCCTGGCTGAGGCCGGTGCGCTCCACCACGGCCGTGACATTGAGGGCGCCGCCGCGCAGGGTGTCCAGCACCGCCAATCGGTTCGGTTCGGAGAACACCTTGAAGTAGTCGGCGAGGGCCTCCATGGGGCAGGTCGAAGCGGGGGGGAAGGGCGTGGGCGCCGCCCGACCGGCAAGACGTCCTCTGCATCGTGAATCTAAGCCGAGCGTGCCCGCATTGACCTGGGGCTGTTGCGGATCTGCTTTATCACGTTGGTGGCATGGGACTGGGGTCTGCCCAGGCGGCTTCGGCCTGTATTATCATGATGTCGTTATGTCGTTGATCGATGGCCACTGCGCTGTTGACGCCCCGGGTGCTGGATCGTCCGCTGCAGTCCTTCTGCTGGCCCCGGCACTGGTCCGAGCGCCGCCCCCTCCTGGAGCGCCAGCATGATCGCCTCGAAGCCCAGCTCGCGGGAATGATCGAGCGGCATGGCGACGGCCGCGTTGAGCTCGAACCCGACGAGGCCCAGAGGGAATGGAGGGACGGCGCGCGGCTGCTGCGGCAGCTGAGGCTGCACCTGAGGCTTGAGGAGCGTTGGCTGGCCGAGGCCCGGGTCCTTTGCGGCGGTCACCGCGTCAGTCACCGCCAGGCGGCCGAGAGGGCGATCACGGGCTTTCGCGAGGGCGGTCACAGGCGCCTGGCGCGGCTGCAGTGGCTGTTGGAGATCCAGGTGTGGTTCGACCACCACCGCCTGGGGGCCGATGCTATCGCCTACGCCCGCGCCCAGGGCACCAGCGGTTGACGCGCCAGCGAACCGCCAGCCAGCCCCTGCTTCAACCACCCCATTTCCCTGTGCCATGGCCACCTCCGCTCCCCACTTGCGCGAAGACCTGCTCACCCCGCGTTTTTACACCACCGAAATCGAGAAGGCGGCCCGCACCGACGTGGAGTCCCAGCGGTCGGCCTTCGAGGCGATGCTCGCCGAGATGGAGGCCGACTACAACCGCGACCACTTCGATCGTCGGGTGCCCCTTGATCGCCTGCGCGATCTTTCTCCCGAGGAGAAGGAGGCCTACGAGAGCTACCTGGTGCGCTCCTGTGTGTCGGAGTTTTCAGGCTTTCTGCTGTTCAAGGAGCTCTCCAGGCGGCTCTTTCAGGTGGGCCGCACGGAGCTGGGCCGCCTGTTCCAGCTGATGGCCCGCGACGAGGCCCGCCACGCCGGCTTCCTCAACCGCGCTCTGGTGGCCGAGGGCATCCAGCTGGATCTGCCCAGCCTCAGCACCCGCCGGCCGATCACCTGGTTCCCGCTCAACTGGGTGCTGTATTCCGTCTTCCTCTCCGAGAAGATCGGCTATTGGCGCTACATCCTGATCGATCGCCACCTCAGGGCCCACCCCGATCACCACATCGCCCCCCTGTTTGATTTCTTCGAGCCCTGGTGCCAGGACGAAAACCGCCATGGCGACATCTTCAACCTGCTGATCCGCTGCTGGCCCAACCTGCGCCAGGGCTTCAGGGGCAAGTTGCTCAGCCGCTTCTTTCTGTGGTCGGTGTTTCTCACCCACAGCCTCACCGTGGCCGAGCGGCACGATTTCTATGAACTGCTGGGCATGGAGGCCAGCCGCTTCGACGCCGAGGTGATGCGGCAGACCAACCGCACAGCCCGCCGGGCCTTCCCCTGGGTGTTCAACCTCGATTCAACCGACTACTTCCGCCTCCGTGACCAGATCGTGGCGTCATTTCTTGAGATCAAGGCGGCCAGGCAGCAGCCGCCAAGCCTGCTGAAGCCCCTGCAGCAGCTGGGCCGCAGGGTGCGCTTTGCTGGTCTGCTTGCCCGGCAGTTTGCCCAGCCGATGGTGATCGCGGAGGCCGCATGAGTGCCGGCTTTGCGCCCATGAGGATTCAACCGCTGGTGCCTGCGGGTCTGCGCACCAGCTGGGCCACGGTGGGTTTCATGGTGGTGCTTCATCTGCTGACCCTGGTGGCGCTGTTGCCCCGTTTCTGGAGCCCGCTGGCACTGGTTGTGTGGCTGGTGCTCGATTGGCTCACCGCCTGCATCGGGGTGACCCTCGGTCACCACCGCATGCTGGCCCACCGTTCCTTTCGGGTCACGCCGTGGTTGGAGGCACTGATCGTCGCCTGCGGCACCTTGCGTTGCCAGCACGGTCCGATGGCAGGGGCGGGCCTGCACCGCCACCACCAGCTCCACTCCGACGATCCGGTCGACCACCACAACAATCATCTGGGCCTCTGCTGGAGCCATTTCGGCTGGATGCTCAAGGAGGTCCCGGCCAAGACCCATGTGGCGCGGCTCATCCCCGATCACCACGCAACCGCGACGACCTCTGGCTTGATCGCCATTTCCTGCTGCTTCAGATTCCCTTAGTCGTCTTTCTGTGGTGGCTGGGGTCAGTCACGGGCGCCGGTGGTCTTGCCCTGGTGCTCTGGGGCTTTCCCCTGCGACTGGTGATCGCCTACCCCTTCACCTGGAGGGTGAATTCGGCCACCCACCGCTGGGGCTGCATCGGCTACCCGAGCGGTGACCACTCGCGCAACACCTGGTTGGTGGCCCTGGTCACCTTTGGCGAGGGTTGGCATAACAACCACCACGCCTTTTCCAGCAGCGTCCGCATGGGATTCCGTTGGTGGGAGCTTGATCCCCCCTGGTGGCCCATCGTTGCCCTGCGCCGGCGAGGCCTGGTGCGCCATGTCCGTCTGGCCCCTGTTCTTCAGCCGCCGCGTCTTCGGCATCGCTCGTCATGACGGAATCCCATGGGGCTCCCCAGAGAGCCGAGATCCCCCGCGTTTTCATTGGCTATGACCCTCGAGAACGGGTGGCGGTGAACGTCCTTGCCGACTCGATTCAGGTGACGTCATCGGTGCCGGTGTTGATCAGCCAGGTGCGCCACGAGCAACTCCTTGGGGTGTATCACCGCTCTCACGATGCGAAGCAAAGTACGGCTTTCTCGTTCAGTCGCTTCCTGGTGCCCTGGCTGAGTGGTTTCTGGGGTTGGGCGCTGTTCATGGATGCGGACATGCTCTGCCTCGGTGATATGGCTGAACTGTGGGCCCTGCGAGACGAACGTTTCGCGGTTCAGGTGGTGAAGCATCGGCATGACTGCGAGGAGGGCACCAAGTTTCAGGGCATGCCCCAGACCCCCTACGCGCGCAAGAATTGGTCGTCGGTGATGTTGTTCAACTGCTCCCGCTGCACCGCCCTCACTCCTGACTACGTCAATACCGCAACGGGGCTGGAGCTCCACCAGTTTCGCTGGCTGGCCGATGAAGCCATCGGCGAGCTGCCGCCCGAGTGGAACGTGCTCGTCGGGGTTCAGCCCGTGCCGCGCGAGCCGAAGGTGCTCCACTACACCCTCGGCGGTCCCTGGTTCGACGATTGCCTGGGCATGGCCGAATCCGGCCGTTGGCATGAGGCCCGCTCGGCGATGAACCATCCCATCGCCACCGCGCCCCTGCGGCTGAACCAGCCGCCCCTGGAGTGCCTGGCAGTCGGCCGCTCCTCTGCCCCCTGAGGCGATGGAGGACCGCGTTGTCCAGGTGCTTTTTCTCTGGCGACCGCAGGTCGATCGCACCAGCAACTTGGGCGTTTCTTCTGCTTGCGGCCGTGTTGATGTCGGCAACGCTCCCAAGTGGCTCGCTTTCGCCCGTATCAACGCTCCGATGATCGTGGCCGCGGTCCTGACCTGCCGTCGCTTCAGGCGCTGGCCAGCGCCATCCGGGCCGACGGTCCCCGGCTGGAGCGGTTGGCAGCCATGGGGCTCGACCGCTCCAGCCACGTCCTGGGCTGCGACCCCCATCGGGGCCTCAAGCCAGATGGGGGCAATCGCCTGAGCGTTGTTTGAGCCCCTGCGCGCGCTGGTCCAATGCGTCCACCAGCGGGCCGGTCGGCTGGGCTTGGGGGAGATCCCGGGCCAGGTCGTCGGAGGCTTCGCCGTGGTGGCTGACGGCCACCACCTGCCCCTGGCCGAGCCCCTGGCGCGTCGATCAGCGCCGCCCTGAGGACCGATGGGGCCGTGCACCTCGACGAGGGCGAGGTCCGGCGACGGTCCCGCTTCGCCTCGTTTGCAGGATCCACCTCCGCGTGCCGTCCTCAGGCGCTGCCGATCGTGATCGGGATCCTCGCCCCCTGCGCAGGGATCTGCTCACCCCGGACAAAGATCCGCTGGCCGCCACGGCGGACATCGGTGCCCCCTTCTGGAGGCCATCGAGCGCATGGGAAGGAACCGCGCTCAGCAGCGTCAACGGGTGGCCCAGCCCGACACAGCCCTAGCCCTGGGCTCGGCCCGGTTGTACCGAGCCCGGTCCGACGCCCAGCCGCCCCTGGAATTGTCGGTTGAAGCGGCCTGATCTCCGGGGTCTTGGTGCCAGGGCGCTGCTCGATCTGACCTGGGTTGATCCCCCTTGATCAGGCGCTGGTCCTGAGCTCCAGGGGGATGTGCGGAGCGGCTGGCGGCAGCTGGGAGGCCCAACGCTTCAGCCGCTCGGGAAGGGCGATCACCGTGCGTTGGGTTCCACCAAAACGCATGTGCAGCCAGGTGATCACCCCGGCATCGCTCGAGGCGACGCCCTCCAGTTGCCCGTCTGCGCTGCCGAGGCCAAGCTCGGCGATGGCGCTGGGGGTGAGGTACCAGAGGTCCCCGTGCCTGGGGCGGTCGCGGCGTTCCTTGAACAGTTCCAGCAGCTGGCCATCGCCGCTCAGCTGGCCCTGGGGTGCGAGCAGCAACGGGAGCTCCAGGAGGCTGTCCGTGGAGGGCGAGAACGGGAGGGCAACCATGGGAGATGGGCGGATGACGAAGTTGCAACGAAGCGGCAACGCCGCAACAGCATCACAACGATAGCGTTATATCATTGATCAAGCAGGGCCCTCCGTGGCCCTGCTCCACCATGGGCACGGTTCACCATGACAGCCACCATCCCCGAAGCGATCTCCAGTCATGCCCACGGCGCCGATGCTGTGCTCCGCAAGGGGTTCGGCCCCCGGGTGCGCAAGCTCCACGCCCGCATCGGCGCCGCCCATCGCCAGGTGGAGAGCATGGCTTTCTCGAGGGCCCTGCTGGACGGCCAAGTGGAGCCGCTGCAGCTGGCGGCCCTGATCCGCACCCTGGCCCCCGCCTATGCGCTGATTGAGGAGCGGGGCCCCGATCTGGCCTCTGCCTTGGGCGCCACCGATCTGCCTTGGAAGGCCCTGCGCCGAGGCGCCGCCCTGGAGGCTGATCAGAAGGCGCTGGCTGCGCTACCCGCCACCCCCGCGTCGGCGGCGGCCCGCGGCTGGCTGGAGCAGCTTGCCACCCTGGCCCAGGGGGCCCCCCACCGCTTTCTGGCCCATGTGTACGTGCGCTACGGCGGAGATCTCGCCGGTGGGCAGCAGTTGGCGGAGCAGGCCAACGCCATCCTGGCGGCCCACGGCCTGAACCCCCTGCAGTTCTGGCACTTCGAGCAGCCCGTGGCCGCGCTCAAAGTGGCCTTTCACGACGCCTTCGAGCAGTTGGAGCTCAGTGGGGCCGAAGAGGCCGAACTGCTGGACGAGGCCGAGGCCGCCTTCCTCGCCACCCAGGCCCTGCTGGCGGAGCTCGCCGAGCTGTCCCTGGCGCCCACCGGCTGAGCAGCCCCGCATCGCCCGGTTCCACCCCTCCGCCTCCGCCAGATCCGTCCAGTCCCCCATGTCCACCACCCTCGACGCCACGCCAGCCACCCGCCCGCCCGCCTGTTCCCGGGCGGTCCCATCCCTGCCACCGCCGACCACACCCCTTGAGCTTCTGCTCAAATACGACCGGCCCGTGCCCCGTTACACCAGCTACCCCACGGCGGCGGCGTTTACCACCACCGTGGGCGCCGCTGATCTCGGTGCCCAGCTGGCACAGCCCAGCAGCGCACCGCTTTCGCTCTACGTGCATGTGCCCTTCTGCCGCCATGCCTGCTGGTACTGCGGCTGCAACCGGATCACCACCCAGCTGGGATCGAAGGTGGTGGGCCCCTACCTGGCGGCCCTGGCCAGGGAGCTGGAGCTGATCGCCGCGGCCATGCCCCAGTGCCGGCGACTGGCCCAGCTCCATTGGGGCGGTGGCACCCCCAACTACCTCAACGCTGACGAGCAGACGATCCTCTGGGGTCTGATCGCCCAGCACTTCGATCTGGATGACGATCTGGAGGCCTCGATCGAAGTCAACCCGGAGTTCCTCAGCGAAGCCTCCGCCCTGCATCTGCGCGCGCTGGGCTTCAACCGCCTCAGCTTCGGCATCCAGGACGCCGATCCCGAGGTGCAGCGGGCGGTGAACCGGGTGGTGGCAGTGGAGCAGTTGCGGCGCTCGATGCAGTGGCTGCGGCAGGCAGGGTTCGAGAGCGTGAACGTGGATCTGATCTGCGGTCTGCCGCTCCAGACGTCCGGGCGCTTTCGCTCCACGTTGGAGTTGGTGGAGGAGTTGCGCCCCGATCGCCTCTCACTCTTCTCCTTCGCCTACCTGCCCCAGCAGTTGCCCCTCCAGCGCAAGATCGCCGCCGAGGATCTGCCCAGCCAGTGGGAACGCCTGGCGATGCTCGATGACGCCAACCGGGGTCTCACGGCCAATGGCTATGACGCCATCGGCATGGACCACTACGCCCTCGCCACTGACAGCCTGGCGGTGGCGGCCCGGGAGCGGCGGCTGCACCGCAACTTCCAGGGCTACACCACCGGTGGCGAGCTTGATCTGCTGGGCGTCGGCCCGACGGCGATCAGCCAGTTCCCCCAGCTGTTCAGCCAGAACCAGCGGGACCTCAAGGCCTACTACCGGGACCTCGAGCAAGGCCGGCTGCCGGTGGAGCGCGGCCTGGTGGTGAACGATTCGGCGGTGCTGGAGCGCCGCGCCCTGATCAAGGAGGTGATGTGCCATTTCCAGGTGGCGATGGATCTGAAGCGGTTCGCCCTCGAATGGAGTGACCTCCAGGCTTTCGAAGCCGACGGACTGGTCCGGCTGGAGCGTCAGGCCGACCGGGGCCTGGTGGAGGTCACCACCCAGGGCCGCTGGCTGATCCGCACCATCGCGGCGGTTTTCGACCCCGGCCAGCGGCGGCAGGCCAGCGGATCCCGTCTGGTCTGAGCCGGTCCGGGCCGACCGGCCTGCACCGGCCCGTTGATGTGACCGCGACACCGTTGGCGTTGACGTGCGAGCCAGGCACCGGGCGCTCATCTCCATGGAATGGGCCAAACCCCTGGCGACCCCGCCAGCGCCCAGGCGTTGGACACGACCCCAGTCCCCCGGGCGATCGTCACGGGCCGCTACGCCACCGTCGGACCTGGCGCCAGCTGGCCTCGGGACCTGAGTTGGGAGGCCCGCACGTTCCCATGGGAGGGCCCTGTCGACCAGGGAGAGGGCTCCTCCGGTGAGGCCGGCAGCGGCTAAGACGTCGGTGCCATCCGCCCCGAGCTCACCGACGGCCCCAGCCGCAGCAGCGTCAAGCGCATCCCAGTGGATGGCTTGGGCCGCGCCGACAGCTCGGGCATCGTCAACAGGAATGACGTGCTCGCCAGCGCCCTCTGGGCCTTCAGCGCAACAGTCGGTGGACCCCCTCCAACAGCGGCGGCGGCATCGGCGACACCAACCTGATGCTCCCCAGCCTCAACGCCTCCCTGGCCGGCAGCGGCAGTGACAACCAGGACCTGTTCGGGGCTCAGGCCAACTGGGCGCCAAGCTCGCCGCCCGCCGCCGCTTCGATGGTGCACCCGAATCCCCGGGCCGTTCAGCCCGAGTCCGATCCCGCCCCCTCCGTGGCTCGCGCATCCCAGCCCATCAGAGGCCCCTGGTGAACCGTGCCCCAGGTCCAGACGGGCCAATGCCATGGTCTGGAGTAATGCGGGGCACCGCTCCTTGTCTGATGGGCGCTGAACGCAGCTGGGCGGAGAGGCAGCCCCTGGCCTGCGAACGCTTCAGAGGTAGAACCCCACCGTGGTCACCACCCGGGTGCCTTGGCGGCGCAGGGCGCTGCGCAGGGCGATCGTCGATTGGTTGTGCAGGAGGTTCTCCCAGCGGTGGCGGGTGACGAACACGGGCAGCACCACCGTGCAGAACTTGTCGCGGTCCTTGCGGTGGTCGGTTTCGAACTGGTGCACGAAATCCAGTACCGGAGCCTGGAGCGACCGGAAAGGCGACTCCAGCACCACGAGCGGCACCTGGGGCAACTGGCGCTTCCATTGCTCGCGGAAGGCGTCCGCTTTGCCCAGCCCCAGGTCCACGTGCACGGCCACCAATTCACCGGCAATGCTGCGGGCGTAGCGGATCGCTTCGAAACTGCCGCGGTGAAGCTGGCCCACCAGCACCACCACCGGAGCCCCGCCGGCCGCTGGCGGCTCGGGGAGGTTGAGCTGCACATCGGCCGCCAGCCGCAGACGCTTGGCCACTTGGCGGTAGTGGGCCTTGATGGTCAGGAATACCCCCACCACAAGGGGCACGGCCAGCACCACCAGCCAGGCGCCTTGGGTGAATTTGCTGAACAGCAACACCGCCGACACCACTGCGGTGACCAGGCTGCCGAACCCGTTGATGAGAGCCTTGCCCAGCCAGCCCTGGCCTTTCTCCCTCCACCAGTGCACCACCATGCCGGCCTGGGAGAGGGTGAAGCTGGTGAACACCCCCACGGCATAGAGGGGGATCAACCGGCTGACGCTGCCGCCGAAGATCACCACCAGCAACCCCGCCAGGGCGCTGAGCATCAAGATGCCATTGCTGAACACCAGCCGGTCCCCCAGGGAGGCCAGCTGACGGGGCATGTAGCCGTCCTGGGCCAGGAAGGCCGAAAGGCGCGGGAAATCGGCGTAGGCCGTGTTGGCTGCCAGCAGCAGGATCAGCAGGGTGGACAGCTGCAGCACCAACAGCAGGGGGCCGTTGCCGAACACCGCCTGGCCGATCTGGTAGAGCAGCGTCGGGCCGTTCTCCCGGTAGACCACCCCCAGCTGCTGGGCGAGCACGCTGATCCCTGTGAACATCGTGGCCAGCAGCACCACCATCACCGTGAGCACCCGGCGGGCGTTGCGCCATTCCACCGGTTTGAACGCCATCACGCTGTCGCTGATCGCCTCGATCCCCGTGAGGGCGGCGCAGCCGGAGCTGAAGGCCCGCATCACCAGCACGCTGCCCAGGGCGGTCACCTCCTGGCCGTGGGCCTCTATCAGCTGCTTGGCCTGGTCCGCCACCGGCAGGGGAGTCAGCTCCCCGAGGGACAGCTTCACCAGTCCCCCCACGATCAGCACGAAGATCGCGGTGATGAACAGGTAGGTGGGCAGACTGAGCAGCTGGGCGCTGGAGCGCAGGCCCCGCAGGTTGGCCACCATCAGCAGCACCACCCCCAGCAGGCACAGGGGCACCCGTTCAGGTTCCAGCACGGGCAGGTAGGAGGTGAGGGCGGAGATGCCCGCCGCCACGCTCACCGCCACCGTGAGCACGTAGTCGATCGACAGTGAGGCGCCGGCGACCAGACCGGGCATCACCCCCAGGTTTTCGTGGGACACCCGGTAGGAACCACCGCCGTGGGGATAGGCCTTGATGGTCTGGCGGTAGCTGATCGCCACCACCAGCATCAGCAGCACGATCAGGCCGGTCACCGGCAGCGTGAGGCCCAGTCCCACCGCGCCAGCCATGCCCAGCACCAGCACGATTTCCTGGGTGGCATAGGCCACCGAGGAGAGGGCATCGGAGCTCAGGATCGCCAGGGCCTCGGCGTTGGTGAGGCGCTCCTCGGCGTGGGCGCTGGTCGGCAGCGGATCCCCCACCATCTTGCGCTTCACCCTCTCGAACAGCGACTGCGGCATGCAGGTACGGGGAGACCGCAGGGGACAGGGCCTTCAACGCTACCCCTGGCATCGTGAGCCATTCCCGGCGCCAAGCTGAGCCATCCCTGATGAGGTGGCAGAGCGTGCTGGAGCCCACCAATCTGTTGCTGCTGGCCTGCGCCGTCCTCTACGGCCTGATCGGTGAGCCCACCGATGGGCTGGTCCTGCTGGCGTTCGTGGCCTTCATCTCCCTGCTCGATGGGGTTCAGCAGCAGCGCAGCCGCCGGGCCCTGGCCGCCCTGGCGGCCCTCTCGGCCCCCCAGGCGCGGGTGCGTCGCAACGGAGACGAGCTGCGGATTCCCGTGGAGCAGGTGCAGGTGGGCGATTGGCTGCTCCTGGACGAGGGGGACCGGGTGGCGGCCGATGGGGCGGTGGTGGAGAGCCTGGGCCTGAGTCTTGATGAATCCCTGCTGACCGGGGAGTCGTTGCCGGTGCCGCGGCTGGAGATCGGTGCGCCGGTGCGCGCCGGCACCCTGGTGGCCGGTGGGCGCGGGGTGGTTCGGGTGGAGGCGGTGGCTGGCGCCACGGCCCTGGGGCGCCTGGGCGCCAGCCTGGCCACCCTGAAGGCACCCCCCACCCGGCTGCAGCGCCAGACCCAGCGCCTCACCCAGCGGCTCACGGTGATGGCCCTGGCCCTCTGCGCCCTGCTGACGGCGGTGAACGGGGCCAGCAGCGGTGACTGGCCCCAGGCGTTGCTGGCGGGCCTGGCCCTGGCCTTGGCGGTGCTCCCCAATGAAATTCCCGTGGTGCTGGCGCTGTTCCTGGCCCTGGGGGCCCTGCGTCTGGCCCGCCTCGGGGTGCTGGCCCGCTGGCCGGCGGCGGTGGAGAGCCTCGGCAGCGCCACGGTGCTGGCGGTCGACAAGACCGGCACCCTCACCGAGAACCGCATGGCCGTGAAGGAACTGATCACCTGGCCCGAGCGGGCTGCCTGGCCCGAGCAGGCAGAAGCTCTGCCAGGTCAGCAGCCTGGGGCGTCAGCGGCCCAGGACCAGCTCGGCGAGCCCTTTCATCCGTTGCTGGAGCTGGCGGTGCTTGCCAGCCGGCCGCAGCCGGTGGATGCCATGGAGCAGGCGATCGCCCGTCTGGCCCAGCGCCAGTTGCAGGGCACTGAGCACCTTCACGGGGACTGGCCCCTGGAGCGGGAGTACCCCCTCAGCCCCGATCTGCTGGTCTTCTCGCGCCTCTGGCGTGATCCCGCCAGCGGCTGGCAGCTGGCCGCCAAGGGGGCGCCGGAGGCGGTAAGTGAGCTGTGCCATCTGGCAGGGCCTGTGGCCACAGCCTTCCTTGCTGAGGCGGATCGGCTCGCCGCCGGGGGACTGCGGGTGCTGGCGGTGGCCCGCGGCTTGCAGGGGCTCCCGCAACACCTGCATCCCGATGGTCTCAAGGAGGGGAACTTGCCCCCGGAGCTTCTCCATGACTACCTGTTTGAGCCGCTGGGGCTGATCGGCCTGGCCGATCCCCTGCGCGCTGATGTGCCCGCCTCGGTGGCCCGGGCGCAGGCCGCCGGGGTGCGGGTGGTGATGATCACCGGTGACGGGCCCACCACGGCCCGGGTGATCGCTGAGCAGGCGGGCCTGGGGGCCGGCGTGGTGCTCACGGGTGACCAGCTCGATCGCCTCGCCCCCTCTGAACGGGCGGCGGCGGCAAAGCAGGTGAACGTTTTTGCCAGGGTGCGGCCCGAGCAGAAGCTGGCCCTGGTGCAGGCGCTGCAGGCCGCCGGCGAGGTGGTGGCCATGGGCGGCGACGGGGTCAATGACGGCCCCGCCCTGCGGGCCGCCGACATCGGTGTGGCCATGGGCCGGCGCGGCACCGCCGTGGCCCGGGAGGCCTCCGATCTGGTGCTGCTCAACGATGCCTTCGCCGACCTGGTGGAGGCCCTGGCCATGGGACGGCGGGTCTACGCCAACCTGGGCCGTGCCTTGGCCTACACCCTGGCGGTGCACCTGCCCATCGCCGCCCTGGGGCTGATTCCGTTGCTGGTGCCGGGCCAGCCCCTGCTGCTCCTGCCGGTGCACATCGCCCTGCTGCATCTGGTGATCGAGCCGGCCTGCACCGGGGCCTTCGAGGCCCAGCCAGGGGATCCTGCGCAGATGCGCCAGCCTCCCCGTTCGCTGAGGGCTCCCCTGTTCGGGCCGGCGGCCTGGCGTCTGGCCCTTGTTCAGGGCGGGGTGCTGCTGGTCGTGGTGCTGGTCCTGGCGCTGGCGGGACCGGGCGGGCTTGAGGGGCGGCGCGCCCTCGTTCTGTCGGTGCTGCTACTCGCCAGCGGTGGCCTGGTCTGGATCAACCGGGTTCGCATCCAGGGCGGCCCGCCGGCGCTCACCACGATCCTGGTGGCTGCCTCCAGCCTGCTGCTCTGGGGCCTGCTTCAGGTCTGGAGTCCCCTGCGTCAGTCGCTGGCTCTGGCGCCGCCGGGCCCCTGGCAGGTGGCTCTGAGCCTGGCGGTGGCGGGCGGCAGTCTGCTGGTGCTGGCCTTGCTGACACCGGGGCTGCTCGTACGATCCGCCTCCAGGTCGGTCGAGTGGACGTGAGCGAGGCTCCCAGCGCTGAATGGATCCGAGACGCCCTGGGGCTACATCCCAGCTTGACCTGTGGCTTCATGGCCGAAACCTACGGCCAGGGTCCGCCAGCTCCCCCTGCGTCCCGAGGCGCCGTCTTCACCTTCTTGATCACCCCGGAGACCCCTGGACATCTGCACCGGATCCCTTCGGATCAGATGTATCACCATTATCTCGGGGACCCGCTCGAGGTCCTCCTGCTCCATTCGGATGGGCGGGGCGAGCTGTCCGTCGTTGGTGCGGATCTGGCCGCAGGCCAACGACCCCAGCTGCTGATACCGGGCGGCACCTTCCATGCCGGACGGGTGCGGGACGGGGGCCGCTACGCCCTGATGGGGACGAGCGTCTGGAACCGCGTCGAGGCCTCCGGCGTGGTACTTGGCGATCTCGACCAATTGACCCAGAGCCATCCGACGATGGCTTCTCTGCTGGCCCTGTTCGCCGCATCTGCGCAGCTTTGATCCTCTCTGGACGCCGTGCATCCAGGCCCGATGACGGCGTTCACGGCCGCCACCAGAGCCAGGCCTCCCGGTTGATCAGCAGGCCGATCACCACCATGACGCCCATGAGCACGATCTGATCGGCGCGGGCATCGGGGATCAGAACATCCGCCACCAGATGGCCGAGGTTGGTGAGGCTGTAGAGCAGGCTCAGGCCGAAGTGCAGGGCGCGCCAGCGCCGCCACCCCTTCTGGCCCGGGGGGCTGCTGGCGCCGTAGGCGATCAGCACCAGCGCCGCCAGGGGCATCAGCATGTAGGCCAGCATCGCCGCGAACAGCGTCGGCAGGTTGGCGCTGGCCACGTGGGATTCGATCTCCACGGACTGGCCGTGGAACAGGGGCATCAGGCCCAGATCGGTGTGGAACAGCAGGGCCAGGAACCAGCTGATCCAGAGGCTGCGCAGGCGCAGGGCATGGTCGATGCCCGTCTCGGGCCAGGGCGGGCGGGCCACCGCTCAGGCCGGATGCAGGACGGGCGTCAGCTGTAGGCGCAGCTTGCCCAGGGCGTGGCGTTCAATGCGCTGCACCTGATCTTTGGTGTAGCCGGTCAGCTGGGCCACCTTGGCGAACGACTGAGGCTGTTCGTGGCCGTAGCGGAGTTCGAGCACCGTGACCTCGCGCTCCTCCAGCTGGCGCAGGTGATCGAGCATCCAGCGGTAGTCGTCATGGGGCTCCAGCTGGCGGGGATCGGGCACGAGATCCAGCAGGGTCATCTCGCCGTCTCCGCCGGTCTGTTGGTCCAGCGAGACGGTGCGGCTGCGGCGGCTGGCGTGGAGCGCGAACTGCAGCCGGGCTTCGGTTTCCCCGAGGCGCTTCGCCAGTTCGCTGGAGCTGATTGTGCGGTCGGAGCCCGCCAGCATCGATTCGGCCCGGCTGGCGAGGTCAATCACGTTGACCGGGAGTCGGATGGTGGTTCCCTGTTCCTGCAGGTAGCGGCTCACCGCCTGGCGGATCCACCAGTAGGCGTAGGTGGAGAACTTGTAGCCGCGGCAGGGGTCGAACTTTTCAACCGCCCGCAACAGGCCGATGTTGCCGGCCTGCACCAGATCCATCGGCTCCTGGTGCAGGTGGGCCATGCGGCGTTGGTGGCGCTTGACCACGGCCACCACCAGCCGCAGGTTGGCGGTCACCATCCGGGCCATGGCCCGGCGTCCACGACGTTCCAGATCGCGGCAGTCGTCACTGGCCTGCTGCCAGCGCTGCACGATGGCTCCAAGATGCAGTTCTTCGGCCGGGGTGAGGAGGGGGATGCGGCCGATGGTGTGGAGATAATCGCCGAACGTATCTGAAGACATAGGCACCTGCTTCGATCTTTTGATTATCAGATCAAGGTGGTCGACCTTGGTGATAGTTGAGCCAACGGAGTCAATACGCAGCGTTCGTGATGCTTCGAGCCTCACAAAAGTTTATTTTCGCTGCTTAAGAATGTTTTAAGAGTTGATTGAATCGCGTTGGGGAGTCCCGGGAGAGTCTCAGGGCAGGCATGGCTGAGTGAGGCAAGGCCTTTCAGGCCAGGGCTTTTAAGAGGAGCATGGCTGTGTCGGTTCGGTCGCATTCGGCGGATTGATTCCGATTTGCACGCTCACCTGTGCCCGGGGCGAACAAGGGGCAGCTGGTACGGAGAGAGACCGCGTTACTGGGTCATTTCACCGCTCAACGGAGTTCCATGGGGAGAGGGAGGCGAGCGCAGGCCTGGGACGGCACCTCCCTTGCCCAGGGGTGGTGCCCCTTTTGACCTTCCGCGGGGGAAGCTTCGGAACATCTTGCAAAACGTTCTCAATGGCAAGAGTTGATTGGTGTTGGCAAGGATGGGCACCAGCGAGCCTTTTGCATTCTTGAGCCACCCTTTCTGAGGAAGGCTTTGGAGGCTTTGTGATGACCACCAACGTCCCCCTCTCCGGGGTGGTGATCTCCGCTGCGGTTGGCTCTGGGCGTTGATGGATCCCTTGAAGCGGCCCCAGGGCGGCGCTGACTAGAACGGTGCCCAGCTTGCGGAGGCCCCCATGGCTGCTCCAGAAACCCACACCCTTGAAAGCCAGGTTCCCCAGGCCGGAGCGCCGGACGCCCGAGCGCCCCTGAGCTGGGAGCAGTTGGCGGCCCTGGCGCCAGCGGAGCCCGAACGGGTCCACGGGCCCACCTCCTCCCAGGCCCTCCTCCGCCTGTTTGGCGCCACCGAGGCCGAGGTGCGCGTCACCCTCTACCGCGATAACCACGCCTGGTGCCCCTATTGCCAGAAGGTCTGGCTGTGGCTGGAGGAGAAGCGCATCCCCTACCGGGTGCGGAAGGTGTCGATGCGTTGCTACGGCGAAAAGGAGCGCTGGTACAGCGAACGGGTGCCTTCGGGCCTGCTCCCCGCCCTGGAGCTCGATGGTCGCTTGCTCACCGAAAGCGACGCCATCCTGCAGGCGCTTGAAACCAGCTTTGGCCCCCTCGCTGAGGCGCTGGAATCAGCTGGGGTCAAGGAGGTGCGGCGGCTGGAGCGGCGTTTTTTTCGTGCCTGGTGCCATTGGCTCTGTACCCCCCACGCCAGCGGGGCTGACGAGACGTTGGCGACGGAGCAGTTCGAGCGGATGGCCCGGGCGGTGAGCGAGGCGCTGCAGGCCACCCCAGGCCCCTTCTTTCGGCCTCAGTTTTCGGCGGCTGATGTGATCTTTACCCCGTTCCTGGAACGCGCCAGCGCCAGCCTCTATGCCTACAAGGGCTACGACCTGCGCGAGGACCACCCCGCCATCAACCTCTGGTTCACCGCCATGGAACAGCGCCCCACCTATCTGGGCACCCAGAGCGATTTCCTCACCCATGTCCACGACCTGCCCCCCCAGATGGGCGGTTGCCATCCAAGCAACGACGCCAGCCAGCGGGCCGCCTGGCAGCAGGTGGCCCTGGGGTTTGCTCCCAACGAGACCAGCCAGGCGGAGCCAGCCGAGGCGGCCCTTGAGGCCCTGGCCCGGGTGATCAAGCACCGTCGCGCGATCGTGGCGGTGAACCCCTGGGGTGGCGCCGGTTTCGATCAGGCCCTGCGCTGCGCACTCAGCAACCTGCTCGCGCCGGCGGAGCCCTGCGTGCCCCCGGAGGGCTCCGCCGCCGGGCTGCGCCACCTGCGCACGCGCCTCAGCGTGCCCCGGGACATGGGCCTGCACGCGGCCAGGCGACTGCGCCGGGTGCTGGAGATCACCGCCGCCCTCGATGGCCACCAACAGGCTGACCCCATCCCCACCCGGCACCGCCTTGACCAGGACCTCAGGCCCTTCCAGTCCATGGACAGCTGAAGTCCCATCATGGTGCCCATGGACGTGAGCACTGATCAGCTCCAGGAGTTGCTGAGCCGCTGGGGCTACGTGGTTGTGTTCAGCGCCATGCTTCTCGAGAACGCTGGAGTGCCGCTGCCCGGCGAAACGGTCACCCTGCTCGGGGGCTATGCGGCCGGCAGTGGTCAGCTGAATGTGTTGGGGGTGATGGGATCGGCCACCGCCGGGGCCGTGCTCGGCGACAACCTCGGCTACTGGGTCGGCCGCCGCGCCGGCTGGGGCTTGATCCTGAAGGTGGGAACCTTTCTGCGCCAGAGCCCGGAGCAGATGGAGCAGCGGCGCCTGAGCTTCCTGCGCCACGCGGGAAAGTCGGTGTTCCTGGGCCGATTTGTGGCCGTGCTGCGGGTGGTGGCCGGTCCGATGGCCGGAGCGGTGGGCATGCCCTACCGGCGCTTCGTGCTGTGCAACTTCGCAGGTGCCCTGCTCTGGGCTTCCACCATGGTCAGCCTGGCCTGGCTGGGGGGGCGCTGGATCCCGATCGAGCGCATGGTGACCGGGGTGGTGGAGTTTGGCCTCGGCGCGCTTGTGATCCTGGTGGTCGTCACCTTGTTGCCCAAGCTGATCGCGCGTTTTCAGTCCGGTCTGCTCGATGACGAGGACGAGGGCTGAGCGGGGCCCGGTTGAGCGGAACAATCCCTTTTCCCGATGGCCCTCAGCCGGCGGCCTGCAGGGCGATTTTCTTGCTGAGCAGATACTCCACCAGTTCCTCCTGCAGCACCAGCAGCTCATGGGTGCAGCCGCGGAAGGCGGCCCGGTGACGGATGTCGTCATGGCGGGTTTTGAGATCCCGCAGCATCAGATCGATGGCATCGAGCTCCGGGGAGCACCCCCGGGCGGAATCGGTGCGGGTCACAGCTGGCCGGATCACGGAAAAATGATTTTAGCCGGGGCGTTCGGAAGGGGTCCCTAGGGTTGAACCCGCTGCCGCCGGGGCGATGGATCAGCAAGACGGTCAGCGACCCAGCGAAAGGCCTGCGCCCCCAGCCGTCCAGACCGACGGCGTTCGCAGGGGCCGCGGCGGAGCTGGGGCCCTGCATGCGCTCTTGCCCGGTGCCCTGGCCCTGGCGATTCCCCTCGGGCTGGGGAGCGCACCGTTGCTGCTGCCGGCCCCGCTGGCCCAGGCCTTGGAGCTGCGCGGCCAGACCTACTTCGTGTCGCCCCCCTGGAAGGTGACCCTGCGCAACTACTACTGGTACGTGAACCAGAGCGGAGGTGAGTACTACATCACCATCGAGCTGCCCGACAAGGCTGCCGCCTCCCTGGGGGCCATGCGGCTGCAGCAGACCCGTGGGATCGATCGCACCTTCCGCTTCGATACGGGGGCCAGCCGTGCCTTCCTTGGTCTGCCCCGGCGCGAGGGCGCCCAGGTGCCCGTGGTGGTGCGATTCGATAACGACAGGCGCCTGTTCCACATCGATTTTCCTCAACCCGTCCCGCCCGGCTCCACCCTCACCGTGGCGTTGCGGCCCCACCGCAACCCCTCCCAGGCCGACTCCTACATGTTCCAGGTGACGGCCTTCCCGGCCGGACCCAATCCCGTGGCCAGCCCCGTGGGCTTCGTGACCTTGTCGATCCTTCAGGCCGTGAGTTTCTGATCGCAGGGCATGGTCGAGCCCACCACCGCCTTCGCTAGAGAAGTTCCTGAAGCGCCCCGGCCGGATGGCACTTGGTGGGCTGGTCGCTCAGCAATTCGAAATCGCTGAACTCGAAACCCGGTGCCACGCAGCAGTTGACCAGGCTCCAGGGACCGCCGCTGCGGGCCGCCTGCCACCAGCCCGGGGGGATGCGCTGCAGCGGCCGTTGCTCGGGGCGTTGCGGATCAAGGGGGCCGAGCCAGAGACGCTGCGGTTGTGGGCCTTCCGGCGCCAGACGCCAAAGCTCCAGGGGGCTGCCGCCGGCGTGGTGCCAGGTTTCCTCCGCCTGGTGCAGCCGATGCCAGCGGCTGCAGGCTCCCGCCGGCAGCAGGTAGTCGATCAGGGTGAGGGCGGCGCGCTCGGCCCCATCGGCGCGCCGCACCCGTAGCTCGGAGCGGTGGATCTCCCGGTAGAAGCCCCCCTCCGGATGGGGCGCCAGGGCCAGCTTGTGGATCAGTTCCTTCATGGGTTGGGCGGCGAGCGGCGGACCAGCCCAGCGGCGGCGGCGAACACCAGGGCCATCACCAAGTAGCCCAGGGCCCAGGGGCCCCCGGTGCCCCAACCCAGATCCAGCACGGTGTCGGCGGGGGTGAAGCGCCAGGCGTGGATCAACCCCAGCCAGGAGGCGGCTGCGGCCAAGGCGGCGCAGAGAGCGGCGGCGGCGAAGCGGCGCTCGATCACGTAGACGAGCATTGCCGCCAGCAGCATCGCCGCCACGATCTGCCCCTGCTCGAGGGCGAAGGCGCCGGCGGCCCAGACATCTGCCTGGCGCAGGGGCTCCAGCAGTGCCGGCCCGAAGGGATGATCCGGGCCGCCGGCCCCGCCGGCCCGGAGGCCGGCCTTGAGCAGCAAGGCCCCCCAGCCCGCCAGGCCCGGCAGGAGCCCCAGCACCACCGCCGGCGCGTGGGCGGATGGGGTGGCCTGGAAACTCTGGGCGGTGATCACCAGAGCGATGTAGAGCACGATCGCCATGCCGGCTTCGATCGGCACCAGCTGCCCCACCAGGCCGAACACCCCCAGCAGACAACCCAGACCGATCAGCACGCCGTTGAGCCAGGAGTAGCCGATCCGCGCCCCCATCGCCTTCCAGCCTGGATGGCCGATGTAGATGGTGGTGGGAAAGCAGGAGCCCAGGGCCGCGGCCACCAGGGTGCCGATGCCGTTGATCAGCAGGGAGCTTTTGAGCGGGTAGCGATCCCCGGCCGCCTCGGCGCTCTCCAGGTTCTGCAGGGAACCAAGTACATTGAACAGTCCCATGGGCACGATCACGCCGAGCCAGGGAATCAGCTGGTCGCGGCCGGCCCAGAGGGCCCCCAGCTGCAGGGGCGGCAGGTGCAGGCCCACCTGGGCGGCATTGGCCTGCCAGCTGGCGGGATCGATGCGCAGCAGGCCGGTGGGGATCGCCAGGGCGATGCCCAGCAGCACTGCCACCAGCCCGCCGGGCAGCGGCAGCTTCACCTGGCCGTAGTAAGTGACAAGGATCACTGCCAGCACCGCCAGACCCACCACCGGGTTGGCGTAGGTGCGCAGCAGGAAGCCCAGGGCGATGTAGCCCAGGGCGATGCCCGCCAGGGTGGAGAGCAGCGCCGCCCGGGGCAGCCAGCGGCGCAGGGCGCCCAGGCAGAAGGCGCCGCCGGCCTCGATCAACCCCGAGCCCAGGCAGGCCACCAGCCCTGCCCGCCAGGAGAGCTGCACCGCCTGCTCCGCCGGCAGCCCCTGGCCCAGGGCCGCCAGCTTCACCGGCAGCATCACCAGGAACACGTAGGCGAACAGGCTGACGGTGTTGATGCCGTAGGGCAGGGCGGTGCGGTCGTCGCGCTGTTCTCTCTGGGCCAGCCGGTAGGCCTGCCAGGCGTAGGCGCCGTTGCCCACCAGCAGACTGAGGCCCGTGGCGGGCAGGATCGTGCCGAAGATCAGGCCGTCGGGGTAGCCGAGCACGCCCCGGCAGAGGGCCACGATCAGCAGGATCTGGATCAGGTTGTCGAGCCCCAGGCCCAGCAGCCCGTCCAGGTCGCCCGGCACCAGCCAGCGGGGTGTGCGCTCAGCCATCGAGCTCCTGCAATGCGGCGCCTGGATCGCCATGGCCCGCGGGCCAGAGCAGCAGCAGCGCTTCCGCCTGATGGGAGCCTCGCCAGATCCAACGGTGGGTCCAGCCCTCCCGGCGGGCCCGTTCCACGAAATCATCGCCTTCGGCCGGCAGGTCGCTGCTGGTGAGGTGCTCCACCACCTGCAGGCGCTGGTCCGCGCTCAGGACCTGCCAGCCGGTCTGAACCCGCTCGGTGTAGCGCTCCAGGTAGGAGGGCAGGGATTCGCCGCCTTGGCGGAAGACATCGGCGATCAGCAGCACCCCGTTGGTGTTGAGGCGTTGGGCCAGGGCGGCGAGCACCCGCTGCTTGTCGTCATCGAGCAGGTGGTGCAGCGCGTAGCTGCAGCTGATCAGATCGAAACCGCCCCCAGCATCCGGCTGCTGGGCCCAGGTCAGCAGGTCCTGGTGGGTCCAGCGGCAGGGGTAGGGCACCGGTCCTGGCGCGGCGGCGGCGAGGTTTTGGGCCGCCAGGGGCAGGACGGCGGCTGCGGCGTCCACCGCCTCGAATCGCCCCAGGGGCAGGCTGCGCAGCAACGGCGCCAACAGGGCCAGATCGCCGCAGCCCAGGTCGGCGGCGGCGGCTCCGGGTCGCACCAGCGCCCCCAGCACGGCGCCGAGGGTGGAGGTGAGCGACCGGTGCTCCATCAGATCGTGGTCGACCACGGCTCTGTAAGTGCGCCAGCTGCGCTCGAACAGCTCCAGGCTGCCGTCCTGCGCGTTGTGGTGGGTCATGGCCATGGGTACCCCGGCTGATTGTGTTCAGTCCGGGGCCTGCGCGCCAGGATGGGGCTTCCCGGATTGGTCGCCATGGAAGCGCGTTGGCAGGGGGCGGTGATCGCCGCCAGTGAGGACATCGAGACCGTCGAGCGCAATGCCTATTTCCCCGCGGACGCCTTGCGGATGGAGCATTTTCGCGTCTCTGACCACCGCACTACCTGCCCCTGGAAAGGCGTCGCCCACTACTACGACGTCCTGGTGAACGGCGAGGTCAACGCCAATGCCGCCTGGTTCTACCCCGAACCCCACCAGGCCGCCGCTGCGATCCGTGGGCGCGTGGCGTTCTGGAAGGGGGTCCAGGTCAGCTGATTCCAGGGGTCGCCCATGGGGCCCCTGGAATCAGGCCTTGGCTCAGCCGCGCTGATGGCGCGCCAGGGTGGCCTCCGTGAACGGATGGCCCAAGGCCTTGGCGATCGCCACGATCGCTGCGGAGTCCTTGGCGTCGTGCACCTGTTGCTGGAGTCCGGGATCGAGATCGACCTTGGCGAAGAAGGCTCCGAGCTGGGCTTTGGACATGGGTCGATGCTGCTGGGGCCATCCCAGTGCTAATCGATCCCTGGCGACCGCGCCGGCGGCGGGAGGATTTCCACCACCGCGTCGGCATTGAGGGTGCGGATCGCCCCCGTGTCCACGCAGGCCACCTGGAAGAAGGCGTTGGCGTCGCAGCGGCCCCCCCCCTCCCGGTGGATCACCCGGCCGATCCACCAGGGGCCGCTGGGGGGGGCGACCACCACCGTGTCACCCAGGTGAACCTCGAGGAAGCGCTGGGGCTGGGCCTGGCGCAGGGGCTCGGCGGCCCGGCTCGAGCTGTTGGGCTGGAGGACCCAGGGGTCGAGCTCATGGGGACTGGGGGTCATGGGGCGCCCGGCGACGGGCCAGCGGTGGGGCGATCAGTATGAATGTACTGATCGGGAGGGTGGGTCCGTTGCGATTCCGCAGACAGTTGGATTGGGCGTTGTCTGGTCAGGGATTCCGTGCATCATGGCCAGCACCGGGGTTTCGGCCCGCGGCAAGTTGTCACCGGTCCTCGGCCGGTCTTGATGAGGTCTGACCCTGCACGTGACGCATCCCGACACCGTGGGCTTCTGGTTGCAGCAGGCGGTCCGCATCCCCCTGCTCACCCCCGCCGAGGAACTGCACCTGGGGGCGATGGTGCGGCAATGGCAAGACTGGGAGGGTGGACCCGAGCAGGCCGAGGCCCAGGTGGCGCGCCGCGGCAAGCGCGCCAAGGAGCGCATGGTGGCGGCCAACCTCCGTCTGGTGGTGAGCGTGAGCAAGCGCTACCTGCGCCGCGCCAATGCCCGAGGCCTGCCCCACGAGGATTTGCTCCAAGAGGGAACGCTGGGCCTCAACCGCGGTTGCGAAAAGTTTGATCCAGCCCGCGGCTACAAGCTCAGCACCTACCTGGTGCCCTGGATTCAGCAGGCCATGGGCCGGCTGCTTGACCACGAGGGGGGCGCCGTGCGCCTGCCGGGCCAGGTTGGTTCAGCCCTGGCCCAGGTGAGCGCCGGCTGGGTGCGCTTCGATGAGCTGGCGCCGAGCATGCAGGCGCGGGTGACGGCGGCCGCGGCCGTGCGCTTCCAGGCCCGCCTCGACGGCCGCATCGGCGACGGCGAGACCACCCTGGGCGAGTTGGTGGCCGCCCCCAGCAACGATCCCCTCGATCGCCTTGACCACGAGTTGATCCTGCAGCAGATGGCGGCCCATGCCCCCCAGGAGCTGGCGCTGCTCCGGGAGCTGCAGGAGCGCACCCCTGCCCAGCTGGCCTCCGACCTGGGCATCAGCCGCCAGGCGGTGAATGTGCGGGTGCACAAGGCGCGCAAGCGCCTTGCCGAACTGGGGCGCTGAGGGCGGGCGCCCACAGAAACGCCCCCGACCATCAGGCCAGGGGCGTTTCCGGAGCGCCGGGGGGTCGGCTTTGCTCAGGGTCCGACGGGGTGGAGCGGACGTCGGTTGAACCGTTCTACCCATGGCCAGAGGGGCCCTTCCCACAGATCCAAGATTCGCAACATGCTCGTGGGGATCGACGGTGACAGCGGCCCCGCCGATTGGGCGATCCGCGATTGATCGGCCGGGGATTCATCCGGGAGTGATCCCATGGACAGGCGGTCAGCCAGCCATGGATTCCACACTCCAGTGGTGGGTGGCCCCCCATCCTCCAAGGCTGGCCCGGGGCCTGCAGGTCTTCGCGGAGCTGCGGTGCGCGCCCCTGCGGGTGGTGCGGCCGTGCCTGGTGCCTGTCCCCGGTTGTGCCTGACCCCCGGCTGTCGACCGAGGCCCCTGGGGGCCCTGGGGCGGAGGAGGTCCTGCGCTTCTGGTTCAAGGAACTCACGCCCGCCCAGTGGTTTCGTCGTTCAACCGGGTTGGATCGAACCATTCGCGATCGCTTTGAGGCCCTCAGCGAGAGGGCCCTGGCCGGTGCGCTGGCCCCCTGGGGGGAGCGCACCGAATTGGCCCTGGCCCTGGTGCTGGTGCTCGATCAGTTTCCGCGTCAGATCTGGCGCGACCAGGCCAGGGCCTTCGCCGGTGACCCTCTGGCCCTGGCCCTGAGTGAAGCCGCCGTGGCGGCAGGCTGGATCGCGGCCGAGCCGGAGCTGGATCGCCGCCGCTTCTGGCTGATGCCGCTGATGCACAGCGAGCACCTGGAGGTGCAGGAGCGGGCGTGCGCCCTGTTTGCCGAGCACGTGGAGGCGGAAAGCACAGCCTTTGCCGAGCGTCACCGCGCCGTGATCCGCCGCTTCGGCCGCTTCCCCCACCGCAATCGGGCCCTGGGCCGCGTGTCCACCCCCGAGGAAGTGGCCTTTCTGCTGGAGCCCGGATCCCGCTTCTGAAGCCATAGCGAATCGGTCACGCTTGCTACCACGCCAGCCCACATGTCCGGCCATGACAGGTGGAAGCTTGTTCCGCCTCCATGGCCCCCACCCGCACCATTTCCGCCGAAGGGCACGACCTGGCCCGGGCGATGCGGCGCCATCTCTTCTACAGCCAGGCCAAGTCGCCATCGCTGGCCAGCCACCACGACCACTACTGCGCCCTGGCGCTGGCCGTGCGCGACCAATTGCTGCAGAGCTGGGTGGACACCGCCGAGGCCTACACGTCCCGGGGCGTGCGCACGGTGGCCTATCTCTCGGCTGAATACCTGCTGGGCCCCCATCTGGAGAACAATCTGGTGAACCTGGGCCTGCGGGAGGCGGCCCAGGAGGCCTGCCAGGAGCTGGGTCTCGATTACGCCTCGCTGTTGGCGGAGGAGCCCGAGCCGGGCCTGGGCAACGGTGGTCTGGGGCGGCTGGCGGCCTGCTACCAGGAGTCGATGGCCAGCCTGGAGCTGCCGGCCATCGGCTACGGCATCCGCTACGAATTCGGCATCTTCCGCCAGCAGATCGTGGGCGGGGCCCAGGTGGAGAGCACCGACCCCTGGCTGCAGGGCGGTAACCCCTGGGAGGTGATCCGACCGGAGTGGAGCTTCCCGGTGACCATCGGCGGTCAGGTGGTGCAGGGGGTGGCCTACGACACGCCGATCCTGGGCTACGGCGTGCACACCGCCAACACCCTGCGGCTGTGGTCGGCCCAGGCCCCTGAATCCTTCGATTTCGCCTCTTTCAACGCCGGCGATTACACCCGCGCCGTGCTCCAGAAGATCGAATCGGAGACCCTTTCCAAGGTGCTCTACCCCAATGATGAGCTGGAGCAGGGCAAGCGGCTGCGGCTCAGCCAACAGATCTTCTTCGTGTCCTGTTCCCTGCAGGACATGTTCCGGATCCTCAAGGGCCAGGGGCTGGCTGTCACCGACTTCCACCACAAGTTCGCCGTTCAGCTCAACGACACCCACCCGGCGATCGCCGTGGCCGAGCTGATGCGGCTGCTGATCGACGAGCACGGCATCGACTGGGACACCGCCTGGTCGATCACAACCGCCAGCATCAATTACACGAACCACACCCTGTTGCCCGAGGCGCTCGAGACCTGGGGCGTCGAGCTGTTCGCCTGGCTGTTGCCGCGCCAGCTGGAGATCATCTATGAAATCAATGCCCGCTTCCTGCGGCTGGTGCGCCTCCGCTATCCCGGCGATTCCGAACGGCTCTCCCGCCTTTCCCTGATCTCCGATGGCTCCGAGCGGCGGGTGCGCATGGCCAACCTGGCCGTGGTGGGGAGCCAGAAAGTCAACGGGGTGGCGGAGCTTCACAGCGCGCTGGTGCGCAGCGAGCTGTTCCCCGATTTTGCCGATCTGTGGCCCGATCGCTTCATCAACGTCACCAACGGGGTCACCCCCCGGCGCTGGATGGCGGTGGCCAACCCCGCCCTGGCGACCCTGCTGGATGAATCGATCGGCAGCGCCTGGCGCCGCGATCTGGAAGAACTCCATAAGCTCGAGCCACTCGTGGGCGACGGTGGCTTCCTTGAGCGCTGGCGGGCCGTGCGTGAGCAGGCCAAGCAGCGGCTTGCCGCTTCCATCCATCAAGAGCTCGGTGTGCTGGTCGACCCGGCCTCCCTGTTCGACGTCCAGGTCAAACGAATCCACGAATACAAGCGCCAGCACCTGGCGGCCCTGCAGATCGTGGAGCGTTACCTGCGGCTGCGCAACGGCGAAGCGCTGCCCCCACGCACCTTCATCTTCGGCGGCAAGGCTGCCCCTGGCTACGCGATGGCCAAACTCATCATTCGCCTCATCGGTGGCATCGCCCAGATCGTCAACGTCGATCCGGCCATGGACGGGCGCCTGCGGGTGGTCTTTTTGCCCAACTTCAGCGTCAGCCTCGGCCAGAAGGTCTACCCCGCTGTGGATCTTTCCGAGCAGATCTCCACCGCCGGCAAGGAGGCTTCCGGCACCGGCAACATGAAAATGTCCCTCAATGGCGCGCTCACGATCGGCACGCTCGACGGCGCCAATGTGGAGATCCGTGAGCGGGTGGGGCCGGAGCATTTCTTCCTGTTCGGGCACACCGCCGAGCAGGTCGCTGAACTTGACCGCATCGGCTACCACCCGATGCCCTGGCTGGAGAACGATCCGCTGCTGAAAGAGGCGATCGATCTGATCGGCTCCGGCCATTTCAGCGAGGGTGACCGTGATCTCTTCCACCCTCTTCTGGCGAACCTCTGCAGCGTCGATCCCTTCAAGGTGATGGCCGACACGGCCGATTACCGCCGCGCTCAGAATGCGGTGGACCAGGCCTGGGTCGATCCCCTGGGCTGGAGTCGCAGTTCGTTGCTTAACACCGCCCGTTGTGGTTTCTTCAGCAGCGACCGCTCGATCGCAGAGTATGCCAGCCGGATCTGGAAGGTGGAGTCGGTGCCGATTAACGCCTGTGCTGTGATCCCCGGGGCCGAGGTGGAATCACGCTGAGGGCAGCAGGGCCACCTGTCGGGCATCGAGCCGGCCCGCCTGCTCCAGCACCGCCGTGATCCGGCCGATGGTCAGCACCGCATGGCTGCGGTATCCAGCCTCGGTCAGCCGCCGCTGGGCATCGCCGCCGTGGTCAATGAGAACGACCACATCGCTCACCAGCAGCCCCGAGCGTTCCAACTTGGCAATGCCCTCGAGCACGCTGCCGCCCGTGATCAAGATGTCGTCGACCACGACCGCCGTTTCCCCTTCGCGGAAATCGCCTTCGATCAGCCGCCGTGCTCCATGGGCCTTCACCTCCTTGCGCGGGTAGATCAGGGGACGATGCAACAACAGGGAGAGCCCTGTGGCCGTGGGCAGGGCGCCGTAGGGAATGCCGGCGATGCGATCGAAGCGAAGCCCTTCGAGGCGCTGGGCGTAGGCATGCAGCACCCGGTGGAAGAGGTTGGGATCGGAAATGATCCGGCGCAGGTCGATGTAGTAGGGGAACTCCGCTCCTGAGGCCTGCACGTAGCGGCCGAACAGCAGGCAGCCCAGATCGAACAGATCGAGGATCAGGTTGTCGAGAGGATCCGGGGCGGGGGCCTGCAGGGGAGCCAGATCGTCGCGTAAGGAGAGGGGCTCGCCTGCCGTTGGCGGCAGCCAGAGGGCACAGCTGGCACCGCTGTCTCCTCGAGACTCCGCCACCCGCTGGCGGATCGCTTCGATCTGTCGCTTCAGGCCTGCGGTGAGAGCCCCGATGCCCTCCTCCACCAGCAGGTTCTGGGGCACGGGAAGCAGCAGTCCATCGGCGGAGGCGCTGAGACCCGCCTGCAGCAGGGCCTCCAACCGCTCCTCCTTGCCCCAGAGGCTGCGCAGGATCAAAAAGCGCTCCGGCGCCTCCTGGCGCACGCGCTCGAGGATGGCCGGATCGCTGGTGCCCACCTCCAGCAACAGTTGTTCTGGCGTGCCCCAGCGCTGAACTTCGCGCACGATGCGCAGGTAGAGCGGATCAGATTCATCGGGATGGTGCTGCACCACCCGGGCGCCGGGGTTGGAGCTGTGGCAGGTGACCACCACCAACTTGCTGCCGTAGAGCAAGAAGGGGGCAGCGATGTCCTGGCCCGCCAGGGGCGAGAGCGTCACCCCGTCCACCCCCAGCTCCTTGAACAGGTAGTGGGCCAAGGCCGAGGAGGAATTCAGATCGCCATGCTTGGCATCGAGAATCAGCGGCAGGTCGCTGGGCACCAGGTCGCGCACCTCGTGCAACAGCTCCAGGCCGATCGGCCCCAACGATTGGTAGAAGCCGAGGCTGGGCTTGTAGGCGCAGACGTGATCGGAGGTGGCCTCGATCACCGCCTTGATCCAGCGGCGCGCCTGGGACAGAAAGGAGCCGCTCCCGGGGTGGGAGCGGCTCCAGGTCTGGAGCATCTCCGGGTTGGGATCCAAACCGGTGATCAGCAGCGATTGGCGGCTGGCAATGGCGTCGGTGAGGGTGACGAAACAGCTCATCGACGGATCCGGCACTGCAAGGGTGTTAGCAGAGCCTGGCGCACTCAGCGGATGAACAGCATCTCCTGGTAGCTGGGCAGGGGCCAGACGGCATCGTCCACCAAGGCTTCGAGGCCATCGACAGCCTCGCGGATCTTGTGCATCAGCGGCAGCAGGGTGTCGGCGCAGTGGCGCATGTGGGCGGTTTCGCCGTGGGGGGGACTGGCCAGGGCGGCTTCCAGGGCCGTGCAGTTGGCGAGCAGTTCCTGGTTGAGGCTGGCGATGCGGCCGGCCATGGCACGATCGGGGGGAAGGCCCAGATTCTCCTGGTAGCGCAGCGAATTGGCCAACTGGCCCAGGTACTCCATCACAGCGGGGTAGATCTGGGTGCGGGCGATCTGAAGGGCGAGCTTGGCCTCCACCTCCACGGCGAGCACGTACTGCTCGGCGTAGACCTCAAAGCGGCTGTGCAGCTCCACAGGGGTGAGCACGCCGGTGCGGGCGAACAGATCCTTGATGTTGTCGCGCTCTAATACAAGGACGGCGTCGGCCGTGGTGGGCAGATTTTCCAGACCCCGCTCGGAGACGGCCATCTGGTGCCATTCGCTGGAGTATCCATCGCCGCCGAAGACAACGTTGCCATGCTCCTCCATGATCACCTTGAGCACCGCCGTGGCCGCATCCTGCAGGGAGGCACCGGTGTTCATTTTTGCCTCTAATTCATTGGAGATGTATTCCAGCGAATCGGCCAGGATCGTGTTCATCGCCACCAGCGGACCGGCCACCGATTGGTTGGAGCCAACGGCACGAAATTCAAAGCGGTTGCCGGTAAAGGCAAAGGGAGAGGTGCGGTTGCGATCGCCTGGATCCTTGGGGAATTCGGGCAGGGTGTCGACACCGAGCTGCATCATGCCGCCGTGGTCGGTGCTGCCGAGGTTGCCGTTCTTGATCATGGTGTACACCTCCTCGAGCTGGCTGCCGAGGTACACCGAAATGATTGCCGGGGGGGCTTCGTTGGCACCGAGCCGGTGATCATTCCCGGCCGTGGCCACCACGGCGCGCAGGAGCGGACCGTAGAGATGGACGCCACGAATGACAGCGCCGCAGAACAGGAGGAACTGCATGTTCTCCTCCGGGCTGCTGCCGGGATCGAGCAGATTCCCCTGGGTGCCGTTCCCCACGGACCAGTTGACGTGCTTACCGGAGCCGTTGATGCCCTCGAAGGGCTTCTCATGCAGCAGGCAGTTCATGCCGTGCTTGCGCGCCGTGCTCTTGAGCAAGGTCATCGTCAGCTGCTGGTGGTCGGTGGCCACGTTCGCCGCTTCGAAGAAGGGGGCAATCTCGAACTGGCCGGGGGCCACCTCGTTGTGACGGGTCTTGGCGGGAATGCCCAACTTGTACATCTGGCGTTCCACGTCCTGCATGAACACCTGAACCCGTTGGGGAATGGCGCCGAAGTAATGATCATCAAACTGCTGACCCTTCGCCGACGGGGAGCCGAACAGGGTGCGGCCGGTGAGTAGCAGGTCGGGGCGCAGGCTCACGAACGAACTGTCGACGAGGAAGTACTCCTGTTCGGCGCCGCAACTGGAATTGACTGGCGCCACCTCGGTGTTACCGAGCAACTTCAGCAGGCGCTGGGCCTGCTTGTTCATGGCCGCGTTCGAGCGCAGCAGGGGCGTCTTCTTGTCGAGGGCTTCGCCGGTCCAGGAGACGAACACCGTGGGGATGCAGAGGGTGACGCCGTTGGGCGTCTCCATCAGGAAGGCGGGGCTGGTGATGTCCCAGGCGGTGTAGCCGCGGGCTTCGAAGGTGGAGCGGATGCCGCCGTTGGGGAAGGAGGAGCCGTCCGGTTCGCCCTGCACCAGAACCTTTCCGGTGAACTCACAGATGGCGGAGCCGTCGCTCTGGGTGGAGATGAAGCCGTCGTGTTTCTCGGCCGTGGAGTTGGTGAGAGGGTAAAAAACGTGGGCGTAGTAAAGCGCGCCGCGACTCACGGCCCAATCCTTCATCGCCTGGGCCACCACGTTGGCCACGGAAACATCCAGCTTGCCGCCCGCCTTGATGGTGTTCTGCACAGACTTGAAGATGTCCTTGGGCAAGGACGATTTCATCTGGGACAGACTGAACACATCGCTGGCCCAAAGCTCCTGCAGCGAGGCCTTCGGGGTGGTGACGGCTGCCGGGCGCTCCTGGGTGCGTTGGATGGCGGCGAGACGTTGGGGGCTGGGCATCGGCTGTTTTGGTGCTCCACCCAGCCAATGAGCAGGGGGCGACCATTGGGGTCACCATTGCTACAAAACCAGGGTTCAGCGCTGGCCGAGCAACTCAATCCAGCTCAGGGGAGCGTCGTGGCAGGCGCTGAGGCAGGCGGCGGTGGTGCCGCTGGTGGCCCGGTGGCTGTGGCTGCCACCGCCACCCGTGGGGGGGCCTTGCCGAGAGCTGGAAGGGGCCAGCGGCCGGAAACTGGATGTGAGGGCGGACGGACTGAGCCGCGCTGCCGAGGCAGGGGACATGGTGAAACAGGCCTCGTGGGGAGGGAATGGATGGGACAGGGCACGCTGGACCCCGCTCCTGGGGTCTCCACGGCTTGGTCAGGGTTGGAATGCTCGGATGGAGCCTTATGACCGATCTCAAGAACGATGCCCACCGACAGAGGGAGGGATCGTGGACGCGTAGGTGCTGATCGTGCGTTGGAAGGCCGAACAGGGGAAGGATCCTCAGACTTTTGATTCTGGATGGATCGCTCGGAGTGGGCGTGGAGCTTCTCCGCTGGTATCAACCTACACCAAGACATCAGAAACCCCTGGGACTGGCACGGGTGTCGTGGCTTTTCCCAGCAGAATTCGTATCTTCGGGTCAAACCTGTTCAACCCGCGCCCTGACCACGAGTGACCCTGACGATCAGCACTGTGTCCCTCCGCCCCGAGTCATTTCTTCTGCTCCCCCAGGACGGGTTGCTTCTGGTGGATGCCCAGGGCGTTGTGCTGCATGTCAATTCGATCGCCCGTCGCCGCCTGTCGGTGACTCCCCAGGCCTTCAACGGGCGCTCCCTGGGGGAGCTGTGGCCCGAGCTGGCGGAGTTGATCGAGCGACGGACCGACTGGGACACCACCGGGCCCAGGGATGAAACGGTCGTCTGGGCTGGGGCCCCTCTCAGTGTGCGCACCTTCCGTACCGACAGCGGCGTCGGAGTGGGTGTGCTGGCCGGACTTCTGGAACCGGAGACGCCAGGGCCACGTCAGTCGCTGGTGGAAAACGTGCTTGAGGCGGTCAGCGATGCGGTGGTGGTGACCACGGCGGAGTATCTGGACTTCCCTGGCCCGGTGATCCTCTACGTGAACTCCGCTTTCCTGGCCCAGACGGGTTATGCGCTCAACGAGGTGCTTGGCCGCAGCCCCAGGCTGCTCCAGGGCCCGATGGATGAGGACCCCTCCACCCGCAGCCGTCTGCGGGGGGCCTTGCAGAAGGGTGAGCGAACGAGCCTGGAACTCGTCAACACCGCCAAGGACGGCACCCAGTACTGGGTGGAGATCGACTTGGTGCCCCTGCTCGATGGGACCGGAGCGGTGACCCAGTGGGTCTCGGTGCAGCGCAACATCTCCGAACGGCGCACCACCCAGCAGGCCCTGGCCGAGCAAGCCCTGCAGGATCCGGTGACGGGCCTGCCCAACCGGTTTGCGCTCCATTCCCGCATCGATCAGGCCCTCCAGCGCCTGAACCGGCGCGAGGGCCAGATGGCCGTGCTGTTCTGCGACCTCAACCGCTTCAAGGAGGTCAATGACATGCACGGTCATCACGTCGGTGACCAGTTGCTGGTGGAAATTGCCTTTCGTCTGCGTGAAGCCCTCCGCCCGGAAGACACCCTGGCCCGCCTCGGTGGGGATGAGTTCGTCGCCATTGCCGAGAACCTGGTGGAGGAGGCCGATGCGGTGCAGCTGGCCCTGCGGCTCAAGGAACGGCTGGGGGCCCCCTGGGCGATCGATGACCAGACCTCCATCAGACCGTCCATGAGCGTGGGCATCGCCATCACGGCTGAGGCCTCGGTGACGGTCGATGAGCTGCTCAGGCGCGCCGACATGGCCATGTACCAGGCCAAGGAATCCACCGGGGCGGGTGTGGCGATCTACGACCGCTCGGTCGACGATCAGCTGAAGATGTCGATCTCGGTGCGCCGTCAGCTACACCAGGCGATCGAGGGCGGTGGTCTGGTGCTGGAGTATCAGCCGATCGTTGAACTCTCCGACGGTTCGATCCATGGCGCCGAGGCGCTGGTGCGTCTGCGGGGAAGCGATGGCCTCCTCATACCCCCCAGCGATTTCATCCCCCAGGCCGAGGTCACTGGACTGGTGGTGCCGTTGGGTGAATGGGTCATTCACCAGGCGTTCTCTGATCTCAAGACCTGGCGCGACCGCGGGCGACCCTATGCGATGTCGGTCAACGTCAGTCCCTCGCAGCTGCGGGTACCGGGGCTTGGACGGTATCTGTTGGAGCAGGCTGAGCTCATGGGCATCGACCCCCGCTGGGTGGCGATCGAGGTCACGGAAACCGTGCTGATCAATCACCCCAAGGTGACCTACGACGAGCTCAGCCTGCTGCGTGAGGCCGGAGTCAAGGTGCACCTTGATGATTTCGGCACCGGCTACTCCAGCCTTTCCTGGCTGACGCAGTTTCCGGTGGATGCGATCAAAATTGACAAGACCTTCACTGCCGATCTGGGGATCGACGAGCGCAAGACCGCCATCATCCGCGCTTTCATCCAGGTGGCTCAGGAGCTGGAGTTTGCGGTGGTGGCCGAAGGGATCGAAACGGAGTTGCAGAAGGACTGGCTGAAGCGGATGGGCTGCGATCGGGGCCAGGGCTACCTGTTCTCAACCCCTTTGCGCATGGACACCGGCCTCTGGGCCTGATCGGCAGCCTCTTCCCCAAGGGCCCCGTGCGGCCGTCACGGCCCTCGTTCAGGCAACAGATTGCTGGCGGGGGAGGGGGCCATCGCGATCGGAGCGAAAGCAGATCTGCAGGCCCGGTGCCCGCTCGTTGACCAGGGCGATCAGGCGCTCGAAGGCTCGCTGGGTCACGGGGGCTCCCTTGCCCATGGGCTCCCGGCTCATCACCACCACGTCCAGTTCGGGGCCGCCGGCCTGGGGCTGGACATCGGCGAAGAGTTGCAGCGCGAGCCCCTCCGGCGGCGAACGGAACAGGGCGCTGAGATGGGCCGGGGCCTGTTGATCAATGCTGGCCTCCAGCCCTTCAAGCACCGGCAGGAGCTGGGGAATGAGATCCCTGGTCTGCACCGGTTCGGGGGTTTTGAGAACCAGGATCATCCGCGCCATGGGGGTCCTCAGTGGGGTTCCATCTTGCCTTGCGGCCGGCTCGGGGCGATCTTCAAGGTGCTGGCCAACAGGATCAAAAGCGCAGCCGCCGTGCCCATGCGTCGGGGCTTCTGATACCTGGCGCTGCCGTCATGGAGCAGGGCCATCAGAGCCGCCGCCGGCGCTTGGCTGAGGGATTTCAAGGCCAGCCGCCAGCGCCGGCAAGGGTCCCCTGGTTCTGTGGAAGCACCTGATCCGGTCGCTCAAGGCGCTCCTCCACCAAAATCCGCTGGCCGCCCAGGCCCGTGGGCGGCAGGATCTCCCCCCGGTTCAGCAGCAGATGGACTCCCGATTCGGAGGCATCACTGGTGGTGCCCCAGGGCTCCTGGTCGTCCAGCCGCAGGCGAGCCATGCCTTGGAAGGGAAGACGATCGCTGAGGTGTTTCTCGGGCCAGTCCCCGCAGACGAGCCGGCAGGGGAGCACCGCCCAGGCGTTGGAATGGTTTCAAGCCAGCATCAACCCTTCGCCCTCAAACGACACCCCGCCCCAGCCCGGGACCGGCAGAGGCCGACCTGAGAACAGCACCAGGCTCTCGATCAGGAGCGTGAGGTGAGCGATGAACGGCCTGACCAGGACACGATCCAGCTGCCCACTGCGGCTGCTCGCGGCCTTGTTGGTGATGACGGCGCCGAGGAGGCGGAAGGGCCAGGGTCTGCCCGATGCGGACCACGGCGGGATAACAGAACAGCGAAGCGTCGGCCTCATTCCAGATCAGGATGTGGTGGTGATTCGTGAGCCAGGTGGTGCATGGGCAGACCAGGATCGCGAAGGGCTGCCCATGCACCACAGCTTCGATCGGCGGCGCGGCGATCAGGGTGAGGCCCAGCTCCAGGCTGGCCGGGGAATCCGCTGAACGACCAACCGCAACAACGGCTTGAACAGGCTGACCAGGAGATTGAGGTGGCAACGCTTCGGACCGAGGTTGAGCTTGCTCGAAAGCGGCAACTCCTTGCCCGAGGAATTGATCTGAATGTTGCCTTGCCTCCAGCGCAGCCGGTGGTCGCGGAGGCTGCGTGGCACTTCGGCAAGGCTCAGGATCTCATCGAGGTAGAGCATGCGCCACCCCGTGTGAGCCCTGTGGTGCCGCTCTGGTGATCCTCGATGGTGCAAGGGGTGATGCACCCTTCACCCCCACCGATTCGATCACGCTTCGGCGCACCCTGTAGGAGGTGCCGCAGCAGATCACGGCGTTGAAGTGATCGCGGATCACCTGCAGGTGGTGAAAGACGTCATCGCTGTCGTCGGGCATGCCCGGTTCCAGGCCGAGGTTGCGGTTGTGGCGACCAGAGTTGAAGTCGCCCGGGGCAGAGGCCCCAGGGCTTCCTTGATCTCCGTGACGAACCCGAGGATGCGCTCGACCACCTGGCGGAAGGGAACAGAATCGCCGTCGATGTCGGCGGTCGGTTCGGAGGAGCTGCGGGCCAGGGTGGCGGTGGCGGATGGCCTTGCTGGCGAGCACGCAGCGCTGGATCAACGGTTCGGATTCGTTGTCGGTGGGAATCCAGATGTCCACCGTGGTTGCCTGCTCCTGGGCTAAGCCGGCCAGGCGGCTCGCCTCGCGCGGTCGCCGCAGGGGCCCGTAGACGATCCAGGGAATGAGCTGCACCGGGCTGGTGATCAGGTCAAGCGCCGCGCACAGAGTCTGAACGAGGTCGAAGGCGAAGCGGAGCGGTCGTGTTGATCGTGGTGCTGCGCCAGATGAAGGACCGCAGACCCCGCGGGCCAGCGCGCTGAGCACCAGGGCATGGCTCCAGTTCCTCCGGGGCAGCAGGTTCCCCCCCGGGGCGAGTCCCACCGGCGGGACCGTATCCAGCCCCAGGCCCCACCCCTGCCATGGCGCTGGCAGGGTGCGGAGGCTGAGCGGATGGAGCTGCACGTGGCCGAGGCACGCGGGCTGCAGGTTCACGAGCAGCAGGGCGCCCCGCAGCGGCAGAACCAAGGCCAGCAGCAACCACCGGACCCCGGGCTGAGCGCCGGAGCAGAGAGGGCCGTGGCTGCGGGGTGGCGGCGGCTCATCGCTCGAAGCTGAGCCGCGCGCTGAAGTCCCCAGGGCAGACCTTCAGGGGAGGGGCCGGGAGGTCGTTGCGGATGCGACCGCCCACCTGGCTTCTGCGCGCCAGGTTGATCGGAATCGGGTTGGTGTCATCCCGCAGGGACACCCGGCCCAGGCCGGAGCGGATCTTGGCCACCTCGCCGCGCAGGTCAAGGGTCTCGCCTACCAGACCAATCCGGGCCGGGCTGCCGATTCGCACCCGGTTCAGATCACTTCCCTTGATGAAGGTGGTGATGAAGCGGTTCTTGCACTCGATCAGCTGCAGCACCGGCGCTTCAGCGGGGAGGCTGTCGCCCTGGTTCGACAGAGCCACCGGAGCACAGCCTGATGGGGGCTCACCAGGGTGCCTTTCCGCCTGCAGGCCGCGGGCCGCTTGGGCGCTGTCACGCTGCGCGCTCAACCCCTGCACGCATCGGGCCTCGGCGCGGCGGCGGCCCTCGAGGTGCTGGAGCTTGAGGTTGGATTCCTGCAGCCGCATGGCCGGATTGAAGGTGCTGCCGATGGTGGTCAAGGTGCGGTTCTTGCTGGCGGCGGCCACCACGCTCCTTTGACCGGCCCGGCGTTCGTCCAGGGCCGCCGGTGGCTGGCGTTCAGGGGCCAGTTCGGCGCTGGCTCGATCCACCACCGTTTCAGCCACCGCCCCCCTGGAGCGACGCACCTCTGCCTCAAGACTCTGGAGATCTCGGCTGCACTCGATCTTGAGTTCCTGCTGTTGTCCAGCCTCACGGCGAATCTGAGCGATCAGCAGCTTTGGCTTCCCAACCTCCTCGTCGAGTGCCTCCAAGCCGCTGCGGCTGGTGAGCCGATCGTTCGTCTCGCGGCTGCGCCCCTCCTGGCCGCTGGCGGGGGCGCATCGACCAGGCCGAGCAGTTCCTCCTTGCTGACGAACCGTCGGCTTTGGCGCTGAGCATGACCCGGAGGCCGCTGCCGGGCGTCTTGATGTCGCGCGCGCTGGCCTCCACCCTCGGATCCCTGGAGCGGGCGGTGGGCAAGTCGATCAGGATTCGCCACGGCCGTGGGGGCCAGGCCCCCTCGCCACGGTCTCCGTCTGGGACCGACGTCCGGGGCGGCTCAGGGCTCTGGGGTGTCATGGCGGACCCGCGCGAGCGGCGAGATCGGCGAGCGCCGCCACTGGGCCAATCCACCCCCGCGCCCCCGGGCGCACAAGGTGGCGCCCTTGTCCTGGAGCCCAATCAGGGCAAAGAAGGGCAGCCGGCCCACGGGCGCGGCTTCGAACGGCTCGCTGACTGGAAGAGTCCGGTCCAGGGCGCGCCAGGGGCCCAGCTGGAGGTGCAGACGCTCGAAGCGAAACACCAGCAGGGGCCGTCGTCCCTGCAGCCGGGCCGGACCCTCGAACTGCAGCGCCAGGCCCCCCAGCCGCACGGAATTGCGCACCCGCAGTTGGGATTCCGTTGAATCCCCGGGGGAATCCGTCGCCATGATCTCCAGCTGGGCCCCCAGGCCCCGGAACAGGCGGCTGTTGAGGCCTGAGGGCTGGGTGCCCCGCCGGGGCCAGACCTGGTCCAGCCGCCAGCAGCCGATCAGATCGGCCGCCGTCAGGCCGCTGCCCCCGCGGCGGCTGAGTCGTTCCTGATCGAGCAACGCCGGTTCCATGGCGTCATTGTGGAGCGCTCGCGTCTCTGGCGGGGCCGTCCGCGTCAGGGGGGCTTCCGGGGCTGAGGGATACCAGGGGCGACAGGGGGGTGCCAAACGGGCTTGGCGAACAGCCCATCCAAGAGGCCGCCCTTGGCGGAGAAGTCCCGCTCCAGCGGGGGCCAAACGCCAAGCTCCGCGATCCTGAAGAATCCCACCGCCTGGAAGGTGTTCCTGGCGTCGGCCTTGCCCTCGGCAGTCACAGGCCGGAAGCCGTGGTCCACGACAAACCTCTGGGCTTCGGGGGTGAACAGGAACGTGGCGAAAGCCTCGGGAGCCGGGGGCGTGCCCCGCCCATCGACGGTCCTGTCGACCACGGCGGCGGGCATTCCCGTGAGCACATGGGGAGGAACAGCTTCACCGGGGTGGTCCAGGTGCCGCTGCGCCTGGCCAGGAACGCCTCGGTTTCCCGGTTCAGCAACCCATCCCCTGCCCACCCATCTCCTTTCTTGTCCTTCACGAAGGCATCGGGGGCGGCACGGGCGTCCTTGGCCAGCCCCTCGTCGTTGCGGAACTCCGCCTTGATGAAGGCTTTCGATCGGGCCGCGTTCGATCCTTTCTGTTGCAGGCCCCCCAGAGGGCGACGACGCTCCAGCGGCCGCACGAACGTCGACACGCTGGAGTGGCTGGCCGGGCCGACCACGTCGGCGGCGAGGCCATCGATCACCGCCCGGGTCCGGCTGTCGAAGCCCCCGTCACTGCCCTTGATCGTCACATCCTCGGCTGTGCGCTTCTACCAGTCGGCTGTCAACAGAGGGATGATCTGGTCTGTGGTGGCTTCGGTGACGGCCTGGCGCACCGGCACGGTCAGGAGGTCGGCCGGAACAAAAGGACCCCGAGACCGCGGGAGTGCCGATGCGCTGAGACAACCACGTCATCCGGATCGGATCCAGATTGCACACTGCCCGCGGCCCCGGGGGTGGGTCGGATCGGCACGGCAACGGTTGCCCCGTCTGCCGGCGGTGGGAGACTTGACGGTCGGCGTCTCCCTTGACCATGGCTCCGTTCTCCACCCAATTGCGCCGCGGCTTCTGGCTGCCGATCCTGGTGTTGGCGCTGCCCTGGGGACAGGAACTGCTGGACCAGGTCTTCTTCGCGGGCCGGTGGAACCTGCCGATGGAGCCCGGCGGCTCCTTCCTCGGGGTGCTCACCGCCCCCTTCAGCCACGCCGGCTTCGGCCACCTGATCAGCAATTCCCTCTGGTTCCTGCCCCTTTCCTGGCTGGTGCTGCTCCAGGGCCGTCGCGACTACCTGGCGGTCTGGCTGGGGGTCTACCTGATGGCGATTCCCGTCTGGTTGTTCTGGCCCTACGGCAGCCATGGGCTCTCGGGGGTGGTCTATGGGCTGCTGGGCTACCTACTGCTGGTCGGATGGCTGGAGAAACGGATGCTGTCGCTGCTGCTCTCGGTGGTTGCCCTGCTCAGCTACGGGGCCCTGTTGCCCAGCCTGCTGCCTTTCCTCAGTCCGCCGGGGGTGAGCTGGATCGGCCATCTTTCCGGCTTTGCCGGAGGCGTGCTCGCCGCCTTTGCCATGCACCGGGAGCCGACTTAGGTTGAAACCTCTACTTCCCTGCGGCGATGGCGGATTCAGAGCTTGACCCGCCGGGGAACGGCTGGCCCCAGCGCAGTCTGCACGCCCTGCGGAACACCCCGGCCCTGGTGGCGGCCATGGCGGTGCTGAGCCTGGGGATGGTGGTCTCCAGTGCGGTGCTGATCAAGGGGTTCCGCCAGGCCGACGACAGCATCACCGTCACCGGCGCCAGCACCGAACGCATCCGCAGCGACGCGGTCGACTGGAGTCTGGAGGTGCGCCAGGGCGGCACCAGCCAGGGGGACTCCTACAGGGCCCTGCTGCCGGCGGTGGCGACCACCACCGCCTTCCTCAGGGCCCGGGGCCTGACGGACGCGGAAGTGCAGCTGGGGGCAGTCAGATCTGAGCGGGAGGATGTGCGCGATCCGAGCACGGGGATGTTGCGCTCCAGCGTCTGGACCAGCCGCCAGCCGATTGTGGTGTCCAGTGCCCGGGTGGAGCTGGTGTCCCAGGTGGCACGGGACGCCGCCCGGTTGATCGGCGAGGGGGTGCCGCTCACGATCAACGACCCCGCCTACACCTACGGGCGGCTGGCGGAGAAGCGCGTGGACATGCTGGCCAAGGCGACCCGGGATGCCCGGGCCCGGGCCCGGGCCATCGCCGCCGAGGCCGACGCCCGGATCGGGGCGATCGTGAATGCCGACACAGGCTCGTTTCAGATCACCGCTCCCAACTCCACCGAAACAGGTGACACGGGCTCCTACGACACCCGCACGATTGACAAGGACATCACCGCGGTTATGGCCGTGACGTTTCGGGTGGAGTGATCCGGTTGGTACGCCTCCGGCAGCCGTGCGCTCAGAAAGGGTCCCGCTCAATGGCCACGTCGTAGGGGGCGAACAGAAAGATCAGATCATCGAGCTGCTCCTGATGGCCGTCGATGGCGAACACGCCACCGGCGACGAAATCGGCGGCGCGCTGGGCTTCAGAGTGCTCCATGGCGGAGAGATTGAGCAGCACGGTTTTGCGGTCGCGCACGGCCAGAACCGCCTCGGAGACCTCTTCGAAGCGGCGGGGCTGCATGAGGACCACTTCGTGGCCCCCGTCGGCAAAACGGGTCATGCCCTCAGGCTGGCGCGACCGGCTCCTCTTGGCTACTGGGGTCTGGACTTCCTTGATGGAGCGCCCCATGGCTTGCTTCGGCTGCATCCCCGGTGATCTGTGGTCGCAGCCCCAGCCGTGCTGCGAATCCCTCAGCAGTCACATAGAACACCGGAGTGATGTAGAGCGTCACGATCTGGGAGACCACCAGCCCCCCCAGCACCACCAGCCCCAGGGGGCGGCGGGCCTCGGCCCCGGCGCCGAGGCCCAGGGCAATCGGCATCACGCCGATCACCGATGACACCGTGGTCATCATGATCGGCCGGAAGCGTGTCAGTGAAGCTTGGTAGATCGCTTCGATGGGCGTCAGCCCCGTGCGCGAGGCCACGACGGCGAAATCGATCATCATGATGCCGTTCTTCTTGACGATGCCGATCAGAAGAATCAGGCCGATGTAGCTGTAGATGTTCAGCTCCGAGCCGAACAGGATCAAGGTGGCCAGGCCCCCCACCGCCGCCGAGGGAAGGCTGGTGAGGATCGTGAGCGGATGGATGAAATCCTCATACAGGATTCCCAGCACCACGTAGATCACCAGGATCGCCAGAATGGCCAGCCAGCCCAGGTTGGCGAAGGATTCCCCGAACACCTTGGCGTCCCCCTGGAAGCTGGTGCTCACGCCTGCCGGCAAGCTCTCGCGCGCCAGATCGTTGATCGCTGCCGTGGCCCGATCGAGCGACACCCCCGGGCGCACGTTGAACGAGAAGGTGACCGAGGGCAGCTGGGCATTGTGGTTGATCGAGACGATCCCGCTGCCGCGCTCGAGGCTGGCCACGGCGCCCAGGGGAACGAGCCTGCCGGCGCTGTTGCGGATCGAGAGCAGATCCAGATCGGCCGGTGAATTCTGATCCACCAACTTGACGCCACTGATCACGGCGTACTGGCCGTCGGATTTGTAGATCGTTGAGACCTGCCCTTCGCCGTAGGCGTCCCGCAGGGTGCTCTGCAGGGTGGCCACGTTCAGGCCCAGGGCCGCCGCCCGGTCGCGGTCGATGTTCACCTTGAGCTTCGGGTTGTTCAGCAGCAGGTCACTGTTGACATCGGTGAGCTCGCCCATGGCGCGCAACTGGCGCTCGAAACCGGGCGCCACCTCCAGGAGTTGGGCCAGATCGATCGCCTGGAGCGTGAACTGATAGCGGGCGCGGGTCTGGCCGCCGCCGATGCTGATCGCCGCCGGCTGGCGCACGAAGCCGCGCAGACCTGGAACGCTGTTGACGGTGCGCCGCAGGCTGCGGGTCAGCTCCGCAGCCCCAAGGGGGCGCTCGGAGCGTGGCTTGAGCCGCAGGAACAGGCGGCCACTGTTGGAGGAGGCGTTGGGGCCGCCGGAGCCGATGGTGCTGTTCACCCCGTCGATGTTGGGGTTGGCCAGCAGCTTGCTCGCCAGCTTGTCCTGGAGGGCCGCCATCTCCGGAAACGAGATGCCTTCGGCGGCCTGGGTGTTGACCGTGAGCTGGCCCGTGTCCACATCGGGAATGAATCCCTTCGGGACCAACTGAAAGAACAGCACCGTGAGCAAGACCAGCGCCAGGGAAAACAGATGCACGGCTCGGGGACGGCGCAGGGCCGTGCCGAGGGTGCTGGCGTACAGCGTGCTGAGGCGATCGAAGGAGCGGTTGAACCAGCGCAACAGTCGGTTGTTCTCCAGGAATCCACTCGATCTGGCGCCGGTTTCGGGCAGAAAGCGAGCCGCCATCATCGGCGTGAGTGTGAGCGCGACCACGCTCGAGAACATCACCGCCACGCTCAGGGTCACGGCGAACTCCCGGAACAGGCGGCCGAGCAGCCCCCCCATGAACAGGATCGGAATGAACACCGCCACCAGGGCCACCGTTGTGGAAATCACGGTGGTGGTGATCTCCTCTGAACCCAGCAGCGCCGCGGTCCAGCGCCGCTCGCCTTTCTCCTGGCGGCGCACGACGTTTTCCACCATCACGATGGCGTCGTCGACCACGAAGCCCACACTCAAGGTGAGGGCCATCAGCGAGATGTTGTTGAGCGAATACCCCAGCAACCAGATCACCCCGAAGGTGGCCACCAGCGAGATCACGATGGCCAGGGCGGGCAACGTGGTGGTCATCGGCGAGCCGAGGAACAGGTAGACCACCACGACCACCAGGGCGATGGTGAGCAGCAGGGTGTGCTCCACATCGGTGATCGATTCCTTGATCGCCTCGGAGCGATCGAAGAGCACATCCAGATTGATGGCGGCGGGAATAGAGGCTTTCAACTCCGGGATCAGGTCGCGGATCTTGCTGGTGATCGCCACCGTGTTGCTACCCGGCTGGCGCTGGATCGCCAGCACGATCGACCGGGTGCCGTTGTATTTGCTAGCGAGGCGCTCATTGGCCACCGAATCGAACACATCGGCCACATCGGAGAGGCGCACGGGTGAACCGTCCCGGTAGGCGACGATCAGCTGGCGGTAACCGGCGGCGTCATCGAGGCGGCCATTGTCTTCGACTGAGTAGGTCTGCTTGGGTCCGTAGAGGTTGCCCGTGGGCAGATTGGAGTTCCCGCCGCGCACGGCATTGAGGGCTTCGTCGATGCCGATGCCCTTGGCGCCCAGGGCCTGGGGGTCGAGGCGCACGCGCACGGCATACTTCTGGGCCCCGAACACCTGCACCTGGGAGACCCCGTCCAGCATCGAGAGCCGTTGGGCCAGTTGCACCTCCGCGGCCCGGTTCACCTCCACCAGCGGCAAAACCTCCGAGCTGAGCACCAGATAGAACACCGGCTGCTCGGCCGGGTTCACCTTGCGCAGGGAGGGCGGTGAGGGCAGATCGGGGGGCAGCTGCCGGCTGGCCTGGGCGATCGCCGTCTGCACGTCCTGGGCGGCGGCGTCGATGTTGCGCTCGAGGTTGAACTGGAGTGTGATCTGGGTGCTGGATTGGCTGCTGCTGGAGGTGATCGAGCTGATGCCAGCCACGGTGGAGAACTGCTGCTCCAGAGGGGTGGCGACCGCCGTGGCCATGGTTTCCGGGCTGGCCCCCGGTAGGGAGGCGCTCACCTGCAGGGTGGGGAAATCGATCGTGGGTAGATCGTTGATCGGCAACTGGCCGTAGCCGATCAGGCCGAAGATCACCAGGGCCACGGCGATCAGCGTGGCGGTGACCGGCCGCCGGATCATCTGGTTCGCGAGACTCATGGCTTGGTGCCTCCCTCGCGACTCGGTTGGCGCGCCCCCCCCGGGCGGCCCGGACGCTCGGAGAGGCTCGCTCCGGGGCTGAGGGCGAACTGCCCCTTGGTGACCACCCGATCACCGGGCTCCAGTCCGCCGAGCACCACCACTTCCCCATCGGCGGCGGGCCCGGTGCGGATCGGCCTGACCTCGGCCTTGCCGGTCTTGGGCTTGCCGCTGGCCAGGTAGACGTAGCTTCCCTTCTGGCCGATCTGCACCGCCGTCTGCGGCACCAGCAATACGTTCTCCAGCCGCTGCAACTGCAGCCGTCCCTTGACGAACTGACCCGGCACCAGCGATTGGTCGCCGTTGGCGAAGCGGCTTTTGATCCGGGTGGTGCCCGTGGTCGCATCGACGGCGTTGTCCACCGAGGCCAAACGCCCCCGGATGGGGACCGCCCCGGGACCGCTGGCCTCCAGCTGCACCGGCAGGCCCGGCCGCAGCTGCCCCAGCAGCCGCTGGGGCACGGCGAAGACCACGTCGATGGGCGAGAAGCTGTTGACCAGCAGCAGCGGTGCGTTGTCTTGGGCCCGGACGTAGTTGCCCACGGTGACCTGCAGCTGGCCGGCACGGCCGGCGATCGGCGAGCGGATCTGGGTGCGCTGGAGTTGCAACCGCGCCGTGGCCTCAGCGGCCCGGGCCGCCGCCAGGTTGGCCAGGGCACTGCTGACCCCACTGCTGCTGCTTAGGGCCGTGGCCTCGGCGCTGTCGGCCTCGCTGATGAATTGATCCTGCTGGTCGTTGCTCACGGCACCCTGGCGTCCCAGGTTGCGGTAGCGCTCGGCCCGCACCCGGGCCGTGCTCGCCTGGGTGGCCGTGCGTTTGGCCTCGGCCCTGGCCTGGAGCACCCCTGCCTCGGCCTTCTGGCTGTTCGCCCGGGCCTGGTTAAGGGCAGCTTGAAACTCGTCTGGATCGAGGCTGAGCAGCAGCTGGCCGGCCTTCACCTGCTGTCCCTCGCGGAAATGCACCTGTTGCAACATGCCGGAGACTTCCGGTCGAATGGCGGCGGCGGCGATCGCCTTCACCTCGCCGGTGAGCGGAAAGACCACATCGAGCTGGCCGTAGCGCGCCTGGGTGGTTTCCACCAGAACGGGCGGGCGCTTGCGCTGTTCGTTCTCCTTCGGCAGCAACCCTCTGACCAGCAGGCCGCCCAAAGCGAGCCCCGCGGCGACCAACAGCCAGCGGGTGCGTCGTGGGGTCCGCAGCCAACGCTCGCGCAGGGGCCGAGTCAAGGGGACTGAATCCGTCACCGAGTCACCGTAGAAGCCGGATTGGGGGCTTGCGTGTGCTGACTGCCGCCTGGATGAACCAAGCTGTGACCAGGTCTGTCCCTGCCGATCGAGAGGGAGTTGCGATGGCGATCCCACGGCCAATCCGATCCTTCCGATTCCGAGCCTTGCCCGGGCTCGTCCCGTTGGTCGTGCCCTGGGCCGTGACCGGCGCGGCGCTCTCCTGGGCGGCTTCCCTTGGCACTGGTGCGGCGCTGGTGCCGAACGCATTGTTCGCAGGATTTCCGGCCGTGTCCTTCGGCCTGCCGTTCGCGGCGGCGCGCCTGGCGATCGAGCGCAACGGAGCCCGGCCGGCGTCCTTTGGGGCTGACACCATCGAATTGGCCTGGGATGGTCGTTTCGCTGGCCACGATGGGCGCGCCACGCTGCTGTTCGCCCCGGGATACGGGCTGCGCCCGATCAGCCTGCTCCTCCAGGCGCCGAGGGGCGGCGACCGATGGTTCGAGCGTTTCGGGGCCCAGATCGCCGCCCGCCAGGGTGCCGCTGACCAGCGCATCCTGAGCTCACTCGATCGCACGCTCACCTGGCCTGCCCGGGCGGGCGTGGTGGTCAGCCTGCGCCAGACCCTGCCAGCTCCCCAGACGCTGGTGCTCTCCTGGATCAGTCCCTGACGGATCCCAGCCGCCGCTCGGCCGCCGCCCCATCGATCTGGCCGGCGTAGGCCCCGCGGCCCGTGATGCAGGCGGCGCCGCAGTGGGAACCCAGGGCGAGGGCTTCCTCCAGGGTCCAGCCGGCCGCCAAGGCCGTGGTCAAGCCGCCGGCGAAGGAATCGCCGGCCCCGTAGGTGTCCCCGCCGCAGCGCTCCAGCCCCACGGCGCTTCGCTGCGGCGCCTGAAAGCGGCCGCCGGGGCAGGTGTAACCGCCCTGGGCCCCTTCCGTTCCCACATAGACCCCAGGGGGCGGATCCAGATCCCCCGCGCCGTAGCTCTCGCCGGGATCACTGGCACTGCCGACCAGGGCGTCGAGGCCCACCCCCGTGGCGCGAATCAGGGGCAGGCCGAGGCGCGGCGTGGCCGCCAACACCTTTGCCCGGCGGGCGTGACGCAGGGCCTCGGCATCGCAGGCGGTCACGAACACGCCGTCGCAGCTGCCCAGCAGCTCCCAGGGCAGCGGGTCACTGGCGCAGGGGCTGAGGCGCTCGCCGTAGACGGTGATCGAGCGTTCGCCGCTCGCTTCGATGAAGCTGATCGCCCGGCGGGTGGGGGCCTCCCTCCAGGCAATGTGCAGGTTGAGCCCGCGCTCGCTCAGCTCCGCTGCCGCTCGCTCACCGAGCGGATCACGCCCCAGGGCCGTGAAAACATCCACCGGCCCGGCCAGGCGGGCCATCTGAGCCGCCACCACGGCGCCGCCGCCGGCGGCTTGCTCGAACAGGTCGCTGGCGCGCTGGATCTGGCCGGAGCGCGGCAGGGCCGGCACCCGCACGAAGCTGACCCACTCCACATGGCCGACCACGGCCAGGCGCAACCCCGTGCCGAGCGCCGTCAACGGGCCTGGGGGTGCGTAGAACGGAAGCAGGTCAACCGGAGGCTGGTGTGGGTCATCACCATCGTCGTCGGGCGCCAGCGCGCCATCGCCGCCTGGGTCCTTCCGCACCCTCGGCGGAGGCCCAGCGCACGGCAGAGCGAATCCATGCCAGCACCACGGCCCATTGGCGCTGCTTGATCGACGATCCCGATCACCCGGGTCAGCGGGTGGAAAGGCACGTGTACGCCCTGCGGCAGCAGGCCAGGGCCCACCGGCTGCTGTTGGGGTGAGTGCCTGCGAAGCCCTTGACTCATGGGCCTTCCGGTGTCCGGTAAACGAGCACCGGAAGGCTGCTGTGGGTGAGCACCCGCTGGGTTTCGCTGCCCAGCAGGAAGCCGGCCAGTCCGCGGCGCCCGTGGGAGGCCATGAAGATCAGGTCGCAGCCGTGGCGCTTCGCCTCATCGAGGATCGCCTCGTAGATCACGCTGCCCACGACCGTGATTCCTTCGCTCCTGACCCCGGCTGCCGTGGCCAGGGCCTCGGCCTGCTGGAGCACCTGGGAGGCGTAGGCCTGGTTGGCTCGCAGGAGTTCTTCACTCCAACCTGGATTGACCACCATTCCATCGCCGAACAAGGAGACGTTGCTGGGGCCGAAGACTTCCGGTTGAACATGCAGAAAGGTGAGGCGAGCGCTGTTCTCAGAGGCAAAGGCGACGGCCTTTGCGATCGTTTCGCGCGAAAGGCTCGAGCCGTCGGTGGGAACAAGCAGGTGGCGGAACATGGGAGCTCACGCGTTGAATCCCAGGCTAGGTTCAGCCATCAAGGAGGTTCAGATCCTGAAACCTCGCCACCAGCCAGGGGGGGATGCCGTCGACATCCCAGTTCCAGAAGGATCCGCGGCCCAGATAGAGGGGTTCGCGGGCCAGGTACGACTGGACCAGGGTGCTCAGATCGAAATCCTGCAGGGCATCGTCGCGGTTGACCTGACGCAGCCGGGCGGCGGGGGAACCTTTGCTGGCGACCTTGGTAAAACGCCTGACGAACATGGCCCCCACCCACGGTCATGCTCACGTTATCCGCATGCCAGATTCGGCGCCCATCCGCGTGCGGAGCCATGAGCAAGATCCTGTTGATCCTGCTGACCGTGGCGTCCGTTCTTGCTCTGCAGAAGGGCTGGCTCAAGCCCGATTGGTCTGTGATCGTGAAGGACTCGGGCCTGCCTTTGCCCGTCCCGCCCAGCCAGCCGTCCGCGAAGCCATGCCCGGCCCGATAGCGGCCATGGCGCTGAGTTGTATCCCGCCAAGGCGCAACCAAGCCAAGCACCGTTGAAGCAAACGTCCACCCCACGCTCCCCCTTCACCCTGCTCCGTGGCCTGGGGCGATCCTGCCGCTCGTGGTGGAAGGAGGAGCGCAGCCACTTGCCGGGCCCCGGGGCCTGGCGACTGGCGACCGTGTCCGCTGTGGTGCTGATCACGCCTCTCCTGGTTCTGGAGTTGCAGCGGCGGGCGGGCTCGATTGATCGCAGCCAGCGGGAGGACCGCCAACAGGCCGTTGAGCTGGCGACGTCCGCCTTTTCTGGCCTCCGCCGCACGGTCTTCGATTGGGCCAACTGGGCCGACATGGAGGGGTTCGTTCTGGGCACCAACCCCGGCTTCCTGAAGCGTGACGTGGCCACCACGTCCTTGTTTGACGGGGGGGCCTCGATGGTCGTGCTCACGACGGCGGAAAGGCCCGTGCTCGTTTACGCCAGGCGCCCGCTGGATGGGCCGGAGACGGAGTTGCTGCTGAGCTGTGCCAGGGACGGGGGGCGTTCACGGAGCCAGGTGGGGGTGGCGGTGCGGCTGATCTGCCAGGACCCCCGTGGCCGCTGGCTGCTGGGGATGAAGACGGCGATCAGCAACAACGATGGCAGCCATGGGGCCTCCGGCACTCTTGCGATGTTTCAGCCGCTGCTGCAGCCGGAACACGGCCCGGCCCTGCGGGGCAACCTGCGGGAGCTGAGCGGGCATTTCCGCTTCCTACCTGAGGGCGACGAGGGCCAAGCTTCGCGCTCCAGTTGGCAGGTCTTGACCCCGTTGGTCCATGCGCCTGGCGGGCTCATCCTGGTCCTGAGCCCGCTGAATCTGGCGCCGGCCCTCGCCCTTGAGGTGCTTGAGGATCTGATCCTCATCGTCGCCATCCTGGCGGCCCTGCTGGTGGTGCGTGCCCAACTGATGCTGGAGCGTCGCCGCCAGACCCTGCGTCAGCGCATCCAGGAGCGGAGGGAGAGCCAACGCATTCGCCAGGTATGTCAGGAACTGGACCGGTTGCTCGACCACTTCGGCCTGGCGGAGGGACCATCGGCGCCCGATGAACAGGTGCTCGCACGCCTGTTGGGGCGCCTGGAGGAGGGCCAGGCGCCTGGGGCGGAGCCTGCTTCCGTGGACGGCCGTCTCACACAGGTGGCCCAGCGCTTCCAGCGCTTCCTGGCGGGCGCCAAAAACCTCGCCCTGCGCGACCCGCTGACCCAACTGCCCAACCGGGCTTATTTCATGGAGAAGCTGGAGCTTGAGGCCAAGCGTTATCAAAGGCTTCGTTCCAGCTTCGCGATCCTGTTCGTGGATGTGGACAAGTTCAAGGACATCAACGACACCTATGGCCATGCCATCGGAGATGCTGCCCTGGTGAACGTGGCTCAGCGGCTCGCCGGTTTGATTCGCGGCACTGATTTCCTCGCCCGCTACGGCGGCGATGAGTTCGTTCTGCTCATGGACCTCTCCCAGGGATCAGGCGGCAAGCCGATGGATCCCAAGGTCGAGGCTTACCTCCTGGCCGAGCGCATCACATCGGCATTCAGCCAATCGAGCGAAGTGAATGGCCTGCCGTTGGAGCTGAGCCTGAGCATCGGCATCGCCTTGGTGGACCCCGATGAGCAAGACACAGCTTTGGCGATGCAGCGCTCGGATCTGGCGATGTTGAAGGCGAAACAGAGCCGCAGCAGCCAGATCTCCATTTTCGAAGTGGAAGCGAACGACTTCCGGCTCGACAACTTCCAGCTCTACAGCGACTTGATGGAAGCGGTACGCAACCATGAGCTCCAGGTGTTGTTCCAGCCGATCGTGGATGGGGATGGTCGGGTGCATTCGCTCGAGGCGCTGGCCCGTTGGCATCACCCGATCAAGGGACCGATCCCCCCTGAAGACTTTCTCTCCCTGGCTGAACGGCACCGCAAGATGCGGATGGTGGGGGAGGAGCTGCTGCGGTTGTCACTGGAGGGCTTCTTGACCATTGCTGAGCGTTTGGGCCCCAGGGTGCGGCTGTCGTTGAACCTCAGTCCCTCCCAGTTGCTGGATGGTGAGATGGTGAACAGGATGAGTGTTCTGTTGCGCACCCTGGGCTTTGATCCGGGTCGCCTCACGTTTGAGATCACCGAGCTCGCGATTCTCGAGGCCAACGAAGTCGTTCATGGCAATTTAAAGCGTCTACGGGCGATGGGGATTCACCTCTCACTTGATGATTTTGGCACGGGCTATTCTTCGCTCAACATGCTCAGTACGCTCAAGCCTCAGGAGGTGAAGATCGATAAGACATTCGTGATGGCGATGGAGCGAGATGCCTATGCCCTCCAGATCATTGAGTTGATTGCGCGCATGGCGCCCAGCATGGCCCTCGAACTGGTGGCTGAAGGGGTGGAAGACCGGAGCAGCTTGGTGGCACTGAAAGCGATGGGGATCGGGCTCTTCCAGGGGTATCTGTTCTCCAGGCCGATCCCCGCCGACCGGGTGGTGGCCCAGTACCCGGTCGAACCGTTGAGCTGACCGCCAGTGGGCCGGGCCAGAGGTCCAGGCTGGGCGCAGGAGGTTGATCATCGCGAGCGGTCTGGGAGATCAGATTTCAGTTGGTTCTTCTCGATTGGCCTGAGCTTTCAACCGGCCAGGAGGATCAGGGGCCTCCACGGGTCGCCTATCCGCTGGGTTCATTCTTGTCCTGGGGATGACGTGAAGGCGCCCGTGACACCCTGCGTCCAACCATCGATCGGCGCCCACTCCCACCCCGGTGCGATGACCACCAATGGCCAGACTGGCAGCAGCGCCTTCAGCGACGACGGCTCCCGCATGACGGCGGCCCGTGGCGCCCCTGGTGAGCGCCATGATCCTTGAGCAGGTGGTGGAAGTGGCCCGTTGGCATGGGTTCTGTCTCGGCGTTGCTGAGTCCCAGCAGGCGTAGGTGATGCGCCCCCTCCACAGCCTGGTCAAGGCCGGTCTTGAGAAGGCGATGACGCCCTTTCCTGTGATCCAAAGCGAGAATGAGGCTGATCAGGAGAGCAAGGTTTCCTGGGTCTGTGGATGGATTCAGCAGAGGTGCGTTGCACTCATTCAGGAGGGTCGAGAAGGATTTGATCCTCTGATGCTTCGCTGAGCCCACTATCGATGTAGGCAATGGATGGGGGAAGGCGCAGTCCACGGAGCCATTCCACTAGAAAGCAACGATCCATCATTGCCGCCGAAATCTCCTGAAAATCAGAGAACAGCACCGTCTGGTCTTTGATCACATGTTGCAGTTCTTCCAGTTTCCGACAGATGGCCCGGTAGAGGCTGAAGTCGCGTCTGTTGAGTTGTGAGAGCTCTTTCCGTATAACGACCGCCATGGGCGAACAGTTTAGGCCTTTTGAGAAAGAATCGCATTGAACACGAGCCCAGGCGCTGTCCCCATGGGACCCCGCCCTGACGGGGCGGGGTCAGGCGCGAATCACCAGAGGCCACGAATGCCTACCCCAGGCACCACGGGTGTACTGACCTCGCGGGTCACCACGGCCGTGCTCTGCTGATTGGCCTGGATGCAGGCCGGCAGGAACACATACCAACTCAGCAGGGAGGTGCACTGGGCTTCACCCACGCATTTGCCCTCGGCGCAGATGTTCTGTTTGCCGTCGTAGGTGTTGCAGGTGTGGGCCAAGCGGTAATCCACCGGCAGGTTGGCCATGATGTCGAGCGAGGAGATCGTGCCATCGGCAGCGGCGCCGATGATCGCCCCCCGCAGGGATTCCACGGCGTAGGTGCTCTGGGTCCAGTAGGGGAAGTAGCTACGCGAAGCATTTTTGAGGAACTTGATACCGGGATCGGAGTAAAGGAAGTTCGCAACTCCGACCACATCAACGGAGTAGGGCTTGGCCAGTCCCGCGCGCAGCTCGCTGGCGGACCAACCCGAGCGGGAGATGCCGTCATTGAGACCGCGGTCGGTGACGTCGCCCGTGTTCACAAAGGTAGTGATCGAGGCGAGATCCGTGGACCAAACGGCTCCGCCGGAGTTCCAGCGGATGGTGTTTCGGTTCGAGTCGTTGCCCAGGTCGTAGGCCGAGGCGGGAGGTGAGAACACAACGCCAAGGCTGGTGCCGACCAAAAGGCCGACGGCGAGATAGTTGAACATGGCCATCGACGGGGAGAGTCACTACAAACCTAATCAGCTCTTTTGCGCCTGAAGGCATAGCGAAGTTGAGGATTGTGAAGCTTGCCTACTGGAGGGGTCGTTGCGCTTGGATCACACCTGATGTGCAGCGCCGATGCGGTGATGATTGCTCAGTTGCCTGAGACAACCTCCTCTGTGAGCGGGATGACCCGGTTGCGGCCTTTTTGCTTGGCCAGATACATCGCCGCATCGGCCCGGGCGATCAGGCTGTCGGCCTGTTCACCGGTACGCATCAAGGTGACGCCGATGCTGAGGGTGATCGTCACCGTCCCTGCCTCGGTGGAAATCGGTTCAGCGACAGCTAGGCGGATCTTTTCGGCGATCACAAGGGCGTTGTCTAGATCGCGCACGCCATGGAGCAGCACCAACATCTCATCGCCGCCGATGCGGGCGGCGAGGTCATTGCTGCGCAGGCAACGACGCAGGCGCTGGGCCACGGTGATCAGCACCGTGTCACCGGCGGCATGGCCATGGGTGTCGTTGATGGACTTGAAGAAATCCAGATCACAGAACAGCACACCTGAATCATCGCTACTACGGCGTACCTGGGGTGTGATCGTTTCGAGCCGTTGCAGCACTTCGTGCCGGTTGAGCAGGCCGGTCAATGCGTCGGTGCTGGCGCGACGTTCCAGTGTCTGTTCCGCTTCCACTTCGCTATCCACGGTGCGGAAGGAGGTCACCAGACCGTCGGGCTTCCCATCCATGTCCAGGTAGGGCTTGGTGTGGGACTCGATCCAGTGCCGATTGCCGTCCTTGGCCTGCACCAGGTCACGGGTGACGATGCTGGTGCCCGCCTCCACCTGTTTCAGCTTTTCGGCGTACTGCTGATGGGTGCTCGGATCCATGAAATCGGTGCTCGACCGGCCGACCCAGTCCTCGGGCCGCCAGCCCAGCATCGCGCTCAGCGAGGGGGACACCCATTCGATCATCCCCTGGCGCAGGTGCATCACCACATCGAAGGAGTTCTCGGCGAGCAAGCGGTAGCGCTGCTCGGAGGCGGCGATGCGTTGTTTGGCGCTCTCCCGTTCGCTGACCTCCCGCCAGGTCAAGGAAAGGGTGTCTGGCCCCATGGGTACGGCTCGAACGTCGAACCACCGCCGCTCGCCTCCCTGCCGTTCGTCGTCGTAGGCGAAGCCGTCCAGATCAAGCGGTCGTTGATCCTTCAACACGGTTCGGCATCGATTGAGCAGACCGGTCTTCTCCAGCCCGGGCATCACCGTGCTCAGGCGAACCGTGCGCAGCTCATCAAAACTCCGGTCGATGCCTTGGCGGGCTGCGCTGTTGGCATCGAGATAAGTGAAGTCGAGGATGTGGGCCTTTCCGTCGCGGATGGCCTGGAGCACCACATGGGGATCGATCAATGCATCGAGGGTGGCACGCAGGCGACCACGTTCATGACGCAGGCGCTCCTCGGTGGCGGCCCGTTCCGTGTGGCTGCGTTGCAGGTTGTTTTCTGCTTGCTTGCGCTCGGTGATGTCGAGCATGACGCCGCACCATAGGCTCGGTTGGTTGACGTCTGGGCGCAACTGGCGTGTGCTCAGGTTCAGCCATTTCAGCGTGCCGGAGGGGGTGGTGATGCGGAAGTCCGCAGTAAAACTGCCGCTGCTGGCGGCACCCTCGGGGTGCAGGTCGCCCAGGCGCTGGACATCCTCCTGGTGCACCAGGCGCCAGAAGCTCTGGGCCTCATCCAGCAGTTGTTCGGGCTCCAGTTCAAGTAGTTCGCGGCAGCCGGCTCCGACGACAAGGAAGCGGCCGCCGCCAAAGGACTCCTGGAGGTATTCATAGAGCACGCCGGGAACCGTATCGGCGATCTGGGAAAAACGCGTCTCCAGGCTCCGGATCGTCTGCTCCCGTCGCTGGCGTTCCCTGGCCGCCAGGATGGCCACGATAGAAATACTCATCAGACCCAGAAGCCGGGTGCTGGTTTCCACTGAAGGGAACAAGTCCCCGTGGCGACTTGACATGATCCCCAGGGCCAAGGCTTCGCTTGAGAGGGCACCCACCTGCAACGGGCTGGCGAAGCCCGCCGCTAGCACCACTGGAATCCAATAGAAGGGGAGCAGCACAACCTCCTTGGGCAGGGCCAGGTCGACCAGGAAGATTCCCACCATGGCGAGGGTGAGCAGGACCCAGCGCCGCTCTCCCTGGCGCCCTGGCCGCGGGAGGCTCAGGGGGACCTTGGGTCGCTCAAGGCTTCTGGGTTCCATGGGTCAGGAACGAGTGCCTTTTCTCCCTTCTGGTTTAGGCCGCTTGAAGGAGCATCTAGGGGCCTGTTCACAGATTGGAATCCTCCCCATTTGATCGGACTCTGGGCTCAACGCGGTGCGGTCCAGTCTTCAAACCAGCGGCGGCGCCAGAGCCAGTAAAGCTGAATCAACGCCACCAGGGCCATCAGGCCCATCGCATAGGCATAGCCGTAGCGCCAGTGCAGCTCGGGCATGTTGTCGAAGTTCATGCCGTAGACCCCGCCAATGAAGGTGAGGGGAGCAAAGATGCTGGTAAGGATGGTGAGCGTCTTCATCACCTGGTTCATGCGATTGCCCACACTCGCCGCATACGATTGAGTGATCGCATCGCACTGGTTGCGCAGCAGTTCGCAATTCTCGAACAGCATTTCCACCAGGTCGCCCATGTCACGGAAGCCGGCGGTGGCCTCCGGCCCCAGCAGCTCCTGGCGCTGGCGCAGCAACACCCGGATCTGGTGGCGCAGGGGCCAGATCTGACTGCGAATCGTGAGCAGGTTGGAGCGGTGCTCAAAGGTGCGCTTGAGTAACTTCGGCTTCGGGTCGCGCAGGGCCGCCTCCTCCAGATCGCAGAGCCGGTTGGCGATGAGCTCCAGCATCGGGAACAGTTCATCGAGGATCTCGTCCACCAGGAAGTGGAGGATGTCGTCGAGGTCACGCAGCTCCGTGGCACCCACCTGGGCCGAGAGCCAGTTCGTGAGGTCGGGAAAGGCTTCCCCCAGCGGCGCTTCCTCGAAGCTGATCAACAGGCCTGGCAGCAGCAATGCCCCCACCTGGGAGCTGATCAGATGGGAGGGATCACGGGCGAAGCTGAAGCGGTGCAGCACCACCAGCAGCGCCTCCCCGAGGGAGTCCACCCGGGGACGCTGGGGCACCTCCAGGAGCGGAGGCAGGAGCACCGATGGCACCGCCAGGGGCAGCAGCATCGCCTGGATCGCCCTTGGGTCGCTCAGCCCCATGACCCGCAGCCACAGCGGAATCCCAGGCTTCTGAAGAGCCGCCAGTTCGCCCGGGTGCTGCAGGGCATGCAGCCTGGGCCCCGCGGCTTCGAAGGCCATGACGCTGAAGCGGCTGGGCTGCTGGCCGCCATGCACATAGAGCTGGGTGGGGATGGCGGCGGGGCGTTCCTCCAGGCGACTGGAGCGCAGGGCGCCGGGGGTGGGTCGCAGCACGGGGAAAGGGGGCCATCCGGCGAACGGCCATCTCAGGCCAGGGGGGCCACCTTCGCCTGTCGCAGGGACGACATGGCCTGTTTCGATGGGATCGCCTCAGGCGGTGGGGCCGCGGAGCTGAGCCTTGGCCACGCGCACATAGGTCAGGAAGGCGTCGTACTTGTTGTCGAATTCTCCCAGCGACTGGCGGCGGCCATCCATGAGGATCCGCGCCCGAAAGCGGCCCGTGCTGCGGTCCTGGGTGACGCCCTTGAAGCCTGTGGCCAGATCACTGGGGGCACTGCGGCGCGGGTTCCGCGGCTGGCCTTCGGGCGTGGCGCGCAGGTTGTTGATCCGGTGGTCATCGCGGTTGCCGTTGATCGGCGTGATCTCCCGCCCGATCGGATCGACGCCGTGGTGCAGGCACCAGATGATGCGTGTCAGGGCATAGCGCTGACCTTCGATGGCGACATGCCAGCGGCCGTCGCGGCTCTTGCTGCCGGCCCGTTCGCCCTGGCGGCTCTGTCCACGAACCGTCGCCGCAGCGGTCCAGCGGCAGTGGCCGCTGCGGGGGTCGTAGCTGAGGTGCTGGCGCAGGAACTCAGCCGGCGGCAGCCGTTTGTGGTTCGCCATGCTGCCAGGAGCGTTGGCTGAGTTTACGCGGGCGGGGCTTGGGACGAGCCCACCCCGGGCCTTGGTTCAGCGTTCAGGTGTTCAGGAGGCCCCTGCGCCCAGCGCAGCGGCGCCTCCTCCTGCTCGCGCCCATGGTCGCGCTCCTCGAGGACGTGCTCCTGGATCAGCAGCGGCCGCAGGTCGCTGGGCCGTGCACCGGGACGGGTGAACACCAACCCCCAGCCGCACCCGCCGGAACCGCAGGGCGCGGGGTCCTGCAGGCCCGGGTGCGCGACCACGCCACGGCCATCGCAGCCGATGCGCTCGAAGGGGATGTTGGGGCCATGGCGGGCGTTGAAGCCCCCGACGCCGTCCTGACCGATCGCCTCGATCGCCCGGGCGATCAGCCGGTTGACCTGCAGCCCTTGGTGAACGCCGCCGCCTCGCTCAAGCAGGCCCCCTGCGGGAGCGGGCTGAGGCCAGAGGGCCCCGTTGGGAAGGACCTGCCGCACGCTGAGCCTCCGGTTCGGATGGGCGGTGATCGCCTCCAGCGCCTGCTCCGGCGGGTGGCGGATGTTCTGGCGTTTGTGGTCCGAGGCGACGGTGGTGGAATCAGGGGTCTCGATGCCGAGGAACACCCGTTCGCAGCGGTGGCCCCCCCCAGCGCCATCCGTCCCTCGTCCGTGGCCAGATCCAGGGAGGCTTCCCTGATCAGGGCACAGGGGATGCCGGGGAGCGCTGCCAGGTCGGTCGCTGGGGGAGCCGCCGCTTGACGCTGCGCCTGTCGCCGATGACGTTGTCATCGTCGGGAAAGCGTTGCCGAGCCAGCCGCGTTCGGCGAGCCGATGGCGCTCCGCGCCAGCCATTGCTCCGTTTCCCCGGTCCACGGCTTGCGGCCGGCGGGCACGATGCTGGCGCAGAACTCGCCCAGCAACGGGAGCCGCACGAGAATTGCGCGGCCATGGCGGCGCAGGCGCCCAGCTCCAGCCGAGCGCAGCGGGTCACGGACATGCTGGTGAGCACCGGCGCTCCTCGACGGTGCGGAGGCCACCACGGCGCTCGCTCCGCCCCCAGGGCCGCCGCGGAAGCGGCCAGGCCATCTGATCGGCGAGGTCCTTGGGTCGCACGAACGTCGCACCGACGATCACCAGATCGGCCCAGGCCCCGTCTCCCTCGGGCACCTCGCGCCCTTTCACGTTCACCAGCGGCGGCAGCCGAACCCGACGGCCCCGCGCTCCAGGGCAGGGCGGAAGCTTCGGGAGGCCTGGGGAAAGCGCGGGTCGGCGGGCAGGTGCCTGTGGGGCTCCCCCAGACCCGCCTGTGCCCTGAGCGTCCCACGGGAGCTGGCCCAGTCGGCCCGTTCGTCATCGGCTTGCGCCGCTGGATCGCTCCGATGGCGTTCCATGTGCCGCCGATGTACCGCACGTCGGCTTCGGATCACCTCCCTAGCCTTGTTGAGCGGAAGCTGATGCATCCCACGGCCGCTCTGGGTTGTTCAGCTTCTTTCCGGTTGATCGCCGTTCCCTGGTGATCCGCTGAAGCCTGGTCGGCTGTCGCTCGGTGTCTTGGGTCTGCCATCGGCATGGCAGCCGGCGAGACCCGGGCGTGGCGATCGTTCTGTATAGGAGTCACGACGATGCGCATCGCCCAGATCTCGCCCCTCGATGAATGTGTGCCTCCCCTGCGCTACGGCGGTACGGAGCGGGTGGTTCACTACCTCACCGAGGAGCTGGTGCGGCGCGGCCACGAGGTGGTGCTGTTCGCCAGCGGTGATTCCACCACCAGTGCCGAGCTCTACCCCTGCGTGCCCCAGGCCCTGCGGCAGGCAGGGTACGAGGGTGATCGCAGTGTGCCGGCCCTGATCCAGCTCGACTGTGTGGCCGAGCAGCGGCATCGTTTCGATGTGCTGCATTTCCACACCGGCCACGGCCATTACCCCCTGACGGCGCGCCTGGACGTGCCCCATCTCACGACCATGCACGGGCCGCTGTCGGCCCCCTCGATGACGGCACTGCACCACCACTTCGCTCGAGTGCCTTTGGTGTCGATCTCCGAGTCCCAGCGCCTGCCGTTGCCGCTGGCCCACTGGCTCGGTACGATCCACCACGGTCTGCCCACGGATCTCTACCGCTTCGAGCCCACGCCGTCTCCCTATCTGGCCTTCGTCGGGCGCATCTCGCCTGAGAAGAGGCTGGATCGCGCCATCGCGATCGCGGCGGCGGCGGGGCTGCCGCTCAAGGTGGCGGCCAAGGTCGATGCGGTGGACCGCGCGTATTTCCATGCCGTCATTGAACCGCTGTTGGAAGGCCATCCCGAGGTGGAGTTCATCGGCGAAGTCGACGACGCCGGCAAGCAGGAACTGTTGGGCCACGCCCTGGCGCTGCTGTTCCCGATCGACTGGCCGGAGCCCTTCGGTTTGGTGATGATCGAGGCCAACGCCTGTGGCACCCCGGTGATCGCTTGGTGCAACGGCTCCACTCCGGAGGTGATTGTCGATGGTCTCAACGGGCGGCTGGTGCAGTCGATCGAGCAGGCGGTGGCAGCGGTGCGCAGCATCGATCAGTTGCCGAGGACGCTCATCCGGGCTGATTTCGAGCGTCGCTTCTGCGTCGAGCGCCAGGCGATCGCCTACGAGGCGCTCTATAGGCGCTTGATCGAAGCGCAGGGCGATCCCCCGGCCCCTTCACCGGCCCAAGCAGAGCAGCCCTTGAGTCCGGAGGGCACCGCCCTTGCCCAGGTGTGCCATGCCGCTTGATCAACTCCCCCCGTTCGTGCTCAAAGATGGTGAGACCTTCGCCATGCTCGACCGGCGGGGTGAGATCAGCCCGGTGGCCCATCCCGATTCCGGGGTGTTTCACCGGGGCATGCGCCATGTGAGCCAATTGGAGCTGCTGCTCTGGGGCCACCCCCCCTCGGTGCTCTCCTCCACCGAGCGCGAGGAGATGGGTCTGCATGTGAGCCATCTCAGCAACGACGGCTTCGCCGCCGGCTCGGCGCCAGCGGGCACGGTGCACCTGGAGCGCAGCACAGTGCTCACCCCCACAGGCCTGATGCAGCAGTTGAGCTTCACCAGCTATGCCCCCTCCTCGCTGACGATCCCCCTGGTGCTGCTGGTGGATGCTGATTTCCTCGACATCTTCGAGGTGCGCGGTCTGAGGCGGGAGCAGCGCGGCACCCGGGTCTACAGCTGCACCGCCGACAGCCTGGAGGTGGTCTACCGCGGCCTCGATGCCATCGACCGCAGCACGGCCCTGCGGGTGGCGGCGCCGGTGCAGGACGTGTCGGAAACTGAACTGCGCCTTTCCCTCGACCTGGAGCCCCGCTGCACACGCAAGTTGGCGTTGGTGTTGGATTTTCATCACCACAGCGAGGACAGCTGTTCCCCCCAGGCGGCCTTCGATGGCGCCCTGCTGGCGTCGGTGGAGAGGTTTAGGAGCAACCGACTCCTGACGGCCGCGATCAGCACCGACAACCCCGCCTTCAACGCCTGGATTGCACGCTCCACGTCGGATGTGCACCTGCTCTCCACCCAGCTCGACCATGGCCTCTACCCCTACGCCGGGGTGCCCTGGTTCAGCTGTCCTTTCGGGCGTGACGGGCTGATCACCGCGCGCCAGATGCTTCTGGTGGAACCTCGCCTGGCCCGGGGGGTGTTGGGGTTCCTTGCCGAGCAGCAGGCCCGCCACCGCGACGCCAGCTCCGACGCCGAGCCGGGCAAGATCCTGCATGAAGCGCGCCTGGGGGAAATGGCGGTGCTGGGGGAGGTGCCCTTCTCCCGTTACTACGGCAGCGTTGATGCCACGCCGTTGTTTGTGATGCTGGCGGGTGATTACCTGCTGCGCAGCGATGACCGGGCCTTCATCGACAGCCTTCGACCGGCCTTGGATCGTGCCCTGGCCTGGATTCGGCAGGCCGAGGCGAAGAGTCCGGATGGGTTTTTGCGCTACCTCTGTGCCGCCCAGGGAGGCCTGCGCAACCAGGGCTGGAAGGACAGCGACGATGCGGTGCACCATGCCGATGGCAGGCTGGCGGAGGGTTCCATCGCCCTGTGCGAGGTGCAGGCCTACGCCTATGGCGCCCGGCGCGCGATGGCTGCGATCGAGCAGCGCTGCGGTCAGCAGGCGCAGGCGGATCGGCTGCTCCAGGAGGCCAGTGACCTGCGCCGTCGGTTTCATGGGGCCTACTGGTGCGAGTCGATCGGCACCTATGCCCTGGCCCTCGATGGGGCCGGGGTGCCCTGCAAGGTGCGCTCCTCAAATGCGGGCCATTGTCTCTGGACCGGCATCGCCAGCCAAGCCGCGGCGGCATCGATCGCCCGGGAACTATTAGCCCCCACCAGCTTCAACGGTTGGGGGGTGCGCACCCTGGACGAACGGGAGGCGCGTTTCAACCCGATGAGTTACCACAACGGCTCGGTCTGGCCCCATGACAACGCGATGATTGGACTGGGACTGGCCCGCTACGGCCACAGCGCAGAGGTGATGCGGATTCTCACGGGGCTGTTCGAGACTGCCTGCGCCATGCCCCAGTACCGCCTTCCGGAGTTGTTCTGCGGCTTTCCCCGCCAGGAGGGTGAGGCACCCACCCATTACCCGGTGGCCTGCAGCCCCCAGGCCTGGGCCAGTGGCTCGGTGTTTGGCCTGATGGAAGCGATTACGGGCATGGGCCTCGGCCGTGACTCGACCACCGGCCGGGTGCAGGTGCTGTTCCGCAACCCCGTGCTGCCCAAGGGCCTTGACCTTCTGGAGATCGCCGGACTGCGTCTCGGGGAGGAAGAAATCGACCTGCAGTTGCACCGCAGTGACCACGACACGGGAGTCCTGGTGGGACGGCGCACCCCGGGGGTGGACGTGATGATCTGGAAGTGAGCATTGGGCCATGAAAAACCCCCGGGGAGTGAGGCTCTCCGGGGGCATCAGCTAACTGTCGAGGGGGCGCTCAAGGGCGTTGCCTCAGGTTGCGTCAAGGCGGAGGGGTCAGCCGCACTCCGCCAAGAGGTTTGGATCAGTAACGGCCCTGGCCACCGCCGCCGTAACCGCCGCCACCGCCGCCGTAGCCTCCGCCACCGCCGCCGCCGTAACCACCACCACCGCGATTGCCGCCACCGCCACCACCGGTGCGGGGTTCGGCTTTGTTGACGCGGATGTTGCGTCCCATCCACTCGACGTTCTGAAGGTCGTCGATGGCCTTGGCCTCTTCAGCCTCGACGGCCATGTCGACGAAAGCGAAGCCACGCTTACGGCCGGTTTCCCGATCGAGGGGCAGGCTGCACTGTTTGACTTGACCGTAGGTCGCGAAAAGCTGTTGGAGGTCCTCCACTTCGGCATCGAAGGAAAGGTTGCCCACGTAAATCGTCATGAACTCAGAAACTATGAATCGATCCGTCGACGGCCCTGAAGAAAGTTGAAACTCGCTTGAAGAGAAATCTTGGAACCATTCACACTATAGATGGGCATGGGCCCCCTGCCGGCAGGGTCTGCCATCGGTGGGGACAATCGCGCACCGGCGAAGGCTGCGTCTGGGGTCCCAGCGCCCTTGGGCTGGACGGCTTGAGGGCCATGGGGGGAGCTTGCGCGGTCGCGGTCCCTCGCTGGCGGCAGGGCTTTGCCTTCTCTGGGAACGTGCCCCAGTGAACTCGGATCAACATCCGTAAAGACTTGTTCTGAAGCGTTGAAATCCATGGACCCCCATGAAGCTTGTCAGTGTTTGCCCATTGATCCGCCTACGGTCCAGCCTGGCGCCTCCCTGGCCCTGACGTCGACTCCTTTGCCCTTTTCCCGATGACCTTGATCAGAGCCCCCTATCTCGGTATCGAGCGTTTCGCCAATGACCGCTACAAGGAAGGCTGGATCACCGACTCCGACAACGACAAGAGCATCACGATCCGCGCTGTCTACCAGCAGGTGCTCGGCCACCAGTACCTGATGCAGAGCGAGCGCTTGGAGGGGGCCGAATCCCTCTTCCGCAACGGCTACTACAACGTTCGTGAACTGGTACGGGCCGTGGCCAAGAGTGGTCAGTACCGCAGCCGTTTCTTCGAGAATTGCAATCCCTATCGCTTCATCGAGCTCAACCACAAGCACCTGCTCGGCCGCGCTCCCCACAACCGCGACGAGATGCTCCACCACTTCACGATTCTGCAGGAGCAGGGGGTTGATGCCGAGATCGATTCCTACATCGACAGCCCCGAGTACCAGGAGCGCTTCGGTCTCGATGTGGTGCCCTACATCCACGGTTGGGATTATTCCGCCGGTCTGGAGGGCCGTCAGTTCTCCTGGCTGATGCAGTTGGCCCGTGGTGCCGCCGCTTCCGTGAAGGGGGATGCCGCCGGTACACGTTTCCGCCTCGGAGGTGCTCTGCATCAGAACCGGGCCATGCCGGTGGTGAGCCCCAGCGCCAGCGAAGGGCCCTTCCGTTCGGTGGTCAGCTCCGGCCTGGCGGCGGGCGACATCAACGTGGGCGGCGCCCATGCGCTCCGGAGTCCCGCCCAGGCCCACAGGGTGCATGGCCTCCAGGGCGCTTCCGGGCGCACCGTCACCCTGCACGTGAGCGGCATTGCCAGCCTGAGGGACGAGCGCAGTGCCGATGTGGTCTGGCGGGTGCCGTTGGCGCGTTTCAATCAGGCGATCCAACGGGCGAACCGGCTCGGCGGTCGCATCACCCAGGTGAGCGTGGCCTGAGCTCCAGTGGTTGGGGGGCTTGGCCCCCCGGCCCGTGAATCGCGGTGGACCCTGGCCCGGGGCGTGCTTCCCGGCCAGGGTTCGTCCATGATCGGGCGGTGCCCGGTGCCTCACCAGGGTCCTGGAGGCTGAGCTTTGAACCCAACCCTCTCCGAACGACTGCGCCGCCGCAAGCGCCAACGCCGGGGCCGGTTCGGCGTGGAGAGTCCCTATCGGGTGCCGGGCGATCTGCCCACCGCCCTGGCGGCCATGCGGGGACAGCCTGCCGATCTGCCCCCTTCATGGGCGCCCCTGGCGCGCGGAGCGGTTGAGGTGGAGGAACGGCGTGGGGAGGACGGCGTTGGCCCCTCCGGCCCTGAGAGCGAAGGGCTTGAAGGTCGCGCAAGCGCTCCGGGGACTGGATCCGTAGAAGTGGCGCTATCGCTTCCAGGGGGCCAGGGAGTGGCGGCGGTCCCAGCGCTGGTGCTTGAGGCCAGCGCCAAGCGCCAGACCATCCTTGCGCTTGTGGTGTGGATGCTGGTGGTGGTTGTCGATGGTGCCCTGGCCTTGCAGGAGTTGGTGAGCCCGTTGCTTGATCGCTGGGATCGACGTGTGGAGGCCCCAGGGAGAAGGACAAGGCGCCGGGTGCTCCCCGGTGGGGCTGTTGGACCCGTGCCATGCGAACTGCTGCACTGAACGGGCGGGCGCCGGCCTGGGATCCGCGTGCTCGGTGTTTGCACCAGCACAGAAAGCATGAATTCGTCAACCGGTGCGCAATCAACCGTTACGATTGCTCCAGCCGCTGCGTTCGTCGACTCACCCCCTGACTCCATCGGCGGTCTTCGTCGCCAGGCGCCCCGGCGTCGTTGGTGCCTGAGGCCCAGGCCGATCGCCCCCCGTGTTCGATCCCATGACCCTCACATCAGGCTCCTTTGTCCAGCTGACCAACAAGCCCGACGGCACCTACCAGGTGGTCAGCCTTGACGACGCCTCGGATTCCTGCTGGGTGCGCCGTTGGCCCCTGGCCCGCAACGGTTCACCCCCTTTCTCCGTTCCTCTCCAGCACGTCATCCCGTCGGTGGCGGCGTTGCGCTGAAGCAGCGGCTGCATGCGGGCCCGATCCATCCTGCAATCAAGCCGGTAACGCTCTCCAGCGCCCCTGGGGCGGTGGGGAGGGAGCTGTTTCCCCACGCGCGACGTGCGATGGCGGTTCCCTTCTGGCGCCCTGGGAGGGTGGCTGCATGGGATCGCGACAGTTCTCTGCCGTGCTGGTTCACCTTCGGCCTCGTCATGAACGCCATGGGCCAAGCCCGGCCGGATCGGGCCCTTCAAGAGCGATGGATTGGCAGCAGGGGTCCCCAGCCGTTGCCAACAGAGTGCCTTCCCGGAACGGCCCATCGAGCGGCAGGGCAGCAGATGGCCTTGGTAGACAGAGACGTTGCGTTCATTGCGGTGGCCTCGACGGACCTGGTGACCAAGCCTGTGCGGTAATTGTTCCTTTGGCGTGAGCATGGTTCATCGGTCCGCCGCTGCCCGGTGCCTCCAGGGGCGCCGTGATCGGACCTCTGGAGGCGGTTCAGGCCCGGCCGGCATCTAACAGCCGCTCGATCTGATCAAGGGCTCCGTCGAGGGGATCGATGGCCGCCGTCAGGGCCGCGTCGCTGGCCTCCTCGGAGTTCCACTCGCGCTCGATCTGGCGCCGCAGCAGCTGCAGCCCCCCGTCGATGGCCTCCAGGCGGGTGGCCAGGGCCAGCAGCCGGGCCTCGCGCTCGTCCATCCCCTGGTGGGCGGCGCTGAGGTTGCGGCTGAGTTGATCCACGAGGCGCCGGCGTTCCTGGCGCAGGGGCCCGTCAGCGTCCCGCGTCAGGGCCTGTTGCTCGCTGCGCAGGCGCACGGAGAGGTCAACTGTGGAGAGCAGCACGCCGCCACCCGACTGGAGCAGCGGGCGGCGGCTCTCCAACCGCTGGGGCAGGGCCGCGAGCCGCTCGCAGCAGAGTTGCACGCGGCCCAGGCCCTCGAGCTGAACCGTCGCGGTGAAGCGCTCGATCGCCTGCAGCCGGAGGGTCTCCGCCTGGGCCGCCAGCTCGCTGGCCCGCAGCAGCGCCGCGTCGATGCCGGCCTCCACCCGGCGATCGTGCAGCCGCTGGTCCTGGCTGGGGCGGCGGCGCAGGGATCGGCCCAGGGCGGCCAGCAGCAGGGCGGCCCCCAGGCCGAGTAGTAACCCCGGCACCAGCGCGAGCAGGCCGAGCCTGACCACGGCCACCAGCAGCAGGCCGGCGGTGGCGACCGCCAGGGGTTCATCAAGGGGATTAACCCAGGCCGGGAGTCGTGCCATCAGAAGGCCAACTGCAGATCTTCCATCCGCTTGCGGATGCTTTCGGGCGTGCCGGTGGCAAATTCACCGCCGTTGCCCAGGGCGATGCGCTTGAGCACCTCGCCATCGAAATCGCCCTGGTTGCCATAGCCGATCGTGAACACGGCGATGCGCTCATCGGCGCCAAACCCGCTGCGCTTGAGGCTGCCGATCAGGCCGTCGAGAGGAAGGCTTGAGCCGTTGTCCTGACCGTCGGTGAGCACCACCACCGCCAGGATCTCGCCCGGTTTTCGGCTATTCAGCAGCCAGTCGCGTCCCTGGTTCACGGCGTCGTAGAGGCGGGTTCCCCCCTCGGCCTGCAGGGAGCTCACGAACCGGCTGGCCGCCGCCCCGCCTGCGCCGGTGGCCGCGCCTCCGCGCACCACCACGGGCGGGCGCAGGGCGGCATCGAAATCAAACAGCCCGACCGTGTCCCGGGGGCCGATCTGGCCCAGGTAGGCCTGCAGGCTGCGCTGGGCGGCCGCCAGCTTTTCTCCCTTCATCGAGCCGGAGCTGTCCACCACCAGGGCCACCCGCGACGGCTTCTTGGCCAGATCGCGCCACACCTGGATGATCGCCTCGACCACCTCCGGTTTCGGGGCCCGCAGGGAGTCGTAGACGGCGCCGGGATCGGCGCCCAGGGCGGGGGTGACGCGGCTGGCGGGCACGGCCGGATTGGCGGGCCTGAGGCCCTCGGCGGCCGCCAGCTGCTGGATCGCCGGCTGCTGGAGCCGTTCAATCAGCAGCAGGGCCGCCTGCTTTTCCTTCGCCGACACCCAGGGGGCATTGGGCAGGATCACGCGCATCGTGCTGGCGTAGGTGGCGCGGGGGTAGACGGCCTTCATCGCCTCCTGGTCGGGGCCGCGGCGGCTGTTCACCCCCACCACCGAGGACTCGTACACCGCCCCCACCGAGGCCCAGAACACCCCGTTGCGCTGCATCGCCCGGGCGAGTTCATCGGTGGAGCTGCCGTAGCGGGTGACGTGACGCTCGATCGCCGCCAGCTGGTCGGCATGGGCACGCACATCGGCAACCGTGAGCTGCTCGGGCCGCTTGCCGGCCACCTCCGCCACCATCGCCACCACCGTCTGCAGGCCGGAGTTGGAGCGGGTGGGGGCGGTGTGCACGAAGCGGATCGGCTGGAACGGGCCACTGGGATCAAGCTGGTGGTGGTCGCCGCTGCGGGCCAGGGCTCCGTAGGGATCCTTGCGGTTCAGGCCCTTCGCCAGCTCCGGCGTGGTCATCAGCACCATGGGGCTGGAGGCCAGGGCGGGGGCGTCGGCGGGCAGGGGGATCAGCTCCCGGGTCGGGGCCAGCCGTTGCAGCCGGTGACGCAGCAGCTCCAGGTAGATCTCCCCGTCCACCGAGAGCAGGGTGGGAATCCGCGGATCCTCCGCTGCGCCGCCGCCCTGGAGCACGCCCCGAGCCTGGTCTTCAATCTGCTGCACCACATCGCCGCTGCCTGCGGAACGACAGCGCAGGAGCACGGGGGTGCGGTCCGGGAGCTGGGGTGGGTCCTTGGCGATCGCCGCCGCCGCGCTCTGGCAGAAGCCCTTGAGGGCACTGCCCACGAGCATCTCCAACTCCAGGGGGGGAGGAGACCAGAAGGAGCAACCCGCCAGGCTCAGCAGCAGGGAGGCGCAGAGGGCCTGCGGCAGGGGCCGGGCCATGGAGGTTGCCCATCGACAGGCCCATTGTGGGGCGATTCGCGCTCCAGCGGTCAGACTGGGCCCACCTTGTGACCGTGGCTGTGCAGGCGACCCTCCGGCGCAGGCGCATGATCTCGCTGTCGATCGCCGCCGTGGCCGTGGTACTGGCGGCCGCACCCCTGCCGGGACTGCGGCGCCCCCTGCTGGTGGCGATCGGCTCCGAGCTCGCTCCGGCCATGGAGGCGCTGGAGCCCGCCTTCGAGCGCCAGCACCCGGACATCGACCTGCAATGGGAGGTGCAGGGCTCCCAGGAGATGGTGAACCGCTGGCTCGATGGCGGGGCGGAGCGGGCCAGGGTGCTGATCCCCGCCAGCCGCGATCACCTCACGGCGTTGGCCGAGGCGGCGCAGGCCCGAGGGGAAGCCAGCCCGTTTGCAGAGGTTCCTCAAACCGTGGCCCGCACCCTGCTGGTGGCCGTGGTCTGGCCCCAGCGCGCCCAGCGCCTGTTCCCCGCTGGCCGCTTCAGCTGGAGCCGCCTGCGCCAGGCGGCCGCCGCCGGCCAGTGGAGGGCCCTCGGCGCACCGGAGGCCTGGGGCAGTTTCGACCTGCGCGCCACGGACCCACTGCGCTCCAATTCCGGCCAACTGACCCTGGCGCTCTGGTGCCAGGGCGAAGCCAGGCCCGGTTGCGTCGAGAGCCTGCGGCGGGCCCTCTACCGGCCCGCCCGCTCCACCGACATCCTGCTGAAGGAGTTCATCAGCGGCGGACCCAACGAGGGGGATCTGGCGATGGTCTACGAAGCCTCAGCCCTGGCCCGGCAGCCGGAGGCGGCCCGAGCGCGCCCCGGTGGCTACCAAATTCTGGTGCCCGATCCCACCGTGGAAACGGTGCTCGCGGCGGCGGTGCTGCGCGGAGTCGGGCAGGGGCGCGAGGGCGACGGGGAGCGGTTTGTGGGCTACCTGGGTGGAGCCGACGGCCAGGCCTTGCTGGCCTCCCATGGCTTCCGCCGGGCGAATGGCAGGGGCGTCAGCCCCCGGGGGGACGGGGTGCGGCGGCTGTCCCCACCGACGCCGGCCCAGCGCGATGAGCTGCTGCGGCAGTGGCAGCAGGCCAGCTGAGGCCAGGGTCGATCAGCGCACCAGCAGCAGCAGCCGGTTGCCCTCGGGATCCTGCAGCCAGGCCTCGGCGCCGAAGGATTCCCGGCGCGGCGGCTCCTGAGCGCGGGCGCCATGGGCGAGCGCGACCTCGATCCAGGCCGCCAGCACCGCCAGGGGGTCGTTGGACCCCCCAGCGCTCTGGAGGCAGAGGGCGAGGCGGCCCGCTTGCCGCGGCACGGGTCGTGTGCGCGAGGGGGCGTAGACCTCCAGCCAGCCGCCGCTCGGCCAGGGCAGGCGCCAGTGGCCAGACCCCCAGCCCGGTTGCGCCTCCACTTGCAGCAGGGCGCCATAGAAACCCGCCAGGGCGGCGGGATCATCGGCGGCCAGCACCAGGGAGGCGTCCGGGGCTCCTGGATTCATCAAGGCGGGGCGGGCCCCCCAGGATGGCGGCCAACCCTCGGGTGGGTCCGATCGACCCGGGGTCCGATCGACGTCGGGGTCGAGCAGAGTGGCCCTGCCCCACTGCCGCGCCTTGGACCGCCCCCTGCTTCTGCGCGCCGAGGGGCTCAAACGCCAGCTCGGCGATCGCCTGCTCTGGGGCGGCCTCGATCTGGAACTGGCCGCTGGGGAACGGCTGGGGCTGGTGGCGCCTTCGGGGGCGGGAAAAACCCTGCTGCTGCGCGCCCTGGCCCTGCTCGATCCCCTGCAGGCGGGTTCGATCCGTCTGCAGGGCCGGCCACCGTCGGCCTGGGGTCTGCCCTGCTGGCGCTCGATGGTGTCCTATCTCGCCCAGCGGCCCGTCGCCCAGGGGGGCACGGTGGAGACGAACCTGCGCGCCCCCTGGGCCTTCCGGGAGCTGCGGGGGCGGGGGGGCTGGAGCCGGGGGCGGATCACGGTCTGGTTGGAGGCCCTGGGGCGCGATCCTTCCTTTTTGACCTACGACGCCGAGCGGCTCTCCGGCGGTGAGCTGCAGCTCCTGGCGCTGCTGCGGGCCCTGCAGTTCGATCCCACCGTGCTGCTGCTGGATGAACCCACCGCCTCCCTCGATGGATCGACGACGACGGCGCTGGAGGCGTTGCTGATCGCATGGCTCGGCGGGGGGGGCCGTGCTGCGGTCTTCACCAGCCACGACAGCGGGCAGATCGAGCGCTTCGCGAGCCGCAGCCTGGAGCTCGTGCCATGACCCCCGCCCCTGCCGGCGCTCTGGCGATCAGCGATGGCCAGTTGGCGCTCTCCGCCCTGCTGATCCTGGTGAACGTGGGCCTCTCGGTCGTGCTGCGGCTGGGCCTGGGGCGCAGCCTGGTGGTGGCTTCCCTGCGCATGGTGGTGCAACTGCTGCTGGTGGGTTCCGTGCTCGAGTGGCTGTTCCGCCAGGACGATGCACTCCTGATTGTGCTCGTGGCGGTCGCCATGGCCCTGATCGCGGCGGTGTCGGCGGTCCAGCGCACCCGGCGCCGCTTTGCAGGCATCTACCTCAACAGCCTCCTGACGGTGCTGGCCTCGGCGGCCCTGGTGACGGGCCTGGCGGTGGTCGGGCTGATCAGGCCCCAGCCCTGGTACGACCCCCAGTACCTGATCCCCCTGCTGGGAATGGTGCTGGGCAACACGCTCAACGGCCTCACCCTGGGGCTCGATCGCTTCATGGAGGGCTTGCGCAGCGGACGCGATCGGGTGGAGACGGCCCTGGCCCTGGGGGGGACCCGCTGGGAGGCCTGTCAGGAGGTGGTGCGCGACGCCATCCGCGTGGCGATGATCCCGACGATCAATTCGATGATGGTGATGGGGCTGGTGAGCCTGCCGGGGATGATGACTGGCCAGATCCTTCAGGGGGCGGCACCGGAAGCCGCCGTTCGTTACCAGATCGTGATTCTGTTCATGATCGCTTCGGCGACGGCGCTGGGGGTGTTCGGTGTCGTGGGCCTGGCCTATGGGCGTCTCACCAGTGCCGACCACCAGCTGCGGCTCGATCGCCTGGTCACCGTGGGCGAGCGGGGCATTGGAGGTGCCGGTGGCTCCTTCCGGCGTTGGTGGGGTGCCGGACGTGGGGGAACTTCAACGCTGGGCTGAGGGGGCGGATCTGGCGCCTCCTGACCATCGCAGCAGCTGGAGCTTCCCTCCGCCGCCGCGGATTCCGGTTGATGGGCGACGACGGGGTGTCGTGGGAGCGGCAGTCAGCGACCGGTGCGCCAGGCTGAGGGACGCGTTGGAGAGCCTTCCGTGCTGGCGGCCCTGCTGATCCTGGTGGTGATGGGGGCGGTCGTGGCGGCGCTCAACCCCGGCAGGGTTGAATTCCAGTGGTTTCTTGCCCTCCGGCGACCGCGTTGGCTGACCTTCGAGCGTTGGATTCCCCTGATCTGGATCGGCATCTACGCCTGCTTCTATGCCTCGGCCTTGCTGAGCTGGAACGCCAGTGGCAGCTGGCCCCTGATGGCGGGCTTCCTGCTCTTGGTCCTGCTGGTGCAGAGCTACACCCTGGTGATCGTGCGCACCCGCCGCCTCCGCAACGGAACGCTGCTGGGTGCGGCTGGCTGGGGGTGGGGCGTGGCGCTCAGCCTTGCTGTGGCCCCGGTCAGCCGTGGGGGCCTGGTCCTGCTGATTCCCTATCTGCTCTGGAGCCCGATCGGCACCTTCGTGACCTGGCGCATGCAACGACTCAATCGATGAGCTGAGCCACGCCGTCGAAGTCTTCGAGGTCACCCCACGGCGTCCGCCGCAGCGGTGGAGGCCCCCAGGGGCTTGGCGGCGCGGGGGGCATCCTGGTCGCCGCTCTTCTTGCCGAGTGCCCAGAAGGTCTTTGTCCCGTCGGGCGGATGGATGGCGTCCTGGAGCCAGGCCGCGTCCAGGTCCACCGGAGCCAGGCCGGGGGGCTTGGCCCCCAGTCCCGGCAGGGTGCCAGGGGCGGCAGGGCCCATGGCAGTGCCCAGCGCCGGGTTGGCGCAGGAGAAGGGATGGTCCGCTCGAAAGCGGGCTGGGCAGCAGCGCTCGGTGGGCGGCTTGCTGGAAGGCGACGGATGCTCGGTGTGATGGGCTGAGCGATCACCCCAAGGAGTCTCCCGGTTCCCCTGGGGCGCCCGGTGGTGGTGCAGCAGGCTGCCGGCTGGCTGGGCTGGGCCGGGACCATGGAGCGGCAGCCGCAGGCATGGGCGCCGCTGCTGGTGCTCTGCAGCGGCAGGGGCCTCGCTGCGGTTCTTCCCTGCGGCCTGAGGGCCCAGGGCCTCAAGAACGACCTCCGTCGTCGGCTCTCTCGGAGTGGTTGAGCCAGCGTTAGCCGCAGCGCCCCGGGTTAGGGCGATGGGCCGCCGGTCGTGGGGAGGGATGCTCAGGCGCGGGCCTCAGGGCCAGCCCCCAGATCACGTCGATTCGATCCAGGCACTCCCACACCCTTGTGCTGTGGGGAACGAGCGGTTCGATTCCCCCCCCCCCATGGCCTGGCGCGGCAAGCGCGCCAGGTGGTCCTTCCCGGAGCTGCCCTCTGCAGCCCGCCGGGAGTCGAGCTGTCCGTGGCCTTCGTCACGATCAGCAGTTCCATCTGCGCGGCGGACTCCACGATCTCTTCCTCTGGCATGGCTCCCCCAGGCTCCGCCGGAGGGGTAGCGGGACGGGACAGGGGCGTTGCCGCTGCCATGGCGCCTTCCTGTCGAAGACCCAGCCCTTCAAGCGACGCTTGGCCGCGAGCACGGAGTGTCCATCGGATTCGAGGAGATTCGGAGGCAGGCCTGATGGTCGACTTGGGTGAGGGTGGGCTGCGTGTCACGGACCGCTGCGCTGCCACCGCCTGCCGCTTGATGGTCCAGCAGCGTCCGGGCGGAGACACAGGTGCCTTGGATGGTGCGTTCGCCAGGGCTGATGTCCGCTCGGACGACGATGGGCTTGATCGTCCAGGCCCCGTCGCTTGATGGAGAGGGCTGCAGTGGCGGGCCCGGGCCCCCTGACCCCGCTCCGACCGGCAGGTCTGCGCCGACTCCAGCTGGGGTGGGTGGTTTGACTGCTGCCCGCTCGTCTCGGGAGCGGACCCTTGCAGATGCTGCAACCCAGCAGGGGGGCGGGCGGGATTGGGAGCAGCAGGCCATCGGAGCGGCACGCCTTTCCCGTCGCCGGGCTTGGCCCCCATCGAGGGGCCGGGCCGGGCGACGCCGTGACGGAGGCACCCCTGGTTCCCCTTGGCTTGGCCCTGTCGGGCCTTGCCGTTGGGGGTGGGGGCTCCACACGCCGATGCGCTGCGGGCGGATCACAGCGGCGCCGAAGCGGGTGCCGTCGCTCCGTTCAATCGGTTGAAGGCCGACGCCGGGAGGCATCAGGTGCTGGAGGGCCCGCCACCTCGTCGAGTTGCCCTGGCGGATCCGCTCCAGGCCTCCACCTCCAGGGCCCTCGCCGCTCGGGTCCTCTGCCTTCGGGCTGCGCGGATCGAGGCCGCAGCGAAAGGGGCGCTCGTGCAGCAGAGCTTTCCTCACTGGGGGCCTGGCCATCCGAACGTTGCGGCCGTCTTGCCGCGATCGGCCCTTGCTGGAGCCCCCTGCTGAGTCGTGGGGCCACCAGAATCCATGGGGCAGCCGCTGCCGTCATGGAGGCTGAGATGGCGGGCCGCCATGGGTGGCGTTCAGCCGAGGTCTGGCAGGCGATGGCCTCGGTCCATGCCCCGAGGCGAGTCCATGGCCGCCCAGAATCCCGCGGCTCGATGAAGCGCACGGCCTCCGCCGTTGATCTGCGGCGGGGAGGGCTTGGAGCCGATTTCCATCACGGGTGGCGCGACCGTTCATGACGGCCGTTCGCGTGCGCCAGTGAAGCCGCCCGAACCGGTTGATCGAACCTGATGGTCGACCCCCTGAGGGCCGCTGGCGCGATCCGCCCCTGCCCCCGCAGCCGGCCCGTGCCAGGAAGCCGGCCCTGGGCGCCCAGATCGAACCCGCGTCGCTTGATGGATTGCCATGGCGGTTTTCTGCCGGCTCCCCGCGCCAGCGGGGGATGGCGACGGTGCATGGACGGTTCGAGCTCCCCAGACGGCAACGGCAGCGGGAGCAGGCTGAGCTGTTCCGCTCCGGGGTGTTCCTGCCGCCCCTACGGATCCCGCCGGGAGCGCCGTGGGGTCCACCGGCTGGCCTGACCCACGGCGCGGCTTCGGGCCCGACAGACTTTCTGAGGTTCCGTTACAAAAGGTCATGACGGTTGGCGAGCTGTTTCTGGAATCTCTCTCCAGTGGGGTGATCACCTCCTCTGAGCTGGGCTGGATCGTCCGCCAGCAGAACCGTTTCTCCCGGCTGGAGGAGGCGACCGCCCTGCGCCTGGGGCGTCTGCTCGACCAAGGGGCGATCCGGCTGGGCTGCCGCCTGCCGGCCGCGACACTCCACCACGATCAGGTGCGCGAGTCCTGGATCGAGCCCCTGGGCCGACGACGTCATCACCGCGCTCGGCCCCTGCAGGCTTGAGCGACCCCCCGCCCCGCCCCACCTGAACGCTCCGCTCCCGTTTCAGGCGCTGATCGGCTCCACCGTTGCCATCAGCTGGCGGGCCAGGGCCTCACTGCTGCGCAGGGCGCCTTCAAGGCGGCCGAATCCCGGGCCGGCGAAGCCATCGCCGCAGAAGCCGATCCGGCTCTGGGGGCACAGCATCAGTTCGGCGAACAAGCCGGGGGGCTGGGCCAGGGCGGCTCCCCAGCGCATCAGCTGGCACGGGCTCCCCCCACGTTCGCTGGGGCTGATCCAACGCTCCATCACCTCCTGAAGGGCGGCACTGAGCACCCTGATCATCGCCTCCTCCTGAGCGTCCGTGGGATCGCTGGTGCGCCGTCCGGCGACCGTCGAACCTGAGCCGAAGACGTCAAGATGCTTGGAGGCGAACGCCGCCGTGGCGTGGGCCACCACGGCGCAGCGGCCGTCGTCGAAAGGCTGGATCGACAACCGTTCCAGATCCCAGCGCTGCTGAGCCCCCGGATCGAAACTGAGCCAGCGGAAGGGCAGATCACGCCAGCTCTGGCCATGGTCCGCCTGGATCGGCAGCAGTAGCGTGCAGCGGGGTTCGTGATGCAGGGCGGCGATGGCCGCCAGGGTCCGATCGAGCTGGGGATCCCCCAGCCGCCGCGCCACTGGCTGCAACGGCGGCTCATCCCAGCCCAGGAGTCGCCGGCTGCGCGGATGGGCGAGCAGGGTGCCGCTCAGCACCAGCCAGTCGGCCTCGCCGAGCCGCTGCTGGGCGCCATCAAGCCAGTGCCAGCGCCCCGTGGCGGTCACCACCAGGTGGCGCACGAGGGTGCCGAACTGCCGCTCAACCCTTGCGCCCGCCAGGTGCAGCAGCCCCTGGCAGAGCTGATCCATCCCCCCCCGGCCACGAAAGAGCTGCCCGTCGCTGAAGCGATCGCCCGGGTGGGGCTGGAGCTGGCCGTCGCGATCGAGCTGGGCGATGGTGCCGGGCCACGGCTCGATCCAGCCGCCCTCCAGCAACGGCGCCAGCAGCTCCGGCGCTGGCTGGGAACTGATGTTGAACAGGGGAGCGCCGTGGTCGAAGCGCAACCCGGGACCACGGCGGGAGCGGCGGGTGCTGGCCCGGCCACCGGGACTGCGGCCGGTCTCCCACACACTCAGTTCCCCCGTCCAGCCCAGGCGCCGCAACTGGGCCAGCAGGGCGCAGCCGGAGACCCCGGCGCCGATCACCGCGAGCGCATTGGCGGGCGATCCAGCCATCGATCAGGCCTTGAGAAAGTAGATCACCGCCACCAGCACGCCGATCACCACCACCATGGCGCGCAGGGTGGCGGGGTTCACGCGGCCGGCGAGCTTGCCCCCAAGGGCGCCACCGGCGAGGGCACCGGCCGCCATCACCAGTGCCGCCCCCCAGGCCACCTGGCCAGAGAACAGAAAGAACAGGGCAGCGGTGACGTTGGTGACCAGTGAAATCGCCTGCTTGAGGCCGTTCAGCCGCGTGAGGGTGTCATCGAGGCTGAGGGCGAGCACCGCCAGCACAATCACGCTCAGGCCGCCGCCGAAGAACCCCCCGTAGACCGCCGCCGCGAACACCGGCGCCACCGCCCAGCGCTCCGAGGGCCGTTGGCCCCGGCGCTCGGCCCGGCGCACCACCCAGTGACGCAGGGGCTCCTGCAGCGCCAGCAGCGCCGAGGCGAACAGGATCAACCAAGGCACCAAAGCGGTGAACAGTTTCTCGCCGGTCTGCAGCAGCAGCAGGCCGCCCGCCAGTCCGCCCAGGGCCGCCGCCGGCAGCAGGTGCAGGAAGCGCTGGCGCTGGCCGCTCAGGTCGCGGCGCTGGGCGAGGGTGGCTCCCAGGTAACCGGGCGAGAGGGCCACGGTGTTGGTGACGTTGGCCGCCACCGCCGGGAGGCCAACGCCCGTGAGCGCCGGGAAGCTGATCAAGGAACCACCCCCGGCCAGGGCATTGAGCAGCCCGGCGGCGACCCCCGCCAGGGCGATCCAGAGATAGGAAAGGCCGCTGAGCATCGGATGGGCCGTTGGCGCTGGCCGCGACGCCAGGGGTGGAGGCACAGACCCAAGGAGAATCCCACCCGATCGGGCGAGGGGCAAGGCGTGCCTCGATAGGCCTACGGTGATCGCCGCCGTTCCGCCCGGGGCGCCGCCATGGCGTTGATCAACACCGCCGTCGGTCTGCTGGCGATCAGTTCGCCCATCGGTGTGCTGCCGGTGGTGGCCAAGGCCGCCGGCAACGATCCGAGCCGGGTGCGGCGCATCAGCCGCCTGGCGGTGCTCACTTTCCTGCTCACGTTGCTGGCTGCCTGCTGGTGGGGCCAGGCCCTGCTGGATCTGTTCGCGATCACCCTGGATTCCTTTCGGGTGGCCGGCGGCCTGATCCTGTTGCCGATCGGCCTGCGCCTGATCGACGGCAAGGAGGTGAGCAACTCCGAACTCGACCTCGATGAGGGCCTGCTGGGGGTGGTGCCGATTGGATTGCCCTTGCTGGCGGGGCCTGGGGCGATCTCGTTGGTGGTGTCAGAGGCGCCGGCCCAGTGGCAGGGGCGCCTGGCCCTGAGCGCGGTCATCGCCGTGCTGGCGCTGGGGATCTATCTGGTGCTGCTGGTGTCGATGCCCCTACGGCGGGCCCTGGGGGAACTGCAGGAGAAGGTGATCAGCCGGCTGATGGGGTTGCTGCTCAGTGCCATCGCCGTGCAGATGTTGGTGGGTGGTCTGAAGGGATCGTTTCCGGTGCTGGGGTGAGGGTTTCCGCTGGCCAGACCCAAGGCCTCAGGCGATCAGAAGCGCCCCAATCAGCAGCACCACCAACGCCGGCAACGCCTGCAACTGCAGAGGGTTCAAGGGCAACCCCAGCGGCAGGCCGCTGGGGAGCACGCTCAACAACAACGCCCCCAACACCAGCCCCAGGCTCAGCAGGGCAAAACTCCAGCCCACCGCGGCCAGGAAACGGCCGTTGCGCCGCTGAAGGTTGATCACGCCCACGCCCGTGGCCAGGGCCAGCAGCAGCTCGGGCGAGGCGCTCGGAGCCAGCACCAGCAAGGCGAGCAGCAGGCCATCGGCGGCGAGGGGGAACCAGCGCTCACGACCCTCGGCCAGTTCAACCTGGGGCAAGGTGAAACGGGGAGGCGAGAAGCGTCCGGCGGGCAGTCGGGGGAGGGAGGGCAGGGCGGGCAACGCCGGCCGGCTGGGAGCCGTGGCCGTGGGGCGGGCGGCTTCCCGTTGGGAGGCATTGAGGGCGGCACTGCTGACCTTGCCCTGCTGGCGCTCCTTGAGGCGGTCCATCAGCACGGCGTCGTAGGCGCCCTCGATCAAGGCGCGTGCCTGGGGGTCGTTGCCCAGGGCGTCGAGGCGCGCCTGTTTGGCGTTCTGAACCTCGTCGAAGCTGGCCTCGGGGGTGATCCCGAGGCGCTGATACGGCCCCGGGGCACCGGCTTCATGGGAGGGCTGATCAGAGGCCTGGTTCATGGGTCCCGGCGCGGGACGCGCTGCGTTGGCCTGAGCGTATCGAGGCTGGGCTCAAAACAGGGGTTCACTGAAGCGATAGCCGCCTTCCTGTTGCAAGTGGCGGCTCTGGGCTTCGGCTTCAGCCCGTTGGACCCACTGACGACGTTTGAGCAGGGGCATCTGGGGCGGCAGGTGGCTGCCTTCGCGCACCTCCACCGTTTCCAGGGTGGGGAGGAAGCGAACGTAATCGCAGCCGCCATCGCGACTGGGGCGAACCAACCAAACGGGCTCGGCCATGACTGTGACCTTTCGTTGCAAAGAGTCTGGCTGATTGAGGCTCCAGCCGCGAGGGCCCCGCAGACCGGCTGCAGCGCCGGCCGGTGTCCGCCAGGGATGAACCGGCCTGGGGTGTGGGATCCGGAGCGGCGGACATCGGACCTAAAGCGCAATCGGCTCCACGCCGCTCACCACCGGCGCCACCGCCGAAAGCTCGAGCCCGGGATGGTCCTCAGCCAGCTGATTGAGGTTCCAGTCGTTCTTGAACAGCAGCACCGGCCGGTCCCAGGCGTCGCGCACGGTCTTGCAGTTGAAGATCCGTCCCACCGCCTCCAGGGCCGGCCAGCCCCCCACCACCCAGCGGGCGACGGCGAACCCCAGGGGCTCCAGGCGTGTGGGCACCCCGTATTCGTTCTCCAGGCGGTACTGCACCACCTCCAGCTGCAGCTGGCCAACGGCCGCCAGGATCGGGTCGCGCTTGCTGGCGTCGGTGTCATAGAGCACCTGCACGGCCCCCTCTTCCCGCAGCTCATTCACCCCTTTGCGGAAGCTCTTGAAGGCCGAGGGGTTGGGGTTGCGCAGCCAGGAGAAGATCTCCGGGCTGAAGCAGGGAATCCCTTCATATTCCACCTTCTGCCCCACATACAGCGTGTCGCCGATGGCGAACATGCCGGGGTTGTTGAGGCCGATCACATCGCCGGGATAGGCGTCTTCCACCACTTCGCGATCGGCCCCGAAGAGCTTCTGGGGCCGTGAGAGCCGGATCGTCTTGCCCGTGCGGGCGTGGCGCACGTTCATGTCTTTTTCGAATTTGCCACTGCACACGCGCACGAAGGCAATGCGGTCGCGGTGCCGTGGGTCCATGTTGGCCTGGAGCTTGAACACGAAACCGCTGAAGTCTTCGCGCAACGGGTCGACGGGGCCATCGTGGCCCTTGCGGGCCACCGGGCGCTGGGCCAGATCCAGGAAGGCATCGAGGAACGGTCGCACCCCGAAGTTGGTCATCGCCGAGCCGAAGAACACCGGGCTCAGTTCCCCGGCGTGCACCTGATCCAGATCCAGCCCGGCGCCGGCACCGTCGAGCAGTTCCAGTTCCTCGATCGCGGCGGCCAGCAGCTCCGGCTCCACCAGATCCCCCAGGGCGGGGTCATCGGCCGCCAGACGCCTTTCGGCTGCCTGGCGGCCCCGTTCGGCCCGCTCGAACAGGATCACGTCGCCGCTGCGGCGGTCGATCACGCCCCGGAAGCGGTCGCCGCTGCCGATCGGCCAGTTCACCGGCCAGCAGCTGAGCCCCAGCTCGCTTTCGATCTCATCGATCAGCTCCAGGGGATCGCGCCCGGGCCGGTCCATCTTGTTGATGAAGGTGAAGATCGGCACCCGTCGCAGGCGGCAGACCTCGAAGAGCTTGCGGGTCTGGGGTTCGAGACCCTTGGCGGCGTCTTCCAGCATCACCGCGTTGTCGGCGGCGGCCAGGGTGCGGTAGGTGTCCTCGGAGAAGTCCTGGTGGCCGGGGGTGTCGAGCAGGTTGACGGTGCTGCCGGCGTAGTCGAACTGCAGCACCGTGGAGGTGATCGAGATGCCGCGCTGCTTCTCGAGCTCCATCCAGTCGGAGGTGACCTTGCGCTGCTCGCCCTTGGCCTTCACCGCGCCCGCCTGCTGGATCGCGCCCCCGTAGAGCAGCAGTTTTTCGGTGAGCGTGGTCTTCCCCGCATCCGGGTGGGAAATGATCGCGAAATTGCGCCGCCGGGCGACGGCCTCCGCCAGGGAGGGCCCGCTGCCTGGGGCGGCCGGTGGGGCGGTGCGGGAGCTGCTGGTCATGGCCCCAGCCTGCCAGCCCCCCGTGGCGCCGCCTCCAGGCGCGACAACCCGAGGGCGACGACGAGGCCCACAGTGCCCCCCGCCACCACCAGAGTCAGCCGTTCCAGCCCGACGGTGCCCCAGTCGCCGCCGCCGGCCGCCGCCGTCAGCACGATCCCGCAGCAGCGGCAGGCAAAGGCCAGCCGGTAGCTGTGGAAGGCCACCAGGGTCAGCACCGTGAGCGCCGTGGCGAGCGCGTGCACGGTGGGATTGACGGGGATCCAGCGCACCAGCAGCACCGCCACCCCCAGTCCGAGCAGCGCCCCGATGGCGCGGTCGAGGCCCTTTTGCTGGCTGGAGGTCAGTTCACCGGTGGCCACGCTGGCCGAGGACCAGATCAGCCAGGGTCCGAAGGCCGGCGGCAGCAGGCGCACCGCCGTGGCCGTGAACAGCACCGCCAGGGCCCGGATCAAGGCCTGGCGTGTCAGCTGTTGGCGCTCCGTCTCGCTGAGCGGCCACTGCTGCCAGCCCCAGTGCCAGTCCCGAGGGCCCAGCAGCAGGGTCGCCCCCAGCACCGAGGCCACCGCCAGCGGCACCCCCAGGATCAGCAGTTGTGCCAGGCCCTGCAGGGAGGTGCCCTCCGCGTGCAGTTCGTAGGCCAGGTACAGGGCGGGGATCAGGGTGAACGTTCCCACCGAGCTCCAGCGGGTGCCGAGCCTGGCGATCCAGACGCTCAGAAAGGCGTAGAGGCCGCAAAGGGCCACGAAGGCGAGCGCCGAGCCCTCCGCGACGAACAGCGCCGCGATCGCCAGTGCCACCAGCACCCCCTGGGCGGCCAGCAGCAGCAGCGAGCGCTGGCAACGGGTGAAGCCGATCAGCAGCGCCGCCGTCAGCAGGCTGAGCGCCAGCAGCCTCCCGTCGTGGAGGCGCTCAGCGAGCAGCACTCCGGGCGCCAGGGCCAGGGCCCCCCGCAGCAGCGGACGCACGGCAACCAGCCCGTTCATGCCCCCTGGCGTTTCAACCGGCCGCTGATCTCCAGGTAGCGGTCGTCGCGGTCGCGCACGGACAGCCCCCGGAGTCCGGCGCGCGCGAGCTGGTCTTCCACCTCCTGACGGCTGAAGGCGGCGTGCAGGGAGTTGGCGTAGTCGCGGCGCAGCACGGCCGGGGCGCCGGCCGCATGGCGCGCCACCAGCGCCTGCAGCGCCGCTTCGCCGCTGGGCCGACGCAGGTCATGGATGTGAACAGCGGCTCCCTCGGCCGCCAGCAGCCCCACGGCCTGCCAGAGCACCTGGGGCTCGTGGAGATGGTGCAGCAGGCTGTTGCTGACCACGGCGCTGAAAGGCACCGGCCAGGCGGCGGGATCCCCCAGCGGCAGCAGGGCCTGCTGAAACCGCAGCCTGGGCCAGCGCTGCGGCTCGGCGGCCAGTCGGTCGGTGGCGAAGCCCAGCATCGCCGCGGAGCCATCGAGGCCGAGCACGGCGGCGCTCGAGAAGCGCTCGGCCAGGCGGAAGCTGATGTTGCCGGGGCCGCAGCCCAAATCGACGATTCGCTCCCCCAGCCCCAGGCCGTCGCCCCCTGGAACTGGTCCGAAACGGGTGGCGATCCGCTCCACCAGCGCCTGGTCGCTGGCGCTGAAATCGGCCGCGGCATAGGCCTGGGCCTGGAGCGGATCGTCCATCAACTCCGGTTCGGGCAGACGCTCCATCGGGTCAGCTCGCGGCGCACAGGGCCAGCATGGTGCTGCCGTCAGGGTTTGGCTGCCCAGGCCATTCCCTGGCCCGTGCCAGCCGCCCGGGCCAGGGGGCCTAGGCCAGGGCCGCCAGGCCAGCGGCGCTGGTCACCGTGGCGATGCGGCTGAGCAAGGTGATCGAGTGGCCATGCTCGGCGGCGCTGGCCGCCGCACAGGCGTCCTCCACAACCACCACCTGCAGATCGCGGTCGTGGGCGTCCCGAGCCGCCGCCTGGATCGCCCAGGCTGTGCTCACCCCCGCCAGGACAAGTCGCCCGATGCCCTGGGCCCGCAGGTCCGCCGCCAGCCGGGTGCCGAAGAAGGGGCTGATCCGCGGTTTGACCAACACCGGATCGTCGGGCTGAATCTGCAGGTCGCCATGGAAGTCGGTGCCCCACTGACCCAGTCGCAGCGCCCCGGCGCGGGCCGCGGGGCCGAAGACCGGCGAGGCCGCGGGCAGGTCGGTGTAGCCCGCCGCAAAGCCCACCTTCACCAGAACCACAGCCCAGCCCCGACCCCGGGCGATGGCCAGGGCCCGGTTGGCACCGGCGATTCCCCCCCGGGCGACCAGCTGGGCGGCGCAGCTGGGGGCGCGTCCCTCGGGGTGGGAGAGGTCGTTGATCAGATCGATCAACAGCAGGGCTGTGGACACTGGTGGCGGATCAATCACCATGGTTGGCCACCAACAACAGCCCGCCGATGATCGCCACGTTCTTCAGCAGCTGGATGCGTTCAGGGAGTTCGGCCACGGCACCGTGAAAGATCAAGGTGGTGGGAATCAGGAACATCAGCAGCAGCACGGCCCCCAGGCGGCGCTTCCAGCCGCTGATCACCAGCGCCGACCCCACCGCCAGCAGCAGCACCGCCGACCCCAGCAGCAGCGAGGGGAAGGGCAGCCCCTTGGCGGCGATCCTGGCGGCCACGGCTTGGAAGCCAGTCAGTTTGCCGAAGAGGGCATGGAGAAACACCAGGCTGAGGAGCACCCGGGCGATGCCGTCCACCAGGGAGTTGCCGGCGGCGGGGCTGGAACGAGTCATCGGGCGCAGCGATGGAAGGTGGCGTGGCTCAACCGTGGGCCGGCCCACGCCCGATGGCAAGGGGCTGGGGTTACATCGGTTCCGGTCCCCGCGGCCCCTGACCGGTCTGGCGCTCGTAGCGCTCCACCGCCTCCTCAACGTTGAAGAGCAGTCGCTCGCGGCCCAGGCGCTCCCCCAGTTCCGAGTGCTGCACCACCGCCAGCACCTGCGGGTTGAGGGCCGCCAGCCAGAGGCTGATGCCGTGGCGGGCGAAGCGACTGTCGGCCTCGATCAACATGCGCAGGGCGGAATACTCGATGTCGATCACAGCACTGCAATCGAGCACCACCACCTTGGGCTGGGCCGCATCAATCTGGTGGCGCATGGCGGTCGCCGCCGACTGCGCATTGGCGAAGAACAGCCGTCCTTCCGCCCGCAGCAGCAGCAGCCCGGTCCAGGTCTGGTCCCCGGGGTGTTCCGGCGAGATCGGCCGAAACACATCGGTGCCGTCTTTGCGGGCCAACGCGTAGACGGGCGGGTTCATCTCCTGCTGCGCCAGGGCCAGCAGCGACACCACCACCGCCACCAGGATCCCTTTCAAGGTGCCCAGCAGCACCACCCCGGCGAAGGCGATCAGGGCCCAGTGGAACTCGGTGACGCGGATGCGCCGGATCGCCAGGAATTCCCCCGGGGCAATCAACTCGAAGGAGTAGACGACCACAACCGCCGCCAGGGCGGCGATGGGCATGCGGGCGATCAGGGGGGCCAGCAGCAGCAGGGTGAGCGCGGCGCCGGCGGCGGTGATCAGTTCAGCCATCTGGGAGCGCGCCCCCGCTAGGCGATTCACGGCCGTCTGGGTGGTGCCGCCGCCGGCGGCCATCGCCCCGAAGCAGGCGCCGCCGATGTTGGCCAGCCCCAGGGCCACTAGTTCCTGGTTGGCCGCGGGCCGGGGTTCGTTGCCATTGCTGAAGGTGCGGGCGGCGGCGATGCTCTCGGTGAAGCTCATCAGGGCGATGCCGGCGGCGGCGGGCCAGAGGCGCACCACCGCGTCCAGATGGGGTAGCACCAGCGGCGGCAGGCCCGTGGGCACCGGCCCCACCACGGCCACCCCGAAGCGATCGAGCCCGAGCAGAGCCGAGGCGCCGATCGCCACGCCAATCGCCACCAGCGGGGCGGGCAGGCTCGGTTGCCATCGGTGCAGCCCCACCAGGATCACCAGCAAAACCAGGGCCAGGGTTGTGGTGGCAGGGGAGGTCTGGGGCAACTGACGGAGCAGGGAGCCGAGATCGCGGAAAAAGCCGATCTTCTCGACGTGCAGGCCCAGGAGCTTGGGCAACTGGTCGGCCACGATCACCAGGCCGATGCCGCTCTTGAAGCCCACCAGCACCGATTCGCTGATGAAGTTGGCGACGAAGCCCAGGCGTAGCACTGCGGCCAGGGTGAGCATCGCCCCCACCAGCAGGGTGAGGGAGGCGCTGGCGGCCAGCAGGGTGGCGGGGTCACCGTCCGGGGCGCTGCGTTGGAGCTCTGAGCCCACCAGGATCGCCAGGGTCGTGGTAGTGCTGACGCTCAGGGGCCTGGAACTGCCCAGCAGCGCGTAGATCACCATCGGCACCAGGGCCGTGTAGAGCCCCACTTCCACCGGTAGGCCGGCAACGGTGGCGTAGGCCATCGCCTTGGGCAGTACCACGGCTGCCGCCGTCAGACCGGCCAGGAGGTCGGGTCGGAACCATTCAGGCTGGTAGTGCCGCAGCCAGGCGGCGGGGGCGGGAAGGCTCAGCTGGGTCATCTCGGCTCCCCTCTAGGCGTTGGAGCATCTTGAGGCGGTGGGGGGCCGCGGGGCAGATCTCTCCGTCTTAGGCGGCCCCAGCCCCCTGGGCCGCCTGATCAAGCAGCTTGTAGCACCCATGCCGGGATGCGAGCGGGGGAGCAGCCCGTCAACCCCCAGCGCCGAGGGGTAGAAGCTTTGCGAAAGCGATCGATTCCACCCCTGGGGCCGCCGTCGGGGCTGATCTGATTAGCTTCCGAACAGAACCGATCCCCAAGCCCGTGGGCGAGTCCGAGCGTGTTGGTGCCGCCTTCTTTCAGTCCTTCCATGCGGTGATGCTGAACGACCTGGGCGTGGTGCTCCCTGCCCTGGTGAGTGGCAACGATCTGCCCGGCTTCACCGAGGCCTGGGATGACCACCTGGCCGCTGTGGCGGTCCACACCGTCATGGAGGAAGGGGTTGAGGGCGTGGGGCTCGGAGCGATCGCCATGCTTGACCATTACCTGGGCGGAGTCCTGGGCCTGGCCCGCTTTGCGGCCGAGCATGCCCAGGAGAGCGTCGCCCAGGCGGCTGTCACGGCGGCGATCGAGCGGGGGGCCATCAGCTTGGAATGTGCCCTTGGGACCTACCAGGCCATGGTCGAGGACCATCTCAAGCATGAGGAAGCGGTGATCGTGCCCCTGGTGGCGCGGCTGCCCCCCCCAGGGAGCCGAAATTCAGCCATTGGTGCCTGGCCGCGGGCCTGGCCCATGGGGGGTTCGAGCATTTTGTAGCCCATAGCGTCACCTCCCTGGCCACCCACGGCAGCCCACTCCATGCCCCGGCCCAGGCCACCTGCTGGTTCCTTCAGTCCCTCAGGGCCGTGTGCTCGCCCGCGCACTGGGCGCTCGTGCAGCCGGTGGCCCGGGCCGCCGCCCATGATTCCATCTGGGAGGCCATCCTGGCGGAGAGGCCGGAACTGGGACGGTCGATCGCGGTGTGACCGCCGCAGCGCTCAGATCTCTGGTGGTGAGGCTGGAGCCTCAAAGCAAATTCGCCGCCAACTCCGCCAGTTCGGAGCGCTCGCCCTGCAGCAGGGTCACATGGCCCGCGAGGCCCTGGCCCTTGAAGCGCTCCACCAGCCAGGTGAGGCCGTTGCTGTCGGCATCGACGTAGGGATTGTCGATCTGATATGGGTCCCCAGTGAGCACGATCTTGGTGCCCTCGCCCACCCGGGTCACGATCGTCTTGACCTCGTGGGGGGTGAGGTTCTGGGCCTCATCCACCACCATGAACTGCCGGGGAATCGAACGGCCGCGGATGTAGCTGATCGCTTCCACCTCCAGCAGCCCCATGCCCTTGAGATCGGCCCAGTTGCTGCGCTGGGCCCGGTTGCCCCGGCCGCGGCCGGCCCCCGCTTCGTCGGTGGCGCTGGCTCCGAGCAGGAAATCGAGGTTGTCGATGATCGGCTGCATCCAGGGGCCCATCTTTTCCTGCAGATCGCCCGGCAAAAAGCCGATGTCCTTGCCCAGGGGGATCACCGGCCGGGTCACCAGCAGCCGGTCGTAGAGATGGTCATCGGCCACCTGGTGCAGCCCCGCCGCCAGGGCGAGCAGGGTCTTGCCCGTACCCGCCTTGCCCACCAGGGTCAGCAGCTGCAAGGCTGGATCGAGCAGCAGATCCAACGCGAAGGTCTGCTCCCGGTTGCGCGGGAGGATACGCCCCAGCTTGATCCGATGCACCTTCTGCAGCGGCTGCAGCCGGTGGGTCGCCCCGACGTAGCGGGCCAGCAGGGTGTGGTTCGCCTGCCGTTCATCCACCAGCGTCACCCCTTCATTCGCCTGGAGGGTCACCCCCGCCAGGACCCCCGCCGGCAGCTCCTCGATCCCCAGGCCGCCGCCTCCCTTGAGCTGGTCCATGAGCGTTGCGCTGACCTGAAGTTCGCAGAACCCCGGGTAGAGATCCGCCAGGTCCACCTTGTCGGTGCTGTAGTCCTGGGCGATCAGCCCCACCGCGTCGGCCTTGATGCGCAGGTTGGTGTCCTTGGTGACCAGCACCACCGGTGGCTTGCTGCCCATCACCTCCTGCAGCCGCTGCTCCAAGGCCACGGCCAGGATGTTGTTGTCGCCGTTGCCCCCTTTCAGCTCGGGAGGCAGCTGGCTGAGGGTCTCGCTGCGGCAGAACACCACCTTGAGGGTGCCGTGGTGAACATCGTCGATCTCGACACCATCGGCCAGGTTGCCCCTTTGGCGCAGGCCATCGAGCAGCCGTGACACCTGCCGGGCGTTGCGGCCCTTCTCGGAGGGGTCCCGCTTGAAACGGTCGATTTCCTCGACCACCTCGATGGGGATCACCACATCGTTGTCCTCGAAGCGGGTGAGGGCGCGCGGATCGTGCAGCAGGACGTTGGTGTCAAGAACGAAGGTCTTGCGCATGGCGCCCTCCCGGGGCGTGGCCAGATCACGAACCTAGGTCCCCGCTCGGGAGCCGCCTCGGGTCCTCCAGGGGGCCCGGCCTAACCTCCCCCAGACCTCACCCCGTTGGCGTGCCTGCCCTTCCCCTTTCGCTCACCGTGCTCGCTTGGCTGGTTCTGCTCCTCGGGCTCACCCTGGGGGTGCTTGAACTGCGCCACCGGCTGCGGCCCGCCTCGCCGCTCATCCTGCGCTCCGGTCCCTGGAGCGTGCGCCACTTTGATCTGGGCCTCAAGGCGATCGGTGAGATCGAGATCGCCAACCCCCACGGGCGCATGGAGGTGATGGTGCCTGAGCTGCGCGCCGTTCCCACCCTGCTGGGCACGGGCCGGCTCGAACAGCTCAAGGTCAGCACGCGCATTGAAACGCTGCACCCGGATGAGGAGGCCCGCGCCGACGGCTACTGGGCGGCCTACATCGTCAAAGGGCACAAGCGCACCCGGGCGCGCCTGACCGTGCGCATCGAGGCCCCCCCCGGCGTCAACCTCGGCGCCCTGCTGGACACCCTCTGGGTGGATCTGGTTTGGGTGAATTACGGCCCCTTTGGCCGCCTGGAGCGCCGCGATGGCCTGTTGGTGCCCCTGCGGAAGCCCGAACCCGTGAGGCCGGAGGCGGCCCAGTGGCGCGAGGGCGACGGCTGCCATGTTCTGCCCGTGCGCACCCACCTGCTCGGGGTGCTCGACGATCCCGCCCAGGTGCTCCGGCGCTATGCCGGGCCCCTGCTCCAGCCCGGCGACATTCTCACCATCGGCGAGACACCCCTGGCGGTGATCCAGGGCCGCTATCACCATCCCTCCACCGTGCAGCCCTCGGCCCTGGCCCGGCTGCTCTGCCGCGTGTTCCATCCCACCAGCAGCCTGGCCACCGCCTGCGGCCTCCAAACCCTGATCGACCAGGTCGGGCCGGCGCGGGTGCTTCTGGCCTGGATTCTGGGCAGCCTGCTCAAGCTGGTGGGCAGCAAGGGGGGCTTTTACCGACTGGCCGGAGCCCAGGCCCGCCTGATCGATGACATCACCGGCACCACGCCCCCCTACGACCAGACGATCGTGCTGGGCCCGGATCAGCCCGAGCGTGCCTGCCGGGAGCTGGCGGAGGAGCTGGGGGTGCCGGTGGCCGTGGTGGATGTCAACGACCTTGGGCGGGTGAAGGTGCTGGCCGCCAGCCCAGGCTGCGATCAGACCCTGTTGCAGCGGGCCCTGCGCCCTAACCCCGCCGGCAATGCCAACGAGCGCACCCCCCTGGTGCTTGTGCGGCCCGGCTGATCTCGCCATTGGTCTGAGATCGATACAGTTGGGGTCCAGCGCGAGCCACCCATCAGCGCGATCGCCGTGCGTCACGACCCCCAGGGACTGGTGATCGAACTGCTGCAGGGTTGGCATCTCCCCCTGCTGCAGGATTCAGCTTTTGTGGACCTGCAACACCTGTTGCAACGGGCCCTATTGCTGCGGGCCCCGGAGCGGCTGCTCAGCTGGCTGGCCCCCCGCCGACCGTTGGCCCCCCAGGTGCTGGTGGCCTCCTGGGGTCCTGATCGACTGCTGGGCCTGGTGGTGAGCCAGCGCTCCAACCGCAGCGGCAGCTGCTGGGAGCTGCGTCACCTCCGCCTGGCCGAGCACGGGGGGCCGGTGGCGCCCGATCAACCCAGTCGCCTGAGCGTGGAAACGGCCTTGCTGCGGGAGGCGATCCAGCGCAGCCGCGGGGCCGCCAGCTGGATCACCAGCGCCTCCAGCCTCGATGACGACCGCCTGGCCCTGCTGCGCCAGCAAGGTTTTCAGCCCCAGCGCACCGAAACCCTGTGGCGCTGGAGTCCGAAGGCAAGGGCCAGCCAACGGGTGGGGTGGCCCGCCGAGTTGCAGCTTTGCCCCTTGCAACGGCGCAATGCCCCGCTGCTTTGGCACCTGGAACAGGCCGCCTGCCCGGCCCACCTGCGCCAGCTCCTCGATCGCCGTGTCGAAGATCTGCTTGATCACACCTCATCACCCAGTCTGCTGCTGATCGACCCCAGCCGTGCCCAGGCGGTGGCGGCGGTGCGCCGGCTGCGCCATGAACCTGGCGATCCTCTGCCTGAACTGGAGATCACCCTTCACCCCGGCTGGGAGCACCTGCTCGGATCGGCGGTGGAGCCTCTCCTGAGCCAGGTGGCCTCAGGAATGGAAGTCGTGCGGTTGCGCAGCGATGTGCTCGACCAGCCGCGCAACGGCTGGCTGCGGGGGTTGGGGTTGCGACCGGAGGGCGAGGAGGTGTTGATGGCCCGCAGCGTCTGGCGGCGCCAGGAGCCCCAACCCTCCCACCAGGCTGCCCGTCGGCTGGAGGCGATGCTCGAGAGCTGGCAGCCCCGGCGCCGGCCGCTGCCCACCCCCGTGCTCCAGCCCCGTTGAAACCCCAAGCGCGATCTGTGCTGGCCCTCGATGTGGGGCGCCGCCGGCTGGGCCTGGCCGGCTGCGATGCGCTCGGGCTCACGGTCAGCCCCCTGGCGCCGCTGCTGCGGGCCGCTTATCCGCTTGATCTGGCCAAGGTTCAGGTGGTGGTGGCCCAGCGACGGGTGCGGGCGCTGGTGGTGGGTCTCCCCCTCGATGCCCAGCAGCGACCCACCGAGCAGGCCCGCCACTGCCGTCGCTACGGCGAACGCCTTGCCCGCGACCTGGATCTGCCCCTGGCCTGGGTGAACGAGCACGCCAGCAGCTGGGCGGCCGCTGACCAGTTGCAGCTCCACGGGGACCGCAGCGGCGCCCTCGACAGTGCCGCTGCGGCGCTGTTGCTCGAGCAGTGGTTGGTGGAGGGCCCGGAGCCGCTTCCGGTCGGAGCGGCGACCATCGGTTCTGGCCACCTGGACCTCGTTGATCCATTCTGAGGGGGTCTGAACTCCTTCCATGAGCGCCGAAGGCCCCTCCAACTCTGGATCCGGTGATGTGCCCACGGTGCTGGTGCGCGACGGTGGCCGCGAGCTGCTGTGTTTCCTTGAGCAGCTGATTCCCCTTGACGGCCACGACTACGCCCTGCTCACCCCCGTGGACACCCCGGTCTGCCTGGTGCGTCTCGAGGACGACGAGGAGCCTGAGGTGATCGAGCTGATTGAGGCGGCTGAGCCGATCCTCTCGGTCGCCGATGTGGTGCTTCAGGAGCACGACCTCACCTTGGTGCGCTCCGCCGTCACGCTCACAGTCAGTGGCGAGCTCGATGAGCCCGATCCCGATGACTTCGAGGATGAGGATGATGACCTCGATGACGAAACTGATGCCTACGAACTGCTGATTCAGTTCCGCGCCGACGGCCAGGAGTACGGCCTGTTCATTCCCATCGATCCCTTTTTCGTGCTCGCGCGCATCAACGATGGCGAGGCGGTTTTGGTGGAAGGGGAGGAATTCGAGCGGGTCCAGCCCCGCATCGAGGCCGAGCTCGACGAGCGGGAGAGCGACGATTGAGCCTGCCCCAGCTGCTGCAACCTGACTGGCTCGCCAGCGGCACCGTGGCGGAGCTTTCCCTGGACCGTCTGCTGGCGGTCCCCTTGGGTGCCCTCGTGCTGGATGTGGACCGCACCCTGCTGCCGGCGCGGCATGCGGAGTTGCCGGCCTCGATCGAGGCCTGGCTCCAGCGGGCCCAGCAGCACCTGAAGCTGCGGCTGTTCAGCAACAACCCCTCCAAGGCGCGCATCGGCTCTGTGGCGGACCGGCTGGGGGTGCCCTTCACCACCTCCGCCGGGAAGCCCCGCCGCAGCGCCCTGCGCCGGGTGCTGGCGGAACTGAACCTGCCCCCGCAGCAGGTGGCCCTGGTGGGCGACCGCCTGTTCACCGATGTGCTCGCCGGCAACCGCCTCGGGCTCTACACGGTGCTGGTGAAACCGGTGAATCCCTCGGGTCTGGCCTGCGAGCGCGACCGGTTGCAGAACCTCGAAATGCGCCTGGCCCGTTGGGTGGGCAGCGACCTGGGCTGATGGCCGTGCGCCGGGTCATCAAGGTGGGGACCAGCCTGCTGCGGGGCAGCGCCGAGCGCGACACCGCCGCCGTGATCGCTGATCTGGCCGCCAGCCTCAGCCGTCAACGCGCCAATGGCCACAGCGTGGCCCTGGTCACCAGTGGCGCCGTGGGCCTGGGCTGCCGCGCCCTGGAGCTGCCCGGCCGCCCCAAGGAGGTGCAGGCGCTCCAGGCCGCCGCCGCCGTAGGCCAGGGCCGTCTCATGGGCCTCTACGACGCCGCCTTTGCCGCCCATGGCCAAACCGTGGCCCAGGTGCTGCTCACCCGCAGCGATCTCGCCTCCCGCCGCCGCTACCAGAGCGCCTGCCGCACCCTCGAGCAGCTCCTGGTCTGGGGTGTGGTGCCGATCATCAATGAGAATGACACTCTCGCTACCCACGAGTTGCGCTTCGGCGACAACGACACCCTCTCGGCCCTGGTGGCCGTTGCGGTGAGCGCCGATGAACTGATCCTGCTCACCGACGTGGACCGGCTCTATTCGGGGGATCCCCGGCGGGATGCCAACGCCCAACCAATCGAGGAGGTGGGCTCCCTGGCGGAGCTGGAGCGCCTCAGTGGGGTGGCCTCGGGCGGTGGCCAGTGGGGCACAGGCGGCATGACCACCAAGCTGGCGGCCGCCCGCATCGCCACCTCCAGCGGCATTCGCGTGCGTCTGGCCGATGGCCGCGATCCCGCCGTGCTCAATGCCCTGCTGGTGGGGGAGCGTCTGGGAACCGTGTTCCAGCCCAGTCCCCAGCCCCTGCCCGACCGCAAGGGCTGGCTGGCCCACGCCCTGGTGCCCAGGGGCAAGCTCTGGATTGATGCCGGCGCCGAAAGTGCCCTGCTGGAGCGAGGAGCCTCACTCCTGGCGGTGGGCATCCGCCAGGTGGATGGTCGCTTCGAGCGCCGCGATGCCGTACGTCTGATGGCCCTCGATGGCCGTGAGCTCGGCCGCGGCCTGAGCGCCCTGAGCAGTGAGGAGCTGGCTCTGGTGATCGGCCAGAGCAGTGAGGCGCTGCAGCGCACCCTGGGCGCCGATGTGGGCGATGCGGTGGTGCACCGCGACCATCTGGTGCTCACCGCCCCGGCGGCCCTGGCCTAGGGCCGCCCTACCATCCGGCCGCGGCTGGCGATCGGCGGAATGCGCTTCAGTGAACTGCTGGCCCGGCTCAGCCCCGGTAATGCCGCCGGGGCCCCCCATCTGGCCGGCGATCCCGAGCTTTCCGGTGCCGCAGCACTCGATCAAGCGGGCCCCTCCCAGCTCAGCTTTCTCGAGGCGGGCCACAGCCTGGCGGCCCAGCTGGCGGCCAGCGACGCCGGCGCCCTGCTGCTCCCGGGCGACCCCGCCCTGCAGGAGCAGGCCAGCGCCGCCGGCCTCGCTTGGGTGGCCCTGAAGAATCCGCGCCTGGGTTTCGCCGAGGCCCTCGACGCTCTCTACCCGCGCCAGCCCCGGCCCGCCGGTGTCCACCCCAGCGCCGTGATCGATTCCACAGCAACCCTCGGAGAGGGTGTGTCCATCGCCGCCCAGGTGGTGGTGGGCGCCGGCTCGGTGGTGGGCGCGGGCTCCACCCTCCATCCCGGTGTGGTGCTCTACGACGACGTCGAGCTGGCTGAGGGCTGTGAGATCCATGCCAATGCTGTGCTCCAGCCCGGTTCCCGCCTGTCGAAGGGCTGCGTGGTGCACTCCAACGCCGTGATCGGGTCCGAGGGCTTTGGTTTCGTGCCCACCGCCAGTGGCTGGCGCAAAATGCCCCAGACCGGTCAGGTGGTGCTTGAGGAGGGGGTTGAAGTGGGCTGCGGCAGCACGATCGATCGGCCCTCGGTGGGGGAGACCCGCATCGGCGCCGGCACCAAGATCGACAACCTCGTGCACATCGGCCACGGGGTGGTGACAGGCCAGGGCTGCGCCCTGGCGGCCCAGGTGGGCATCGCCGGCGGCGCCCGCCTCGGGAATGGCGTGATCCTGGCGGGCCAGGTGGGGCTGGCCAACAAGGCGGTGATGGGCGACCGCTCGATCGCCTCCTCCAAATCCGGCATCCACGGTGAGGTGGCCGCCGGTGAGGTGGTGAGCGGCTACCCAGCCATCCCCAATCGGCTCTGGCTGCGTTGCTCGGCGGCCTTCAACAAGCTGCCGGAGATGGCGCGCACCCTCCGCCAGTTGAGCCGCGACGTCAGCTGAGGCCTGCAGCGCAGTCCCCCGGGTCAGCCCCCCGTCGCTGGGGTAGCTTCGCGCCACGTGCCCGCCCCCCTCTCCAGTTGCCATGACCCGCTACCGACTCACCCTGCTGCCCGGAGACGGCATCGGCCCGGAGATCATGGGCGTGGCGCGGCAACTGCTTGATGCGGTGAGCATCCGCCACGGGTTCGAACTCAGCTATGTCGAGCAGCCGATCGGTGGGGCCGCCATCGATGCCACCGGCGTGCCCCTGCCGGAACGCACGTTGGATGCCTGCCGCGCCAGTGATGCGGTGCTGCTGGCGGCCATCGGCGGCTACCAGTACGACGCCCTGCCCCGCGAGCTGCGCCCCGAAACCGGCCTGCTCACCTTGCGCGCCGGCCTGGGCCTGTTCGCCAACCTGCGGCCGGTGACGATCGTGCCGGCCCTGATCGACGCCAGCACCCTGCGCCCGGAGGTGGTCGGCGGGGTGGATCTGCTGGTGGTGCGCGAGCTCACGGGCGGCGTTTACTTCGGCACCCCCAAGGGGCGCGTTGAAGCGGATGGCCACGTGCGCGCCTTCAACACCATGGCCTACTTCGATTTCGAGATCGATCGCATCGCCAGGGTGGCCTTCGATCTGGCCCTCCAGCGCCGCGGCCAGCTCTGCTCAGTCGACAAGGCCAACGTGCTCGATGTGAGCCAGCTCTGGCGCGATCGGGTCGAGGTGATCAGTGCCGAGTATCCCGGCGTGGAGCTCAGTCATATGTATGTCGACAACGCCGCCATGCAGTTGGTGCGCAACCCGCGGCAGTTCGATGTGCTGCTCACCAGCAATCTGTTCGGCGACATCCTCAGCGACGAGGCCGCCATGCTCACCGGTTCGATCGGCATGCTGCCTTCGGCTTCCCTGGGCTCAGGCGGGCCGGGGGTGTTTGAGCCCGTCCATGGCTCCGCCCCCGACATTGCCGGTACCGACAAGGCCAATCCCCTGGCGATGGTGCTCTCGGCCGCCATGCTTCTGCGCATCGGCCTGCACCAGGGGGCCGCCGCCGCCGATCTGGAGCGTGCCGTTGACCGGGTGCTCGAGGCGGGCTACCGCACGGGTGATCTGGCCGCCGAAGGCACCACGTTGCTCGGTTGCCAGGCCATGGGCGAACAGCTTCTGGCGGTGCTCTAGGGCCGCTAGGGCCTGGCCGCGGGGGACAGGTCCGGCGATCTGCGAAACTCAATTTTCACTTATCCCTGCGCCGATGTCGAAGCGTCATCCGGTCGTGTCCGTCACCGGTTCCTCCGGCGCCGGCACCAGCACCGTCAAAAAGGCCTTCGAGCACATCTTCAAGCGCGAGGGCATCACCCCAGCGGTGGTGGAGGGCGACAGCTACCACCGCTTCGAGCGCGGTCCGATGAAGGTGGCCATGGCAGAGGCCCTGGCCAAAGGAGAGAATTTCTCCCATTTCGGCCCTGAGGCCAACCTGTTCGACAAGCTCCAGGAGCTCTTCAAGACCTACGGCGAGACCGGCGGGGGCCAGAAGCGTTACTACCTGCATTCCCTCGACGAGGCTGCCGAGCACAATGCACGCCTGGGCACCAAGCTCGAGCCCGGCCAGTTCACCCCCTGGGAATCGCTCCCTGCTGACACCGACCTTCTCTTCTATGAGGGTCTCCATGGCGGTGTGGTTGGCGAGGGTTACGACCTGGCCTCGCTGGCCGACCTGCTCGTGGGTGTGGTGCCGATCGTGAACCTGGAGTGGATCCAGAAGATCTCCCGTGACAACGCCGAGCGGGGTTACTCCGCTGAGGCCACTGTGGATACGATCCTGCGCCGGATGCCGGATTACATCAACCACATCTGCCCGCAGTTCAGCCTCACGGACATCAATTTCCAGCGCATCCCCACGGTCGACACCTCCAATCCCTTCACGATCCGAAACATCCCCACCCCGGACGAATCTTTCGTGATTGTGCATTTCCGCAAGGGCGCCCGTGAGAAATGGGGAATTGATTTCCCCTATCTGCTCAAGATGATCACGGGCTCCTTCATGTCCAGCCCCACCTCGATCGTGGTGGGCGGCGGCAAGATGGGCTTTGCCATGGAGCTGATCCTCACCCCGATTATTCATAACCTGATCAAGGATCGGTAGATCCTCGGGCGGCGCACTAACCTGCGCCCAGTTGGTGGAACCGGTGAAACCGAATCCGATCACCACGCCATCGTTTGAGATCCGTGGGGCCGTTGGTCTGCCGCTGCCGTCCCTGCGCTTTGATCGCGTTGACAGTGGTCGGTTGATCTCTATGGCTCGCCGCCTTTACCTGCAGCATTTCGAGCACGGCCCTTGCGGCGGCGAGCCCCTGGGCATCGTCCTCAATCTGCAATCGGCCCAGGGCCGGGTGGTGTTCGAGCCGCCGGTGCTGCTGCCCGAGGAACAGTTTGTGGCCCTTGATTACATTCGCGGGGCTTCCACGCGCCCCCGGCACTCCCGTTCACCCGCTCGCCGCTGAATGGAGCCACCTGCGGTCGCCGCCTTTGACGTCGCGCTGATTGCGCCGGTGGCCGCCGTGCTGGGGGCCTGCGTCGGCAGCTTCTTGAACGTGGTGGCCTGGCGCGTGCCCCGGGGGGAGTCGATCATCTCCCCCCCCAGCCATTGCCCCCACTGCGGCACCCGCCTGCGCTGGTACGACAACCTGCCCCTTCTGGGTTGGCTGCTGCTGCGGGGCCGCTGCCGCCACTGCCACGGCCCGATCGCCGTGCGCTACCCCCTTGTGGAGCTGCTCAGCGCAGGGCTGTGGGTGGCTGTGGTGCTGGCGGTTCCCTCGGCCATGGGGGCGGCCGCCCCCTGGCTGCTGCTGGCGGCCGGCTGGGTGTTCGTCAGCTGGCTGGTGCCCCTGGTGCTCATCGACCTTGACCAGCTCTGGCTACCGGAACCTCTCTGCCGCTGGGGTGTGCTCCTGGGCTGGGCGGTGACCGCCGCCCTGGGCTTCAGCCAGGGGGAGGCGATCGGCCGCCAGCTCTTGCTCGATCACCTCATCGCCGCCGCCGTGGGTCTGCTCGCCTTTGAGGGGCTCAGCTGGCTGGCGCAGAAGGCGATGGGCCAGCCTGCCCTGGGGCTCGGTGACGCCAAGCTCACGGCCTTGCTGGGGGCCTGGTTGGGACTCACCGGCATGGGTCTGGCGGTGGCCCTTGCGGTGCTGGGCGGTGCGCTGCTGGGCAGCCTCGGGCGGCTCACGGGCCAGCTCAAACGCCACCAGCCCTTTCCTTTTGGCCCCTTTCTCGCCGCCGGCGCTGTGGCCCTCTGGTTCGGTGGCAACGGCTGGTGGCTGCGGCAGTTCGGCGAGCGCCTGGGCTTCGCCGGCGTTTAATGGCCTGATGATCCCCGGGGCTGCCCAACCGTGTCGCTGTTCGACTGGTTCGCCGATCGTCGCAAGACCATCCCCGTGGTGCGTGCCGCCCAGGAGGTCGAAGAAGGCGACGGCCTCTGGAGCAAGTGCCCCGAGTGCGGCCTGGTGGTCTACCGCAAGGATCTCATCGCCCATGCCAGCGTTTGCAGTGGTTGCGGGCACCACCACCGCATCCACAGCGACGAGCGCATCCGCCTGATCGCTGATCCCGGCAGCTTCGAGGTGCTTGACGGCGAGCTCACCCCCACCGATCCCCTGGTCTTCAAGGACCGCCGCAGCTACGCCGATCGTCTGCGAGACAGCCAGCGCAGCACCGGTCTCAAAGACGCCGTGGTCACCGGGCTCTGCCGCCTCGATGGTCTGCACCTTGCCCTCGGGGTGATGGATTTCCGCTTCATGGGCGGCTCCATGGGCTCGGTGGTGGGCGAGCGACTCACCCGGCTGATCGAGGAGGCCACGGCCCGCCGGATCCCGGTGGTGATCGTCTGCGCCTCCGGTGGCGCCCGCATGCAGGAGGGGATGCTCAGCCTGATGCAGATGGCCAAGATCTCCGGTGCCCTGCAGCACCATCGCCAGGCGGAACTGCTTTACATCCCCCTGCTCACCCACCCCACCACCGGGGGGGTCACGGCCAGCTTCGCCATGCTCGGTGACCTCATCTTGGCCGAACCGAAGGCCCTGATCGGCTTCGCCGGCCGGCGCGTGATCGAGCAGACCCTGCGGGAGCGCCTACCCGATGGCTTCCAGACCGCCGAGTATCTGCTGGAGCATGGCTTCGTCGATCACATCGTGCCGCGCACCCGCCTGCGCTCCACCCTGGCTGGGCTGCTGCGGCTGCATGGCTGCGCCGCCGCCGTACCGGCCTGACCCGGGGGGATCAACATGGTTCGCTTCCGGCCCACGACCCTGCTGGGCGCCCTGCTCGCGCTGATCCTCTCGATGGCTCTGCCCACTGGCCTGCTGGCGGGGCCGGTGGAGTGGATCTCGGTCGGCACCACGGCCGAGGGGGAGCAATGGTGGGATGCGGGCAGCCTGCGGGTGGGCCGTGGGGGCCAGCTCACGGTGCTGAGTCGTTTTCGCCCCGCAGCGGAGGGCGCCGCTGGCGAGGGTGATGGGGGGGGCCGGCCCAAGCCGGGCAGCCTCTACGTGATGGATCTGGACTGCGGCCAAGCGCTCTACCGCGACACCGCCATTGGCGGTTGGCACCAGTTCGGCGCCGAGTGGCAACCGGTCGGGGGCGATCCGTTGATTGCGGCGGTTCTGACGGCGGCCTGTGAAGCTGGTGCCCCCCTGCTGGCCGCCCGATGAGTCCCCCACCTGCAGCTGCGGCCCAGGCTTCCCCTGCGGCACCGTTGAAGGTGGCGGTGGCAGGATTGGGCTTCGGTGAGAAGGTGCATCTGGTCGCCCTGCGCGATCAGCCCCGCACCGAGCCGGTGGTCCTCTGGCACCCGCGCCCCGAGCGCCTGGAGGCCGCCTGCCGCGCCGCAGAGCTGCCCGGCCACAGCGATTTCGACGCCCTGCTGGCGGATCCGGGGATCGAGGCTGTGGTGATCGCCACGCCTCCGGCGGTGCGTTTCGATCTGGCGCGGCGGGCCCTCGAGGCCGGCAAGCACCTGCTGTTGGAGAAGCCCGCCGCCCTCCATGCCGACCAGGTGGAGGACCTGCGCCGCTTGGCCCTGGCCCGGCGCCTCTGCGTGGCGGTGAATTTCGAATACCGGGCCGTGCCCGTGTTCCAGCAGCTCAAGGCTCTCCTGGAGCAGGGGGTTCTGGGGATTCCCTATCTGGTGAAGCTCGATTGGCTGATGGGCAGTCGCAGTGACACCAGCCGTCCCTGGAACTGGTATTCCCAGCGCAGCGAAGGGGGCGGCGTGATCGGCTCCCTAGGGACCCACGCCTTCGACACGTTGCATTGGCTGATCGGACCCTCCCTGGAGCTCTCAGCCAGCACCCGGGTGGCGATCCCTGAGCGCCCCTTACCCGACCGATCGGGCCGTCGGGCGCCGGTCGATGCCGAGGACATCGCCCTGGCTCACCTCAGCCTGGAGGTGGCCCCTGGTCAGGCGGTGGCGGCCCAGATGAACCTGGCGGCCGTGACCCGTCGGGGCCGGGGCTACTGGATCGAGCTCTACGGCAGCCAGGCCACCCTCGTGCTGGGCTCCGACAACCAGTCCGACTACGTGCACGGCTTCCAGCTCTGGATCTCCCGAGGCGGAGAGCCCCTCCAACCCGTGCCCCCCGATCCGGCCCTCGCCTTTGCGCGCACCTGGATGGATGGACGCATCGCCCCGGTGCGGCGGCTCCAGGGCTGGTGGGCCGAGGCCGTGCGCGCCGATCGGCCGATGGTGCCGGGCCTGGCCGAGGCGGTCCAGAGCCAGCGCTGCTGCGATGCGACCCTGCGCTCGGCCGTCAGCGGTCTGCGGGAGCGGTTGGGCTGAGGGAGAGCCGGTCCCGGCCACGGAGCGTGCTTGCAGTGACGCGCTCGTCTGGGTTTCAAGGGGCATCCCCTAGACTCCCGACTAGCCCAGCACGGTCGGCGTTCAACGCCGTTCAGGCAACTCCGGCAACCCAGACAACCAAGGCATCGGGTGAACGTCGTTCACTCCGGCTGTCCTCTCCCTGTCGTCCCTTTTCCCCCTCGAGGTTTCTTCCCATGGCGCTCGTTCCGCTTCGGCTGCTGCTCGACCATGCCGCAGAGAACGGCTATGGCATCCCGGCCTTCAACGTCAACAACCTGGAACAGGTGCAATCGATCATGGAGGCGGCCTCTGAGACCGACAGCCCCGTCATCCTGCAGGCCTCCCGCGGCGCCCGTCAGTACGCCGGTGAGAACTTTCTGCGCCACCTGATCCTGGCGGCGGTGGAAACGTACCCCGACATCCCGGTGGTGATGCACCAGGACCACGGCAACAGCCCCGCCACCTGCTTCGGGGCCGCCGCCAACGGTTTCACCTCCGTGATGATGGACGGTTCCCTCGAAGCTGACGCCAAGACCCCCGCCAGCTACGAGTACAACGTGGCCGTCACCAAGGAAGTGGTGGATGTGGCCCATGCCATCGGCGTGAGCGTCGAAGGCGAACTGGGCTGCCTGGGCTCCCTGGAGACCGGCAAGGGTGAGGCCGAGGACGGCCACGGCTTCGAAGGCGCCCTCTCCCACGATCAGCTGCTCACCGATCCGGCCGAGGCGGCCGACTTCGTCGCCAAGACCAAGGTGGACGCCCTGGCGATCGCCATCGGCACCAGCCACGGCGCCTACAAATTCACCCGCAAGCCCACCGGTGAGGTGCTCGCGATCTCCCGGATCGCGGAGATTCACAAGGCCCTCCCCAACACCCACCTGGTGATGCACGGCTCCTCCTCCGTGCCCCAGGAATGGCTGGACATGATCAACAAGTACGGCGGCGCAATCCCTGAAACCTACGGGGTGCCCGTCGAGGAGATCCAGGAAGGCATCCGCAACGGTGTGCGCAAGATCAACATCGACACTGACAACCGCCTGGCCTTCACAGCGGCTGTGCGTGAAGCCGCCTTCAAGGATCCCTCCAACTTCGACCCCCGCCACTTCAACAAGCCCGCCCGGGCCTACATGAAGCAGGTCTGCCTCGATCGCTACCAGCAGTTCTGGTGTGCCGGCAACGCCAGCAAGATCAAGCAGCAGAACATCAACTACTACGCCGAGCTCTATGCCAAGGGTGCCCTCGATTCGAAGACCGCGGTGGCCGTCTGAGTCCGTGACCCAGCCCAAGCTGCGTTTCAGGGGCCTTCGGGCCCCTTTTTCATGGTGCCAGTGGTCGCTTCAGGGCGCAGGGTTGACAGGTGTGGCCGCCTGCTGAGGGGCTGGGAATCCTCGGCCCCCAGGGGCCTTGAGCCCCACCAGCCGGGCGAGGGCGACCTCCAGACTGCGCTCCATCACGAAACGCCGGCCGTCGGTCACCACCACTCTGACCAGGGTGGGGAAATTCGTGGATTTGGAGCGGAGATAGATCGGCTCGACATAGAGCAAGCCTTCGCCCACAGGCAGCACCAGGATGTTGCCGCGGACCAGCTGGGAGCCGCCGACCCTGCCCCAGAGGCCAAACTGAAGGCTGATCTGTGGGTCCTGGGCGATCAGCGAGGTGATCTGCTCCGGGCCCAGCAGCAGGCGTTGCTGCGGGAATCGCACCAGCACCAGCTCGTCGTAATTCGGAGGATCATTGCGGGCGGCCAGCCAGCCCACCAGGTTCGAGCGCTTCAGCGGTGAGAAGGGGAGCAGCAACACGAACTCCGGCTTCACTTCCCCCGGCAGTTGCAAGGTGGCGTGATACGGCTGCACCGGAACGGTCTTGGAGTCATAGATCTCCGAAGGCACCGCCCATTCATCCTCGCGGTTGTAGAACGTCCGCACGTCGGTGACGTGATAGCGGAGCAGCCGCTCCGATTGAATCGTGAACTGACTGATCGGCACTCGGATGTGCTTCAGCAAGGGCTTGGGCATCGCCTGAAGCGGTCGGAACAGCTCAGGGAAGGCCCTCTGCCAGGTGCGAAGAATCGGATCGGAGGCATCGCTCACGTAGAGCCAGACCCGTCCGTCGTGGGCATCCACCACGGCCTTGACGGGATTGCGGAAGTAGCGAATCCCATTGGTATTGGCCTCGCTGTAGGGGTAGCTGCGGCTGGTGGTGAAGCCGTCGAGCATCCAGTACTGGTGCTGTCCGGGGCGATGGCCCGGGCTGTCCTTCAGCTCAGCGGTGACGAGATACGGTTCGCTTTCGAAACCCAGGAATGGGGCCAGGGCCCGGAGGCGCTCCTTCACCTGCCGTCTCAGCAGCAGCAGCGATCGGGGCGTGAAGGATCCGCTGAACAGCACACGGGGCTCCCCCAGGTACGCGGCGGCCTTGAAGCGATGCCAGGCATTGCCCAGTCCGACTCCCAGTTCTCCCTCGAAGTGGTTCCAGAAGTTCAGTTCCCCGTCGGGGTAATCGAACTCCTCCACCTTGGTGGGCGCAATCGCATAGGGAGCGGGAGCCGATCCGTAATAGATGCGGGGGCGGCCCACCGGGAAAGCCCCTTCGGCACTGGCGTTACTGATGCCCAGCGCAGCGTTCCCCTGCACCCGCAGGCTCCTGCCCAGATCTTTCACAAAGAACGAGGGCAGGCCATCGGAGCCGAAGGTGTTCACCGGGGACACAGTGAAGCCGTAGCCATGGGTGAAGACCAGATGCCGGTTCAACCAGGTGCGTGACCCCGTCGGCAGGGCGCTCGGGTCGATTTCCCGGGCGGCGATCAGCACCTGCTGGGACGCTGTGACCCGGGCTGGATCGCCCAGCAGGTAGCGATCCACCGCCGCTGAGGGGAAGCTGTAGTAGAGCCGCAATTGCTGGAGCTGGCGGTTGGCGGCCAGCAGGGGCCTGCTGTCCCAGAGGCGGATGTTGGCCAGGGTGCCCGGGGCCTTGGCCAGGTCTGCGGCGGTGAGGGCCTGGCGTGGGGCCAAGGTCATCTCCCGCAGCCGCTCAAGACCGAAGGCACGGCGGGTGGCGCGGATGCTGCGGCGCAGATAGGGCGTCTCCACCAGCAGCTCCCGGGGTTCCACCCAGAGGCGCTGGACCAGCGGTGCCACCAGAAATTCGGCGACCGGCAGCAGCAGGGCCGTCCCCACCAGGGGCAACAGGATGAGCCGCCGCAGCCAGTGCCGGCGCATCGGCACCACCAGTCCGAGAGCCGTGAACAACAGCAACAGGGCCAGCAGCAGCCGCAGGGGGAGGCGCACATGCAGGTCGACGAAGCCCGCACCGGCGGCCACGCCGTTGCCCTGCACCATCAGATCGAAGGGGCTGAGCGCCGCACTGATCGCTGCCACGACGGCCAGCACGGCGACCTGGGGCTGGAGCACCGCCTTCTGCTCCAGGCTCAGTCCAACAAAGCGCAGATCACTAACGGTGCTGCCCTCGGTGAAGGTGAGCCAGAGGCAGCCCGCCAGCCCCACGGTCGCCTGGGCGAAGAGAACGCTGAGCAAGAGCCGTAGGGCTGGCAGCTGCAGCACCGTGAAGCTGAGATCAAACCCGGTGAGCGGATCCCCTTCACCAAAGGGCACGGCCAGCAGGGCTGGAACCCAGAGGCTCCAGCCCCGGGCCAGGGCAGAGGCCGACCCCACCAGGGCCGCTCCCATGAGCAGCCGCAGGGTGGTGAGGGGCCAGAGGAGCAGTGGGATCAGCAGAGCAGCACCAAGCCCGATCACCAGCGGAGGGGAAAGATCGGCGAAGACGGGAAATCCACTGATCACATCCCCGCTGAACGGCGCCGCAATCAACCCCCTGGCCTGGACCTCCAGGTAGGAGAGGCCTCCGACCAGCAGGATCAGCAGCACGGCCTGAACGGCCACAAGGGGGACTGGATCGAGCCGGAGCAGGGAATCGGGTGGCAGGATTTTCGAGCCTGCCCTCTGGCGAAGATTCCAGCAGCGCTGAAGTTGCTGGAGTTGGAGTGGGATCCCGAGCCCCATGACCACCAGAAAGGCGACCAGCTGTAGGAGCCAGCGGCGCAGCACCACCGACTCGAAGCCGAATTGGCCGAACCATTCCCACTCGATGGACAGCCGCGACAGAAGGACAGCCGCGGGCGCGACGACAAGCAGTCCCAGGGCCGTGGCAACCCACGGGAACGGCCGGCGAAAGGGACGAAAAGCCACGGCGTGAGGCTAGTTCGCGTCACCCGGGGCGCAAGGGTCAACCAGGCCTCGCTAAACCCGACTAAAATGATCGGCTATTTAGGACCAGGCGAGAGAGCGCTGCTAGCTTCATGGAACTCAGCCTCCGGGATGTGACCGCCACCCTCTCCCGAGCCACCTTCACGGGCCTGCGCTGCAAGGAGTGCGGCCATCCCTACGAAGCAACCGCTCGCCATGTCTGCGAAGACGTCTGCTTTGGCCCCCTGGAGGTCGTTTACGACTACGACGCGATCCGCGCCCGGGTCAGCCGCGCCTCGATCGAAGCCGGTCCCGCCTCGATCTGGCGCTACCGCGAGTTCTTGCCGATTGAGGGCGATCCCATCGATGTCGGCACCGGCTTCACGCCCTTGCTGCGCGCCAACCGCCTCGCCCGCCGTTTGGGTCTCAAAAAGCTCTACATCAAGAATGACGGCGTGAACTCGCCCACCCTCTCCTTCAAGGACCGGGTGGTCTCTGTGGCACTCACCCGCGCCCGGGAGCTGGGTTTCTCCACGGTGAGCTGCGCCTCCACCGGCAACCTGGCCAACTCCACCGCCGCCATCGCTGCCCACGCGGGTCTTGAGTGCTGCGTGTTCATCCCCTCCGATCTGGAGCTGGGCAAGGTGCTGGGCACCTTGATCTACAACCCCACCTTGATGGCGGTGAAAGGCAACTACGACCAGGTGAACCGTCTCTGCTCCGAAGTGGCCAACACCTACGGCTGGGGTTTCGTGAACATCAACCTGCGCCCCTACTACTCCGAAGGCTCCAAAACCCTGGGCTACGAGGTGATCGAGCAACTGGGCTGGCAGCTCCCTGATCACATCGTCGCTCCGTTGGCCTCGGGCTCCCTGTTCACCAAGATCCGCAAGGGCTTCGATGAGTTCATCAAGGTGGGCCTCGTTGACGAGAAGCCCGTGCGCTTCAGCGGTGCCCAGGCGGAGGGCTGCAGCCCCATTGCCCAGGCCTTCGCCGAGGGGCGTGATTTCATCACGCCGGTGAAGCCCAACACCATTGCCAAATCGATCGCCATCGGCAACCCCGCTGATGGCGCCTACGCCCTCGACATCGCCAGCCGCACAGGCGGCTCGATTGCCGCGGTCAGTGACGCGGAGATCGTGGCTGGGATCCAGCTCCTGGCGGAAACCGAAGGAGTGTTCACGGAAACAGCCGGCGGCACCACCATCGCCGTGCTCAAGAAGTTGGTGGAGGAGGGCAAGATCGATCCGGAGGAGACCACCGTCGCTTACATCACCGGCAACGGCCTCAAGACCACCGAGGCGATCACCTCCGTCGTGGGTGAACCGCTCACGATTGAACCGCAACTGGGCAGTTTCAACGCCGCCTGGGAGCGTGCCCAGTCCCTGCAGCGCGCCTCCTGGGAGCAAGTCACCTCCTGAAGGCCTTTGGGCCAGGCGCCCCAGCCTTGGCGCCCTTGAGCCGATTCCCCCCTAGATCCTTCCCAACCTTTTCCCATGGCCGTTCAGGTTCTGATCCCCACTCCGCTGCAGAAATACACCGCTGACCAGGCCAATGTGGCGATCGAGGCCAGCGATGTTGACGGGCTGATTCAGGCCCTCGCGGTGACCTTCCCCGGCATCCAGGAGCGGCTCACCGATGAGAACGGCAAGTTGCGCCGCTTTCTGAACATCTACGTCAACAGTGAAGACATTCGTTTTCTCGACAACCAATCCACCCCCTTGAACGATGGCGACGAAGTGAGCATCGTCCCGGCGGTGGCCGGCGGCTGAAAGCTGACCCGGGTCGAACCACCGAGGCCCCCAGCCGTGTCAGGGGGTCATCGTCTCCACTGCTTCAGCCGTCCGCCCCGGCCCCAGGGCCAATAGGCTCAGGTCCTCTCAAGCGGCTGGATCAATGACCCAGGCACCCCAGGCAACTATTGCAGGGTCTGTCGCCTGCCCGGGGAGCGCCAAGGCCCTGGTGTTCGATTACCGCCAGGCCGCCAATCCGATCCGCCACGGCCTCACCGAGCCGATGCGCGAGCACGGCTGGGGCCCATCACTCCATGCCCAGGGGCCCACGGCGGTGCTGCCCCTGGACCTCAGCGCCGAGCTGGGGTGCGGTGGCCCGGCCACCAGCCCCGCCCTGTCGGCGAACTTCATCCGTATTCTCGCCGGGGAGGCGATCGAGGCCAGCGCCAACGCCACCAGCCAACTCTTCTACGTCTGGCGTGGGGCCGGCAGTTGCCGGCGTCCAGCGGCTGTCCTCGGAGCGGAGGTCAACCAGCCCTGGAACGCGGGCGATCTGTTCGTGCTGCCCGCCGGTGGACCTGCCCGACTGGAGGCCACTGCCGAGAGCACGATTTATTGGGTCCATGACGGTCCGCTGCTGAACTTCCTCGGGGTCGCGGCCACGGATCCGCGCTTTGAGCCCACCCACTACCCGGGTCCCTGGCTGCGGCAGGAGCTGGAGACCCTGGCCGCCGATCCCTCCAGCGCCCGCAGCAACCGCCTCAGCCTGCTGCTGGCCAACCGCGACCTGCCCGCCAGCCGCACCGTGACCCACACCCTCTGGGCCATGCTCGGCCTGGTGCCCGCCGGGGCAGTTCAACCCCCCCATCGCCACCAGTCGGTGGCCCTGGATCTGGTGATCGACTGTGACCCTGGCTGCGCGACGCTCTCGGGTTCGGAGCTCAATGGGGACGGCACGATCCGCAACCCCGTGCGTATGGACTGGGAGCCAGGAGCCGCCTTTGTGACCCCCCCCGGCCTCTGGCACTCCCACGTGAACGAGAGCGGCAGAAGCTCGATGCTCCTGCCGATCCAGGACGCCGGCCTGCACACCTACCTGCGCAGCCTCGACATCCGTTTCAGCTGAGTCCAACCGTCGCTGAACAGGGTTGGAGCCTCAGATCACCGCAGCGATGGTTTCGCTGCCAGTGCTCCCGCTGGATTGATCCTCCTCCCGAGCGCCCGCAGCGTTGACAATGCCACGGAACTCCTCGCCATCGAGGGTTTCCTGTTCAATCAGTCGCTCCACCAGTTCATCCATCAACTGCCGCCGTGGCTTGAGCATGGCCACCGCCTCATCGAGAGCCTGCTGGGCCAGGTCGCGCACCTGGTCATCGATCTGGCGTCCGGTGCTGTCGGCATAGTGGGGGCGAGATTGGAGCAGATCGCGGCCAATGAAGATCTCACCACCGCCCCCTTCGAGCGCCACGGGCCCGAGGCTGGAGAACCCGTAGCGGGTGACCATCTCACGGCAGATGCGGGTGACCATCTGCAGGTCCCCGGAGGCCCCCTGGGTCACCTCGTTGGGTCCGAACACCACCAACTCCGCCGCCCGTCCCCCCATGGCCACCACGAGCCGTGCCCGCAGGTAAGCCTTGCTGATCAGACCGGAATCGAGAATTTCCTCGTCGGGGGTGGTGCGGGCGAAGCCCCCCACACCACCGGCCCGGGGCAACAGGGTGACTTTGTCGAGCTTGTCGGCGTGAGGCACCAAGGTGGTGAGCAGGGCGTGGCCCACCTCGTGGTAGGCGATCAGGCGCTTCTTGGCGCTGTCCTGCAGCGGCGCCACGGTCAGGCCCATGGTGATGCGCTCGAGGGCGTCATTGAGCGCCCCGTCGTCGATGCTGCTCCTGTGCCGACGGGCGGTGAGGATGGCGGCCTCGTTGAGCAGATTGGAGAGATCGGCTCCGGAGAAGCCCGGGGTGTGCACAGCCCAGCGGGCCAGTGAAACCTCCGGGTCGAGGGGGCGGGTGCGGGCGTGCACCGCCAGGATCGCTTCGCGCCCACGGCGGTCGGGGAGGTCTACGGTGATCTGACGATCAAAGCGGCCCGGACGCAGCAGGGCGGAATCCAGCACATCGGCGCGGTTGGTGGCTGCCAGCAGGATCACCCCCGAGTTCTCCTCGAAGCCATCCATCTCTGTGAGCAGTTGGTTGAGGGTTTGTTCACGCTCGTCGTTGCCGCCGCCGATGCCGGCTCCGCGCTGGCGCCCCACCGCATCAATCTCATCGATGAAGATGATGCAGGGCGCTTTTTCCTTGGCCTTCCGGAACAGGTCGCGCACCCGGCTGGCCCCCACGCCCACGAACAACTCGACGAATTCCGAGGCGGCCATCGAGAAGAACGGCACCCCGGCCTCGCCGGCGATCGCCCGGGCCAGCAGGGTCTTGCCGGTGCCGGGCGGTCCCACCAGCAACACACCCTTGGGGATCTTGGCGCCGATGGAGGTGAAGCGCTCGGGCTCCTTCAAGAAGGTGACCACCTCCTGAAGTTCCGCCTTCGCTTCGTTGATGCCGGCGACGTCCTCGAAGCGAACGCTCACACTGCCCTCGGGCTGCACCCGGGGCTGGCTGCGGCCAAAGCCCATGGCCTTGTTGGCCACCTGGGCCGAACGGCGGATCAGCAGGGTCAGTCCGCCCAGCAACAGGGCCACAAGCAGCAGATTGGCCACCAGGCCGGCGGTGGCGTCGTCCTGGCGGCTGTCCCGCACCGTGAGCGGCACGCGGGCCTCCTGGGAGGTGCGCAGGAGTTGCTGGTCATTGTCGAAGACAGCAACGGAGGCGGTACTCCCGTCTTTGAATGTGACCTGCGCTTCACGTTGGCGCACGGAGAGTTCCAGGCTCTTGACGTTGCCGGCCTTGATGTCGGCGAGCAGCTGGCTGTAGCTGGGGCCCGCGGGGGCCTTGAGGCCCAGGTCCTGGAGCAGGGAGGAATGGCTGGAGGACCGGAGGGGTTGCGCAGCGGTGCTGGACGCGGGTGGTTGTGCCGGTTCCACCGAGCCGCTGCTGGTTTTGGGAGGGTCAGCCTGGGGCTTGGGGGCGACGGATTGGGGGGGCGCCGCTGGGGTGATCGCTTCGGCCCCCGGGGGCGCGGGTGCCGGGACGGCCGCGGCCACGGGGACCGCGATTGCCGCCGGAGGAAGGCTCGTGCTCACTGGGCTTGACCGCTGGCCACACCTTAGCGATTTGACGAATGGCAGGGTCGCGGCGCAGGATCATTGTTTGGCAGAGCGAGTGGGATGGCTGTTCCCAAGAAGAAAACCTCCAAGGGCAAGCGCAACCAGCGCCACGCCCATTGGAAGGCCAAGGCCGGTGTGGCGGCCCAGAAGGCCCTTTCCATTGGTAAGGCCGTGCTGAGCGGCCGCGCTCAGGGCTTCATTTACCCGATCGCTGAGGTCGAGGAGGAAAGCGAAAGCTGAGCGAGGGCAGAGGGGGCCTCAGCCCCAGTGCCACTCCAGGGGCAGCGGCGCTGGCGATCAATCAGGGCCACACCCTCGGCCTTCCCCAGCAGCGGGTCTTGGTAGAGCGACGGCGGTAACGAACCGAGACTGGCCCGCACCAAAGCTTCCACGTTTGCTGGCGTGAGTCCGGACCCGGGGTAACGGCGCCGTTGCTGCGCTTCGGCCTGAAGGCGCCAGCGCCGGGGGCAGGTCCAATCAACGGGTCGCAGAATCCAGAGGGTGTCAAGGTGCTCCCAGAGGGGGCCGTAGTCTCCCAGGGCCTGATTCCAGCGCGGCAGCCAGTCCACCTCCGCCTCGGAGAGACCCAGGCCGGAGGCACCCCCCTGGGCGTGAACCATGGCCGTCAACTGGTCTTGGGGGATGGGCCGGCAGCCCAGCAGCCAGCCCTCAAGGAGCACGGCATCAGCACGCTGTTCGCTCCAGCCGCAGCGGTCACCTTCCCCGCCGCGCAAGGTTTTGTCGAAGCGGGGCAGGCGCAACAGCCCGCCCTGACGCCACTGGCCCAGGGCGGTGGTGAACACGTCGCTCCCATGGCTGCCAGGGGGCACCCGACCGACGCCGAAGGGATTACCTGTCAGCACCTTTTGCCGCTCCTCCCAGGGCAGGTAGGCATCGTCGATCGAGGCGATGGCCAGATGGATCCCCGCCTGGGCGGCCAGGGCCCGCAGCACCTGAGCCAGGGTGGATTTGCCCGCCCCCACGGGACCGTTCAGCCCGATCAGCACGGGAGGGCCCTCCCCCAGGCGCCGTTCCAGGACCGTCAGCAGGGGTAGCCATAGGTTCCACACCAGGCTGGGATGGGCGCGTTTCAGCGCCTCTTGCAGATCAAGATCTCCTGCGCGATGGGCGGTTTCCAGTCGTCGTCGCCCCAGCTTTCGCCACAGCACCTGATCCTCAACCCCGCAAGCCGCCAGCAGGGCCTCGGTGGTCATGAACCGAGCTTGAAGCCCTCCAGCACCACGGCATAGACCACGCCGATGCGCAGGTTGTCGCAGAGCACCCAGCCCAGACCTGGGTCCCCTTTGAGCCAGTGGCTGCGCAGCCTCACCACGGCCTCGATCAGCACCACCATTCCCAGCACCACCAGGGGGCGTTGGCCGATGCTCTGCAGGAAATAGCTGGTGAGGTTGCTGCCGGCGTAGTAGCCCAACAGCAGGGCCAGGATGGCCAGGCTGCGCTCTCGCCAGCGGCCCGCGAGACTGCCGAACAGCAGCCTTGCCAGACGCTCCTGAACCCGACTGAAGCGGGTGGGTTCCAGCGGAAGCCTGGTCATGGCATGGACATCAGCTGCTCCAGCCAAGAGAGCGTAATGAGCCCCTGCCGGCAAGCCGGACCACGCCGCACTGCGGCGGGGCGGCCCGGATCCCCCAGACCATCCACCACCCCCGTCGCCGCAGCGAAGCGTGCGATCGGCAGCGCGGCGCTGTCGATCCCCAGGGTGATCAGGCAGCGCAGACCGGCCGCCCTTGCCGCCCCCAGGCCATTGAGCGAATCCTCGATCGCCAGCACCCCATGGCCATCCGATCCCAGCTGCGCCAGCGCCAGCCGGTAGGCCTCGGGGTCGGGCTTCTTGCCCTGCACGTCTTCGCCACAGATCCAGAAGCTCAACGCACCGGCCAGCGTGCCGAGCAGCTGTTCCGCAAGCGCCTGCACCGAGTCCCGGCCACTGGTGGTGACGATGCCCTGGCGCAGGCCCGCCGCCGCCGCTGCCGCCATCAGCCGGCGGACCCCTGGCCGCAGCTGCAGTTCGCCGGCCTCCACAAGGGCGTGATAGTGCCCCTGCTTACGTGTCACCAGATCGTCGAGCCGTGATGGTTCGGGGGGCCGCCCTTCCCTCCGCTCCAGGTCATGGGCCAGGCGCTCACGTCCACCGCTCACGGTCAGCAGCTGCCGGTACGTGGTTTCGTCCCATTGCCAGCTCAGGCCGGCGTCGGTCATCGCTCGGTTGAAGGCGAGCCGGTGTCCCCCCTGCTCAGTCTCCGCGAGGGTCCCGTCCACGTCCCAGAGCAGGGCGCTCAGCGCACACCCGGGGGAACACTCAGGGGATGAAACCTGCATGGGTGCAGGCTAGGAGGTGCATGGGATCCGTACGCCACGCAGAATGCGGCAGCCCCAGCGCCCCGCCGTTGCTCTCCTCTTTGCCCGAGCAACCCTGGCACCTGCCCGCGCCCCTTCCGGCCCTGCACGCCGGTGGGACTGGAGACCCCCTTGACCCCAGCGCGTTGGAGGGACTGGGGCTCCCCGATGAGCTGCTGGCGGTGCTGCTCCGCCGCGGCTTCAGCAGCTCCGCAGCCATCGAGGTCCTGCTGGATCCAGCACCCGCACCGGATGCCTACGGCCACTTCGCTGATCTGGCCCTAGCCGTCGCCCGCCTGCAGCGGAGCTGCGCGGGAGCGGAGGCGGTGGCCATCTGCGGCGACTACGACGCCGATGGCATGACCAGCACGGCCTTACTGGTGGGGGTGCTGCAGCGGCTGGGGGCCAGGCCAGTGGCGGCGATCCCCAGCCGCCAGGACGATGGCTATGGCCTCAACGCGCCCATGGTGGAGCGCCTGGAGGCAGGCGGCGTGCGCCTGCTGGTGACCGTGGACAATGGCATCTCCGCGCGGGGGGCCCTGGACCGGGCCCAGGAGCTGGGGGTGGAGGTGATCCTCACCGACCACCACACGCTGCCGGCGGAGCACCCGCCCTACCTGGCTTTGCTCCACCCCGCCTGCACCCCCGAGGGCTCCCCCTACCGAGGGTTGGCGGGGGTGGGCCTGGCCTACGTGCTGGCCCAGGCCCTCTGCCTTCAGCTCCAGCGCCCCGATGCCTTGGCGGTGGCCCTGGATCTGTTCTGCATCGGCACCGTCGCTGACATGGCCCCCCTGCTGGGGGTCAACCGCCGCTGGCTGATGGATGGGTTGCCGCGGCTCGGGGCCAGCGGCCTCCCTGGCCTCCAGGCCCTCGCCCAGGTGGCGGGCCTGGAAGAGGGGCCCATGGAGGCCACCACCATCGGCTTCCAGTTGGCCCCGCGCATCAACGCCGTGGGCCGGCTGGGGGATCCGCGGCTGGTGGTGGAGCTGCTCACCACCGAGCAGCGGGAGCGGGCCATGGACCTGGCGCGGGAGTGCGAGGCGCTCAACCGCCAGCGCAAGGAGCTCTGTGAAGCGATCGAGGCTGAGGCGGTGGCCCTGGTGGAGGCCGATGGCCCCCAGCGCCCCGCCTTTCTGCTCCTGGCTCAGGGCCACTGGCACCACGGCGTGATCGGCATCGTGGCGGCCCGTCTGGTGGAGCGCTTCGGCCGGCCGGTGGCACTGCTCGCCAGTGAGGGCCACGGCCGCCTGCGGGCATCGGTGCGCTCGCCCAAGGGATTCGCCGTCGATCAGGCCCTGCAGGAGTGCGCCGAGCTGCTGGAGCGTTTCGGCGGCCACCCCGCCGCCGGCGGGTTCACGGTGCGGGCCGAGCGGGTGGCAGCCCTTCAAGAGCGGCTCGAGGGGCTGGCCCAGGGCTGGCTGGCCAAGCGGGGGGAGGGCCTGCCCCTGGAGCCCGAGGCGCACCTGCCCCTGGGGCGCATCGACCGGGCCTTCTGGCAGCAGATGCGGCGGCTGGAGCCCTTTGGCGTCGGTCTCGCGGCGCCCCTGTTCTGGTGCTCGCGCTGCCGGGTGCTGGAGCAACGCCTCCTGCGGGGCGGTCACCTGCAGCTGACCCTGGAACAGGGGGAGAGCCGGCTGCGGGCGATCGCCTGGCGCTGGCAGGGCCAGGGCCCCGTACCCGAGCAGGTGGATGTGGCCTTCCGTCTGCGGCTGGACCGCTGGCAGGGTCAGGAGCGCCTGCAGTTGGAGTTGGCGGGGGTGCGCTGCAGCGGTGGGGGGGAGGTGCTGCTGCGGCGTCGGGAGCGCAGCTACTGGTGCCGCCGCCAGGGGGAGGGGCTGCTGATCCGCAATGCCGCCGGCGAGGAAGTCCAGGCGGCCATCGCTCCGACTGGGACCGCCGGAGGCGAGCACCCGTACATCCGTTCGCTGCTCCAGGAGGCCGCCGTGGCCCTGGGGCTGGTGGCCTGAAATGGGGAGAGAACAAGGCCGGTCCCCGCGTCTGGCTCAGCCGCCGATGCGGCCCAGTAGCGCGCTGTGGGGCCTTCTGCAGACGCTGCTGCAACTGGCGCTCCTGGGGCTGGCGGTGGGGGCAGCCTGCTGGCCCCTGAACCTGATGGACCGGCTCCAGGCCCAGTGGTTGGGCCGGCTCCCGGCCTTCAGCGGCCAGGGCTGGACCGCGCCGGGGCTGCTGCTGGCAGCCTCACCGCTCGTCGTGCTGCCGCTCTTGCTGGGGCTGCAGGCGGACCGGTGGCACGAAGGGGCCGGCTCCGGCATCCCCCAGACCATGGCCTGCTTGGAGAATTCCGCCGACGCCGAGGGCCTGATGGCGCCCCGGCCCACCCTGCAGCGGCTGGCGCTCTGGAGCGCCGCCACCCTGGCGCTGATGCCCCTGGGGCGGGAGGGTCCTGTGGTGCACGTGGGGGCCGCCGTGGCCCATGGGCTCAGGCGCCGCTGGCCTGGCCTGCTCAAGGACCTCCAGGTCCCTGACCTGTTGGCCATCGGTGCGGGCGCCGGTTTGGCCGGAGGCTTCAACACTCCTCTGATGGGAGTGGTGTTCATGGCCGAGGAACTCACCCACCGATTTCAGCTCACGGTGATCTTGCCTGCCCTGCTGGTCTGCTCCAGCGCTGCCGCCTTCAGCCATTTGGGGGGAGAGCCGATGTTCGGGCTCGGGCTGCTGAGCAGCCCAGCTTTTGAGTCGGATCAACTGGCCTGGGCCCTGCCGGTGGGGGTGCTCGGGGGGCTGCTGGGAGCTGGCTTCTCGCGGCTGCTCCTCGAGACCAGCCGACTCCTGCTGCCCCACCTGCGCCGGCGCCCCCTGCGGCTCGGTCTGCTCTTGGGGGGCCTGCTGGCGGCCTTGGCCCTGCTCAGTGGCGGCAGCAGTGGCGGCGATGGCGAAACGCTGATGAGCCAGCTGATCGAGGCTGCGGGCGAACCGTTCACGCCGCTGGGCTGGATGGGGCTGCTGCTGGCCCGGCTGGTGGGGCCGGTGTTGGCCTTGGGAGGGGGAATTCCAGGCGGTTTGATCGATCCGGCCTTCAGCCTCGGGGCGGTGTTCGGCGACGGGCTGCTGCGGCTCTTCGGAGCTGACCCCCACCTGGGACTGGCCCTGGGCATGGCCGCGGGCCTGGCGGGGGCCACCCAGTTGCCCGTGATGACCATCGTGTTTGCGGTGCGCCTGGCGGGGGACCAACAGCTGCTGCCTGGCCTGCTGCTGGCGGCCACCCTGGGGGCCTACACCGGCCGGCTGGTGCTCGACCAACCGATTTATCACGCCCTGGCGGAGCTTCAGAGGGCGCCGCGGCGGTAGAAGAGAATGAACACCACGGCGGGACCGGCGAGGGTGATCAGGGCCAGGGCGAGAAAGTTGGCGATCAGATGGAAGTCGATGCCCATGGTTGGTCGGCTTGCGATTGGTCGGCGTTCAGATGGCGGACGGGGATCAACTCCCCGGGTGGATCGCCTGGGTACGGGCGCCACCTGCTCCAGGGCAGCCTACGGGGCGCCCAGGGCTGGGCACGGCGCCGGGAAGGCCCACTGTGACGGCTTGTCACAGCTCCGGGAGCTGCGGCCATGAGTCGCCCCGAGCAATGGACCTGCATCAGTGGTTGTGGTGCCTGTTGCCGGCTCGATCCCGACGAGCGCGGCGAGGCCCTCGCTGCGCTGGATCCCGACCAGCGCACGCTCTATCTCTCGATGGTGGGCCCCGATGGCTGGTGTCTCCATTACGACAGCGGTGGCCGCCGCTGCCGGATCTATGACGGGCGACCGACGTTCTGCCGGGTGGAGAACCTGGCTGATCTGTTCGCGGTGCCGGAGGAGGACGGCGACCGTTTCGCGATTGGCTGCTGCCGCCAGCAGATCCGCAGTGTCTACGGAGGCCGTGGCAGGGTGTATCGCAGTTTCGAGCGAGCCATCCAGGGACGCTGATGGGCGATGCCAGCCAACCCGCCACACCTGATGCCGACGCGGCATCGCTCGACCTGAAGGCCCCGTCCCAGGTGACCGCCCAGGGGGCAGGCAGCTGGGGAGCCGTCTTCCTCACCACGGCCACCACGGTGTTTCTGGCTGAGCTGGGCGACAAGACCCAGCTGGCGGCCTTGTTGCTCTCGGCCCAGTCCGGTCAACCGGTGGTGGTGTTCTTCGGGGCCGCCTTGGCCCTGATCTGTTCGTCGTTTGTGGGGGTGGTGTTGGGCCGCTGGCTGGCGGGCGTGATGCCGGCCCACCAGTTGGAGCGCCTGGCGGGCATCTTGATGGTGGCGCTGGGCCTCTGGATCGGTCGCCAGGCCGCCCTTGGTCTGATGTCGCCCTGACCACCACCTCCGGCTGTTTGATCCGAGCTCACCGCCGCCATGACCCTCCCTCTGCTGGCCTCCACCTTTGTCACTGTGTTCCTGGCGGAACTGGGTGACAAGACCCAATTGGCGGTGGTGTCGATCAGCGGCACCTCGAACCGCCCCGGGGCTGTGTTCGCCGGCAGCTCCGCCGCCCTGGTGCTGGCGAGTCTGCTCGGTGCGGCAGCCGGGGGCTCGCTCTCCTCGGTGATCGATCCTGAAACCCTTCAACTGGCGGCGGCCCTGGGCTTTCTGTTGATTGGTGGCCGCCTGATCTGGCGCTCCAGCCAAGGGGACCCCACGGCGACTCCAGCCGGCGATCCCACGGATCCTTAGAGTCAGCTGTCAAGACGCACGTCCGCCTGGGCTTCGCTGCACGCCCAGACGGCCGAGGTGCCCACTGCCTCCCCACCGCCCCCGATGAAGTTCACGGTCGCCGACCTGCTCGACCAGCTCCCCGCCAGTGAGCCGTTGCCGGTCGCCAAGTTGGAGAAGGCGCTCGGGTTGAGCCTCAAGAGCGACAAGGACCAGCTGCGCATCGCCCTCGACGGCCTCAGCCGCTTGGGCCTGCTGGAGGCCGAGGGGGAAGTGGTCAGCCGCCGCGTGGATGACGGCTTGATCGAGGCGCGGCTGCGCTGCTCCAGCAAGGGCTTTTGCTTCGCCCTGCGCGATGACGGCGGCGAAGACATCTACATCCGCGACCACCAGCTCAACCACGCCTGGAATGGCGATCGGGTGCTGGTGCGCATCACCCGTGAAGGCGGTCGCCGCCGTTCCCCCGAGGGTGGCGTGCAGTGCATCCTCGAGCGCGGCACCACGGCTCTGCTGGCCCAGGTGGCGCAGCAGTACGAGCGGTTGGTGGCGGTGCCCCTCGATGACCGCCTGCTCACCACCGTTGAGCTGCCGGAGGTCGACAGTGCCCATCTCAACCCCGAGCAGGAATCGGTGGTGGAGGTGCGCATTGACCGCTACCCGGTGGGCCAGTTCGCCCCCCAGGGCCATGTGGCCCGCAGCCTGGCGATCAACGGCGGCCCCGAAGCCGACCTGGATCTGTTGATCACCAAGCACGGCCTCGGTGACCTTCCGGCGCCCCCCCGTGCCACGCTCAAGAGCCTGCCTGAGAAGGGTCGCACCGATCTCACAGCCCTGCCCACCCTTCTGCTGGAGGGCTGGAGTGGCGGCGAGGCGCCGCTGCTTCCGGCGGTGTCCCTGGAGGACACCGGCGAAGGCTGGCGGCTGTGGGTGCACGCCCCGGCGGTGGCCGAGCGGCTCAGCTTCGCTGGCAACCTCGATCTCTGGCTCCGGGAGGCCGCCGAAGCCCTTTGCCTTGGCCCCCGCTGGCTGCCCCTGCTCACGCCTGCCCTCACCAAGGCGGCCGCCTGGACCACCGGTGAGGGTCAGGCGGCCCTCTCGGTGGCCCTGGAGCTCGATCGCCAAGGGGTCTTGCAGCACTACAGCTTCAGCCGCAGCACGGTCAGCGTCGGGGCCCGCGTCGAGGCCAGGGCGCTTCAGGCCCTGGCCGAGCGCAAGCCGAAGGCCCGCACCGTGCCCGCTGCCCTCAAGGCGCTCAAGGATCAGCTCCCCCTGCTGGAGCAGCTCATCGACGTGGCCGGGCTGCTGCGGCAGCAACGGCGACAGGCGGGCTCGATCGATCTTGATCTGCCCACCCCGCCAATCGAGAGCCTCGGGGATCTGACGATTCCACCCCCGGATGAGACCCGCGAAGGTTGGCTGGTCTCACTCGATGACACCAGCCCCTTTGCCCTGCTGCGGGAACTGCTGATCCCGGCCCACCGGGCCCTCGGCCGCCACCTGGCCGCCCTGGAGCTGCCGGCCCTCTATGCCACCAACGAGTCTCCCGATCCAGCCGATCTGAACGAGGTGGCCAAGGCCGCCCTGGCCCTGGAGATCCCCCTGGAGCTCTCCTGCGACGGCAACGCCAGTGCTTTGGAACTGGCGACGGCCTTTGCCGCCAGCGACCGCTCCCGGGTGTTGCAGCAGCAGCTCAAGGACACCCTGCGGCCAGTGCAGCTCAGCGAGGTCCCAGGCCCCAATGAACTGGCGGGCGAGGACACTGCCTTTGCCCCCTGGACCCAGCCCGGTCTCCATTACGCCGACATCTGGAACCAGCAGGTGCTGGTGCTGCTGCTCACCGAAGGCAAGGATCGCCCTTCCGTGCGCCACAAGACCAGGGTGGATCTGGCCTCGGACAGCTGCCATGGCCAGGTGGACTGGCCGCTGCTCGCCCCCAGCGCCCTGATCCCATTCCAGGAGGCTCGCAGCCATGCCCTTCTGCACCGCCTCAACACCCGCTCCCGCTTCGTCAAGGAGCTGCACGCCGATGCCCTGGCCCTGGCCCAGGCGCGCCAGGCGGAGCCCCTGGTGGGACAGACCCTGCATGGGGTGATCAGCGGCGTGCAGAGCTACGGCTTCTTCGTGGAGGTGCCTCCTTCCCAGGTGGAGGGGCTGGTGCACGTGAGCTCCCTGAAGGACGACTGGTACGAGTACCGCTCCCGTCAGAACCGTCTGGTGGGGCGCAAGAACCGGCGCACCTACATGCTCGGCGACAGCGTCGAGGTGGTGATCCAGAAGGTCGATGTGCTGCGCCATCAGATCGATCTGGTCGTGATCCAGCCTGAAGATGTCGAAGCAGGTGCGTCCAGCGTCGTCGACGAATCCGATGGTGACGGAGCCGACTCCCTGCCGGTCACCTCCGGAGAGGATTGAGCATGGAGCCGGTGGTGCTGGCCGTGTCCGGCGCTTCCGCCCAGCCCCTGGCCCAGCGGGCCCTGCAGTTGCTGCTGGAGGCGGGCGAGACCGTGGAACTCGTGACCAGCCGCGGGGCGATCGGGGTCTGGCAGGCGGAGCAGGGGCTGCGGGTGCCCTCGGAGCCAGAGGCCCAGGAGCTTTTCTGGAGGAGGCGCACCGGCACCAGCTCGGGCACCCTTCACTGCCACCGCTGGAACGATCAGGCCGCCGCCATCGCCAGCGGCAGCTTTCGCACCCGCGGCATGGTGATCCTGCCGGCGAGCATGGGCACCGTGGGGCGAATCGCTTCGGGGGTGGCCCTGGATCTGATCGAGCGGGCGGCGGATGTGCATCTCAAGGAGGGGCGGCCCCTGGTGATCGCCCCCCGCGAACTGCCCTGGAACCTGGTTCACCTGCGCAACCTCACCACCCTGGCCGAAGCAGGGGCGCGCATCGCTCCGCCCGTTCCCGCCTGGTACCACCGGCCCACCAGCCTGGAGGAGATGGTGGATTTTCTGGTGATCCGGGTGTTCGATTGCCTCGGCTACGACCTCGGCTCCCTGCGCCGTTGGCAAGGTCCCCCCTCCACCTCCTGAACGGCCCGTGCTGCGACGCCTGCTGCTGATCCCGTTGCTGGCCCCCCTGCTCGCCGTGCTGCTGGTGGCTGCGCTCAACCCCCGGCCGGCCCTGCGCCTGCGGCTGCTGGTCTGGAGCGCGCCGGCCCTGCCCCTGGGGGGCTTGATCACCCTGGCGGCGGTCGGTGGCGCCTTGCTCAGCGCCGGCGCCACGGCCCTGGCCCTGCGCTCAGGAGCTCCAATGCTGCGCCGACAGGCGCGTCAGGGGGCGGCCGCAGCGTCCTGGGACCAGGCTGCCCCACCGCGGCCGCGCCAGGCACCTGCCGAAACCGCTGCGCCCGCTGGGTGGAGTTGGCCCCGTCGTTCTCCGCAGGACCCACCCCCCACCGTGTCGGTGCCCTTTCGGGTGATCCGGAAGGGCAACGGTCAGGCTGCCGCCCCATCCGCCCCGAGCGCATCCGCCCAGGGGTCGGCGGCAGCACCCCACGCCAAAGCCACTTCCGGCGCCAGCTCCGTTTCCAGCCCTGCCCCTGGGTCCTCCGCAGGCACCCGGGATCAGGGTGAGAGTTGGGAGAGCTCCGCCCAAGACGACTGGTAAGCCGCGCCGCTTCTACAGTTCGCCCAGCCTCCACACCAGGTCTCCGCCGTGAGCGATACGACCAACCCTGCATCCAGCCCCGAGACGAACCCGGCCGCGCGACCCGAGCCGCAGGCGGCCCAGCCTGCCAAGGCGGCGGCGGCCAAGGTCAAGCCCCCCGCCCCGGAGGACAGGCCTTTCGCTGACTTCATCCCTGAACTGTTTCTGCCTGCTCTGCGGGAGCGCCTTGAGGCCTCCGGGGCGGCTCTGGGCGAGCTGTCCTTCGAGCAGGGGCCGATCCCCGTGGTTGCCCGGCCTGCCTGGCAAGTGAAGGGGGACTTGTCTGGGGGGCGTCGCTTCTGGTTGAGCTTTGTCGACGGCGACATCAATGGCGCCAAGACCTTCGCCCTGGCCGAGGGGGGCAGCGAGCCCACCCTGTTGGAATCGTTTCTGGTGGATGAGAAGAAGAGCACCCTGGCCCTGCTGGTGTCCCGGGTTGTGTCACGGCTCAATGGCCAGAAGTGGCTGGGCCCCAACTGAGGGCTCCAGGACCCTTACGATGCTCGTTCAGCCTTGAGCCCTGTTCTGCGATGGTCCCCCCCGCCGCCACAGCCACCTCTCCAGCCGCCACCGCTGGGGGCACCGCCACCTTCAAGGAGCCGGTCAAGGACACGATCCTGACGCCGAGGTTCTACACCACGGATTTCGAAGCCATGGCGGCCATGGACCTCAAGCCCAATCAAGTGGAGCTTGAGGCGATCTGCGAGGAGTTCCGCAAGGACTACAACCGCCACCACTTCGTCCGCAATGGCGACTTCGACGGCGCCGCCGACAAGCTCGACCCGGACACCCGCAAGGTTTTCGTTGAATTCCTCGAGCAGAGCTGCACGTCGGAGTTTTCGGGTTTCCTGCTCTACAAGGAGCTCAGCCGCCGCATCAAGGAGAAGAATCCTCTACTGGCTGAATGCTTCGCCCACATGGCCCGTGATGAGGCCCGTCACGCGGGTTTTCTGAACAAATCGATGAGCGATTTCGGGCTGCAGCTCGATCTGGGCTTCCTGACCGCCAGCAAGGCCTACACTCACTTCAAGCCCAAGTTCATCTTCTACGCCACTTACCTCTCTGAAAAGATCGGTTACTGGCGTTACATCGCCATCTATCGCCACCTGGAGCAGCATCCTGAGAGCAAGATCTACCCGATCTTTAACTTCTTCGAGAGCTGGTGCCAGGACGAGAATCGCCACGGCGATTTCTTTGATGCCTTGATGAAGGCCCAGCCCGACACCGTGCGTGGCCTCACGTCCCGTCTCTGGTGCCGTTTCTTCCTCCTCGCGGTCTTCGCCACCATGTACGTGCGCGACGTGGCCCGCAAGGAGTTCTACGAAGCGCTCGGCCTTGACGCCCGCGACTACGACAAGTACGTGATCGCCAAAACCAACGAAACCTCCGCGCGGGTGTTCCCGGTGGTGCTCAATGTCGAGCACCCCAAGTTCTACCCGCGCCTGGAGCGGATCGTCAGCAACAATGCCGCCCTCAGCGCTGTCGACGCCGGTGAAGGCCCCGCGCCCCTGAAGGTGCTGCGGAAGCTGCCCTTCTGGGCCGCCAATGGTCTGGTGATGGCCAAGCTGTTCCTCACGGCGCCGATCCGCAGCGAACAGTTCCAGCCGGCCGTGCGCTGAAGAGCGAACCAACCAACCCCGCGAGTCCACCCTTGCTGTCTTCCCCCTCCGCCGTGCTGGCGGTTGAACCCTTTGATCAGCTGTGGCAAGTGCGGCTGGAATCCCTTCTGGCCGCCGGCCGCGCTGCCGGGGCCGATCTGGTGGAGGTGTTCCTGGAACGCACCGATGCCGTCGGGGTGCTGGCGGAGCAGGACCGGATCACCAGCGTCAGCCCCGGCCTCGGCCGGGGGGCGGGGCTGCGGGTGTTCCTCGGGGAGCGCGATGGCTTCGTGAGCACCAATGACCTGAGTGACCCCGGGCTGCTTACGGCTCTCGATCAGGCCCTGGGCATGCTCGGGCTGGAGCGCTCGGCCCAGGTTCACAGTGATTTCGAAGGGCTGCCCGCCCTGCGCGATTTCGGGCGGCTCAAAGCAGATTGGCTCGGCCGTTGTCCGGCCCTCGGGGAGGCCACCGATCGATTACTGGAGGGCACCGCCCAGTTGGGACGCCACGGACGGCACCTGCAGGTGCGACGCGGCAGCTACTCCCGCGACTGGCAGGAGGTGCTGGTGGCCGCCAGCGACGGCACCTTCGCCCGCGACATCCGCCTGCATCAGTCGGTGGGGCTGAACGTGCTCGCGGCCGATGGCGAACACCGGGCGAGCCTGGGGCGCCGCTACGGCACCTCCGGTCGCCCTGACGATCTGCGCGAGTGGGATGCCGAGGCCGCCGCCCGCGACCTCTGCGCCAGCACCGGCACCATGCTCTACGCCGATTACGTGGAGGCGGGCCAGTGGCCGGTGGTGCTGGCTAACCGCTTCGGCGGTGTGATCTTCCATGAGGCCTGCGGTCACCTGCTGGAAACCACACAGGTGGAGCGCGGCACCACCCCCTTCGCGGAACAGGTGGGTGAAGTGATCGCCCATCCCGCTGTGACCGCCATCGATGAGGGGCTCAGCGATGGCGCCTTCGGCAGCCTCTCGATGGACGACGAGGGCATGGAGCCCCAACGCACGGTCTTGATTGAGAACGGAGTGCTGCAGCGCTTCCTCTCCGATCGGGCCGGTGAACGCCGCACGGGCCATGCCCGCACCGGCAGCGGCCGGCGCCAGAGCCACGCCTTCGCCGCGGCCAGTCGCATGCGCAACACCTACATCGCCGCAGGCCCCCACACCCCCGAGCAGTTGATGGCCTCGGTGGATCGGGGCCTCTACTGCAAAACCATGGGCGGCGGCAGCGTCGGGCCCACCGGCCAGTTCAACTTCTCCGTCGAGGAGGGCTACCTGATCGAGAACGGCCAGCTCACCAAGCCCGTGAAGGGGGCCACCTTGATCGGTGAGGCGAAAGACGTGATGCCGCGGATCTCCATGTGCGCCAACGATCTGGAGTTGGCGGCGGGCTATTGCGGCTCGGTGAGCGGCAGCATCTACGTGACCGTGGGCCAGCCCCACATCAAGGTGGATTCGATCACCGTGGGGGGGCGCTGAACCATGGCGGACCACTCCCTCGACACCAGCCGGATCGATGCGTCGCGCCTGCGCGGGCGCCTGGAAGACCTGGCCCACGGCTTGGCCATCCCCCAATGGGATCTGGGGGCCGCCTGCAGCACCGACACCTCCGTGCAGGTCGACCGGGGGGAGGCCAAGCAGCTCAAGGGGGCCCAGCGCAGCTCCATCACGGTGCGGGTCTGGAATGGTGATGGCCTGGTGGGGATCACCAGCACCTCCGATCTGAGCGACGGAGGTCTGGCCCGGGCCCTGGCCAGCGCCAAGGAGGCCAGCGCCTTCGGCAACCCCGACGACAAGCCCGCCTTCTCACCCCTGTCCACGGCGCCCCTGGCCCCGTTGGAGCAGCCCCTCTGTCCACCCCAGGGCATCTTGACCCTGCTGGGCACGCTGAAAGAGGCCGAGCGCGAACTGCTGGGGCGCCACGCCGCCATCACGACCGTTCCCTACAACGGCCTGGCGGAGCGCAGCAGCGAACGCATCTACCTCAACAGCGCTGGAGCGAGTCGCCACCAGAAGCTCACCACGGCCAGCGTCTATCTCTATGCCCGCGCCGAGGAAACGGGCCGTAAACCGCGCAGCAGTGGCGCCGTGCGCCTGGCCTACGGCGCCGATTCCCTCGATGTGGCCGGTTGCATCGACGAGGCGGCTGAGCGCACCATTCGCCACCTTGACTACGCCCCGATCGAGACCGGCTACTACACCTGCTGCTTCAGCCCCGAGGCCTTCCTCGATCTGATCGGCGCCTTTAGCAGCCTGTTCAATGCCCGCGCCGTGCTGGATGGGGTGAGCCTGAGCACCCGCGAGTCCCTCGGCCAGCCCCTGGCGGTGCCGTTTTTCCAGCTCCATGACAACGGCCTCCACCCCGGCAACGTTGGCGCCAGTGCCTTTGATGGCGAAGGCACCCCCACCCGGCGCCTGGCGCTGGTGGAAAACGGCCTGCTGGCCAACTTCCTGCATTCTGAGGCCACCGCCCGGGCCTTTGGCGTGGCGCCCACCGGCCATGCGGGTCTGGGGGCAAAGGTGTCCGTGGGTCCCGATTGGTTTGAGGTGAGTGGAACGGGAGGGCAGGCGGATCTGGATCGCCACAGTGCCGATGGGATCGTCTGGATTGATTCGCTCTCCGCCCTGCATGCCGGCGTGAAGGCCAGCCAGGGCTCCTTCTCGCTGCCGTTCGATGGCTGGCTGGTCAAGGGGGGTGAGGCCCGTTCGATCGAGGCCGCCACCGTGGCCGGCGACATCCGCTCGCTGCTCAACGGGATCATCGGTTTTGAGGGCGCAGCCAAGATCACCCCCGACGGCCTCAGTCCCTACGTCTGGGTGGAAGGGCTTTCGATCACCGGTGATTCCTGAGGTTTTCAGGACTTGAAGGTTCTGTTCTGGGGTACCCCCGCCTATGCGGTGCCCACCCTTGAGGCTCTGGTGGCCGCCGGCCATGCGCTGGTGGGGGTGGTCAGCCAGCCGGACCGGCGCCGTGGACGGGGCAAGGAGCTGATTCCCTCACCGGTGAAGGCCCGGGCCCTGGAGCTTGGCCTGCCGGTGGTCACGCCCGGGCGCATCCGCCGGGAGCCTGCTTGCCAGCAAGCCCTGGCCGAGTTTGGGGCTGAGCTCTCGGTGGTGGTGGCCTTCGGCCAGATCCTGCCCCCCGCGGTGCTGGAGCAGCCACCCCTGGGTTGCTGGAATGGCCATGGTTCGCTGCTGCCCCGCTGGCGTGGGGCCGGTCCGATCCAGTGGAGCCTGCTGGAGGGGGATGCCGAAACCGGTGTCGGGATCATGGCGATGGAAGAGGGCCTTGACACCGGGCCCGTGCTGCTGGAACGGGCAATGCCGATCGGGCTGTTGGAGAACGCCCAGCAGTTGGGGGAGCGGCTGAGCCAGCTCACCGCGGACCTGTTCATTGCCGCCCTGCCACGGATCGAGGCGGCCGGCCCCGGCCCCCGGGCTGAACGGCTGGCGCGGCTGGGGGTGCGTCCCCAGGGGGAGGGAGGCCTCACCTACGCCCGGATGCTGGGTAAGGATGATTTTCAGATCCATTGGAGCGCCCCAGCCCTGGCCCTCCACCGCCGGGTGATGGGGCTGTACCCCGGGGCCCACACCCGTTGGCGGGGCCTGCGCCTGAAGCTGCTGGCCACCGAGCCCCTGGTGAGGCGATTGGCGCCCCAGCTCAGTCCTGAGGTCGCCGCGCTGGCCGAGCGCTGGGGATGGCCACGGGGGGCGGCAGCGGTGGGATCTGAGTCCTGCGATGGGGACGCACCAGTCCCCGGCAGGGTGCTGGCGGTGGCCGACGGCATCGGGCTGGTGGTGGCCACGGGCGGCTGCCCGTTGCTCATCCGCAGTGCCCAGTGGGAGGGCAGGAAGGCCGCAGCGGGCCAGGCGCTTCTGCAGCAGCTGGGGGCCGTGGTGGGTGACCGGCTGGGCGATCAGCCTGGTGAGCCTGCGGCCGGCTGAGATGGCCTTGAACCCCGGCCGGCTCCGGGTGATTGCGGTGGGGAAGGTGCGCAAACGCTGGGTGAGTGAGGGGGTGGCCCTGTACCTCAAGCGGCTCCCGGGGCTGCAGGTGCTCGAACTCAAGGATTCCAATCCCGCCACCGAGGCCCAGGCGGTGCTGGCGGCCCTGCGGCCCGCTGAGCGCCTGGTGGCGCTCAGCGAGGAGGGCGAGCACCTGGGCTCTGTGGCCCTGGCCGGGCGCCTGGAGAGCTTCGGCTCGGAGCGGCTTGCCTTCGTGATCGGCGGCGCCGATGGCCTCGATTCAGTCCTGAAGAAGCGTGCCCACTGGCTGTTGAGCCTCTCGCCGCTCACGTTTCCCCACGAACTGGCCCGCTTGCTGCTGGTGGAGCAGCTCTACCGCTCCCAGTCGATCCTTCAGGAGGGTCCGTACCACCGGGGTTGATGGTGGTTGACGTTGACCTCAGATCAGCAGATCGATCACCCCCTTGAGGGCCAGGGCCAACAACACCACGCTGGTGAAGAGGCCTATCACAAACCCAGGCGCCCGTTGCTCGACCGCGCGGCTATAGCCGATGGCGTAGGCGATCCGGGCCCCCACCCAGACGAAGCCCAGGGCCGCCGCGAGGCGGGGATTGTGGAACAGGGCCGCCAGCCAGAGGGAGGGAAGGAAGAAGACCAGTTGTTCCAGGGTGTTCAGCTGCACCCGCAACACCCGCTCGAACGCCTCTGGGCCATGGGTGGCCGGTGGCCTGACCCGGTGGGCCGCCCTGGCACGGCCCACCTGCAAGGTGGTCACGCCATAGGTGACTAAGGCCAGGAGGGTAGCCAAGGCTGGCCAGGCGAGGGCCATGAGCAGGGGGGATAGGTCGCTGGGCATCAATCCCTCCCCCGGGGGCGGCCATCGCGGGAGCCGCCATCGCGAGAGAGGGCGCCGCTGCGCGGCGAGCCCGCGCTCCGGCCTGTGCCACCCCCCCGGGGGGAGCCCTGGGACGTCCCTCGCCGGGTTCCGCCACCTCCGGATCCGCCTCCATAGCCGCCACTGGCCCCACTGCGGCGGCCACCACCCTTGCCCCGGCCGCCGCTCAGATCGAGGGGCGGCGCCTTGTGGATCGTGGGTTCAAACCCCGGCACCTCTTGGCGGGGCAGGGGCTTGCCGATGACGCGCTCGATCGCCCGCAGCAGCTCGTGCTCCTCGGCCGCCACCAGCGAAAGGGCGTGGCCGGTCTGGCCAGCCCGGCCGGTGCGGCCAATACGGTGGACGTAATCCTCGGCGACGTTGGGCAGATCCAGGTTGACCACGTGGGGCAGCTGGTGAATGTCGATGCCCCGGGCGGCCAGATCCGTGGCCACCAGCACGCGCACCTCGCCGCTCTTGAAGCCCGCCAGCGCCCGGGTGCGAGCCCCCTGGCTCTTGTTGCCGTGGATCGCGGCGGCGTTGATCCCTTCGCTGGCCAGGCGGTCGGCCAGCCGATTGGCGCCGTGCTTGGTGCGGGAGAACACCAGCACCTGCTGCCAGTCGTTGCTGCGCACCAGATGGCTGAGCAGGTCCCCCTTGCGGGCCATGTCGCAGGGGTGCATGACCTGCTCCACTAACGGTGCCGCCTGGTTTTCCGGGGTGGCCTGGAGCTGCACGGGGTTGTGGAGCAGACCCGTGGCCAGCCGGCGGATCTCGCCAGAGAAGGTGGCCGAGAACATTAAGTTCTGGCGCTTGGGGGGCAGCAGAGCCAGGATTTTCTGGATGTCGCGGATGAAGCCCATGTCGAGCATGCGGTCGGCTTCATCAAGCACCAGGATCTCCAGCCGATCGAAACGGATCGCGTTCTGCTGGTAGAGGTCCATCAGGCGGCCGGGGGTGGCCACCAGCACGTCGGCGCCTCGGCGCAGCCGCTGCATCTGCGGATTGATCTTGACGCCACCGAAGACCACATCAGCGCGCAGGTCGAGGTAGCGGCCGTAGGCCACCACGCTCTCGGCCACCTGGGCCGCCAGCTCACGGGTGGGGGTGAGCACCAGGGAGCGCACCTGGTTCTGGCGCGCCAGGGGACCGTGGCGCAGACGCTCAAGCATCGGCAGAGTGAAACCGGCGGTCTTGCCGGTGCCCGTCTGGGCCGCCGCCATCACGTCGCGGCCGGCCAGCACGGCGGGAATGCACTGCAGCTGGATCGGCGAAGGGTGGCTGTAGCCCTTGGCCGCCACGGCCTCCAGCAAGGGCTTGGAGAGTCCGAGGGAGGTGAAATCACCCGTTGGGCTGACCGCAATCTCAGGACTGGTGCCGGCTCCGGGTGGGGTCTGGGTGTCGAGGGGAACGCGCTCCTGTCCCGGAGCTGGGTTGGTCAGGAGGGAAATGGCAAACACCGCATGAACCAAGCCAGCCTAAGGGGGAAGGATCAGCGGGGGGTGTGGTGGGCGCAGCGCTCGCAGGGACCGTCGGGCAGCACGGCACAGCGCAGCAGGGGGCTGCGGGCGTTGAAGCGGCAGTGGGGATCACCGATCACCCAGCCGCCGTTCCACCAGAGGGCATCGTCGGGCTGCCGCTGGGCTTTGACCTGCAGGGCGATGGCGGCCAGCTCGTAGCGGCCCTGACGGAGGCGGTAGCGGTGCTGGCGTTGCAGCACCAGAAAACTGCGTTCTCCCAGTTGCAGCCAGCGGCCGGGATGGGGCACCTCCTCCAGGTCGAGAGATTCCAGCAGTTGGTTGCTGCCGGATTGCCGCAGTTCCACCTTGATGGGGCTCATGGCCGCTCGGGACCGGGCGTCAGGGTGGCTGGGCCCTCGGGGTTGCCCTCTTCCACCCGGAGGGAGAAGCCCCAGGCGAACAGGGCCGCCACAGAGAGCAGCAGGACCCATTCGGGCGGCACCAGGTCTGCGTTGATCAGCCGCAGCATCAGCCTCAGCCCCACCAGGGCCACCGCCAGGTAGCCGGCTTTCTCCAGGCGCGGGAAGATCGCCAGCCAACGGACGAACAGCCCCGCCGTGACCCGCAGGGCGACCACGCCGAAGGCACCGCCGGCCATCACCAGCCAGAGGCGATCACTGACCGCCACGGCGGCGGCCACGGAATCCAGCGAAAAGGCCAGATCGGTGACCCCCAGGGTGATCACCACGCTGCGCAGGCTCTCACCCGAGCCATGGGCCGTTTCGCCTCCTGAAGCGCCTTCGCTTTCGGAGGAATCGTCGGCCCCTTGCGACTTGGCCAGCAGCCCCGTGCCCGCCAGCCAGAACAGGTACAGGGCGGCGGCCAGCTGCAGCGGCCAGGAGTCGATCACCCACTGGGCGAGCACGATCAACACCAGCCGGAACACCAGGGCCAGCACCAGGCCGAGGTTGAGGGCTTGACCTTGGCGGAGCGGGTCCTTGAGCCGGCGCGAGATCGCGGCGAGGGCGACGGCGTTGTCGGCGGAGAGCACCACCTCAAGGGCCACCAGCAAAGGCAGCAGCAGCAGCACCTCCCCCCATTGGTCCGCCTGCTCGATCAGAGGGGATAGGGAGGTGATCGACTCCGCTTCCATCGCGTCGCTGCGGTTGCCGAAAGGGGCACTCTAGAAACAGGCTTCCCTTTGACCCGGCGCGGCCATGCAGCTGCAGACCCATCTGGTGCATGCCGAAGCCGGCCGGCGGGTGGTGCTGGCGAGCGCCTGGGAGGCGGGCCAATGCCTGGGCAGCGCCCTGGGGGAGGCGACCAGCGCGGAGGAGGCGGAGGACAGGGCGATCGAGCGGCTCAGGGGGCGGATTCGGGTCCCAGGGGGACCTGGGGACCCGGGGTCAGAGCCTGAAACGCCCCCAGGCGCCGCTGTTCCCAAGCGCTCGAGCCGGCCCCCCAGCTTGCCCACCCCCCCAGGGACTTCGGTTGGTGCAGGGACCACGACGGCCCCCGCGGGCCGGCGCTCCGGGCCAGAACCGGCGCCTGCTTCCGCCTCGCCCCTGCCGCCACGGCTCCAGAGTCCGGTGGCGACCCCGGCGTTGCCCGAGCCAGCCGATCCAGCGATCACAACTTCCGGCCCAGCGGGGGCGGGCCCTGCGGTTCCCCCTGGGGTGCTTCCCTCCCCGCCACTCCCCGCCAACGCCCTGGCCGCGGCCAGGGCCCCGGAGCCGCCCCCCGACCCCGAGGACTGGAGCGATGAGCTGGCCGGGCTGGAGTTGGAGCTGCAGCGCCTGGGCTGGGGGCGGGAGCAGGAGGCGGCCTACCTGGAGCGCGCCTTCGGACACCCCAACCGCGGCCGGCTCACCCGTTATGCCGATCTGACGGCCTACCTGGGGGTGCTGCGCCGGGCCTCAGCCGGGGCCGATCCCGCAGCCCTGCCCACCCCCCTGCGCCGCCGCGACCTGCTGGAGCAGTCGGATCTGCTGCTGGGCCAGCTCCATTGGGACGCAGCCCAGGGCCGGGCCTTCCTGGAGCGGCACTTCGCCCTCAGCAGCCGCCAGCTGCTCAGCGATGAGCAACTGCTGCACTTCAATCTGCTGCTGGAGGAAGAGGCCAGCGCCCCGGTGTCAACCTGTTCACCGCCGGCAATTCCCCCGCACCAGTGACACCCCCAGTTCCAGATTCTTCTGGTTGCTGTAGGCCTCCCGCTCCAGGAGTTGTTGGGTGGCGGAGAGCCCCGCATAGACCGGACTGCTCAGAAAGCGCTCCGTGGAGGGTTGGCTGACCACGGGCAACCCCAGGGGCTGGGGCCTCGCCCGCAGACCGCCGCTGCGGCAACTCTGGGCCACGTGGATCGACTCGTGGTTGAGAACCTTGGCGAATTCGCGGCTGCCCTTGGCGGGCACGTCGGGGCGGATACGCACGATGCCGGCCCGGGGCTCCCATTCCCCCGCGGCCCCGGCCTTGCGGGGCGGTCCGAGCACCACCAGCACCCCCCGGGAGCGCAGCTCGCCCAGAAGCGCCGTGATCGCCGCCCGTTCGCGCTCGAAACGGGGCGGGAAGCGGATCAGCAGCTTGATCTGCTCGATGCTGAGCGGGGGGTCGTCCTGGCGGCGCTTGTAGGTGTAACGGGTGCCGCCATTGGGCAGGAGCTGGGCCCTGGGGCGCCAGCCTTCATCGGCTTGATCCAGGGCGGCCATCAAGCTGCTGTCATCGGCGGGTTTGAGGGGGCGATCGCTGGGCCTGGGCTGGGCGTTGAAGGCCTGGGTGCTGGAGAAGGCTGTGATCGCTGCCGCCCCCAGGGCGGCGAACAGCGCCAGCGCCGCCAGGGCCCTGAGCGGATGGGCGCGCTTGAGCGGCTCGAGCGGCAGGCCGCAGCGAGCGCAGATCCGCAGCCCGTGGCTGTTGCGGGCGGTGTGCCTGGGTTGGGAGCGGCAGGCGGGGCAGCGGTAGGAGGTCATGGCCGCGCTCCCTCGGCTGAAACGCCATGGGCTGTTGAGCCGGGGCGCCGCAGCAGCAGCCCCGGGGTCTCGCCCTCAAATCCCTGGTCGTAACTGGGATGAAACAGGCGGCCGCTCCAGGGGGCGGGCAGCTCCGCCAGCAGGGCTTCGACGTAAGGGTGCAGCCGCGCCGGCCGGCTCACGGTGTGGACGGGGTAGAGGCGGACCTCGCCGCGGCTCACCCGCCTCAGTTCGGCCAGGGCGCGCCGGTGCCAGGCGAGATCGAAGGGGGAATTGGCGTAGAGGCCGCCGTCCTGGAGGGGGGAGTAGCCGAAGAGCAGATGGGCCGAGAGCACCAGATCGAAGCTGCCATCGGAGAACGGCAGCTCAGGGAGGGAGGCGGCCAGGTAGGACTCGGGGTGGGCGCGCCGGTCGGAGAGAAAGGAGGCCAGGGCCCCGCGCTTGCCCCGGTGGTAGAGATCCAGATCGAAGTCAGGGCGTAGGTGATCCGCCCCGCTGGCCCGCTCGTTGTGGAGGCCGATGTCGGCGAGGGCCTGGCGCTCCAACTCTTCCGGGGGCAGGCCGTAGAGCGGATCGACGGCGATCACCTCCACCCCGTGGCGCCGGGCGAGGGCGGTGAAGGCGCCGGGGCCGCCGGGACAATCCAGCAGCCGCCTCCCCTTCAGGGCCTCCCACTCCAGGTCGAAGAACTGCAGCGCCTCCTCACCTGTGCGGCCGAAGAACACCACCTTGGCCAGATCCATGGCGCCCGCCCGCTGGTTTTGATTCTGACGGTCTCCCATCGCCAGCGAGTTGCGAAGATCGTTTCCCGATCGCCCCTTGGCCCGATGCCCCTCACCGCCCTGGTGCGCCAGCTGGAGCAGGTGCCCCTCACCGGTGAGCTGCAGGCCCGCATCGGGCGGCCCGAGCGTCTGAGTCTGCGGGGCGCCGGCCGGGCCGCCCGGGCGTTGATCAGCTCGGCCCTGGCCCGCCAGCGGCGTGCGCCGCTGCTGGTGGTGGTGCCCACCCTGGAGGAGGCGGGCCGCTGGACGGCGTTGCTGGAGCTGATGGGCTGGCCCACGGCCCAGCTCTATCCCACCAGTGAGGGCTCGCCCTACGAGCCCTTCGATCCCACCAGTGAGATCACCTGGGGGCAGCTGCAGGTGCTGGCGGAGCTGGTGGGTCCGAGCCCCTGGAAAGGGGCGATCGTCGCCACCGAACGCGCCCTGCAACCCCATCTGCCGCCACCGGAGGCGCTCGCGTCCCAGTGCCTGACCCTGGCCAAGGGGGCCACGGTTGACCTGGAAGAGCTGGGGGAGACCCTGGCGCGGCTGGGCTACGAGCGGGTGCCCACGATCGAGCAGGAGGGCACCTGGAGCCGTCGCGGCGACATCGTCGACTTGTTTCCGGTCAGCGCCGAGCTGCCGGTGCGGCTGGAATTCTTTGGCGAGGAACTCGAGAAGCTGCGGGAGTTCGATCCCGCCAGCCAGCGCTCCCTGGATCCGATCGAGGTGGTTCGGCTGACCCCCACGGGCTACGGCCCCCTGGTGGCGGACGACCTTCGCGAGGCGATGCCCGAGGGGCTCGAGGCGCTGCTCAGCCCCGAAGCCCTTGAGCAGTTGCTGGAGGGGGGCACCCCCGAGGGGATGCGCCGACTGATGGGCCTGGCCTGGGGGCAGCCCGCCTCGCTGCTCGATTACTTGCCCGAAGCCACGCTGATTGCGATTGATGAGCGGCGCCAGTGCCTGGCCCACGGCCAGCAATGGTTCGATCACGCCGCTGCCCACCACGGGGAGGTCCCTGAGCTGCCGCCGTTGCATCGGCCGCCGGCTGAGGCCCTGGGCGCCGCCGGCACCTTTGCGGGCTTTGATCTCTCGGAGCTGGCCGAAACCGATGGCCACGGCAATGCCTTTGATCTGGCCAGCCGGCCGGTGCCCACCCACCCCAACCAGTTCGGCCGCCTGGCGGCGCTGGTGAAGGGCTACCAAAGCGAGAAGGCGCGGGTGTGGCTGCTCTCGGCCCAGCCCTCCCGCGCCGTGGCCCTGCTGGAGGAGCACGACTGCATCGCCCGCTTCGTGCCCAATGCCGCCGACTGGCCGGCGATCGATCGGCTGGTGGAGCAGGGCACCCCCGTGGCCCTCAAGCTCAAAGGCACTGCCGAGCTGGAGGGCCTTCAGCTGCCGGCCTGGAAGCTGGTGCTGCTCAGCGACCGGGAGTTCTTCGGCCAGCACGCCCTGGCGGCCAGTGGCTACGTGCGCCGGCGGCGCAAGGCGGCCAGCCGCACGGTGGACCCGCTCAAGATGGTGCCGGGCGATTTCGTGGTGCACCGCAACCACGGCATCGGCCGCTTCCTGAAGCTGGAAAAACTCGCCATCAGCGGAGAGTCGCGTGACTACCTGGTGGTGCAGTACGCCGATGGCACCCTGCGGGTGGCCGCCGACCAGCTGGGCAGCCTGGGGCGCTACCGCGCCAGCACCGACGCCCCGCCGGAGCTCAACCGCATGGGCGGGGTGGCCTGGGCCAAGGCCAAGGAGCGCGCCCTCAAGGCCGTGCGCAAGGTGGCCCTCGATCTGGTCAAGCTCTACGCCGAGCGCCACCAGGCGCCAGGCTTCGCCTTCCCCCCCGATGGCCCCTGGCAGAGCGAACTGGAGGATTCCTTCCCCTACGAGCCCACCCCCGATCAGCTCAAGGCGATCGTCGAGGTGAAGCGCGACATGGAGGCCGCCCAACCGATGGACCGGCTGGTGTGCGGCGATGTGGGCTTCGGCAAGACCGAGGTGGCGATCCGCTCGATCTTCAAGGCCGTCACCGCCGGCAAGCAGTGTGCCCTGCTCGCCCCCACCACCGTTCTGGCCCAGCAGCACTGGCGCACCCTTTCAGAGCGCTTCGCCCCCTACCCGCTCAAAGTGGCGCTGCTCAACCGCTTCCGCACCGCCGCCGAGCGCAGGACGATCCTCGAGGGCCTCTCGGCCGGCACGATCGATGTGGTGGTGGGCACCCATCAGTTGCTTTCCAAGGGCACCAACTTCCAGCAGCTGGGGTTGCTGGTGGTGGATGAGGAGCAGCGCTTCGGGGTGAACCAGAAGGAAAAGATCAAGGCACTCCGAAAGGACGTGGACGTGCTCACGCTCAGCGCCACACCGATCCCTCGCACCCTTTACATGAGCCTCTCGGGGGTGCGCGAGATGAGCCTGATCACCACGCCGCCACCCCTGCGGCGGCCGATCAAGACCCACCTGGCCGCCCTCGATGGCGAGGCGGTGCGCAGCGCCATCCGCCAGGAGCTCGACCGCGGCGGCCAGGTGTTCTATGTGGTGCCGCGGGTGGAGGGGATCGAGGAGGTGGCGGGCGGCTTGCGCGAGATGCTGCCGGGACTGAAGTTGCTGGTGGCCCACGGCCAGATGGCCGAAGGGGAGCTGGAGAGCGCGATGGTGGCCTTCAACGCCGGTGAAGCCGATGTGATGCTCTGCACCACGATCATCGAGAGCGGCCTGGATATTCCCCGGGTGAACACGATCCTGGTGGAGGACGCCCACAAGTTCGGCCTGGCCCAGCTTTATCAACTGCGCGGCCGGGTGGGCCGCAGCGGCATCCAGGCCCATGCCTGGCTGTTCTATCCCGGTGAGGCCTCGCTTTCAGAAGCGGCGCGCCAGCGGTTGCGGGCGATCCAGGAATTCGCCCAACTGGGCTCCGGCTACCAGCTGGCCATGCGCGACATGGAGATCCGCGGCGTGGGCAACTTGCTCGGGGTGGAGCAGAGCGGCCAGATGGAGGTGATCGGCTTCGATCTCTACATGGAGATGCTGCAGGAATCGCTCGCCGAGATCCAGGGCCAGGACATCCCTGTGGTGGAGGACACCCAGATCGATCTGCCGATCACCGCTTTCATCCCCGCAGACTGGATCAGCGAAGGCGACGAGAAGATGGCCGCCTACCGCTCGGCGGCCGGTTGCAGCAGCAGGGGCGAACTGCTGGAACTGGCGGCCGCCTGGATCGACCGCTATGGCGCCCTGCCGTCCCCGGTGCAGGCGCTGCTGCAGCTGATGGAGCTCAAGCTGCTGGCCAGGCGCTGCGGCTTCTCGCGCCTCAGGGCCGAACAACCCAACCTGGTGCTCGAAACCCCGATGGAGGAGCCCGCCTTCCGGCTGCTGCGCCAGGGTCTGCCCACCCATCTCCATGGGCGTTTGGTGTACCAGGGCGGCTCCGGCAGCACCGCCAAGGTGCTGGCCCGGGGGCTGAGCGTGCTGAGCGCCGAGAGGCAGCTCGACACCCTGATGGAGTGGCTGCAGGCGATGGCGGAGCAGATCCCGGGCAGCGACGGGCTGAGCGAGGCCCAGCGGGGGGAGCAGGTGGCGGCGAAGAACGCGGCGGTGCTGGCGGTTTGAGGAGGAAGTGGGGGCGATGCCCGTGCTCCACGAAACCCGTGTAGCTTGAGGCCATGGCCAATCTCACCATCGCTCTCGATGCTGCGCTGCTACAGCGAGCTCGCGAAGCCGCCTTGAGGGAGAAGACCTCTGTGAATGCCCTGGTGCGAGATTTCCTGACCCGCTATGTGGATGCCCGCAGTCAGCGCCTGGAGGCGTTGGCCAGTTTTGAAGCGGTCGCCGCCAGCAGCCAAGGCTTCAGCCACCAACCCTGGAGCCGAGAATCCCTCTACGAACGCACCTGATGCGGGTGTTCGTGGATACCAACCTTTGGGTGTACCGCCTGGACCGGCGCGAGCCTGTCAAGGGTGAGCGCATCCGCCGCTGGCTCGCCGATCTGGCCGAGGACAACGACATCATCATCAGTACCCAGGTCCTGATCGAGTTGCGTGCGGTGGCGACCCGCAAACTTCGGCCTGCACTGGGCGACGCAAAGATCACGGCCCTGCTTGCCGCCATGGCTGGCTTTGAGGTGGTCAGCACGGAGCTGAATCTGGTTCTCGATGCCCATCAGTTGGCGGTGCGGCATCAGCTCAGTTGGTTTGATGCCCTGATCGCCGAGGCTACCCTCCGCAGCGGCTGCGCCGTGCTGTTCAGCGAAGACTTCACGCACGGCGTGACCATCGGTGCGCTGCAGGTGATCAACCCATTGCTTGATGGATGGCCGCCAGGCTGTGGCGCTTGATCTCAGCGACCGTGAGGATGTAGAGGGGCGCCAACTCAAGCGGTGCGTGACCCTCCGTTCCTTGTGTCAGGGCCGAATTCAGAAGAAGACGATCAGTGATTGGCCTTAGTGGCAGACCTCTCCCCGCTGCCTGACCCTCACCGCCAGCATCAGCAGATGGGCCGTTTGATCTGACCCTTCACTCGGTCGTCGCCAACCCGGCAACGCTTGAGGCCAGCGAGGTTGGCGCTTAATCCTTTGCGGCCTTGCGATCGAGCTTGCGGAGCTGCTGCGTGGCCCCAGGGATGAACTCACCCGTCCAGGACAAGGTCGTTCATGGGTTGATCTGGATGGATGGCAGGCTGGCCAGTTCGGCGCTGGAAGTCCAAGGCAGGGGCACCGAGGCAGACAGCTTCCAGGTCATCGAAGCCTTGCTCAATCGGTTCTCGCAGATCAAAGGCTTTGGTCCGGCCCGTCTCCAGGGCCAAACAACGCTCAAGTCGTCCTTCCCAGGCGGGATCCGGGCGAACGGAGGTGGCCATGGATTCATCTGAACCGTTGCCTTCCCTCCAGCTGGCTTGGCTACCCGAGCACCAGGAACGATCACACCCCGCTCATCCGAGCATCCGGCGGCCGAGGGCCTGAGCGACGCCCAGCGGGCGGAGCAGGCCGTGGCCCGGAAGGCGGGGGGCTGGTGGTCTTGAAGAGGAGTTGCTTGGTGAGCGGTATGGCCTCCAACCACGGCTCCTGCAGGGTCAGATCCAGGGCCGTGGCGATCCGTTCCAGCGCCATCGCCAACTGCTCTGGCGTGAGGCGCCCGAGCGGCCCATCGAGGTTGGTCCCGTCCACGGTGGTGGGATGCCAGGTCATCGCATAGACGTGGTGCTGCAGCCCATTCGCTGGGCTGGGTTCCAACGCCACGGCCAGCAGCTGGCCCTCCAGGCGGGGATCACGGCTCAGTGGCACCACACCCGGCGCGTGCTGGCGCCATGGGCAGCCTCCGGCGAGATCACCAGCACCGGACGGACCTTCCTGTCGCCAAAGCTGCGGTGGCGGGGCCAGCGCTAGAGGCTCCCTCGTTCAGGCATGGAGCCGCTCCAGCGCCTCGGTGCCCATCGCCTCCCCATCCGCGGTGGCTTCCTCCAGGTCACCCCCCTGGAGCTGGCTCAGATCGGCACCGGCCTGCTGGAGTTCCGCCAGGTGCCGAGGCCGCAGCCATGGACGGATCGCCTCGCTCACCGCCGCCGAGCGGTTGGTGCTGTGGGCATCGAGATCGGCCAGCAGGGCTCCTCCAGGGACAGGCTGATCGAGCCGGTGGCCATGGCCGTTGCCAGAATGGCTGCTAGTGATTCTCGGAGCCTTCAGGGCAGGACGGGCGCGCCGCTTCGATCGGGTGGGGAGTTCAGGCCCAGGGTTCGATCAACGCCGATCCGATCGGTGGACCCTCGCTGCTGGTGCGCGGGGCCAGGCCATCCAGCGCAAGGGAGCGGCCCAGCCCCGGCGGCATCAGCGCAGCGAAGACGTTGGTGACAAGCAGAAGCAACCGGGCCGCTCAAGTGACGGGGGAACGCCATGGCGGGGCAGATCCAGCTCGATTCCCTGGGCATTGCCCGAGCTGCTGAGGGCGAGATCAGCCCGGCGCATCGGTTCGCCAGGGTGACAGGGAAGGCGGTGGCCGCAGGCGATGACCGGACCGCCTCAAGGAAGGGGAGAGCGAGTCGTTGGGTTCCGCACTTACGCCGTACCCCTTGGGCTCTTGGTAGTCGCCGCTACACGTGAATCTGAAAATACAGGGATGAAGCTGAAAGTTGCGTGAAAGCGTTAGCCAGAAGCCCCTACTCCTTCCCTATGGTCAGCTATTGCCAGCGCTCGCCCCTCCATGGCCGTTTCTCTCACCAGCCTTGAAGTGCTCCTTCAAGACTGGAGAACCCAGCTCACGGCCTGGTCGATCGACGGCAGCCTGCGCAGCGCGGCCCGCACCGCCCTGCGGCTCCCCGATGGAGCCGATCCCGCGGCGCTCACCGGGCTGATCGCGGCCTGGGCCGCGGGCGATTTCGCCGGTCTCCCGCCGATTGAGGTGCTCGATGGCTCGGTGCTGCCCGGGGCGGCGGGGGCCTATGCGCTCAGCACGGGCACGATTTATCTCAATGGGGCTTGGCTGGCATCGGCGAGTGAGCAGCAGGTGATTGCCGTGCTCACGGAGGAGCTGGGGCATCATCTGGATGGGTTGTTGAATGCCAGTGATACGCCGGGGGATGAGGGGGAGTTGTTTGCAGCATTGATCGTTGAGAAAGAAGATTCTTCTATCGCGTGTATTCGAACCATTTCAGATAACGATCACGCATTATTGCAACTTATTGACGGCAGAATAGTAGAGATCGAGCAATCAGTGCCATCCGACTTTGGAGTCAATCTAAACACGCCAAATTATACTAGCAACAGATTTTCAGGCACCACCGCACAGTATGGTTTCCAATGCACAACATATGCTTATGGCAGAGCGCTAGAAAAAGGTCTATACAGTGCAAATTTTAGCATATTCAACGCCCTCAATAACACCTATCCTGCTCATGGGGGTCTCTGGGATGATATCACAGGTGTGCAGAGCAAGACCCCCGTTGCAAATTCATTTATTGTATGGGACCCATTTACTGGCGGGACAAATGCAGAAGGGCATGTTGGCTTTGTTGAGCAGGTATTGGCTGATGGAACCTTGGTGGTAACTGAAGCGAACTACCCATCAGGAAGCACTTGGAGATCAATAAACATATCTCCTGGGACTTCTCGTTACACATCTGCAAAGTTTATTCGACTTGATGGTGGATCAGCGACTCCACCGTTGACCACACCAGAAGGCACTGACGATCGCTTAAAGCTGCCCATCTTCGATCCAGCGTACTATCTCGCAGCCAACGCCGATGTCAGAAATGCTTATGGGTCATCTAATATTGAAGGTGCTAAATCACATTGGCTTCAGTTCGGCATAGCAGAAGGCCGGCAAGGCTCATTAGTGTTCAATCCAAAGTATTACCTTCAGCAATTTCAAGATGTTGCCAATGCCTATGGCGCCACCAACTACGCCGGTGCCATCAGCCATTGGCTGGAGTGGGGCCTGAACTTTGGCCGCAGGGGTTCGGTTGAATTTGACCCTATTTATTACATGGCAGCTCACCCGGATGTGGAGCAAGCCTATGGGGTGATGAACTTCAGTGGTGCCATCAGTCACTACTACCAGTGGGGCAAGCCCGGTGGCTGGTATGGATCCGAATGGATCACGGATTCAACAGCCTTTCAGCTTGGGTATTACCTGGCCAATAACGCAGATGTCAAGGCCGTTACCAACAATGCCAATCAGGAGGTGGAAGCCACCCGGCACTGGTATTTCAACGGCATCAATGAAGGTCGCCGGGGTTCTCCAGAATTCGATCCAAAGTTTTATCTCGCCAAGTATGAAGATGTGCGAGCAGCCTATGGAGACAACAACTATCGCGGCGCCCTAGACAACTATCTGTTGTTTGGTAAAGCTGGTGGCCGAATCGGAGCGGACGATACGCCCCGCACCCTCTCCATCAACGATGTTGGTATCATTGAAGGAAGTTCAGGTTCCCAATTCCTCGTCTTTACAGTATCTCTCAATATTGTTTTCGGTGACCCAGTTGCCGTGAGCTACAGCACGGCCAATGGAACCGCCACAGATGGCAGTGACTACAGAGCAATCAGTGGCAGCCTGAGTTTCGCTCCGGGAGAAACATCAAAATCGATCAGTATTGAGATCTTTGGTGACAACACCTTCGAGAGCGATGAAACATTCACAGTGAATTTAAGTGGGTCCTCCAATGCCTCCATCGTCAAAGGGCAGGGTGTTGGCACGATCGGTAACGACGATCCGCAGATTGTGAACGAGGGCAAAGCCACCTTCTCCCTTGCGGGCACCCCAACGGTTGGTCAGATCCTTACAGCGTCCAAAACTTCAGACGACCCAGATGGGAATGGCAGTTTTAGCTACCTCTGGCAATCCAGTGCCGACGGGAATTCATGGGTCAACATCGGCAGCAATTCTCCCACGCAGCTCCTTGGTTTTGCCGAAGCTGGCAAACAAGTTCGAGTCAATATCTCTTACATCGATGGCGATGGTTTTGCCGAAGTAGTGTCCGCGCCTCCCCTTCTCGTCGGACGTGGGGCTGTTCTGGCCGCGATCGCGGGAATCACCGACAACACAGGCTTGATTCAAGGAGCGATCGCCCCCGCAGGTCGCACAGACGATCGCACCCCCACGATCACCGGCACCTTTTCAGCGCCGCTTGTGGCGGGTGAATCCGTTCGGATCTTTAACGGAACCAGCCTCCTGGGGAATGCAGTGGTCAACAACACCACTGGAACCTGGAGCTACACCCCCACCCTGCCCATCACACCCGGCACCAGTTATTCGATCACCGCCCGTGTGGCCGATGCCGCCGGCAACCCCGGCCCCGCGTCAACGGCGCGCCGCTTCACGCTCGATGCCACCGCGCCGCTCACCACCGCAGCGATCACCAGCGTCAGCGATAACGCTGGGCTCCTCCAGGGCACCGTCGCCCCGAGTGGTCGCACGGATGATCTGGCCCCCACGATCACCGGAACTGTCTCCGTCGCCCTGGTGAGTGGCGAAACCCTGCGGATCTTCAATGGCGCCGTCCTGCTGGGGAATGCCACCGTCAACAACTCCGCCAAGACCTGGAGTTACACCCCCACGCTGCCGGCCACTACCGGCACCAGTTATTCGATCACCGCCCGTGTGGCCGATGCCGCCGGCAATCTTGGCGTGGCCTCAACGGCGCGCAGGTTCACGCTCGATACCACCGCGCCGCTCACCACCGCAGCGATCACCAGCGTCAGCGATAACGCTGGGCTCCTTCAGGGCACCGTTGCCCCAGGTGGTCGCACGGATGATCTGACCCCCACGATCACCGGAACTGTCTCCGTCGCCCTGGTGAGTGGCGAAACCCTGCGCCTCTTCCATGGCAGCACCCTGTTGGGCAACGCCACCGTCAACAACTCGGCCAAGACCTGGAGTTACACCCCACCCTGCCCATCACACCCGGCACCAGTTATTCGATCACCGCGCGCGTCGCCGATGCCGCGGGCAATCTTGGCCCCGCTTCTGCCGCACGCAGCTTCACGCTCGATACCACCGCGCCCTCGATTGTTTCGTCTTCGCCCTTCGATGGGGCCATCGGTATCGAGTCAGCCGCCAACATTCGCCTCACCTTCTCAGAAGACATCCAGCGCGGAACGGGCACCATTCAGTTGCGTGTCGGATCGGCCGCTGGACCGATCACCGAAAGTTTTGATGCCGCCACGAGCACTCGGATCAGCCTGAGCGGCTCGGCCGTCACGGTCAATCCCACCAGCAACCTGGCGCCCAACACCCGCTACTTCCTCACTTTCCCAGCAGGTTCCCTGGTCGACACCGCCGGCAATCCGTTCGCCGGCACCAGCACCTATGACTTCCGCACCATCAATGCCGTTTCTGGGAGCTCCACCAACGACATCCTCTCCTTCACCAGCACCGTCGATCGCCTCACTGGCCTGGCCGGCGGTGACACCTTCCGGCTCACCTCCCTGAGCCATGCCCTGCTCCCCACCGCAGCGGGCACAGCGATCGATCGGATCAGCGATCTGGTCACCGGCCTCGACGGCATTGACGCCCCGGTCGCCCGCGCCCTGGCCGCGGCGGTGAACCCCGTGGCTCTGGGGTCGGTGGCTGAGCTCAGCCCAGCGGCAATCGCGGCGCTGCTGACGACCACCAGCTTCACCGCCCTCACCACCACCTCCAGCGGCGGCGCCGCCACCTTCTCTTTCGCCGATCCAGTGGCCGGCACCCGCACCTTCCTGGCGATCAACGATGGCGTTGCCGGCTTCTTCGCCGCCACCGATTCCATCCTCGAGATCACTGGGTTCAGCGGCAGCCTGTCGGCGTTGCAGGTGTTCTGAGCCGTCATCCAACGCTGACCGGCTGCAGGGGCTGAACACAAGCGCCCTGCCAGCACAGGCATCGATGGCCTCTGGTCGCCAGCCGGTCCCAGGTCGGCTGGCGCGACGGAGCCCACCCTCCCTCACAGAAAGCGCAATATGCCGTTACAATCGGGCAACAACCGTTCACAACAATTCCCATGGGTGAGTTGCTGCAGAGTACCGATGGCGCCTTCAGCAGCCTCAGCCTCGTTTCCGCCCTGGCAAGTATGGCGGCCCTTGCCTTGTTTGCCCTCTTCCAGAGCGCCAGTGAAAACGATGACGACGATTCCACCCCCGGCGGCGGCCTGATGCAGCCAGTGGGCAGCGCCGCCTGAGCTCCGTTGGCCGGACACATCCGGTCGGATCTTCCCGGCCACCCTCGCTTCTGAAGGTCACTTGGTGGCCACAAGCTGGTGGAACGCTCCAGCCCCGCCCATGGAACGCCCGCCGGCCTTGCCGGGCCGCTGCTGCAGGAGACGATCCTTGGAGCTGTTGCTCGCTCTGGTTCTTTCACTGCTGGCTCCGATCACGGCCGCAGCCGCCTCAGACAACCACTGGTGGGCCATTGATCGCCTCCGCCAGCAGCTTTCTGCCCACGGGGTGCAGGTGGTGCAGCGCAATTGCGGCCAGCAGGGCTTGCAGGGGCTATACCACCGGCCCAGCGACACCATCGTGATCTGCAGGGTGCACGACGCTCCGTTGGCGGTGTGGAACACCCTGGCCCATGAAGCCACCCATCGCATGCAGGTCTGCCTGGGCGGGCCGATCACGGACCCGCGGCACCGCCCGTTGATGCTTACGGCCCTGGCCCGGACCTCGCCAGAGGAATGGCGCTCCCTCCAGAGCTACCCGGCCACGGAGCGCCTCAGTGAGCTGGAAGCGCGCTACACAGCCCAGCTGCCCCCCGAGCAGGTGCTCCAGCTGTTTGAGCTCTATTGCGGTCGGCGCCCCTCCCAAGGCCTCGCTCATTTCACCCCTCCCCTGCCATGAACAGCACAATTCTTTCTCTGCTGCTGAGCGCCTTGGGCCCATTCAGTGGCTTCGGGGGTGGTCTGCTTCCGGGCCTTGGACTCGGGATGGGGTCAGGATTCGGGGCCGGTTCGGGTGGCGTCCTCCAGCCGTGGCCGGGCGCCTACGGCGCTGGTTCAGGCCGGGGAGGGGAACCGCTGCAGGCCTTGCCCGTGCAGACCCTGGCGCTGGTGCGCTGCCTGCACCAGGAGGGGATGATCGGCGCGGAACAGGCCCAGCAGTTGATCGAGCGGCAGGGCTGGCGGCGCGGCTGGCCAGTCGACTGGGCGAACAGCATCGGTCCCGGCCAGGTGGATCAGATGCTCATCGCTGCCGGGGGCTGCCGCCCTCTGATGGCGGCGCTCCAGCGCAACGGCAGTCGCGTCGTCACCCAACCGGGCGCCGCGCCCTCCTGGGACGGCAATCCCGGCCATGACCCAGGTCTCAACCCCAGCCAGGGGGGCAGCCTGAGTGAAAACGAGGGATTCGGCCTGGCGCCATACCGCTGAGCGGAAGCAAGGGGCTCGGCTGGCGAAGCGACCCGCGACCTACTTGATGCCCAGGGCCTCGGGCAGGTTGGCGCTGGTGGGGTTGTAGATCTTCCTGGCGTTGCCACCGGCCGCAAGCACCTGCTTGAGCAGGGTGGTTTCCGCCGCCCGGTACTGGCTGTCCTTGCGCGTGCCGATGTCCTCGAGCTTGAGCTTCTGGGCGTCGGCTTCGCTGAGCTTGGCGGACACATCCGGAGCGATGCCGTGGTGGTGGATGTCGCGGCCGCTGGGGGTGAGGTACTTGGCGATCGTGACCGTCATGCCGGAGCCATCGGAGAGGCCGCGCACCGATTGAACCAGCCCCTTGCCGAAGGTCTTCTGACCCACCAGCACCGCCCGCTTGTTGTCCTGAAGGGCGCCGGAGAGGATCTCACTGGCGCTGGCGGAGCCCTCGTTCACCAGGATCACCAGGGGGCGCTTGGTGAGGGCGCGGCCATTGGCGCGCTTGATGTCCTGGATGCCGTCGCGGGTCTTGGTGGAGACGATGATCCCCTCATCAATCCACTGCCGAGCGATGGCGATGCTGGCCATCAGCAGCCCACCGGGATTGCTGCGCAGGTCGAGCACGTACCCCGACACCCCTTTGCTCTCCAGGTCCTTGACCGCCGCGGCCATGTCCTTGGCGGCGTTGGCGTTGAATTGTTTGAGGCGGATGTAGCCCACCTTGCTGCCATCGGGGGCCGTGTTGATCTGGTGCTCGACGGCGTGCAATTCGATGCGCTCGCGCATCAGCGGTGTGTCGATCAGCTGCCCCTTGCGCCGCAGCTGGATCGTCACCTTGGTGCCGGCCTGGCCGCGGATCAGCTTGACCGCGTCCTCGGTGCTCATGCCCTTGGTGCTCTTTCCGTCGATCGAAACGATCACGTCCTTGGGCTGCACACCAGCCCGGGACGCCGGGGAGCCGTCGATGGGCGAGACCACCACCAATTCCTTGGTTTCCTTGTCAAGACTCAGTTGGATGCCCACCCCGGAGAGTTCTCCGGAGGTGTCGATCTGCATCTCCTTGAACTCGCGCGGATCAAGGAAACGCGTATAGGGATCGTCGAGGGTCTGGAGCATCCCCCGGATCGCCTCGTAGCTGTCTTTGGTGTTGCCGTAGCTCTTGGCCAGCAGATCACGTCGCAACTTGCGCCATTGTTCCGGGGTGTATTTCCCCGTGGTGTCCAGGTAATCGCGGAAGACGATTTGCCACGCCTGGTCCATCACCTCCTTGGGGCTGTCATTGATGAGGCTGGCCAGGCTGGGGGGGACGAAGCTGCGGCCTCCGACCAGGGCGGTGGCGGCGAAGGCGCCCACTCCGGCCAGCACGAAAAGGGTGGTGCGACCTTTGGCCATCGTGCGCCGGCTCCTGAGCCTTTGAGATGAACTCAAGCTAGTCCCCGTCCCGGGGGCTGTCGTGGTCGTAGAGCCGAATCCTGTGCGGAGTCCCCGACTGAATGTGTCCGCTGAAACGTCTCGGTCGTGACCGGGAGGCGCAGGCCCTCGAGCTCAGGGATCGACCCAGCGGCCGTCCTCCTTGATCAGAGCGATGAGCGCCTCGACACCCTCAGCCTCCGGCACCCGGCGGATCTCGTCACGGCCACGGTAGAGGGAGATGGTGCCAGGGGTTTTGCCCACGTAGCCGTAGTCCGCATCGGCCATTTCACCAGGTCCGTTGACGATGCAGCCCATCACGGCGATGTCGAGGCCGGTGAGGTGGGCCGTGGCGTTGCGCACCACGTGCAGCACCTCCTCGAGGTTGAACAGGGTGCGGCCGCAGCTGGGGCAGGCCACGTACTCCACCATCGTTTTCCTGAGGCCCAGGGCCTGCAGGATCGAATAACAGACCGGGATCTCCTTCTCGGGCGCCTCGGTGAGCGAGACGCGGATCGTGTCCCCCAGGCCCTCGGCCAGCAGGGTGGCGATGCCGGCGGTGCTCTTGATGCGGCCGTAGTCGCCGTCACCCGCTTCTGTCACACCCAGGTGCAGGGGGTAACGGAAGCCTTCGCTGTCCATGCGGTCGGCCATCATCCGGTAGGCGGCCAGCATCACCGGCGCCCGCGAGGCCTTCATCGAGACCACGATGTTGTGGAAGTCGAGGCGATCGCAGATCTGGATGAACTCCATGGCGCTCTCCACCATCCCCAGGGGGGTGTCGCCGTAGGTGAACAGCATGCGCTCGGCCAGGGAGCCGTGGTTGACGCCGATGCGCAGGGCCTTGTCCTGCTCCTTGAGCAGGCTCACCAGCGGTTCGAGCGTGGACTGGATGCGTTCACCGATCGTCGCCACTTCCTCAGGCGTGAACTCGGTGCGGTTGGGGTCGGGCTTGTCGAACACATACAGGCCCGGGTTGATCCGCACCTTGTCGACGTGCTGGGCCACCTCCAGGGCGATCTTCAGGCCGTTGTGGTGCACATCGGCCACCAGGGGCACGGGGCGGTAGCTGTCTTCGAGGCGCTGGCGGATCTCCCCCACCGCCCGGGCATGGCCCAGGCTCGGCACCGTGAGCCGCACGATCTCGCAGCCGGCTTCGTGCAGGCGGCGGATGCCGGCGGTGGCGCCGGCGATGTCGAGGGTGTCTTCGTTGATCATTGACTGCACCACCACCGGGTGCTCGCTGCCCACCCACACATCACCCACCCGCACACTGCGGGTCTTGCGGCGGGTGATCACCGTGGCGTAACGGGGGTCATTGGCCCAATCACGGGGGCGGCCATCTGGGCTGCCGCCAGGGGTGCCGCCTGGGTAGGAGGTGTCGGGACGGGCCAGGGTGCCGGTCATCGCGCGGGGCCGGGGAGCTGGGACCAAGCCTGTCACAAGCGGGGTTCAACCGCCTGAATCCAGCGGTGGGGCGAGGTCATCCAGGCGCTTCAGTCGGGCGTGCACCGCCCGCAGGTCGGCGGCGGTGAGCGCCCGGGGGGAGCCCGGTTCGATCGAGCCGAAGCGCAGCAGGTAACTGGGGTGCAGCAGGGGCATCACCCAGCGCGATCCCCAGGGGCGCCACTGGCCCCGCAGGCGGGTGATGCCGCCTTTGATCCCCAGCACCCCGTCGAGGGCACTCGCCCCCAGCAGCAGCACCAGGGCAGGGTCCACCAGCTCCACCTGCCGGTCCAGCCAGGGCCGGCAGGCCGCCAGCTCCGCCGCCGTGGGCTTTCGGTTGCCCGGCGGACGGCACTTGACCACGTTGCAGATGTAGGTGTCCTGGGCACTGTCGAGGCCGGCGGCCACCAACAGAGCCTCAAGAAGCTGGCCGGAGCGGCCCACGAAGGGCAGGCCGCTGGCGTCCTCCTGGGCGCCGGGGGCTTCGCCGATCAGCATCAGTCGGGCGGAGGGATTGCCCCGGCTGAGCACCACCTGCTGGCGCCCTTCGGCCAGGGGACAGCGACGGCAGCCGGCGCAGTCGGTGCGCAGGGCCTTCTCGGGGTTGTGAGCGAGGGCCATCCATCCCTGCCGGGGAGTGCATGGTGCCGTAGCGAAAAGCCCGACCTGCACCGATGGGGGGCAGGGTATGGGGCAGGATGTCTTTTTCCCAGGCGCTCCTGCGGTGGAGTGCTGTTTGCGATGCGGCGCCCGTTGCGGCTCTCTGCACGGGCTGAAGCTCTGCAGCCCTCCCTGACCCTGGCAATCGCCGCCCGCGCCAAGCAACTGCGCGCCGACGGCCAGAACATCTGCAGCCTGAGCGCTGGAGAGCCCGACTTCGACACCCCGGCATTCATTCGTCAGGCGGCCACGGCGGCCCTGGAAGCCGGTCACACGCGCTACGGCCCGGCGGCCGGTGAGCCGGACCTGCGCGAGGCCATCGCCGCCAAGCTCACGGGCGAAAACGGTGTGCCCACCGAGGCCGCCCAGGTGCTCGTCACCAACGGCGGCAAGCAGGCGCTCTACAACCTGTTTCAGGTGCTGCTCGGCCCGGGCGATGAGCTGCTGCTGCCCTCACCCTTCTGGCTCAGCTACCCGGAGATGGCCCAGCTGGCGGGTGCCTCGGTGCGGCGGCTGCCCAGTGCCGCCGCCGAGGGGTTCTGCCTCGACGCCGCCCAACTGGAGGCGGCGATCACCCCCGCGAGCAAGCTGCTGGTGCTCAACAGCCCCGGCAACCCCACCGGTGCCGTGCTCAGCCGCAGCGAGCTCGAGGCGATCGCCGCGGTGTTGCGCCGCCATCCCCAGGTGGCGGTGGTCTGCGATGAGATCTACGAATTCCTGCTGACCCCTGGCCAGCAGCACCACAGCTTCGGGGCGGTGGCGCCGGACTTGCTCGATCGGGTGTTCATCGTCAACGGTTTCGCCAAGGGCTGGGCCATGACGGGGTGGCGGATCGGTTACCTGGCAGGTCCCCAGGCGGTGGTGGCCGCCGCCAGCGCGTTGCAGAGCCAGAGCACCAGCAACGTCTGCAGCTTTGCCCAGTACGGCGCCCTGGCGGCGGTCAGCGGCCCCCGGGATTGCGTCTGGGCCATGGCCGAGCAGTTCAACCAGCGCCGCGCCCTGCTCACAGCCGGCCTGCAGTCGATGGCCGGGCTGACCCTCACCCCCCCCTCGGGCGCCTTCTACGCCTTCCCGGATGTGAGCTCCTACGGGCTCGATTCCATGGCCTTCAGCAATCGTTTGCTGGAGCAGGAGGGTCTGGCGGTGGTGCCAGGGGTGGTCTTTGGCGACGACCGTTGCATCCGCCTCTCCTGCGCCGCTTCCCCTGCCACGATCAGCGATGGCCTCGAGCGGCTCGAGCGTTTTCTGGCCAGCCTCTGACCTCACCCCCCCCCCTTCACCCCAGCCCCGATGCGCATTCGACAACCCCGGGCCCTGGCCTGCGCCAGCTTGAGCCTGGTGTTCACGGCGGCGGCCGCGACAACCGTTTGCGGCGGCCTGATCAGCCGGGCCCAGGCCCAGGTCAAGGCTGTCAATCCCACCCCCGCCACCAACCGGGTTCTGCGCATCGGTGCCATCCCTGACCAGAAGCCGGAGAAGCTGAATCGGCTCTATGGGCTTTTGTCCAATGAGCTAAGTCGCCAGTTGGGTTTCAAGGTCAGATACGTGCCCGTGACCGACTACGCCGCCGCCGTGACAGCGTTTCGCACGGGCGATCTGGACCTGGTCTGGTTCGGTGGCCTCACCGGCGTGCAGGCCCGCCTCCAGAAGCCCGGCGCCCGGGTGCTGGCCCAGCGGGACATCGACGTGCAGTTCCACAGCGTCTTCATCGCCAACGCCCGCAGCGGCCTCAAGCCGGTGCTCAATGTGAAGGGTCTCAGCCAATTGAAGGGCAAGCGCTTCACCTTCGGCTCCGAGAGCTCCACCTCCGGCCGGCTGATGCCCCAGGTGTTTCTGGCGAAGGCGGGTGTGAAGCTCACGGATTTCAGCGGCGGCGCCCCGGGCTTCAGCGGCAGCCATGACGCCACCATCGCCCTGGTGCAGAGCGGCGCCTACGACGCCGGCGCCGTCAATGAACAGGTCTGGAAGAGCAGCCTGCATGACCGCAAGGTCGATCGCAGCAAGGTGATCGCGATCTGGCGCACGCCCGGCTATCCCGACTACCACTGGATTGCCCAGGGTGATCTGGACACGCGTTTCGGGAAGGGGACCACCGATCGGATCACGGCGGCCCTGGTGTCCCTGCGGCGCACCAACCCCAGCCAGGCCCCGATCCTGGAGCTGTTCGGCGCCCAGCAGTTCGTGCCGGCCAAGGCCGATCAGTACGCCACGATCGAGAAGGTGGGCCGGGAGATCGGCAAGATCCGCTGAGCCCCCCCCTGCGATGAACCTGTCCCCTGTTCTGGAACTCACGGGGATCCAGGTGCCCGGCCGGCAGCAGCCCCGCCTCTGTGATGTTTCCCTGCGCCTCGAGGCCGGCGAGCGGGTCGCCCTGCTCGGAGCCAGCGGTGCCGGCAAGAGCACGCTGCTGGCGGTGGCCAATGGTCTCCTGGTGCCTGAGTTCGGCCGGGTGCTCTGGGAGGGCCAACCCCGCTCGCGCTCCCGTCGCCTGAGCCGGCGCCAGCAGGCGCGCATCGGCACCCTCTGGCAGGACCTGCGTCTAATCGAGGAGCTCAGCGTTCAGCAGAACCTCAACGCCGCCCGGCTGGCGGTGTGGGGCTGGCCCCGGGCCCTGCTCAATCTGCTGGTGCCGGTCGAGACGGCCGCCTGTGCCGCCGCCCTGGAGCGGGTTGAACTGGAGCCGGCGCTGCTGGGCCAGCCGGTGACGGCCCTCTCCGGCGGTCAGCGCCAGCGGGTGGCCCTGGCCCGGCTGCTCCGTCAGGAGCCGTTGCTGCTGCTGGCCGATGAACCCCTGGCCAGCCTTGACCCACGGCTGGCCACGGAGTTGCTGGAGTTGCTCCTGCGCCAGGCGGAGGCCCCCCGGGCCCTGCTGCTCAGCCTGCACCGCCCCGACCTGCTGGCCGGTTTCGACCGGGTGATCGGCCTGCGCCAGGGCCGCCTGCTCTTCGATGGTCCCGTCGCTGATCTCCAGGCCGACACCCTCGCCCAGCTCTACGCCGAGGGGCCGTGATCAGCCCCCTGCGGCCGGCCCCGCCGCTGCTGCTGTTGCTGCCGGCCATGGCCCTGGTGCCCGTGCTGGTGGCTCTGCCCTTCCTGGTGCACGGGGGCGGTTGGGACCTGATCGCTCAGTTCCTCCTGGCGGCGTTGCATCCCTCCCTGGATCCGTTGGTGCTGGGATCGGCCCTCTCGGGTCTGGGGGTCACCGTGGCGATCGCCCTGCTGGGTTGGGCCTTGAGCCTCGCCCTCGGGCTGGGGGCGGGCCTGCTCAGCTCCCGCACGCTCTGGGCCACCGCCTGGGGCCTCCGTTGGCCGGCGGAACTGATCCGCCGGCTGCTGGCGCTCCCCCGCTCGATCCATGAACTGCTCTGGGGTCTGCTGCTGCTGCAGCTGCTGGGGCTGCAGCCCGCCGTGGCGGTGCTGGCGATCGCCCTGCCCTTCGGCGCCCTGGTGGCGCGGGTGGTGGCCGACCAGCTCGATGCCCTGCCCGGTGCGCGCCTGGAGGCCCTGCGCGCGGCCGGGGCGCCAGCGGGTCCGGCCCTGCTCACGGCCCTGGGGCCCGCTCTGCTGCCGGGGGTGATCAGCTACGGGGGCTACCGGCTGGAATGCGCCCTACGCAGCGCCACCCTTCTGGGGGTGTTTGGTCTGGGGGGCCTGGGCACCGATCTACGCCTGACCCTGCAGTCGCTCCAGTTCAACGAGCTCTGGAGCGGTCTTTGGCTCCTGCTCGCGACCATGCTGGTGCTGGAGGGTCTGGTGCGCCTGCTGCGCCGCCGTTGGTGCCTCCCCAACCGCTTCGGCGCCGGAGCTTCGGGGGTGGGTCGGCGCGGCCGTGAGATCGCCTTTCTCATCCTGCTGCTGTTGCCCTTGCTGCTGCTGCAGGCCCGGGCCATCGGGGTCGATCCCATGGTTCTGCTGCACTGGAATCCCCTGCCGAATTGGGGCACCAGCCTGCGGCCGGCGGAGGTGCTGGCCCTGCCCTGGGCGAGCCTGGTGGGCCAGACCCTGGGGCTCACCCTGCTGGCCGCGGCCCTGGCGGTGGGCCTGGCGCCGCTGCTGCTGCTGCTGGTGGCCCCCTGGCCCTGGGGACGGGTGCTGCTGCAGCTGGTCTGGGCCCTGGGGCGTCTGTGGCCGCCACCACTCACGGCCCTTTTGTTGCTGTTTGCGCTCAAACCCGGTCTGGTGACGGCCGCCCTGGCCCTGGGCTTCCACAATCTCGGCATCCTGGGACGATTGCTGCTGGAGGCGGCCGAGGCGGCCCCGGAGGGCGCCGAACAGGCGCTCGCGGTGGCCGGCACCGGCCCCAGGCTGGCCTTGCTCCATGGCCGTTACAGCGCCCTGGCCCGCTCCTACCTGGCCTATGGCGCCTACCGCAGTGATGTGATCCTGCGCGAGACAGTGGTGGTCGGGCTGGTGGGAGCCGCCGGGCTGGGCACCGCCCTGTTGGAGGCCCTCAGTTCGTTCGCCTGGGACCAGTTGCTCGCCCTGATGGCGGTCTATGCCCTGCTCACCCTGGTGGGGGAAGATCTCAGCGACCGCGCCCGGAGGCGTCTGCTTCGATGTCCTTGAGCCCCATTCCCCGCAAGCTGGTGGTGCTGGGGGACAGCGGCGTCTACGGCTGGGGGGACCCTGAGGAGGGGGGCTGGTGCGAACGGCTGAGGCGCCACTGGATGGGTCTGCCGGCAGGGCCCGTGCTCTACAACCTGGGGGTGCGCGGCGATGGCCTCGAGCGCCTGGCGGCGAGGCTGGGGGAGGTGGGAAGACGCGGCGAGCTCAGGCGCCAGACCCCCCAGGGGGTGCTGCTCTCGATCGGTCTCAATGACACCGCCCGGGTCGGCCGCGCCGATGGTCGCCACCAACTGGCCCCCGACGCCTTCCTCTTCGGGATGCAGCAATTGCTTCGGGAGGCGACCGCTGGGGCACCGGTGCTGGTGCTCGGTCTCACCCCGGTGGATGGGGCGGTGATGCCCTTCGCCGACTGCCTCTGGTACGACCTGGAGACCGTGCGCCACTACGAGGGCCTGCTGGAGGAGGCCTGCCTGGAAGCGGACGTGCCCTTCCTGCCCCTGCTGGAGAGCTTCACAGGCGAGCGTCAGTGGCTGCAATGGCTCTGCAGCGATGGGGTGCACCTCAACGGCGAGGGCCATCGCCGCGTCTATGAGCGTGTGAAGGCCTGGCCCGCCCTGCTGCGCTGGGCCGATCTCGAACCCCTGCACCTGCGCACGCCGGCGGTCTGAGGGGTTTCCGTCGCTGGTGGCTGGCCGGCACCGTTGGGGCCATTGGCGCTGCCAAGGGTTGGGCGTGCAGCTCGGGCGGGCGTGTGAATCGATCCAGCCCACCCACCGCTCGATCTCCCTTGAACGCCTTGCGCCGCCCCGGGGAGTGGAGCGCTGGATGCCTGGCCTGGCGGTGCTGCGCAGCTACCGCGGCCCTTGGTTGCTCAGGGATGGGCTGGCTGGGCTGGTGCTGGCCGCGATCCTGCTGACGGCGGGCATGGGTTACGCCCAGGCGGCCGGGCTGCCAGCCATCAACGGCCTCTACGCCACCATCCCCGCGCTGGTGGCGTACGCCCTGTTCGGACCGAGCCGCATTCTGGTGCTGGGCCCCGATTCCGCTCTGGCGGCGCTGATCGCCGCCACGGTGTTGCCCCTGGCAGCGGGTGATCCGGCCCATGCCGTGGCCTTGGCTGGAATGCTCGCCTTGCTCTGCGGTGGGCTTTGTCTGATCGCCGGCCTGGCGCGGGTCGGTTTCATCACCGAGCTGATCTCCAAGCCGATCCGCTACGGCTACCTCAATGGCCTTGCCCTCACGGTGCTGGTGGGCCAACTCCCCCAGCTGCTGGGGTTTGCGGTCGGGGGCCACAGCCTGCTGACGGAACTCGTGGGGCTTGGTCGCGGGGGCCTGGAGAAACAGGTGAACACGCCAGCGGCGGCCATCGGGCTGGGCTCCCTGGTGCTGATCCTGGCGCTCAAGCGCTGGCGGCCGGCGGTTCCGGGGGCGTTGGTGGCTGTGGTGCTGGCCGAGGTGGTCCTGGCCCTTCTCCCTCTGGATGTGGGCCGGGGTGTGGCTGTGGTGGGACGGCTGCCCCAGGGGTTACCGCCGTTGGCGTTTCCGGCGGTGACGCTGGCGGAGCTGCGCGCCCTTGCCCCCGGTGCCCTGGCCATCGCCCTGGTGGCCTTCGCCGACACCAGCGTGCTCCCGCGCACCCTGGCCCAGCGCAGCGGTCAGTCGGTCGACAGCAACCAGGAGCTGATCGGCCTGGGGCTGGCCAATGCCGCCGCAGGCATGTTTCAGGGTTTTGCGGTCAGCAGCAGCACCTCCCGCACTCCCGTGGCCGAAGCGGCCGGGGCGCGGAGCCAGGTCACGGGCCTGGTGGGGGCGCCCAATCTGGTGGCCGGTGTGCCCACCGCCGCCCTGGGCGCGGTGGTGATCATCGCCTCCCTGGCCCTGGCGGAGGCGAGGGGCGTTAGGCGTCTTTACCAGCTGCGCAGCAGCGAGTTTCTGCTGTCGATGCTGTGCTTTTTCGGCGTGGCCCTGCTGGGGGTGATCCAGGGAATCTTCGCGGCGATCAGCGTGGCGCTGCTGGCCTTCATCTGGCGCGCCTGGCGCCCCTGCGAGGCGGTGCTGGGGCGGGTGGATGGGCTCAAGGGCTACCACGACGTCAGCCGCCATCCGGAGGGCCGGCGCATCCCGGGTCTGGTGCTTTACCGCTGGGATGCGCCTCTGTTCTTCGCCAATGCCGATCTCTTTCGCGAACGGGTGCTGCAGGCGGTGGCCGAGGCGCCGACGCCCACCCGTTGGGTCGTGGTGGCCGCTGAACCGATCACCGATGTGGACATCACCGCCGCCGACATGCTCTCCGCCCTCGACGGGCAGCTGCACGCGGCGGGGATGGACCTCTGCTTCGCGGAGATGAAGGGTCAGGTGAAGGATCGCCTCAAGCGCTACGGGCTCTTTCAGCGCTTCGGCAGCGAGAACTTCTTTCCCACCCTGGGTCAGGCCGTGGATCGTTATCTGGGGCGACACCGGGTGACCTGGTGCGACTGGGATAAAGGAGGATTTTGAACGTGAACCTTTGGATGCTGCAGATCAGCGCCAAGATCCCTGCGCCCGTCGCGGAAAGAGATCCACAGACTGCAGGGGCGAGGGGAGTGTGTCAGGCCGTTCCTGCGACACATCCATTCCATCGTGACGCGATGAATCTACTTGAGATCAAGGGTGATTGGCATGCCTTCAAGGGCAAGCTACGCCAACGTTTTGCTGAACTCACCGATGACGATGTGGCCTTCGAGGAGGGTCAGCAGGAGGAATGGCTGGGCCATCTGCAAAAGAAGCTCGCCCAGAGCCGATCAGAGCTCGACAAACTCATTTCCAGCTTCTAGGAGGTTCATCGTGCTCCACTATGCCGTCGTCTTTTTCATCATTGCCATCATTGCTGCCGTTCTCGGCTTCGGTGACATTGCGGGTTCGGCTGTGGGCATCGCCCAGCTGCTGTTTCTCGTGTTCCTTGTGCTGGCTTTCATCTCCCTGATCACCGGCCGGCGCGGTGTGATCTGAAGGGCCCTTTCGCACCGTTTGACATGATCAGTTGCTGCGATCAGTTGGATCGGGCGGCGTCAACACTCTCGTCTCGTTCGTGATTCTTTGCCATGGTCACCATGAATCAAAGCATTCGTTTTCTGCGTCAGCTCGCCGCCTTTGGTCTCGGCCTGGTCGTCAGCCTGCTGGCCCTGATCGCCACACCCCTGCTCAACGCTCCTGCCGAGGCTGCTGACAGCACGGGCTCCAGCGCCCCTCACCTTTCCTTTGCTGCTGGCACCGTCAGCTCCGGCCGCGTCAAGGCCGTCACGAAGGATGTCGAGGGCAAGATCCAGGAATCGATCGGCAAGGTCACCGGTGATCGGGGTGATCGCCTGGCTGGAACAGCCAAGCAAGCCGAAGCCCAGGTGCGCCATGCGCTCGAAGATGTCAAGGACACGACCGGCCTCCGTTGAGCTCTCCTGCGCCCCGCCCGGTCCTGATTCCATTGGCCGTCGCCCTTGTTCAGCGGCCATCGCGATGGGGTTGCGGTGGCGGGTGGTTCTCCATCAACGAGTCGGTTCGCCGCTCATGCCGCTGATCGATCCATGTCCTCTGGGGCCGCCAACGCCATGACGTCTGTTCAGCGTCAATCGGTGGCCAGGGCTCGCTCCGAACGAGTGACAGTGGCTGCGGCCCTCCTGTCTTCCCCCGGGTGGTCTTTCGATCCAGCGCGCTCAGCCGGGCAGTCAGGAACCGACCAATCCCATGGGCAACGTCCCTGGCCCGCTGTGGAATCCCCGTCCGCTGCAGATCCAGTCTCAGGGAGTGGACCATGCCCCCAGCGACAGGACCGTGCCCGCCACGCTGGCCCTGAACGGGAGACGATCGTGCGTCCCCTACGGGGCCTGCCAACTGGCCCTTTGTCTGACGTACGCGGCAGCTGACATCACAACACCTGCGTCTGGCGTTGCAGCGATCGCGACGATCCAGCGCCCTGGGGTTGATCAAGGCGCCACCGTGATGATGCACGGGGCAAACAATGAAGCCCATTCATGACAATTCCTGCGGGATGATGGTTGTCGCTTCACTCCTTGCGACCTGGAGCTTGCCCTGGCTTTTGAGCGTCGATGGTGTCGCACCCTGATTGTCCCTGGGACGCTCAATTCCGATCCTTTGGACTTCCCCTGGTCGTTACGACGGGCACTGGCCCAAGATGGCGGGCCCCCGGGTGATCCCAGCGACGGGAAGGGCACCCATGGGGGTTTGGGGTTCCGGGGGGAACCGTGACCATGGGGATCCTCGCGATCTCATCCCTTTGGGGGAGACGAACTCCCTCCCCTGGGTGAGTGCTGTGGAGGTGGGGTCCGACGACCGTGAAACCACGGAACGTCCGGTCCCCCACCGCCAACTCCATGGCCCGTTCACAAGCCCTCCATGAGCTCAACCACACCCTGCTGCTGGCCTACGTCCGCCAGGGAGATCCCGAGGCCCGCAATCGGCTCGTGGTGCTCAATCTGCCGCTGGTGCGCAAGGTGGCCCATCAGGAAAGCCAGCGCACCGATCTTCCTTTTGAGGATTTGGTGCAGCAGGGCTGCCTGGGCCTGATCCGCGCCGTGGAAGCCTTCGATCCCGCGCGCCAGACGGCCCTGAGCAGCTTTGCGGTTCCCTACATCCGCGGCTCCATCCGCCATTACCTGCGCGATCGCCATCCCGCCCTGCGCTGCCCCCGGCGGCTGCGGGACTTGCATGCCCGTGGTCAGGCCCTGCAACAGCAACGCCTGCACCGAGGCGACCCCCCCCTGGGGGAGGCGGAGCTGGCGGAGGCCCTCGGATGCAGCGCGGCGCTGTGGCGCGAGGCGGTGGCGGTGCACCGGGCCCTGCAGGTGCGCAGCCTTGATGCGCCGGTCGGCGGTGAGGGCAGCGGTGGCGGGGGTGGGGACCCAGGGCTCCTGACCCGTCTTGATCAGCTGGCCCAGCCCGGCGATGGCGAGGCTCAGCCGCTCGAGGACGACGACAATGGGCGGCCCTTGAGTCCCTCGCAGACGGCCATGCGCGAGCGTATGGCCAGCCTGGATCCGTTGCTGCGGCAGCTGCTTGAGGGACGCTTGCTCTACGAGGCCAGCTGGCAGGAACTGGGGGACACCCTGGGCCTGCATGCCCGCATGGCCCGCCGCCGCTTCGAAACCCTGATGGAGGAGTTGCATCAGGAGCTCCGCCCCGTCCGCCCCTGACCCCTGGCGGGCACTCAGGCGATCGCCAGGGCCAGGGCCAGGGCCATGGCCAGCACGGAAGCGATCAGGGTCAAGATGGCATTCACCAGCTCGTTGCTGAGCCAGCCCAACCGCGGCTGCAGCGTGGCGCCGATCAGGCTCTCGATCAAAGTGGCCACCAGGGCCACGGCGCTCACCAACGCGAAGGCCGCCGCCCCGTTGAGCAGCCCCAGGCGCTCCATCACCAGGGCCATGAGCAGCGCCCCCGCCAGGCTGGCGACGGTGCCCTCCAGGCTGATCGCCCCCTCGGTGCCGGGGGGCACCGGGCGCAGGGTGGTGATCGCCACGGTGAGGCGTCCCCAGCGCTTGCCGATCTCACTGCCGAAGGTATCGGCGAGTTTGGCGGCAAAGCTGGCGGAAAAACCAAGCAGCAGCAGGGGTACCGGGGCCGACGGCAGCACCGTGAGCAGGGCCAGGCTGGCGCCGGTGGCGGCCGATCCCCAGACGTTCTCCGGCCCGCGCCGGCCACCCCGGGCCTCCGCCAGTCCGGCCGCTTGTTTCTCTTTCAGTCCCAGCCGGGTCACCAGCGAGCCCAGGGACAGATAGAGCACCACCGCCCACCAGCCCGCCCAGCCCAAACTGCCCAGCAGCAGGGTGCCGAGCACCCCGGCATGGACCCAGCCGGCGGGGGTGAGCAGCGGCAGCCGCTGGGCGATGGCGATCAGGGCGCTGTTGAACGCCAGGGCCCAGAACCAGCCCCAGAGACCACCGGGCAGGGTCTGGGGTGGGAGGTCGATCAAGGGGCGGCCGCGGCCTTCCCATGTTGCACGGCCTTAAGGGCGCTGCCGGCTGGGCCCTGGCGCGGCGGATAATCGAGCCATTCGCCTTGCACGGCCGGCGCCATGGTGTTCAAGCTCTTCAAGGGCAATGGTTTCCTGCACATCTTCGATGAAGCCGGTGCCAAGAAGCCTGCCGCCGTAGCCCCAGTGGTGGCACCACCGCCGGTGAAGACGGCCCCTTCCGCGGCGGCTCCAGGCGCCGCGGCTCCCCCGGCTGAACCAGGGGAACCCGCTGCCGGCACCGTGCTCACCACCGCCGAGGCGATGGCCGCCCAACTGGCCGCCGAGCAGGCCAGCCGTCCGGCCCCAAGCCAGGCCACCTTCGCCCCCGCCAACCTCACCCCCGGCGGTGCCCTGCCCCGCCGTCGCAACCGCGGCGGTGCCAACCTGGCCCCCTTCCGCGAGGTCGCCGCCAGTCTCTTCCGCAAGTAGGGCCCGACGGGATCACCGGGGCCGGCCCTGGGGCGACGACTCCGCCTGATCCGACACGAAGGCAGCTCCAGCGGGTCGCCGTGGGCGGCTTCGGCACCGCTCCGGGGCTGCTCATCGGGCCGCACCGGTAGTGGGCAGAACAGCCGAACAACCCTGACTGGCCGGAAAGCGGAGCGTCCGCCAGGCCCGGGCACCGCTGCTGCGATGGCGTTCCTGCGACCCTGTGCCCAGGGCATTCTGCGGTTGGTGGTCGGCTGGTGCCATGCCCCACCTGATCGTTACGAGCCCAGGCTTGAGCCCTTCACGAGCAGGTTGTCAACGGCACGCACCACCCCCCCCCTACCTGGCGTGCGGCCCGCAGCTTCGCCCTGGATGCAGGGCTATGCGCTCCGTTCCCTGGTCTGATCGTGGCTGGTGTTGCCGCAGGCCTGGCTCTCGTGGCATGGCCCACCCCAGTCCGGGCAATCCTTTATGTCGACGGTTTTCAAGGACCGTTTGCCCCGGCGAATTGGATGCAGCAGCCCAATGGTGGATCGATCAACACCGGAGGAGCGCCGAATTCAATCGGATTAACAAGCGCTAACAACAACAGCGGAGCGCGAAACACCAACTTCCTATTCACGTTCTCCACCACGGGGATCCTCTCCTTCAACTGGTCCTACATCACAAGTGATACAGATGGCCCCGTGTGGGATCCGTTTGGCTACTCGATCAATGGCGCTTTCACCCAGCTGACCAACAACGCTGGCCCGAACATCTGGCACGGTTTCCTTCACGGTGAACAGTGGTAATCAGTTTGGCTTCAGTCAGCGCTCAGTTGACTCCTTGTTTGGTTCCGCCACCACCACCATCTCGACCTTCAGGGCGCCTGTGTCGGGCCCCCTCTCCGCCTTGTCGCTGCTCCCACTGGCGGGTGTTGCCGCCTACCGCCGGCGCTTCCTTGGCCTGATCCAGCCCAAGTCCTGAACCAACGGCATCGCTTACGGCGGCCATGGCCCGCTGCGCCCTACCCGGCTCCATTCCTGCCCCGTCCAAGGTTTGAGGCTTCGGAGCTCAAGGGGCGCAGAGAGCGTTGGGATCGATGGCGAGATCCGCTCATCAGAGCTGCCTTGCGGCGATGCGGCCGGGAACCACCGGGAGACCCGCGTCGGGTCCCACCCCCAGCGGCGCCGCCGCCGACTGGCGAGGGGCACTGGCCGGCGGGAGGTGGCGCTCCCGGCCCGTGCCGAAGGCGGGCAGGTGCACTGGAAACTCTTGCGGACATCCGTGCGCAGCTTGAGGATCGTGGCGATGATCCCCACGGCCCCATCCCTTCCCCCCCGGCCGCGGGTGGGGCGCTCCGGATCGGTGAAGTAGCGCCCGCGTGGCGGCCTGAGCATCGCTGGCCTCGCCATCAGCACCGGCAGCCACAGGCGCCGGCGCCGCTTAATGCGCACCCCGGCCAGGACGAGCACCAGCGCCTGGTGGCTTTGCAGCCCGCCACTCCGGCGGCCGCAGCAGGGCCAGGGGATGCAGCCGGGGGGATGGGACGGCTGGGCCACCCCGCCGCTGCTGGGACCTGAGGGCCTGGCGCCAGGGGGCAGTCCCTTGGCTGGGACGGTCCCAGGGGAGCTCTCGATGGGCTGGCGCTGGTGGGTCGCCTGGCCCCGGAGCTGCGGCCGGCGGCACGGATGATTGCCTGGGGTGCGGCCCTGGCCTGGGGGCACGACTGGCGCTGGGGCGAAGGGGTTGATCCCCGGCGGACGGCCTCGAGCGCGGGGCGCCCTTGACTCAGCCTGGAATCGCGAGCGCCTCCGGCGGACCGCTGCCCTGGATGGCCCGTTCCGTGCCTCAGGCGAGCGGCCCCGGGTCCAGATGCGTCACCAGCACCCAAGCCCGCTGGGGTGACGCAGGAACCGCCGTGGCGCAGCAGCTGGTGGGGATCCGTTGAGGGTCGGCCTTGCCCCGGGTGTGGCCCTCCATGGCCCTCGAGGTGATCGACTGGGCCGGGGAAGGCGTTGGGGGCGCTCCCGTCGGCAGGGACGCACGACCTCCTCCAAACGGATCGCGGTGTCCCCTGGGACCTGGGTTGATGGGGTGGGGGCGGCCATGCTTGCGCCACCGGTTTGAGGTTCGCCAGCCGGAGATCGACATCCATGCCGATCCAGGCGGTGAGATCCACGAACACTGACACCACCTCCACTGAAGCGGCTGGGATGACGGTCAGGGCCCCGCTGACCCGCGTGCCTGCCCCCTCGGGCCTGAACGTGAAGCGCAGCTTGTCAGGGCCTTCGCAGGGATGGACGCCGCCGAGAGCGACGTCGATGCGGGGGGTTGGTTGGGGAGGGATGAGCCTGACCGGGCCTTCGCCCATCGCTTTGTTCCCCGTTCAGGCGTGGGTGGTTCCCACCCCGCTGGCGGGGCCCCCGAGGCGCGCAGCGCCTGGATCAGAGGGATGGTCGCCTCTGGGTGCCCAGTCGACACTGATCGAGCGCTCCAGCGGCAGCTGATCGGCCTTGGGCAGGACCAAGAGCAGAACAACGGCGATGGCAGCCAGGTGGAGGCTTGTGAAGAGGGTGAGCCTCGGGCTGGCCATGGCCTACGGGGGCTGGGTCCTCCATGGGGGTCGTTGCTCAGCTGAAGCCAACGCGAGCGGCTGTACAGACAACCCCAGACCTGCCTGTCCGCTCCGGGCCCCAACGCCGTTGCGGACCCAACGCCCCCCCAGTCCCCGTCCCGTCGCGGATGACACCAAACACACTGCTTCTGGTGCCCTGCTTCGCTTGCACCCCCCACCAGTGGCGTTAGGGTGCCGCCACATCCACGCCGCCGCCCGTGACCCTGTCCGCCACGCCCCCCACCACGGCTGAGTTGACCCGCCTGGCGGGCCTGGTGGACCCGGATTTCCCGGTCACCGCCCCGGCGGCGAACCCGGTGTTTTATCGCACCTACAGCCGCAAGACCCCCAGCGGCCGCGAGAGCTGGCACCAGGTGAGCGAGCGCAACCTCGAGGGCCTGCGCAAGCTCGGCGATCTCAACGCCGATGAGGTGGCGTTGCTGCGGCGCATGCAGCAGCGTCAGAAGGCCCTGCCCTCGGGCCGCTGGCTGTGGATCGGCGGCACCGAGTGGATCGAGCAGCCCCACAACTTCTCCGGCGCCTACAACTGCACCTCCACCAACCTGATCGACTGGGAAGCCTTTGCCCTGATGATGGATCTGGCGATGATGGGCTGCGGCACCGGCGCCATCATTGAGCCGCGGCTGATCGAGCGCCTGCCGGCGGTGCGCAACCAGCTGGTGATCACCGGCGTCACCGACATCGGCGCCACTCCGGCGCAGCTGCGCCAGGACGCCACCACCCACCGGATCGACGGCCAGCGCGTCGCCATCAAGGTGGGCGACACCCGCGGTGGCTGGGTGGAGAGCTACCGGCTGCTGCTGGAGCTCTGCAGCGACGAGCGCTTTGACGCCGGCGCGCCGATCGAGGTGAGTGTGGATCTCTCCGATGTGCGCCCGGTGGGGGAAACCCTCAAGGGCTTCGGCGGCATGGCCAACCCGGTGAAACTCAAAGACCTCTACGGCCGCGTCGCCAGCCTGCTCAACAAGGCGATCGGCCGCCAGCTCACCTCCGTGGAGTGCTGCCTGCTGATCGATGAAGCCGCCGTCACGATCGTGGCCGGCAACATCCGCCGCAGCGCCGGCATGCGCCAGTTCGCGGCCGATGACACCGCCGCCTCCAGCGCCAAGGACAACCTCTGGCAGCAGGACAGCGAGGGCAACTGGCGCATTGACCCGGAGCGCGATGCGTTGCGCATGGCCAACCACACCAGGGTGTTCCACACCCGCCCGGACCGCGAGACGGTGCTCCAGGCGGTGATCAAGCAGTTCCAGTCGGGGGAAGGGGCGATTCAGTTCGCCCCCGAGGCGATCGCCCGCTCCAACGCCGATCTGCTCTCCACCGCCGAGCTGCGCAGTGAATTCATCGACCTCTATGTGGACCAGGGGCGCGAGGAGGCCGGCCGCTGGTTGCAGCTCAACCATCCAGAGATCACCGATGCCGAGCTGGAGCACCGGCTCAACCGCTACGGCCTCAACCCCTGCGGCGAGATCCTCGGCGCCGACTTCCACTGCAACCTGGCTGAGATCCACCTCAACCAGATCGATCCTGCCGATCTGCAGGCCCAGGAGGATGCCTTCCGCGCCGCCGGTCTGGCGGTGGCCTGCCTGCTCAACCACCGCTTCGAGGTGGAGCGCTACCGCCAGAGCCGCGCCTGGGATCCGATCGTGGGGGTGAGCTTCACCGGCCTGTTCGACTTCTTCGTGCACGCCTTCGGTACCCCCTGGCTGAAGTGGTGGGAGGCGGGTCGTCCAGGTACCCCTGAGGGCGAATCGTTCAAGGCACGCGAGGCTGCCTTCCTCTCGCGCTGGAAGACCTTCGTGAACGAGGCGGTGTGGGACTACTGCGACCGCCACGGCCTGCGCCGTCCCAACCGCTGCACCACCGTGCAGCCCGCCGGCACCAAGAGCCTGCTCACCGGTGCCTCCCCCGGCTGGCACCCCCCCAAGGCCCAGCGCTTCATTCGCCGCATCACCTTCCGCAAGAACGATCCGGTGGCCCTGGCCTGCCTCGACTACGGCTATTCGATCGTGCCCTCGCAATCCGACAAAGATGAGAACGGCCGGCTGCTGGATGATCCCTTCGATCCCCGCTGCACCGAGTGGCTGGTGGAGATCCCCACTGAGGTGAGCTGGGCCAACATCCCCGGCGCCGATGCGGTGGAGATCAACAACTTCTCGGCCCTGGCCCAGTTCGACTTCTACATGCAGGTGCAGAAGCACTACACCGCCCACAACACCTCCGCCACCGTGGAGTTTCGCGAGAGCGAGATCGAGCCTTTGGCCGACGCCATCCACAGGGCGATCGATGACGGCGAGGGCTACATCTCCGCCGCCCTGCTGGCGCGCTTCGATGCCAACGCCACCTTCCCGCGCCTGCCGTTTGAGCCGATCGATCACAGCACTTACCTGCGCCTGCTGGAGGAGGTCAAGGACCGCCGCCAGGGCGACGACTTCTTCGAAGCCCTGCAGCGCTACGACGGCGCCGAGCTGATGGAGGCCGGTCCCGCCGGCTGTGACTCCGACAAGTGCCTGTTGCCCCTGGCCAAGCCCTGACGGGCCAGGGGGCTCGCCAGAAGGGGTTCCGTGGGACCATGGTGAAGGCCCCCCAGGGGCACCAGGGAGAGGTGGTCGAGTGGTTGATGGCTCTGGTCTTGAAAACCAGCGAAGCGAAAGCTTCCGTGGGTTCGAATCCCACCCTCTCCGTTTCCGCTTCCGCTCCAAACCCCAGGCCCAGCCTGGGTTTTTTATGGCATGGCTTCTGTTCGTTCCCCTGGGCTCTAGGCGCCTTCCGCCCTTTTGGGCATGATTTAAGTCCAAATCAGGCCATGGATCAGGTCTTGGGTCAGGCCATCTCAGCGGCTAAGGAACTTCTGAAAGCCCACCTCGCTCTGAGCAGCTTGAGCACCGAAGTCAGCCAGAATTCAGCCCAGGGCTTGGGTCCACGTCGGGCAGGCAAGGTGGTTTTTGGCAAACTCTTCCTACACTTCTTCAAGCACAGTCCTCTGTGGCTCACTCCTCAATCGAGATCAACCTGCGGATCTCCTCGCTGAGGAAGCCCACCAGGCTGGGGTTGCGGGCGCGGGGGAGGGTGATCACGTCGTAAAGCTCATCGACGAGGCCCTCAAAACGCACCCAGTGGACGGCATCACCGGAGCGCAGGTCAACGACCTGGATGCCGCAGCGGGCCTCCACGTCGCGCTGGGCCAGGGCGTCATCGAGGGGCAGGCCGGAGAAGGTTTTGTTGTGGCGGGGCTTGGAGGTGCCGAGCAGGGCGTAATCACCGTGGAAGGCCACGCCGCGCAGGTAGCCGGCGCAGAAGGTGAGCGGCTGAAAGCTCCCCGTTGAGAGATCGATATGGCCGAATTCGCCGGTGCCCGAATTGCAGAGCCACAGCCGCCCTTGATACCAGCGGGGTGAATGGGGCATCGAGAGGCCGGTGGCGATGGTCTCGTTGCTGGCCACATCGATCAGCACCCCGCCAGCCGAGCGGCGCTCGCGCCAGCCATCGGCCGCATCGGAGCTGCTCACGGCGGTGACATAGGCGGGCTGGCCGTCGCGCATGGCCAGGCCATTGAGATGGCAGCGGTCTTCTGCGGCGAGGCGGGAGATGAACGGTGGCTGCCAGAGGGGGCGGAAGCTATGGGTGTCGCTGGTGGTGGCGAGGCAGGAGAACAGCGTGTTCACAAACACCAGATGACCAGCCGCGTCCACGGCCATGTCGTGGATGTCGCAGTCGCCGGTGGTGATGCCGAGCTGGGGCACATAGAGACGGTCATAGCCGTCTTGGAGTTGACCGGGGCCGAGGATATTTTCAAAGCGCCAGATCTGGTAAAGGCTGCTGAGGAAGAAGCCGTTGCCATCGGCGCTGGGGCAGAGGCCCATGCAGCGGTTGAAGGTGCGCTCAAAGACCGATAGTTCGCCGTTGGCCTTGAGCCCGAGGCTGAACAGCTTGCCGATCTGGTAGGTGGAGAAGGCGATCGAGAGCTTTTGATCGGCGAGCCAGGAGAGGAACTGCCGGGAGGTGGTGATCTCAAAGGCCGGTTGGGCGGCGGTCATGGCTTGATGTGGGGAGGAGCTGGCAGCTGGGGATTGGTTTGAGTTTCAGGCCAGCAACAGGCGGCAGCGATCGCTGTTGCAGTGGCTCTGCCACATGCGTCGCAGCCCATTCTGAAAGCCAGCGGTGTAGCGCTCGGGATCAGAAAGGCCTGAGGCTGCCATCTGCTGGCGCAGCTCAGTGCGGCCCTGACGCAGGGTGGAGAGCTGCTCGGCTAGCTCGCGGGCGATGACGCGGTAGTGCTCATCGCTGGCGGCAAGCCACTCGGGTTTGCCCAGGGCGGTGAGAAAGCTGGCGCCCATGCGCGAAACAAAATTGCCGCCGGCAAGGGTGATCACGGGCACACCCATCCAGAGGGCCTGGAGGGTGGTGGTGCCTCCGTTGTAGGGGGTGGGATCAAGGGCGATGTCGATGGCGCCGTAGCGCTGCATCATCAGTTCAAGCCCCTCTGGCCCCTCGAAGCGCAGCCGATCGGAGCTGATGCCCTGCTCGGCAAACAGCCCTTGAAAGCGCTCGATCACGGAGGCTTCTGCGAGGGAGGGTGCCTTGAGCAACAGCAGGGCGCCTGGCAGATCACGCAGCACGGATGCCCAGAGGGCAATGGTGCGGGGCGAGAGCTTCATGATGTTGTTGAACGACCCAAAGACCAAAGGCGCATCGGCAGGACGTGGCGGCGGCAAGGGGTAGTCATCGACAGGGCACCAGCAGAAAACGCTGCCCGGCAGCTGGGCGATGCCTTCTGAAAACAGATGGGCGTGTTCGGCCGGCGAAACGACGGCATCGCCGATCAGCCAGTCGATGCGCGCGAGCCCAGTGGAGTGGGGGTAGCCAAGGAAGCTGGCCTGCACCGGCGCGGCGCGCAGGGCGAAGACACCGAGGCGATGGCTGGAGGTGTGGCCGGCCAGATCAATCAGCACATCGATCTGTTGATCAGCGATGCGCTGCTGCAGGGCCTGATCATCGAGCTGGCCGGCCTCGATCCAGTGGGCTGAGGCGTTACGGGCCCGCACGGTGTATTCGTCGTGCATGCTGCCGGTGTGGAACACCGTGACCGGGAACTGCTGCGGGTCGAGCCGCTCCAGCAGGGGAAGCATGAACAGGTTCACCGGGTGCTGGCGGTGGAAATCACCTGACACCAGGCCGATGCGCAGGGGCCGCTCGGGATCGCGCTCGTTCGGGAAGCTGGTGGTGGGGATCACGGCCGCCTCGATCGGTGCGCAGAGCTGGCGGTGCAGATCAGTGATCTGCTCGGGGCTGCGGTCGTCGACATAGAGCGACGCCATGGCGATCGAGGAGGCCAGCCGCGAGCCCGGATCATTCAGCTCGGCGTAGTGGGCCTCCACAGCGGCCAGGTGGGCACGGGCATCCCCCCGGCGGCCGGGCAGGGCGTTCAGCAGATAGCGGACGTCGCCGTTGGCTGGATCCAACTCCAGGATCCGGTTGCAGAGGGTCTCGGATTCGCTGAGGTTGTAGACCTCCCAGTGCAGGCGGGCGAGGGCCTCGAGGGTGGGGATCTCAGCGGGTGCGAGTTCTCGGGCGCGCTGCAGCACGGCGATCGCTTCTTGCCAATAGTTGTGCTGGTAGACGCGCTGGGCGAGCAGGCGCAAAAAGGCCGTGTTGCTGGAGCTCGACGCCCGCGTGAAGGCCAGCTCAGCGGCGGGACGGTTGCCGGCGCGTAGCAGGGCTTCTCCGAGGTAGAGCATCGAACCGTGGCGCATCGGCCGCAGATCAACAAGCTGGGCGAGAACGACGGTGGCGCCCTGGTGATCGCCTCCTTGCAGGCGCCAGAAGCCGAGCCAGTGGAGCGATTCACCGGCGATCGGTTCGAGCTGCCGGGCCTGGTTGATGGGGCTCTCTGCCTGGCCGTTGAGGGTCTCAGCGTCGCGTAGGCGTGCCAGATACAGCCAACTGAGCCAGTCGCCCTGGCCCTCATCCAGCCAGCTCTGCAGTTGGTGGGCCCACAGGTTGGCAGCGTTGCTGGAGGGGTGGAGCAGCAGGGCCTCGCTGGCGGCATCGCCCTGGGGCGTTGCATCCACAGGCACCAATGTCGTTGTGTTCGGGAGTTGAGCGGCGAGATCAGGTCGCAGCCGCCGCAGTTGCCGGGCGGCATAGGCCTGTTGGGGGAGCAGGTCAGCACTGGCGTAGTGCTGAGCCAGCTGAAGCCAGAGCGCGGCATCAGCAGGTGTCTTCTGCAGCTCTCGCCAGAGTGCCGAGATGGCCTGTGCCGCAGGGTTGCTCACCTCTGGATCAACGCCCAACGGCCATCAGGAGACCAACGCCCACTCAGAGATAGTCATAGGCCCGGCAATACACCAAAACGGCTGATGTCAGAGTCAATGATGAGCTGGTAGAGGCCATTGCTGCTGTTGAAGACGTTGTAGGCACCGCCGATTCCATTAATACTGCCTGCGTTCGTCCAGCTGCCGTCACCCATGGTGAGGCTGTCGCCGGTATTGCCGGTGATCAGCAGCTGATGGCGCTGCTCGGTGGCGTTGAGGCTGTAGGTGCCGTTCGAGAAGCCCAGGCCTGATGCCGTGCTGGTGTTGAGCCAGTTGAAGCCCGTGAGATCGCGGATGTCGGCAAGCCCCAGGGAGAGGGAATGATTGCCGCTGCCGGTGAGATCAAAGGCCTCGATCGAGCTGAGGCGCGAGGAGTTGTTGGTGTTGGAGGCCGATTGATTGGCGACGGCAGCGAGGTTGAAGGCGAGGCCCGAGCCATCGAAGGCGATGGTGTCGAAGCCAGTGCCGCCATCGACGCGGGCGAGCTGGCTGGTGTTGCCGCCTAAGCCGAAGGGATTGCTTAGGGCGGTGAGGTTGGAGGCATTCAGGATGAAGCGATCATTGCCGCTGCCGCCATAAAGCACATCAGCGCCGCCAGCGCCGGTAATGCTGTCGTTGCCGGCATTACCAACAAAGGTTTCAGCGTCGGTGGTGCCAAGCTTGGCGTCGTCGCCGGTGGTGCCCACCCAGTCGACGGCGGTCTGCGAGAAGACACCGGTGGTGGAGCCAAAGATCACATAGCTGCGGCCGGCGTTGGCGCCAGCGGCTGGATCACTGAAGTTGGCGCCAACGATGAGATCAGCGAGGCCATCGCCGTTGACATCGCCGGCACTGGCCACGCTCCTGCCGCTGTAGTCAGAAGCGCACTGGCCATTGATGACGAAGCCGCCAGTGCCTGCGGCGATGGCGGAGAGATCAATGGCTGAGGTGCCGGTTTTTCCAAAGACCACATAGCTGCGGCCGGCGTCGCTGCCAGCGGCTGGATCACTGCTGAAGGCGCCAACGATGAGATCAGCGAGGCCATCGCCGTTGACATCGCCGGCACTGGCCACACTGAAGCCGCTTTGGTCGTAAGCGCACTGGCCATTGATGACGAAGCCGCCGGACCCTGCGGCGATGGCGGAGAGATCAATGGCTGAGGTGCCGGTTTTTCCAAAGACCACATAGCTGAGACCGGCGTCGGTGCCAGCGGCCCGATCACTGAAGTTGGCGCCAACGATGAGATCAGCGAGGCCATCGCCGTTGACATCGCCGGCACTGGCCACGCTGCGGCCGCTGTAGTCGTAAGCGCACTGTCCATGGATGACGAAGCCGCCTGCGCCTGCGGCGATGGCGGAGAGATCAATGGCTGAGGTGCCGGTTTTTCCAAAGACCACATAGCTGCGGCCGGCGTCGCTGCCAGCGGCCGGATCGCCGCGGTAGGCGCCAACGATGAGATCAGCGAGGCCATCGCCGTTGACATCGCCGGCAGTGGCCACACTGATGCCACTGCGGTCGTCAGCGACTTGGCCATTGATGACAAAGCCGCCAGTGCCTGCGGCAATGGCGGAGAGATTGATGGCTGTGGTGCCGGTTTTGCCAAAGACCACATAGCTGCGGCCGGTGTTGTAGCTAGCTGCCGAACCGCGGTCGGTACCAACGATGAGATCAGCGAGGCCATCGCCGTTGACATCGCCGGCACTGGCCACACTGTCGCCGCTTAAGTCGCCACCACATTGCCCATTGATGACGAAGCCACCGCTGCCTGCGGCGATGGCGGAGAGATCAATCGCTGAGGTGCCGGTTTTTCCAAAGACCACATAGCTGCGGCCGGCGTAGTTGCCAGCGGCCGGATCGCTGAAGCTGGCGCCAACGATGAGATCAGCGAGGCCATCGCCGTTGACATCGCCGGCACTGGCCACACTGCTGCCGCTGAAGTCACTAGCGCCCTGGCCATTGATGACGAAGCCACCGCTGCCTGCGGCGATGGCGGAGAGATCAATGTGTAATGGTGAGGTATCAAGCGTGAACGTGCGGCTGGCGGAGGCCGGCCCGAGGTTTCCGGCGGCATCAGCGACGCGGGCGGTGATCGAATAGCTCGTGGCTGCTGTGGCCGGCAGCGTGGGTGTGTAGGACCAAGTGAGCAAGGTGTTGTTTACCGTGGCGCTGCCCAGCAGCGTGGAGCGATTGAAAATCCGCAGGGTTTCACCACTCACCAGCGCGGCAGAAAGGGTGCCAGTGATGGTGGGGGTAAGGTCATCGGTGCGGCCGCCGGGGGACACGCTGCCCACAAGGAGCCCGACGTTGTCGGCCACATCGGTGATCGCTGCGGTGGTGAGCGGCGCCGTGTTATCAAGCGTGAACGTGCGGCTGGCGGAGGCCGGCCCGAGGTTTCCGGCGGCATCAGCGACGCGGGCGGTGATCAAATAGCTCGTGGCTGCTGTGGCGGGCAGCGTGGGTGTGTAGGACCAAGTGAGCAAGGTGTTGTTCACCGTGGCGCTGCCCAGCAGCGTGGAGCGATTGAAAATCCGCAGGGATTCGCCACTCACCAGCGCGGTAGAGAGGGTGCCAATGATGGTGGGGGTGAGGTCATCGGTGCGGCCGCCGGGGGACACGCTGCCCACAAGGAGTCCGACGGTGTCGGCCACATCGGTGATCGCTGCGGTGGTGACGGGCGCCGTGGTATCGAGCGTGAACGTGCGGCTGGCGGAGGCCGGCCCGAGGTTTCCGGCGGCATCAGCGACGCGGGCGTTGATCGAATAGCTCGTGGCTGCTGTGGCGGGCAGCGTGGGTGTGTAGGACCAAGTGAGCAAGGTGTTGTTCACCGTGGCGCTGCCCAGCAGCGTGGAGCGATTGAAAATCCGCAGGGTTTCACCACTCACCAGCGCGGCAGACAGGGTGCCAGTGATGGTGGGTGTGAGGTCATCGGTGCGGCCGCCGGGGGCCACGCTGCCCACAAGGAGCCCGACGTTGTCGGCCACATCGGTGATCGCTGCGGTGGTGAGCGGCGCCGTGGTATCGAGCGTGAACGTGCGGCTGGCGGAGGCCGGCCCGAGATTACCGGCGGCATCAGCGACGCGGGCGGTGATCGAATAGCTCGTGCCTGCTGTGGCCGGCAATGTGGGTGTGTAGCTCCAAGTGAGCGCGGCGTTGTTCACCGTGGCGCTGCCCAGCAGCGTGGAGCGATTGAAAATCCGCAGGGTTTCACCACTCACCAGCGCGGCAGAGAGGCTGCCAGTGATGGTGGGGGTGAGGTCATCGGTGCGGCCGCCTGGGGCAACCGTGCCCTGCCGCAGACCGATGTTGTCAGTGACATCGGTGATCGCTGTTGTAGTTAACAGGGAGAATTCAACGGCAACTTGAGTGCCATTGATGGTGAGCAAACCGCTGTCATCCTCTCTCTGGATTTCAATCAGCTCTTCTGGAGTCAGTTGGCGGTTAAAAAGGATTTTTGAATAGCGATCTCCCTCGTCTCCAGGAGTGTCATTCGCATTGATCAGGCCATCGAGGTAATGCCCGTGTTCTTCCGTGAGAACTTCGTAAACCCGTTGTGGTTCCTTGGTTAGCAGCTCTGCATTGATATAGATCTTGCCAGTCGAGATCGCAAAGGCGCCCATGGCACCGTTCATGTCACTTGATGGCAAAACAACGATCTCAGGCAAGCTGCGGAAGTCGCCAGCAGCCCATTGCTTGATTAGGTCGTTGAGTTGATCGGAAACAACAACAAGGTTCAGGGCTTCTTGAGCGGCTTTTTGTAGGGAGCCATCCTGTGACCACTGCGCAAGCAATTGGAACTATCCGTCAAGGATGGATTCCCAGCTGCCGGGTGCGCTCGTTGTTGTTAAGGAGGATTCCGGCGTTGATGATGTGGATGGAAGGGTGTTGGTGGAGGTTGTCTGATGAACTGGATTCCGTGCCTGCTCAGCAGCTGCCAGGGGAAGCACAGCTCCTGTTATCGCAGGAGCTTGGCCGGGTGGCTGGGCCTCGCCTGCGCCAAAGAGCCTTTGCGGAAGATCTGGTGTGAACGGAGTGGGCCTGGTGGATTCCGAAAGAGGGGCGGACAGATCGCTTTGAGTCCCGCTCTGGGCGAGTGGTAGACCCGTGAGGGGATCCAGGCTGTGTCTTGGGATCTCAGGAGGCACCTCTGAGGTGTTGCTCGGCGTGGGGGTCTCGGAGATCTGCCGGCGCCCTTCCTGTTTGGTTGGTCCGTCAATGTTCTGCCATGGCCAATTCCAAGGCTGGGTCCTGGGAGTGGCAGAGGCAGTCATTGGAAGAGATTTCAAGGACTACAGCCTTTGCGAAGGCTGGGCGCAAGAGTAGTTTTCATATTAGCCTAGAATTGTTTTCCAACTCGTAGGCACCTCAAAAATCTGCACCACTCCTGGCAAGCTGTGAAATTTGCAATATGATTTAATCGGCTTGTCACCTCTTGATGGGACAGCGTAGCTTTCGGTAAGAGGGCATGCAGATGCAAGGCTTTAATAGAAGAAGCTCACTTATTCCAACCATGAGACAATCACTTGAGAATCTTTTAATCCGCTGCTGGAGCGGGGTTCAGTCATGAACGCAAAAGGGACGCTTGTAGGAAGCGGACTGATCCTCTGATCTTCTTCAAAAATGCTGGTGCTGCAGCAGCTGTTCAATCTCAGTGATAAAGTCCTGGAACTCCAGGTCAACGACAGACGCTCCTTTGTGGGGTTTGTTTGTCTAGGTATGATGAATTCTATTCCCGATGCCACAACCGTCGCATTCTTCCGGGTTGGCTCTGTGAGGCTGGTATCATCGATAACTAATTCGAACGGTTTGAGGAGTACCCCTGCGCTCAGGGGCTTGAGACACGCGGTGAGCAGATGGTTGAGCCACGCTCATGCCTGTGCCCTGGCCGCAAGGCTTTTGCGAAGCAGTAACATCGAAAATCAAGGCAAAACTACGCATCCATCAACAGCGGTAAGGTCCCAAACCGATGGGCTGAAAAGCTAGAGCGGGTATGGCAGGAAGACCCTGTCGCTCGCTGGGTCGCACCGAACGTCGGCATCCATTTTTTCTACAAGATCAGGTTCTTCATTGACGTCGAACATGGCTTCATTCGCAGTTTTTCGATTATCAAAACTAATGCACACAACGGCCAGATACTCAAGAGGTTCTTTGTATAACGAAAAGTGACGATTTTGCGTGGGCTGATTCCAGATTGGCTGCCGCGGGGTAAGCCTGTTCGCTCGAGCTGGCTGGTTTACGGAACCAGCGAAGCGAAAGCTTCCGTGGGTTCGAATCCCACCCTCTCCGTTCCCTTCTTTTGCCACGGGGTTGTTGAAGCGTGAGTCGCTTGTCCTGGCGTGCGCGGCTGACTCTGGCCCTCGCCGCTGTCGTTGTGCTCGGGATTGCCCTTGTGGTGATCAAGTCCAAACTCGACGGCCGGGAACAGGAGCGACAACGCAGCGCCTGCCGCGCCCTGGGGGAGGAGGTCCTCACCCACAAGCGACAGGTGTTCGATCCCAGCCTTGAGGAGATGCGCCAGATTCGCCTCAACGAAGCCCAGGCACGCACCCTCAAGGAAACCGACGCCAACGCCTTCATTCGCTACTCCGCTCGCGTGAACCAGTCCGTGGAGAAGGTGGCCCAGGCCGGGGAACGCCTGGGGGCGTACGCCAAGCAGATCAAGGCCGCCGGGTGCCTCAACCTGCCCTGACCACACCGCTCCTTTGAACAACCCACCGCAGGACCTGCCTGGGAGTGTGGGTTCTCAAGACTCCCCCAGGAGCTCCGTGGTGCCAGGGGCCCCTGGGGGTTCGGCCGACGCCGTCAACTCCCCCACCAGGGCCGCATCAATGGAGAAGCGTCCTGGCCCCGTGGCCAGCAGGGCGAGGCTGCCGCCCAGATACAGCACCACAAGTTCCAGCACGTAGATGTTCAGTCCGCCGGCGAGGATGTGGCTGGTGGCGGCCACGGCCATGGTCGAGGAGAGCGCCAAGGCTCCCAACGGTGTAAGGAAGCCGAGGATCAGACACCAGGATCCGAGGATCTCAGAGAACCCCGCCAGCTCAGCAAAGACCAGCGGGAAGGGCAGGTGCAGGGGCACCACGTAGTCGCGGGCGAAGGTGTGGGGATCGGCCAGCTTCTCCTGCCCGTGGTGAATCATCATCAGCCCGATCGCGAGCCGTAGGACGAGCAGGCCCAGGCTCGGCAACCAGCCTTTGTTCAGGTAGGCGAAAACGAGTGCCTGGGCCCTGGGGAGGGTGAGGCCGGGGGAGGGCGCACCCCAGTTGAGGTCGCTGGTGAGCAGCCATCGGCCGGTGATCAGAGCCGCCAGGAAAGCCAGAAAAAGTTCGATGAAAAGGGGGTTGCCCATGCCTGTGGAGGAACTCCTTTCACTCTTGCGCGCCCTGTTAAGAAGTGTGAGGTACGTCCCTCGGTTTCCTGCCGGCCCGGGGCGTCACTCAGCTTGGTCCTCCGCGGGCCGTTGGGGAAAGGATCTGTGGCGCCAAGGCCGGTCGCTCTGGCGCTTCGCGCCGTAGTTCCCTTTCCAGGGCGGTGATGCGCATTTCCTTCAGGCAATACTTGCAGCCACCGGTGGTCTGGAGGTGTTTTTCAGGGGTGATCGTGATCGCCTTGACGGGGTGCTTGCGGCAGCGGATGTTGATCGGAGACTTGTAGCTGCGGTAGAGGATGCCGTCGTAGTCATAGAGCTCCCCGAAGCGAATCTGCGCCCGAGCCAGGAAGACCTCATGGCTGATCGGATTGCCCATGGGTCGGCGCCGCCCCTACCGCTTTTGTGTGGATCCTAAGAAATGCCTGAGGGCCACGGGCCCCCGTGGCTTCTCCTAGCGGAAGCCGCCGCCGGCCTTCCCCAAGCTAGCGAGCGCCTGCCAGAGCGGGCAGAGCGGTGCTGCGGGGGCTGGCAGGGGGGTGAGAAGAGGCTACGAACGGCATCAATCCAGATCAACTTCTTAAGGATTGCTTTAGAAAAGGGCTTCCTCGGAGGTCTTCCGTGTTTCGTTCCTCCTCCCTCCTCACTGTGGTGGCCCTGGTGGGTCTGGCCTTGGTGAGTGTGGTGGTGTCGTTCATCCCCTGAGCTCACGACGCACCGTTCCATTCAGTGGCTTTGTCCATTGCCGGGTTGGACCCCCAGGGTTCGGCGGAACTCGGGCAGAGGCACCGCCCCTTGGCCATCGCTGCCCACCAACGTCGTCGCATTACGGTAGAAGCGCGGTGTGGCCATGAGCAACGACCAGGCGCGCTGACCTTCCACTAGCTGGTAGCGCTCGCCGTACTGCTCGATCAGCAGTTTCCGCACCAGTGGGTAGTGGCTGGAGTTGAGATCAGGGAAAAGGTGATGTTCCGTGTGGTGGGAGAAATTCAGGTGCAGCAGGTCGATGAACCACGGCATTTTGAGTGAGAGGCTATTGCTCAGCGGATCGTTCACCTCTGAGAGCGGGCACAGCATGTGGTTGGTGAAGATGTAGGCGATCGCGATTCCATAGCCGATCCAGATTGGTAAGAAGTAGCCCAGCAGCACTTTGATCGGATCCAGATCCAGCCACAGCACCACCCCCAGATGGAGGGCGGCGATCAAGGCCAGCTCCAGGGCGATGGCGCGACGTTCCGTTCGGCTGACCCGGAACCCCGCCGGCCCCTGGCTGCTGCCGTCATTGCGAACCAGGACGGAGAGCAGCAAGCGCAGGTTGTGCACGCCCCAGGAACTCGAAAGCCCCACCAGCAGCCACGGCTTGCGCACCTGAGTGGAGGGCACGAACAGATGCTGGATGGCCTTGCCCCAGCCCCGGGGCTGTTGCTCCAGGTAGCCCCGGTCCGGGTCGGCAAGGGCGTTGGTGTGACCGTGGTGCTCCCGGTTATGGACCGCCTGCCAGAGCGTGGGAGGCATCCAGAGCACGGCCAGTCCCGCCAACCCCACCAGCCTGCGCCAGCTGCGTCCTTTGAGGCTGCGGCCATGGAGCAGGTCGTGGGTGGCAAACAGCAGCACGACCACGGCGTTACCCATGATCATGGCGAAGGGAAGAAAGGCTGGCCAGGCGAAGGCCGGCCATTGATTGAGGCCATCAGCCATCTGCCATCCGAGGGCGAGGATCGCCAAATTGATGGCCACCAGGCCCAGACGATCGGGGCTGGTGCGGAAGGCGCCGGCGGGGAGTTGCGATCGCAGGGCCCGGGCCACGGCTGCCTGGTCAGAGAGGCGCTCAGGCGAAGGCGTTGAGCTCGGAGGCCCCATGGGGGAGGGGCCCTGGAGGGCCGGGGACGAAGTGGTGATCAGGGTGCTGCCGTGCCAATCCACTGCAGCACGGCAGCCCGATTCCCAGGGGCGGCCGGGGGACGCCGCGCCAACTGCTTCAAAATGCTTTACAATCCGACCAGATCCTTCACAAACACCCCCATGACCTCCTCCACCGAATCCCGCTTCGGCTTTGTGGCCTTCGCTGAAACCTGGAACGGCCGTCTGGCCATGCTCGGTTTCGTGATCGGCCTGGGCACCGAGCTGCTCACAGGCCAGGGCATCCTGTCCCAGATCGGCCTCGGCTGATCCCTCGTCATAAGCCATTGGTCCCTGGCCTGGCCAGGGACCAATGGCTTGATCCATCAAGACCCGGCCGGTTTACCCAGCCGGGTTTTTTGATGGAACCGCCTCAGGCCCCAAGGCGGTGGCTGCTTCAGCCTTGGTTGCCTCAGCTGTGTCTGGCCATGTGCTGGATCAGGTCCAGGCACTTGCTGGAGTAGCCCCACTCGTTGTCGTACCAGGACACCACCTTCACGAAGGTGTCGGTGAGGGCGATGCCGGCCTTGGCATCGAACACCGAGGTGCGCGGATCACCGAGGAAATCGGTGGAGACCACTTCGTCCTCGGTGTAGCCCAGCACTCCTTTCATCGGGCCCTCGGAAGCGGCCTTCATCGCCGCCTTGATCTGCTCGTAGCTGGCGGGTCGCTCCAGGTTCACGGTCAGATCCACCACCGAGACGGTGGGGGTGGGCACGCGGAAGGCCATCCCGGTGAGCTTGCCGTTGAGCTCGGGGATCACCTTGCCCACCGCCTTGGCCGCTCCGGTGGAGGAGGGAATGATGTTCTGGGCGGCGCCGCGGCCGCCGCGCCAGTCCTTCACCGAAGGACTATCGACGGTCTTCTGGGTGGCGGTGGTGGCATGCACGGTGGTCATCAGGCCGTCGCGGATGCCGAAGCTGTCGTTGAGCACCTTGGCGATCGGCGCCAGGCAGTTGGTGGTGCAGGAGGCGTTGGAAACGATGTCCTGGCCGGCGTAGCTGCTGTGGTTGACCCCAACCACGAACATCGGGGTGTCGTCCTTGGAGGGAGCGGAGATCACCACGCGACGGGCGCCGGCTTCGATGTGGGCCCGGGCCTTGTCGTCGGTGAGGAAAAGCCCGGTGGATTCGAGCACGTACTCGGCGCCGATCGCCCCCCAGTTGAGCTGGCGGGGGTCGCGCTCGGAGCTCAGGCGGATCGTGCGGCCGTTCACCACCAGGTGGCCGTTCTCAACGCTCACCTCACCCTGGAAGCGCCCATGGGTGGAGTCGTGGAGCAGCAGGTAGGCGATGTAATCGGGTTCGATCAGATCGTTGATGCCCACCACCTCTAGGCCCTCCAGCTGGCTGGCGCAGCGGAACACCAGGCGGCCGATGCGCCCAAATCCGTTGATGCCGATCTTGATGGTCAAGGCCGCCGCTCCCGTTCATGCAGGCATCGGGCGAACTTAGGACGGAGGCCCTGGGACGCGTTCAATGGCCTGGGGCTGGGTGGCACTTTCGTTGGACGCTCCCAGGGGTAGCTTCAATCTCCATTTGATTCAGTCCAGTGGCCATGCGCAACCTGCTCAGCGTCTCCCTGGCGTTGCTGGTGATGGTCCAGGCCGGTGCCGCCTTCTCCTGTGAGAAGCACCTGCATGGTCACCAGAACAACTCAGACACCAACAGCGAAGCCAGCCAGCGCTGAAGCGCGGGCTCAGGCCCCGGCGGCGCCGGCGAGCAGACCCAGGGGGCCGAAGGCCAGCACGGCACCGATCAACAGGAGGGCCACCGCGGCCCAGCGGGTCCAGGCCAGGGGAAGGCTGCGCAGGATCAGATAGCTGGCACCAGTCACCAGCACCGAGCTCACCAGGGCCCCCGTCCACCAGAGCAGGCTGCTGCCATCCCTCGGTGATTCGCTGCCATGGAGCAGGCCGTGGATGCCGACCGCAGCGGCCACCACCCCCCCCACCCACGGGCTGGTGGGATCGATCAGACGACCGGTGGCGAGGATCAGAAGCCCCACCGAGGAGATCGCCAGAGCCGCCAGCAGCTCGCCGGCGGGCAGCACCACCCCGGCCGCGCCCAGGATCGCCCCCAGCACCGCGCCCCCCAGGGCCCAGATCAGCAGGCGCGCGGAGATGAACGAAGCGGCGGATCCTACCGAAATCAACAGGAAAAGGTGGTCGAGGCCGAACAGAGGGTGGCCCAGGCCGGCCAGCACACCGCCGTGGACGCCACCGTGGGCCTGGGCCGGCAGGCTGCCCAGAAGAACCACCGAAGCCGCTGCCACCGAGGCAAGTACCGCTGCACTGCGTTTCATCGGGGGAAGCCTTTTGACAATCGTGTTGCATCCTGCCATCGCCCCACCGCTCTGGCGCCGTTCGGGGTGAACTCCTGCGGCCGGGTCTTGCCCCTCTATCAACCGATCAGTTGTCTTGGCCCTGGGCGCCCTCAGCTCTCCAGCAGGCAGTTCACGGCCAGCTCAAAGGGCACCGCCTCCTTGCGCAGGGTCAACAGGGTGCTCACCAGGACCGCCAGGTCTTCGCTCTGGGTCATCGCCCCGGGGGGGATGCTCTGCACGCCGGCAGCCATGGCGGTGTTCACCCAGCCTGGACAGAGGGCCGTGACCCTGATGCCCAGGGGCCAGCCCACGTTGCGCATCGTCTGACAGAGGCCCAGCAGCGCGAACTTGCTGACGGGGTAGGCGGCCAGGGGCCCCTTCACCCTCCGCCCACTCATGGAGACCAGGGTGATCACCCGACCATCGCCCGAGGCCACCAGGTGGGGCCAGATCGCCCGGGTGAGCCACCAGGGGCCCATCAGGTTCACCTGCAGCACCTGATCGATCTCCGCGGTCTCGGCGGCATCGAACAGCAGCCCGGCGCGAGAGAAGATTCCGGCGCAGTGGATCACCCCATCGAGGGCGCTGAAGCGGGCGGCGCTGGCCTCCACCCAGGCGTTGGCACTGGCAGGATCGCTGGCCTCGTAGGGATGCACCAGGACACGGCTGCTCGTGGCCAGGGCGCTGCCTTCGAGATCGACGGGGTGGCGGACGCCAAGGCTGAGACGGTGGCCGTCAGCCAGGGCTCGCTCGGCGATCGCCCGGCCGATGCCGCGGCTGGCGCCGCTGATCAGGAGGGTGCGGCTCACGGCGAGGGCACGGTGAACCTTCTATTTTCCCAGGCCGTTGACGGCCTCGGGCAGCGCAGCGCCCAAGGCGGAGATCAGCGCCAGGGGATGTTCCACACCAGGCCATGTTCCCCTCCTGGTTGCCTTGAGCATCAAGGGTCCACCGCGCCAAGACGCCATCCCAGGCGGGTAGCTCCCATCAGCAGGGGGGTTTGCCCCTGGCGTTGCCGTGGGAGATCCCGTGCGCGCCCATGGGGCCCTCGACATCGGGGTCGACGGCGGACGCGCCGAGGGGCAGCAGGCGTATCTGTTGTGGGCCGAGCTTGATTTCGAAATCATCACCGGGCCTGAGACCCAGCAGAGCGGTGTAGGCCTTGCCCACCATCAGGTTTCCATTGAATTGAACCTTTGTGTGAAAGGTGAGCCTGCGCTTCCCACCTCTGCGCGCTCCCCTGCGACCGCTGATGTCGAGGCCCTTGGCTGCCAACAAGGCTTCATAGAAGGCGGTGAAATTGAGACGTTCGCTCCCATCTTTCTGTCGCGTCACATAGCCGGTAGCGCGCACGAGTTCCGGCTTGCTGGCCTCACTCAGCTCCTTGACGGCACTTAAGAGTTCTTCTCCCGACAACATGGTCCTTGAGCGCAACCGATGTCTTCAATCTATTGATCGAGCGGCATTTGAAGTCCATCGCTTGCCGCACATGTGCCGCAGAATGTCCCGATGGGTTGTGTCTTGATCACGATGTCTGCAGGCGATGACCAGTTCATTCCCGCTGCGATGACTGATACCAACGAGCAGGAGATGGAGCCTCGATGGTCCGCTCCATGGCTCCATCCGCCGCCCGCTGTTTGGCGTGATTCAGCAGCTTTGCCTTGGCCGTCCCCCTTGAGCTGGGACGATGCCGGCGCCAGCCGGGCCAGTTCCTTCACCTGGGGGCCATGGGTGGTCAGGGCCTGCCGCGCCCTGGCCCCATCGGAGCAGGGGCACTTGCAGGAGCGCATCCCCGGTGCCTGATGGGTGGTGGCCCTGATGAGGGAACGCATCACCAGTTCGGAGCCGCCAGGTCCGCCGTTGGTGGCCACCTCCAGGCCCGTACCGAGGCCCCATTCCATTGGGGTGGGCAGGGCGACACGAGGGCTTGAGCGGAGCCATCGGAGCCCGCCACCATGCTCATGGCGGGCCTCGGCAAGGCCGACCATGCGATTGCCATTGCATGGATCAGGCAAAGGCTCGCCGGACGTCACCCGGGCAATCGCCTGATCGACGAGCAGGTGGCTGCTGGGCTTGAGGTCATCACCTGCGGTCGCAGGGTCTCTGCGAGTTCTCTCCAGTGGCAGGCGAGGGCGGTGTTGGCTGTTGTGTGGTGACGGCTGGTGGAGTTCTGAAGTCTGTTGGGCCGCCGGTCCCCTCCCGGCAAGGGGCCTGAGCCAGGTGTTGGGCAGGGTCCCATCGGCGTACGCCTCCGTGGGGTCGTTGCTGAGGTTGGAGCGCCTGGTGAGGGCGAGCTTCAAGGGCGTGCCGAACCAGTCGTGGGTTTCCTTCTCGAACGGTATGGCCATGGCACCACTGCCCTGCCTCCTGTCATTCGGCTACGAAGGCGAGCCCGCCTTCGCGGATCGAGGGGCTCTGCTGAGCGTGCAGAACGAGGCTCCGACCAAAACCCCGGGGGCCGATCCCGATGGTCTGGCCAGCCGCCGGGCGTTGGTCCGCAGACGGGAGCCGTTGCTGGCTTCGGCGGCGGCCAGGAAGGGACCCCAGGCCACCCGGACAACCACGTCCTTGGGCTCGAAGGCGGCGCGGGGGGCGGAGCGTTTGGGAGCTCGATCTCGCCACCGCTGGGTTCGGGGTCCACCGAGGCCCGGTCAATCGCACCGGCGCGGGGGGCTTCCACCATCGGCAGCCCAGTCGTGATCGCTGACCACAGCACCCCACCAGCGCGGGATTCGATCAGTCTCGCCAGGGTGCCTCTGGCCTGGCGAGAAGCCTGCACGGGAGCCGCCTTCTGCTGGCCGCTGCGAATGACCCCGAACGTGGGGGTGGGAGGGGCTGCGGGGCTGGGGGCGCCCAGCGCAGCGGTCGGTGCTCCACCGGGGCCCGGCGACTGCACGGGAGAAGTCCGTGGGATGAACGTCTTTGGCGACAGGGTTGAGGCAACCATAAGGTTAAGGAACCCTCTTTTCTTGATGCTCCCCCATCCCGATGGGGGGCGTTTCTGAAGCATCCATGCCGTAGTGGTTTGAACGACCACCCGATCGAGACGTCTGCCTCGTGAATGGGCGCGACCTGAAGACGCTCGCGCCCATTCAGGCCCCGGGGTGAAGGGCGACCAGGCCGTCAAGGCCCCAGGTACGCGGGCCACCCCTGTCGAGAGTTAGGCCAAGCCCATGCCTCCAAAGAGACCCGTGAACTCTTCAGCTTCGATCCTGGTCCTGGGCGCTTCTGATGCACCAGCGCTCCGCAGGATGCTCAGTCTCTTCAGCGAGCGCCTTTCACGATCGGAGACGTACCTCAACGAACAACAGGCCAGGTCGTTGGCGGCCTGGCCGGCTATGTCCTTCCCAAGTTCAAGCAGGAGAGCATCTAGTTCTACATCTACGACGTGGCGGTCGCGGAGGATTTTCGGCGCCAGGGCATCGCCACCGCACTCATCAACACCATCATGCTCATCGCCCACCAGCGCGGCATCCATGTGATCTTTGTACAGGCCGACTATGGCGACGATTCGACAGTGGCGCTGTACACCAAGCTCGGCACACGGGAAGACGTCATGCACTACGACATTCTTCCGATCGAGTAGTTGACGTGATCGAATTCCGCCAGGAAACCCGCCGCCGTGGGACTGCAGGCATACAGGCCGATCGCTGCCGTGCCCGTTTCGTCCAGCTCCTGCAGCCGGGCCATCCGCAGTTGCTGCCAGTGCTCCCCATCCAGGCTGGCGTCGGCGATCACGTCCCGGCCTTTACGGCGCAGCCGGAACCACACCGTGGTGATCTCCCGGGCCAGGGGCTGGGTCGACCAGTCGGAGGCCTGGGCGTTGGTCACTACCGCGCCGAGCCGGTTGGGGCCGTCCGGTTCGAATTCCACCGAGGTCTTGATCCAGCAGGCCGGTGACAGCCGCAGCAGCAGCCCGGCCTGGTCATGGCGGTGCCGCGGATGGGCCGTCACCCGGCTGGTCAGCACGACATCACCGTCCACCTCCGCCAGCAGGGCGTGGCCGTCGTCGGCCTCAAAGCCGTAGTGGGTGCGCTGCCAGAAGTCAGTGCGGCCGGCTGGCCAGAGCCGCAGGCGGCCTGCGGCGGCATCGCGCTCCCATCGCGGCGGCTCGTTCAGCCAGAGCAGGTCTGCGTCGTGGTTCATGGCGTCATCGGGGTGGAGACCAGGCCGATCTCCTGGCCGTAGGAGAGCTCCAGGGTGTGGCCGTCGGGATCGCGCAGGAAGGCCCAGATCCCCACGGGCGGGCCATCGTCCCGCGGGTCTGCTAGCAGCACCCCCTCGGCGCGGGCCACTGCGCAGAGCTCCAGCAGACGCTCTGGCGTGGCGCACCCCACCCCGAGATGGCCCATGGGCCGCAGGGGCGCGTCGACCACCGCGGTCTCGATCAGCACCACGACGAAGGCTCGGGTGCCGTCGCCGATCCAGGCGGCGCGCGGCCCCGTCTGGCTGTCTCGCTGGTGGACCAGTCGCAGGTCGGTGTAGGTGGCATAGAAGGCCAGGCTCCGCTCCAGATCCGAGACGGGCAGGGCCACATGGGTCAGTCCGATGTCAACCATGAGGTGTGAGGGGCAAGGAGTTCGTTGCGGGGTAGGGAGCCTGGAGGAGCAGGCCATAAAGGCCAGCCAGGCCCAGTACCACGGGCACCAGCAGGGCGGGCTCGCCGGCCAATCCCATCCAAGCGGCGCTCCAGCCCTGCGACGTGGGCACCAGCACGCCCAGGGCCGCCTCCACCGCCCCGATGACCCCAAAGGCGGAGCAGGCCACCCCCATTCGCAGCTCGCCCACTGCCTCAGCCATCGGAGTGGGAGCGGTGGGAGGAGGTGGCGTCACTGCGGCGCAAGGCCACGGCACAGAGCAGCAGCACCAGCCAGTGGACGGGCCCGTTCGGGCGCTGGGGGACCCCAGCCAGCCCCAGTGGTCGATCAGCAGCGAGCCGATCAACTGGCTGAAGACCACCGTCATGGTGGTGGCGGTGAGTCCGAGCCTGGGAATCACCAGGGTGGACAGGCTCACGTAGAGGGCGCCGAGCATGCCGCCGCCCAGGGCCCAGGGCGGGACAGCGGCGAGCTGCTCCAAGGGGCCAGCACGGAAACCTCCCAGGGCCAGCAGCAGGCTGAGGGCGGCGGCACCCACCAGGAAATTGATCGTGGCGGCGGCCACCGCGGAGCGCAGGCTGCCGCCCAGACGCGCATTGGCGGCCCCACCCAACGAGAGAAGACTGCCTGCCGAGAAGGCACAGAGCACGGCCGAAAGGGGGTTCATTGCGCACCCCCCGGCTGGGTGAGCAGGGCCATGGCTGCCAGGAACAGCGCCATGGCCGCGTAGCCCCGGGCGCCGAGACGCTGGCGCCGCACCCCCAGCCAGCCGTGGTGATCCATCACGAGGCCGGCGAGGCCTGGCCGGCCACCACCAGCCCGAGGGTGAGGGTGGCACCGAGACGCGGGATCACCAGGGTGCTGGAGCTGACATACCAGGCGCCAAGCACCCCGGCCAGCAGGCTCAAGCGCGGCGCCGTGCCGATGCCCGCCAGTCGGGGCCGGCATGAGGCCACTGAGCAGCAGGCCGACCAGGGTGAGCGAACCCAGCAGGTAGGAGTGGAAGGCGGCGAGGGCAACGGACTAGAGCGATTAGGCCAGCTGGGCGTTCATGGCCGCCTGCACCGGCAGCAGGGCGCCGGCCAGCAGGGCCATGGCGATCGCTACGGCCGAGGAGACGGGCACAACGGGCGCCGGCGAGCGGGGCAGAGACAGGCAAGATATCTCGATGCCAAGAGACTTGATCCGAAGCTAGGCGCAGGATGTCTCGACGTCAAGCTATTCTCGGGCCATGGCCTCCGACCGCATCGACCAGAGCCTGAGCCAGTGGCAACAGGCGTCCCCGGCGCTGGATGTCTCCGCCCTGGCCGTGGTGGGGCGGATCCTGCGCCTCGCCCGGCGGCTGGAGCGCCAGCGCGAAGCCTTGCTGGCCCCCCATGGGCTCAGCCTCTGGTCGTTCGATGTGCTGGCCGCCCTCCGGCGCCAGCCTCCACCGCACCAGCTCACCCCCACCGAGCTTTACGGAGCGTTGATGCTGTCCTCGGGGGCGATGACCAACCGGATCGACCGTCTGGAGGGCGACGGTCTGGTCGAGCGGCACCGCGAAACCACGGACCGGCGCAGCGTCCTGGTGCGGCTCACGGCCAGGGGCGCCCAGCTGGTGGAGACGGTGCTGCCTGTGATCGTTGGCAGCGAGCGGGAGCGGCTGGAGCAGTGCACCACCTCCGAGGAGCGTGAGCTCCTGGCCGGGCTGCTGCGCCGCCAGCTCCTGGCCCTGGATGCCGGCGACTGAATCCCTCTCGCGCACCCCAAGGGGTCCGCCGCCATGTCGTCCGCGCTTTCCTTGAGGCCCCTGACGCTGGCCGACCGCCAACGCCTCGAGCACCTGTGGATCGCCTGCACCGACTTCTTTCAGTGCATCGAGGGCAGCCCGATGGTAGCGAGACGGCGGCCGAGCTTCTCGGACTCCTTGCGCCGGAGGTGAGCAGCGGAGAGAAAAGCCTCGTCGTCGTGGAGATCGGCGCTGAACTGGTCGGGGTGGTGGAGCTGGTGGCGGGATTCCCACGGCCGGACCAGTGGTACGTCGGTCTGCTGCTGCTGCATCCCGATCAGCGCGGTGCCGGAGCGGGAACCGCCATCTGGGAACACCTGCGGCAACGGATGATCCAGGAGGGGGCCAGCACCGTGCGACTCCTCGTTCAGAAACAGAATCCCCGGGCGCGCCGGTTCTGGGAGCGGCAGGGATTCGCCGTGGAAAAAGAGATGGTGGCCAGAACCGGCAGGCAGGAGAGCCCCGTCTGGCTGCTGCATCGTTCGCTGCAGGCGGAACAGCAGGCGTCTGACACGTTCATGAAGATCAAGCTCGAACCCTGGAATCCCGCCTGGCTGGATGCATTCGAACGCACCAAGGCACGACTCCTTGCCGCCCTGCCGGTCCCCGGGCTCTTGATCGACCCTATCGGCAGCACGTCGCTCGGCGACATCAGCGCCAAGCCGATCATCGACATCCTGGTCGGCCTGCAACACGCAACCCAACTGGATGAGGTGATCCATCCCCTGCTGGCCGCAGGGTTCACCTATGTGGAGGCGTTCACAGGCGCCATGCCGTACAGGCGCTTCTTCGTCACCCTCAAGGCTCTGTCGGACCAGCCGCTGCCCCGTGTCATCGGCCCAACGGATGCTCTGGCCTTCGGACGTGTGTACGACTCCATCGCCAACATTCATGTGATGAAGCGAGGGACGTTCACTGGAGGCGTCATATCGCCTTTCGTGACTACCTGCGGACGCATCCGGAGGTCAGGACTGTCCATGAAGCGTTGAAGCTCAAGAGCGCAGAAATGGATTTCAAAGACCCTCTCGATGACAACAGCTTCAAGGAGGAATTCATCCAGGAGCATCAGGAGAAGGCGATGCTATGGTTCCAGCAAAAGGGGCTCTCGATCACGACCTTGGATGGGATCTCTGACTGATTTCAGTCTTTTCCTCTGGTGAGAGAGCCTCTTTCATCGATTGATCCCTGAGCCAGTTGATCCATGAAGGTCATCATTCTTGGCAACGCCGGGGCAGGCAAAAGCACGCTGGCAAAGAAGCTGATCGCCCGGCAGCCTGCCGCCCGGCTATCGCTCGATGAAGTCGCGTTCGAGGGCGGAACCGAACGACGCCCCCTTCAAGGCAGTGTCGATGCTGTCAGGCGTTGGATTTCGCAGCAGGACAGCTGGATCATTGAAGGCTGTTATGCGGACATTCTGGAGCCCGTCCTGGCCAACGCCGATGAGCTCATCTTTCTCAATCCTGGGGTTGATGCCTGCCTTTCCCACTGCCGCTCAAGACCCTGGGAGCCCGAGAAGTTCAGCTCTCGCCAGGAGCAGGACGAGAACCTCGACAACCTCCTTTAGTGGGTTCGCTCCTATGAAAGCCGTGCCGACGAATACGGTCTTTCCAGGCACCGAGAACTGTATCAATCCTTTCAAGGCAAGAAGCGGGAACTCTGCGATCCAGCAGCGTATGAATCTGTCGCTTGAATGAATCAAGTCAGGTGCTCTGTCTTTATCGCCACCAGTCTGGATGGCTGCATCGCGCGCAACGACGGTAGTATCGATTGGCTCGAGCGCATCAATGCAAACGTGCCGGCTGGGGAAGACTGCGGCTACGCCGAGTTCATGCAGACGGTCGATGCGATCGTCATGGGTCGTGCCACCTTTGAAAAGGTCCTCAGCTTTCCCGCTTGGCCCTACGCCAACACGACGGTCTATGTGCTCAGCTCCACCATCAGCCGTCTTCCTGCCGACCTGCCGAACACCGTCCACCTGCTCAACGCCACGCCCCATGATGTCGTGGCCGTCACTACGGATGAAGGCCATCGTCATCTCTATATCGATGGTGGGCGAACCATTCAGGCCTTCCTGAGAGCTGGGCTGATCACCGAACTCACGATCACCTCCATTCCGATGTTGCTGGGCTCAGGGATCAAGCTCTTCGGTGATCTGCAGGTCGAGGCAGAGCTACGCCTGTTGTCATCCAAAGCGTTTCCGTTCGGATTCGTTCAGAGTCACTATTCAGTATGGAAATAGCCTAATTTCCAGATGCAGAAGTCAGGAGCGAGAAGTTTGTGTCATGGCTTTGCAATCCTGCCCGCATCTGATCAGAAGCGTTATCCCATACGCCCCCCCCCCTCCTGGGGCCTGAGTCGCTGGGATTAAGCGGCAGCCCCAACCTCCCCAGGGGGCATGCCAGGCCCCGATGGGTTGATGGAGCTGGGTCGGTCTGCGGCCGGTGTCGTGGATCCGTTCAGGCCCCACCTAAAATTGGTGGCCTGCTTTTCGTGCCTTGCCCTTGCTTTGCCTGCGCCAGTTCCACCTCCTGGGGCTGTTGCCATGGCTGATGGTGTTGCCGCTGCTGCTGACGCCCCGACGGGCCAGCGCGGTGACGCCCATCCCCGCGCTTCCCACCCCAGCGCGGTTCCCGACGGCGGATACTGACCCCCAGCCCGTGACCTACAGCGGCATCGTGCTCAAGGTGGAGAACGGCCAGGTGCTGCGGGTCCGGATCGGCAACCAGGAACGCCGGGTGCGTCTGGCCTGCGTTCAGGCTCCCCGCCCTGCGCAGGAACCCTGGTCCTGGCAGGCCAGCGAGGCACTCCAACGCAGCGTTCCCCTCGGAAGCCCAGTGGAGATCGACCTGCGCGCGCGCGATGTGTTCGGCCGCCTGGTGGCCGTGGTGCGGCTGAACGGCCGCGATGTGGCGTCGCCGTCGCTGCGACAGGGGGTGCTGTTCGCCTACGACGGCTACCTGGGCCAGTGCGGCGACCTCGCCTACCCCCGCCTTGAGGGGGAGGCGCGTCAGTGGAAACGTGGGGTCTGGAGCGTGGAGGGGGGAATCGAGCGACCCTGGAACCTGCTCGCCCGCCAGGCCTCCGTCGAGGAGCCTTGACTTGCGCAGGCTGACCACAAACCGCAACAGATCGGACAGATCCCCGGTAGCGTTGACAGTTGGATGACTCCTCCTTCAGGGCAGGCCATGGGCTACGAACCGGGTACGAGCGAGTGTCGGCTGCTGATCGACACCAAGGAGCAGATCGAGGTGGCCTTGATGAACCTGGCCCGGCTCGATGACACCGAAACGATCCGCCAGCAGCTGGTGGCGATCTACAACGAGCTTGAAGCGCTCCATGACCTGCGCCGCACCAAGGCTCAGCAGCTCAGCGTCTGAACCTGCTCTCCGCCTCTGGCGGTCGCGTCCGCTGGTCGCCGTTGGAGTTGGAAGCGGGCGATGAACCGCTCCAGTTCCATGGGGCCCCAGCGCCGCTGCCAGGCGGGAGGATCGCCGCAGCAGCGCCAGGCCGTGATGCGGAGGGGCCAGCGGGCCCCCTGGCGATGGACCACCAGGTAGCGGTAGTCGGCCTGGTGACAGGCCTGCGGTGCCACCAGCGGATCGGCCCGATGTTCGTCCCGCAGCAACTCGCTCAGCAGAGCGGCTGCGGGGAACCCCGCCTCCTGGGCCCTGCGACTGGCCCGCTCAAGCCGCATTGCTGTGCCGGCGGGACTCCCCTGGTGGGGCACCACCAGATGCACAGGTCCCCATCCAGGAAAGCCAAGGAACGAATAGACGGCGGAGCTGAACACGGGCCGGAGGACATGGGCCCCTTAGCAGTGCCCCTCCCGTATCAAAGGCAACGAACGCAGGGGCGCTTGCTTCCCCGGGAGCAGCGGCTCAAGGAGGCGGCTCGCTGGCTGCGGTGCCCCTGGTCGAGACACGCCTGGGGCGGCTGCGGCCTGTTCGGTTGCTCACCTCGCGGCTGTTGGCCTGGTAACGGTGCACCACCGGCAGGCGCTCAGCTTCAAAGGCCGAAAGGGCGCCACGCCAATCGCCGGGGTGGGCCTCCAGCTGCCGTGCCAAGGCTTCGGCATCTTCAAAGCCGGCGGTCATTCCCCTGGCCTGGGAGGAGCTCATCGCGTGGGCCGCGTCTCCGATCAGCGCCACCCTCTCCACCACCAGGTGGGGCAACGGATCGATGTCATGGGTGTAGCCCGCCACCACGGCCTCCGGTGCTGTGGTGGCGATGACCCCAGCGGCATCGGCCGGCAACTTGGCCAGGGCTTCAGCCGGAATCGGTTCCTCCAGCAGACGCCGGCGCTCACCTCGATCGCTGGGCAGGGGCTCCTCGTTGAAAAAGCCCCAGTGGGTGCGCGAGCGGCCCCTGGCGTCGGGGCCGAGATCGAAGAAGTTGGCGTAGATGCCCCTTCCCCGGGCGTAGACGAAGAAATCCCCGTCGGTGCAGAAGTGCTCGTCGTGGAGCACCCCGCGCCAGACCCGATCGCCGAGGTAGTTGAGCCGCCGCTGGGGCTGCACCAGCGGCGCCAGACGGGAGTAGAGCCCATCGGCGCTCACCAGCAGATCGCCATTCCAGTGGCGGCCATCTGCGAACCGGGCCCTGACCCCATCGGCCTGTTGCTCAAGGTCCACCAGCTCGCAGAGGGGTTGGAAATCAGCCGGATCGAACACGTTCCAGAGCGCTTCGAGGATGGCGCTGCGGTGAATCAGCAGCGCCGGCCATTCATCGGGTTCCCGTTCCACCGCATGGCGTTCGATTTCACCCCCCTTGAGGTTGCGGAACACATAGCGCTGGACCGGCTGGCCCGCTGCCACCAGGGCCTCCACCAGGTGCGGAAGGCCACTGGCCGCGATGGCCTCCACCCCCGCCTTCACCAGCAGAATGCCGCACCCTGCGCTGCGGGCGCTGGGCGCCTTTTCGAACAGCGACACCCGATGGCCGGCGCGCTGCAGCAGCACCGCCAGGTACAGACCGGCGGTGCCGGCCCCGACGATGCCGATCCGAAGCGCTGCGGCCATCAGGGGTGCCCAGGGCCCTTCAATCTGAACCAGCCTTAGCGCCCTCGAGGTGCGAACCGACACGCCCCCCTGGCGCCTCTGGCCGCTGGGGCTGGCCCTGCTGCGTCAGCTGGTGGGCTGGATTTAGGCTTCTGCTCGCCAGCTTTCAACCACGATGCGTTTCGACAACGATCAGCGTCCCGCCTGGTTGAACTGGGTCATCCTCGGCATTTTTCTCTGGTCGTCCTGGCAGCTGGCGGGTTTCTGGTATCTGAAGTTCCACTGAGCCAGGCCGGCTGAACGAGCCACCGCTTGCCGCTCATGGCCTGGGGGTCACGTTGAGGTTGGAGGGGGGGACCGGGGCCGGGGCACTCATCCGGTTGCGGGAAGCCATTTTCCAGGTCATGGCGATGAAGGGCGACCAAACGAAGGCCGCCACCAGCACTCCGAAGAGCACTTTCGCCACCAAGCGGCCATCAATCCGTTGGCGCGCATGCTCAACCATGGCGCCCACGGTCAGGGCTGTCTTCGCTCTGGCGTTTGAGGCGCTCGATCACCAGGGCCAGGGCCAGTTCCCGCTGGAGGCCGCAGCGTTCGGCCACCTCGATCCAGCGCTCGGCGGCCCGTTCCACCTCCTTCAATTCGGGAGCGCCGGCCCGCAGGGCCTGGAAAGCCTCGAGCAGTTCCGGTCGACGGGCCAGGGAGGGGTCATCGCAGACGATCACCTGACGGCCATCACTGGTGGTGTAGATCAAGGCTCCGTTGGGCCCCAGCAGCGGCGCCGTGGCTGGCAGGGGAAGCTGGCCATCATGCTCACCGCCGCCACCTGAAGCGCCCATGAGGTCGCCGTTGTCGTCGCTGGGGTGGACCATGGCGCGCGCTCGGGGCAGGCAGATTCAGGATTCGGGCAGGTCAGGGATAGGCGTTGGGAACGTAGAACTGCTCGTTCATCGGTGGACGCTGGTAATCGCCACCACTTTTGCGTGGGGGAAGCTCGATTGCCGCCGGTGTCATGTCTTCGTAAGGAACCTTACTGAGGAGGTGGCGGATGCAATTGAGCCTTGCCCGTCGTTTGTCATCCGCTTCGACGGTGAACCAAGGGGCTTCGGGGATGTTGGTGTGGGCGAACATCTGATCCTTGGCTTTGGAAAACTCCAACCAGCGATCCCTTGACTCCAGATCCATGGGGCTGAGCTTCCAGCGGCGGGCGGGATCGTCAATGCGCGATTGAAAGCGGAGCTCCTGCTCCTCATCACTAACGGAAAACCAGTACTTGAGTAAAACGATACCTGAATTGACAAGCATACGTTCGAATTCAGGACAGGACTTCATGAATTGATCAACCTGCTCCTCAGTGCAGAAGCCCATGACCCGCTCAACACCGGCTCGGTTGTACCAGCTGCGGTCAAACAGCACCAGCTCACCAGCGGAAGGAAAATTCTCTACGTAGCGCTGAAAATACCATTGGGACTTCTGCTGGTCCGAAGGTGTGCCCAGGGCCACCACCTTGCACCCGCGTGGGTTCATTGGCTCGGTGATGCGCTTGATCGTGCCTCCTTTCCCCGCCGCATCACGGCCTTCGAAAAGAAGAATCATCCGGAAGCCGGTGTGTTTGATCCAGTACTGCATCTTGACAAGCTCGACCTGAAGTCGCTCCAGTTCAGTTTCGTAGAACTTCTTGCCGAGTCGCTTCTGACTGCCTTCCGCCAGGACTCCGGCTCCCTCCTCTACATCATCAAGGAGGGCCGTGGGGTGATACCGGTCATGCAGACCTTGGGCACTTGAGACCTCTTTGGATTTGGAGTGACTCTTCAAACCAGACTTGGCTTTCTTGCCCTCCTTGGCCTTTCTGCCCTCCTTTCCTTTCCCCATTTTCTCAGAGCCATTTACCTTGGTTGAAACTACCCTTAATCGGATTCAGGTCGCTCGACGGCTTCGTTGATACAGATTTCGAGACCACCGGTTCCTCCAGGCCAGAGCCCATCGCCATCGAGTCGCCGCTGAGGCTGACGCAGAAGCCCCCGCCCTCGAGCACGTCCCCATGGCGAAAGCGCAAGACGCCGCCATGGGCCTGGGCCACCCTGGCGGCGATCGCCAGCCCCAGGCCGCAGTGTCCCTGGCCCCCCCGGGCCCGATCGAGGCGGGTGAAGGGCAGGAGCGCCTGCTCTCGAAGGGATTCGGGTATGCCCGCCCCCTGGTCCCAGACCTGCAGCTCGAAGCCGGTGCCGGCGACCGCGATCAACTTGAGACGCACGGGCGGCTGGCCGTAGCTGAAGGCGTTGTCGATCAGGTTGGCCAAGGCGCGGCTGAGGGCCGTGGGCTGCACCGTCGCCCGCAGAGGAGTCAGCGCCAGCAACAGGGGTGGATCCTCGTACTGGGCCGCCAGTTCGGCTAGCAGTTGATCGAGGGGCAGGTCCACGGGAACCTCGCTGTTGCCACCGCCTGCGAAGAGCAGGAACTGGCGGGTGATGCGCTCAAGCGAATCCAGATCAGCTTCCGCCTTCTGCCGCCCAGGGCCCTCCAGGGACGTCCCCCCCACCGAGAGCCGCAGGCGCAGGCGCGTCAGTGGTGTCTTGAGGTCGTGGGCGATGCCGGCGAGCATCGTGGACCGCTCACGTTCGCTCAGTTCGAGGCGCTCGAGCATGGCGTTGAAGTGCTGGGCCAGCCGGCGCACCTCCCAGGCGCCGCTCTGGGGCAGCGGCGGTGGCTGCCGGTCCACCCCCACCCGGGCCAGGGCCCGCTCCAGTTGCTGCAGGGGTTGTTGCACATCGAGCAGCAGGAACAGACCCCCCGCCAGCAGGCTGCCGCTCACCAGCGAAAGGCTCAGCAGCAGCGGGTCGGGTGGGAAGTTCAGGGGTGGACGGATCGCGGCGAACAGCCAGACGGGCTCCAGGGGAGTGACCAGTTCGATCCAGGCCCCGGGGTCTCGCCCGCCCCCGGCCACCACCCGTGGGCAGTGGGGCAGGCGCTGGCAGAGTTCCCGGCGCAGCCGTTGGGAGCGATCGATCTGCAGGCCGTCTGTGCTGAGCTCCACCCCATCGGGAACCGGTGCCGTGAGGGAGCCCAGGGCCAGCTCCAGCCCACTGAGCTGGGCGACGATCGCCGGGGGGAATCGCTCCAGCGCCAGCTCGCTCAATCGGATGCTCTGGGCCACGTCCGGACCCATCTCGATGATCTGGGCCCGTTCCAACTGGCTGCCAAGCAGGCCCTGCAACATCAGCAGCGAAGCTCCCCACCCACCGACGAAGTAGGCCGCGAATCGCAGCGGCAGGGCTCCCGCCAGCTTCCAGCCCGCCATGCTCAATGACTGCGGGGGGTGCCGTCGGGCACGAACACGTAGCCATAGCCCCAGACCGTCTGCAGGTAGCGGGGGCGGCTGGGATCGGGTTCGATCAGTTTGCGCACCCTGGACACCTGCACATCCATGCTGCGGCTGTCCGTGTCGCTGGAGGGGCCCCGGGCCAGTTCGATCAGGCGCTCGCGCGAGAGGGGCCGCTGGGGGTGCTGCACGAAGGCGGCCAGCAGGCTGAATTCACCGCTGGTGATCGTCACGGGCGCTCCGCCGGATTCCAGGGTGCGGGCGGCCAGGTCGAGGCGGTTCTCCCCGAAGCTCACCACTTCGCCCCCAGCCACCGGCGCCCCGGCGGGCACCGTTCCGCGGCGGCGCATCACCGCTTCGATGCGGGCGGTCAGTTCGCGGGGCAGGAAGGGTTTGGCCAGGTAGTCGTCGGCGCCCTGTTCAAGGCCAATGATCCGGTCCACCGCTTCTCCTTTGGCGGTGAGCATCACCACCGGCAGGTCGTCGGCGTTGTCGCGGAGGCGACGCAGCACCGTGAGGCCGTCGTCGCCCGGCATCATCAGATCGAGCACCACCAGGTCGGGACGCTGGAAGTCGAGTCGGGCCAGCAGCTGGGCCCCGTCGCTGAGGCAGCGCACCTCGTACCCCTGGTCGCCCAGGTAGGTGGCCAGCAGTTGGCGGAGGTCGGGGTCGTCATCCACCACCCAGATCGTGTGGGGTCGGCTCATGGGGTGCCGGCAGAGGCAGTAGAGCGAACTGTATGGAGCCCAGGGGCTCCCACCAGCCCCAGTCGAATCCGGTCACAGATGCGGGGCCCGGAGAGCGCCCCTGGCCAGGGACAATTCGACCAGTGGTCCATAGGCTGATCCGATGCCGCAGGGGGATCAGGGCGTGAGTGGGGCAGCGGGACGCAGACGGGCGATCGGTCGCGCCGCCGCCCTGGGTCTTGCCGCGCTGGTGCTGGGGGCTCCGTGGCCACCGCTGGCCCAGGCCCAGGAGATGGGTGATTTGCAGCGCTACCAGAAGCGGATCGAGAAGCTCTTCCGCAACCTCGACTCCAACGGTGATGGTCGGCTCAGTCCAGATGAGATTCGCGGGCATCTGTTTCTGGAGACGAACTTCCAGCGCTTTGACACGCGGGGCAAGGGCTACCTCAAGCAGATGGACTTGACTCCGCCCGCCGGCAAGCGGCATTTCCTTGGCGAGCGCTTGCGCCAGGCATTCGAGAGGGCCGACCGTAACGGCGATGGACTTCTCTGTGGTGCCGAGCTGGCGACGTTCCCCTGGCTGCTGGCGAATGTTGTCCAGGCCGACCGCAACGGGGACGGATGCGTGAGCCTGGCGGAGCTCTGGGCTCTCCGTCGCTCCCTCTCGCCCCGGCCTCAGCGGGAGGACTGAGCTTTGCGCCTGGGCCAGAGGGCGCGCGCGATCCGGACCAGGCCACTCACCAGCAGGGTCAGGGCCGTCAACGCCAGGGCCACCAGCACCAGCACAGCGAGCAGCTGCAGCAGGCCACTGCCCAGCAGGGTGAGCCCGCTGATCAAGTGGCCGATCGCCTTGCTCACCAGCAGCACGGTGTCGAGCCGCTCCGGCAGCTGCAGCAAAGCCACAAGCAGTCCCGCGCCGACGGCGGCCAGCAGCAGACCCAGTCCGAACTGCTTCAGGCGGGTGGGGGGGCGCTTGCGCTTGCGGTAGACGTCGCGGGAGGGTTGCCCGGAGTGGGCCAGGCGCAGGTGCCGCTTGGGGTCGTCCATCACTCCAAGGCGAATCCCGCGCCGCGCATCCAGCGCTCGAACTCGATCAGCACCAGTTCGTTGGGGCAGTCCACGAGGCTCAGATTCCCCACGGTGCAGTCCCCCTGGCCGCCGTGGTGCAGGGAGAGGTGAAAGTTTTTGCCGCTGAGCCCGCAGACCTCCGGATCACTGCGCACCACCACGTCCAGGGCGGCCCCGAGCCGAGTGACCCGGCGCCTGAGTTCCGACCAGCTCATGGTCATGGGCGCGTGGCCTGGGCAGAGGGCACATCGCCCATCAGTTTGACGCCCCCCCTGCCGGCGTCAACGGTGGCCACTAACGGGGACCATTGGCGGGGGGCTCAGCTGGGGTGGTGGGTGCGGTGCTGGCGCCTGGCGGTGGGGTGGGGCGCGGCGGCGGCACCATCAGGGCCAACGAGGCGGTGAGGGCCACGGCGGCGGCACCGACGATCGGGGCCGCCAGCCGTTGGGCGAGGGGGACCCGCACCAGCAGCTCCCGGCGCTTGAGGGGCTGGGCCTCGGGCAGGGCCAGGGGCAGCTGCACCCGCCAGTCCAGGCGCGCTTGATCCAGGCAGCGCACCAGGTCAGCCAGTTCGGCGTCATCCAGCTGAAGATCGAGGGGCTCGGTGTCCGGCTGACTGCTGCGCAGCAGCAGCCGGTGGCCTGGGCCCTTCGGCTCGATGGCGACGGGGCTGGTGGCGGATCCGAAGGCCCTGGGCACGTCGCTGACCAGGTGCCGGGCATAGGGCAGCACCACCTGAATCAGGGCCAGCAGGTGTTCCCGCTTCCCCTCGAGCTCCGGCCGGCCCGCCAAGGTGAGCTGCCAGCTGGTGAGGATGCCCAGCACCTGTTCGCCCTGGCCGATGGACACATCAGGCAGGCCCTCCAGTTGCAGCCGGGCGCTGGTCTGTTCGTAGCGGTAGGAGAGCTTCATGCTGACGCTCAGGCGGGGGCATCGAGGAGGCTGGCCCGGAGCCGCTCGAACCCTCCCACACCGGCGGACAGCGAGAGGGCGCGCACCAGCTGGCGCGCCAGCTGGTGCCCCTGTTCGGCATGGAGCAGTCGCTGCACGCCGCCGCGGCGGAGGTTGAGCCGCTCGGCCACCAGATCCGCCAGCCGGGCCTGGAACAGTCCCCAGCGCTCGGCGGTGACGGATTCAGGTTCGTTGCTGGAGAGCAGCTGGCGCAGGAGTGGGTAGAGGCGCTCGGCCATGGCGCAGAGGATGCGGATCAGGGCGTCGCTTTCCAGGGGCTCCAGCTGACCGCGGCGGGTGGCCCGGCGCAGGGGATTGGTGCAGCGCCGCTTCCAGAGCTCGACGCGGTTGGGGAACAGGGTGGCGAAGCCCAGTTGCTCGCTCATCCAGATCATTGCCTCGCCGCCGTTGAGATCCAGCGCCTCGACGCAGAGCAGCAGCAGATCGAGGCGCTCCAGCCCCCGGCGGGGCAGGGGCATGGCGTGGGCGCTCGCGGGCCCGCTGGTGGGGCGGCTCGCGGCGGGGAGGGTGGAGGTGGTGTCTTCGGGCATGGCTGCGATGATGCCAGCGCTCCAGGCCATCCGTCAGTGCCTCCTGTAGATCTGCGTCAGCTGGTCCGCGAGATTCCAGACTTTCCCAAGCCCGGGATCCTCTTCCGCGACCTCACCCCCTTGATGCGCGACCCGGTCGGTTGGCAGGAGGTGGTGCGTCAGCTCGGGGCGATCTGCGAGCGCCTGCAACCGGATCTGATCGTCGGGATTGAATCGCGCGGCTTCATCGTCGGGACGGCCCTGGCCACGGCCGTGCGCCTGGGCTTCGTGCCCGTGCGCAAGCCCGGCAAGCTGCCCGGCCGGGTGGTCGGCATCGACTACGCCCTGGAATACGGCACCGACCGCCTGGAGATTCAGCACGACGCCCTCCCCGCCGGTTCCAGGGTGCTGATCGTCGATGACCTGCTGGCCACCGGCGGCACCGCCGGTGCCTGTGCCCAGCTGGTGGAGGAGGCGGGCGGGGCCCTGGTGGGCTTCGGCTTCGTCGCTGAGCTGGCCGCCCTGCAGGGTCGCCTGCGCCTCCCGGATCAGCAACCCGTTGAATCGCTGATCATCTACGGCTGAGCTCAGATCTGGGTGTCCTGCCAGGTGAGCACCTGATCGAGTTGATCCAGGTTGATCAGCCCGAAGCGCCAGAGCACCACCGGCAGCGGAGCCTGCTCCAACTGGGCCTGCTTCACCCCCAGGGCGAGGGCGTTTTCGCTCAGGCCCAGCTCCCGGCTGAGATAGCGCACCAGCTCTGAGGAGGGAAACGGCTGGGGGGCGGTGCTCAGGACCACAGCGGAGCCCGGTTCATGGGTTCACTCTGACCAAGGGAACAGTCGGCGGCAAGGGCCGAAGGTCATCAGGGCCAGGGCCAGGGCGCGCAGGGGAGCCCAGCGCTTCAGGGCCGTAAGGGCCGTGCCCCGCAGCAGCCTGGCGGGGGGGAAGCGGTTGGAGAACAACCGCACCAGGACATCGGTGGCCAGCAGGGTGAGCAGCACATCGCCCCAGCGCCGCCAGGCATAGGCGGCGCCGAGGCGCTGGGGCGCCAGGCGACCACGGCTGACCCGCCCCGCCTGGCGCCGCAGCTCGGCCACATCCCGCCAGCAGAGGTTGAGCCCCTGGCCGCCCACGGGATGGCAGCGGTGGGCCGTTTCGCCCACCAGGAGGGCGTTGCCCCGGTGCAGGCGTCGGGCCAGCTCCAGGGCCACCGGGTAGGCCCGGGGTTGATCAAGCAGGGCATCCACCTGGATTGCCTGGGGCAGCACGCCGGAGAGGGCCTCCAGGAAGGCCACAGGATCGAGTCCCTCCAGCCGGCGCAGGCGCTCGGCCGGGGCACTCCAGACCAGCTGGAAGCGGTCGCCCCCCAGGGGCAACACGGCAAAGGGCCCCTCGGGGCGGAACAGCTCCCAGGCCTGATCGGGGGCGGAGCCACGCAGGCGCACCTTCACGGTCAGACAGCCCTGGCGGTAGGGGAGGCTCCAGTGGCCGATGCCGAGGGCGGCCCGGGTGCTGGAGCGGCCGCCATCGGCCACGACGGTCCAGTCAGGCGGACCGCCGCGATCGGCCGACGGGCTCGAATCGCTCCCGCCGCCGAGCTGCAGCTCCACGGCGGGATGGGCCCCCAGGCGATCGAGCAGCAGGGTCATCAGAGGGCTGTGGTCCAGGATCCAGCCCACCGCCTCACTGGGATGCTGGGCCCGCTCCCCGCCCAGATCATCTGTGGAGAACGGTACCCGCTGAGCGAGTGAGAGGTCGCAGAGTTCGAGCTGGCGGAACGGCACAAGATCGGCTTCCAGAGCGTCCCAGAGCTGGACCGCTTCCAGCAGTTCCTGGCTGGAATGGCTGAGGGCGTAGGCGCGGCTGCGGGCCTTGAGCGGCTCCGGGCCCAGGGGATCGAGCAGCTGGACCCGCCAGCCCGCCTGGGCCAGCACCAGGGCAGCGAGGGCGCCGGTGGGCCCGGCGCCGACCACCCGGGCCAGCAAGGGAGTGCGCATGGGGATCGGGGCTGGCCAGGGAATTCAGTGGCCACAAAAAAGCCGCAACAGAAGTCTGCTGCGGCAAGGGAACAGGAGGGGGCAGGGATCAGCCCAGGCCGAGCAGTCCGCGAGTAAAGGCCTCGCCTCCGAGGGCGAATTCGGTCGCCAGCAGGGCGATGAAGCCGAGCATGGCCATGCGGCCGTTGAGCTTTTCGGCGCGCTCGTGGAAGCCCCAGCCGCTCTCGACTGAGACGACTTCCATGCGGGGCTCGGTGGCGAAAGCGTTCAGGCGGCCACCGTCTTCGGTGGTGACGGTGGCGCCGCGGATGGTGGCGCGCTCAGTGGCGGTGGGGGCGAGGGTGGCGGTGGCGGTCATGGGGCAGCTCCGAGTGGATGAGCGAATTGTAACGCATTGTTTCGCCAAGTAACGGGGTGTGAAAACCGACCGGTGGCCCGGGCTGCTCTCAGGGGGCCTGGATCGCCTTCAGCGCAGGCGGCGCAGGCAAAGTTCTTCGAAGGCCGGTCGCAGCAGGAAGGGGTACTCACCCACCCACAGCTTCAATTGGGGGATCCAGGCATCGGTGAGGGCACCAACGCGGGAGAAATCCTTGCGTTCGCTCAGCACCAGGCAGCGAATCGCCATGCCCCGCCGCAGCGCCTTGTGCTTTTTGTCCATCGGGAAGCGCAGCTGGCCCAGGTAGCCGTCCTCGTCCTGCAGCTCCAGGCAGAGCCAGGTGCGCCGGTTCTCCACCAGCTCCAGGCGCCCGCGGGCATCGGCGCGCTCACTGCGCGCCTCGACGCGCTCTTTGGTGTATAGATCAGCGATCTCGCCAGAGAAGATCGCCGCCGCCGGGTAGCGCCGCAGGGTGGCGTTGCGCTGGCCGGCCTCCAGGATCGGGCCCCAGAGCACATAGAGCAAAAAGACGAAGCCCACCACCAGCCAGACCGGGCCCCAGGTGCTGGAGAACTGGCCCTGGGCAAAGAGCAGCGCCAGCACCCCACCGATCACGGCGATCAGCACCCGCTGCAGGATTTTGCGCGGGTCGCCGGTGCAGGCATTGAACTGGGGGCCGGTGGCGATCGCGGGGATCAGCCGCTGCAGTTCACCGGTCTTGAGCGGAAGAAGCATCGGTAGGGGCGCGCAGGCCCATGCTGGCGGGTTTCAGAGCAGGCGCTCCAGGCCATAGACCAGCCCCGGCAGTTGCCGCACCTTGCGCACGCTGAGCAGCACCCCGGGCATGTAGGCAGAACGTTCAATCGTGTCGTGGCGCAGGGTGTAGGTCTCCCCCGGAGCGCCGAACATCACCTCCTGGTGGGCCACCAGCCCAGGCAGGCGAACCGAGTGCAGGCGCAGGCCGCTGGCGCGCAGGCCGCCACGCACGCCGGCGAGGGTTTCGTGCTCCTCCACCTGCGGTTCGTTGAAGCTCTTGCCCAGTTCTTCGATCAGCTCGGCGGTCTTGAGGCAGGTGCCGCTGGGGGCATCGGCCTTGCGGTTGTGGTGCAGCTCGGTGAGCTCGGCGAAGTCGTAGAAGCGGGCGGCGGCGGCGGCGGCCTGCTGCAGCAGCACCATGCCCACCGAGAAGTTGGGGATCACCGCAGCCCCTACCGAGGCCTTGCCCGCGAAGACGGCCAGGTCGGAGAGCTGCTGGGGCGAGAGGCCCGTGGTGCCGATCACCGGATGCACCCCGTAGGCGATGGCGGCCCTGGTGTGCTCATAGACCACCTTCGGGTGGGTGAAATCCACCAGCACGGCGCCACCCCCCGGCCCCGACTGGCGCACGGCCTGGCTGGCGGCGCAGAGGCTGCCCTCGAAATCTGCGGTGATCGCCACCTCCAGCTCCCCCAGGCCCAGCTCCAGGCCCACGTCGGCCCCTTCCTTCCCGGGCGTGGTGTCGATCGCCCCCACCAGCTCGAGGCCCGGGGCGCCGCTGACGGCCTTGACCACCTCGGCCCCCATGCGCCCCAGGGCACCGGCCACCACGACGGGGATCGGGCCGGAGCTGGGCTCAGGGCTCGGGGTCGTCATCACGGCGCGCACGAATGGGGGGGAGCCTATGGCCCCCGAGCCGGGGGATTCCCCTGTAACGCCTGGACGCTGCGGTGCGCAGGCGCCGGATGCCGTCCGTAGGCTGCTTCACATTGCTCAATCGATCGCCGATGTTCACGCAGGTCCGCTCCGCCTCCCGCCGGGTCAGTCCTGCCCTGACGGCCGATGGACGGCCGGACGGCCGCACCTTGATGCGCGTGGTCTACGTGGTGCTGGAGCCCCAGTACCAGAACGCCCTGACGGTGGCGGCCACCAGCTTGAACGAGCAGAACAACGCCCTGGCGGTGGATCTGAGCGGCTATTTGATCGAGGAGCTCCGTGATCCGCAGAACTTCGCCGATTTCTGCGCCGATGTGGCCCAGGCGGATGTGTTCATCGCCTCGCTGATCTTCATCGAGGATCTGGCCCAGAAAGTGGTGGAGGCGGTGGCGCCCCACCGCGACCGGCTCAAGGCCGCCGTGGTGTTCCCCTCCATGCCGGAGGTGATGCGGCTCAACAAGCTCGGCACCTTCTCCATGGCCCAGCTGGGCCAGAGCAAGAGCGCCATCGCCAGCTTCATGAAAAAGCGCAAGGAGGCCGGCGGCGCCGGTTTCCAGGACGCGATGCTCAAACTGCTGAACACGCTCCCCACCGTTCTCAAGTACCTGCCGGTGGAGAAGGCGCAGGATGCGCGCTCGTTCATGCTCAGTTTTCAGTACTGGCTGGGGGGAACGCCGGACAACCTGCGCAATTTCCTGCTGATGCTCGCGGACAAGTACGTCTTCCCCAGGGGGGAGACGGAGCGTCCCGAACTGGCGGTGGCCGATCCGGTGGTGTTCCCTGACCTGGGCCTCTGGCATCCCCTGGCGCCGGGGATGTTTGAAGACCTCAAGGAGTATCTGAACTGGACCGCGAGCCGCTCCGATCGTTCCGAAGCGGCGCGCCAGGGCCCGGTGATCGGCCTGGTGCTGCAGCGCAGCCACATCGTCACCGGCGATGACGCCCACTATGTGGCCGTCATCCAGGAGCTCGAATACCGGGGCGCCACCGTGATTCCAGTGTTCTGCGGCGGCCTCGATTTCTCCAAGCCCCTCAATGCCTATTTCTTTGACCCGCTCGATCCCGAGCGGCCGATCGTCGATGGGGCGGTGAGCCTCACCGGATTCGCCCTGGTGGGGGGGCCGGCCCGCCAGGACCACCCCAAGGCGATCGAAGCGCTCAAGCGTCTGAACCGCCCCTACATGGTGGCGCTGCCGCTGGTGTTCCAGACCACCCAGGAATGGGAGGAGAGTGACTTGGGACTGCACCCGGTGCAGGTGGCGTTGCAGATCGCCATCCCCGAACTCGATGGCGCGATCGAGCCGATCGTGCTCTCAGGCCGCGATGACGCCACCGGCAAGGCCCACACCCTCCAGGACCGGGTGGAGGCGATCGCCGAGCGCTCGATCCGCTGGGCCCAGCTGCGGCGCAAGCCCCGCAGCGAGAAGAAGCTGGCGATCACCGTGTTCAGCTTCCCCCCCGACAAGGGCAACGTCGGCACGGCGGCCTACCTCGATGTGTTCGGCTCGATCCACCGGGTGCTCCAGGAGATGGACGCCAAGGGCTACGACGTGCGGGGCCTGCCCCGCGATGGCAAGGCGCTGATGGAACTGGTGATCAACGATCCCGAGGCCCTGCAGGGAGCCCCGGAACTGGCGATCGCCCACCGCATGGGCGTGGCCGAGTACGAGCGGCTCACCCCCTACTCCGAACGGCTGGAGGAGAACTGGGGCAAACCCCCGGGCAACCTGAACAGCGATGGCACCAACCTGCTGATCTACGGCCGCCATTTCGGCAATGTGTTCATCGGCGTGCAGCCCACCTTCGGCTACGAAGGCGATCCCATGCGGTTGCTGTATTCGCGCAGCGCCAGCCCCCACCACGGTTTTGCCGCTTACTACACCTACCTCGAAAAGATCTGGAAGGCCGATGCCGTGCTGCATTTCGGCACCCACGGCTCCCTGGAGTTCATGCCCGGCAAGCAGATGGGCATGAGCGACACCTGCTACCCCGATTCACTGATCGGCGGCCTGCCGAACCTTTACTACTACGCCGCCAACAACCCCTCCGAAGCCACGATCGCCAAGCGCCGGGGGTACGCGGCAACCATCAGCTACCTCACTCCGCCGGCCGAAAACGCCGGCCTCTACAAGGGGCTCAAGGAGCTTGGCGAACTGGTGGGCTCCTACCAGCAGCTGCGCGAAAGCTCCAGGGGTGTGCAGATCGTCAACGCGATGGTGGAAACGGCGCGCCAGTGCAACCTCGACAAGGACGTGACCCTCCCGGAGCAGGACGCCTCCGAGCTGAGCCGCGAGCAGCGCGACGACGTGGTCGGGGCGCTCTACCGCCAGCTGATGGAGATCGAGAGCCGGCTGCTGCCCTGCGGCCTGCACACGATCGGCAAGCCGCCCACCGCCGAGGAGGCGATCGCCACGTTGGTGAACATTGCTGCGCTCGAGCGGGAGGAGGAGGGCTACCGCAGCCTGCCGGCCCTGCTGGCCGAGAGCCTGGGCCGCACGATCGATGGGGTGTATGCGGGCAACGACTCCGGTGTGCTCGCCGATGTGGAGCTCAACCGCACCCTCACTGAAACCTCCCGTGCCGCCGTGGGCGCCATGGTTCGCTCCGTCACCGGGGCCGATGGGCGCGTGAACCTGCGCGGGCGCTTCGGCTGGTTCACCCAGCTGCTGGAGCGCTTCGGCTTCAAGCTCCCCAGCCCCTGGCTGAGCGCCTGCCGGGCGGCGGGTTTCCCCGCGGTCGATCCCGCCGAGCTCGACAGGCTCTTTGGCTACCTGCGCTTCTGCCTGGAGCAGATCTGCGCCGACATGGAGATGGAGAGCCTGCTGCGCGCCCTTGATGGCGAGTACGTGCTGCCCGGCCCGGGCGGTGATCCGATCCGCAACCCCGGCGTGCTGCCCAGCGGCAAGAACATCCACGCCCTTGATCCGCAGGCGATTCCCACCCGGGCGGCGGTGGCGGCGGCCAAGGTGGTGGTGGATCGGCTGATCGAGCGCCAGAAGGCGGAGCAGGGCACCTGGCCGGAAACGATTGCCTGCGTGCTCTGGGGCACCGACAACATCAAGACCTACGGCGAATCCCTGGCCCAGATTCTCTGGTTCATCGGTGTCAAACCCGTGGCTGATTCCCTGGGGAGGGTGAACAAGCTGGAGCTGCTTTCGCTGGAGGAGCTCGGCCGGCCGCGCATCGACGTGGTGGTGAATTGCAGCGGCGTGTTTCGCGATCTGTTCATCAACCAGATGGCGCTGATCGATCAAGGGGTGAAGATGGCCGCCGAGGCCGATGAGCCGCTGGAGCTGAACTTCGTGCGCAAGCACAGCCAGGAGCAGGCGGCGGCCCAGGGGGTTACCCTCCGCGAGGCAGCCACCCGGGTGTTCTCCAATGCCAGCGGCAGCTACAGCTCGAATGTGAACCTGGCCGTCGAGAACAGCACGTGGGAGGAGGAAGGCGAGCTGCAGGAGATGTATCTGAGCCGCAAGACCTTCGCCTTCAACGCCGACAACCCCGGTGAGATGAACCAGAACCGTGAGGTGTTCGAAGCGGCGATGAAGACGGCCGATGTCACCTTCCAGAATCTGGATTCCGCCGAGATCTCGCTCACCGATGTGAGCCATTACTTTGACTCCGACCCCACCAAGCTGATCGCAGGCCTGCGCGCCGATGGCAAGGCACCCACCAGCTACATCGCCGACACCACCACCGCCAATGCCCAGGTGCGTTCGTTGAGCGAAACGATCCGGCTCGATTCCCGCACCAAGCTCCTCAACCCCAAGTGGTACGAGGGCATGCTCAATTCCGGTTATGAGGGGGTGCGCGAAGTGGCCAAACGGCTCAATTTCACCCTGGGCTGGAGCGCCACCAGTGGCGCAGTGGATAACTTCGTGTACGAGGAGGCCAACGAGACCTTCATCAACGATCCGGAGATGCGCCAGCGCTTGATGGATCTCAACCCCCACAGCTTCCGCCGCATCGTCGGCACCCTTTTGGAAGTGAACGGCCGTGGCTACTGGGAAACTTCCGATGAGAACATTGCCCAGCTGCAGGAGATCTACCAGGAGATCGAAGACCGCATCGAAGGGGTGAGCTGAGCACCGCTTCACCTGACCTCCAGGTGGCTATTCAGTGTGAATGCCCATCGACAGCATGCACCACGCCGAACGCTCCAGGGGTTGCGGCGAGGGCCATAGCTTCTCGGCGAAAACACCTGCACCACGGCCCAGGCACGCCCGTGCCGAGCTTGACCAGCCCTGATTCTTCCCCTGGAGCCGTTGCCGTCACGGCCATCCGGGCCGCTTCAAGGGCATCTGTGGAGAACGCGGGCGCGGTTCCTGGCCCGGCACGCCCCTGGTGGCGATCAAGATCACCCCACGGCCGCGGCGACTCCCAGGCGAACGAGTCGCCGCCGAAACGGGCCGGAGCAGGAGTTCCGCCAAGGGCTCGACCCCAGAAGCGCCCGGGGCCGTGGCCATCCGATCCCCATCGGATTGCAGGCCTGATTTCCACAGCACGCAAGGCACCCACGGAGCTCACAACAGCCCCCCGTGCCCGTCATGCCCCCCTGCAGCGGGGTAAGGCGAGCTGCCCTTGGGCCCAGAGTAACGAGAGCCCCCGCCTGGCCCATGCCCCTGCTGCCCCGCCGCTTCGAGCGGATCCAAGGCGTCCTGAATCGGCGCATGGAAAATCTGACGGTGCTGCTGGAGCACGTGGACAAGCCCCACAACCTCTCGGCGATCCTGCGCAGTTGTGATGCGGTGGGGGTGCTCGACGCCCATGTGGTGAGCCTGCCGGGGCGGGCACGCACGTTCAACGACACCGCCAAGGGCAGCCAGAAGTGGGTGAGCCTGCACCCCCAGGAGGGCACCCCCACCGCTTTGACACGGCTGCGAGACCAGGGCTTCCGGATCTTCGGCACCCATCTGGGCGTGAACGCGCTCGATTACCGCCAGTGCGACTTCACCGGACCCACCGCCTTCGTGCTCGGGGCCGAGAAATGGGGCCTGGCGGAGGCCACGGCCAACGGCGTCGACCAGGCGCTGTTCATCCCGATGATCGGCATGGTGCAGTCGCTGAACGTGTCAGTGGCGGCGGCGATCCTGCTGTTCGAGGCCCTGCGGCAGCGCCAGGCCGCCGGACTGCTGCCCACCCAGGGCGAGGGGGTGGCCCCCGAGCGCTACAGACGCCTGCTGGTCGAGTGGGCCTACCCGCAGGTGGCGGCCTGGTGCCGGAGGGAGGGGCGCCCCTACCCGGCGCTCACGGCGGAGGGGGAGATCGCCGAGGAGCTGCCGCGGACGCTGCGGTTGCGGTGTTGAGGGGGCGGGGCTCAGGAGCGGAGACACTCCGCCATCGGAGCCGTCAGCGACCAGCAGCGATCCACCGGTTCAGGATTGGATCATGGCTGTCATCCAATCTGGATCCACTCCACCCCAGCTGGTTGAGGCTTCTCTCCGAGGCCACGGAGGCGGCCATGCGCAGCCCCATTCGCCATGGGCTCCTTGGACGCCCCCCGAGCAGTGCTTGGGCCTCGGCCCCGCCCAGGCCGCGGCGCGCGCGGAACTTCTGACGGAGACCTGCCGTCGCCTGGAGGAGTGCCCAACACCCCCTGCGACGCGGGAGGGCCTCAGGGAGGTGCTGGGTGATGAGCTGCAGGCCCCGCTGGTGGGTTTGTCGCTGCCCAGCCTGCGCCGCTGGACGAAAGGGGGTGCGGATCTGCCCGGATCGGGTCGCCCCAGGCTGCACGGGCAGGCCCTGCTGATCGATCATCCGGAGGGCAGCGAGAACACCGAAGGGATCCGGCGCTGGCTCCAACGGCCCCTCTCCGCGCTTGGGGGCCGGGCACCCCGTGATCAACTTCTGGGGCTGGCAGAAGGCACCCGCCTGGGCTTGACAGCCGGCTGAGCAGCCGTGCCTGAGGCGCCCTTCGGATGGGTTTCCGTGCCTGCGACCGGTGTTTCGCGATCCTCTGGGATGGTCCTGGTCCGCGCTCAGGCCGCTGGAATCAGGCTGGCGATGAACCCATTCACTCCCTGGCCTCGTCGCCACGGATGGCCTGGGCCGAGTGGCTCCGCCACGGAGAAATCGAAGACCCAGCCGATCTGGAGGAGGTTGCGGCGGTCCTGGGAACCGTGCTGATTCCAGAGACCAGGGGGCCAGATCAACGGGCGGCGGTGCCTTGACCGTTCCATGCAGTGCTCAGCACCCCAGAGGTCCTGAGCGCTCCCACGGCGGCCTCGATCGAGGTGCGTGCCGTCTCGTCCAGCAAGGCGCCCATCAGATGGCTTTGTTGCCCGTTGCGTCTGAAGTGATCGGGCTGTGGTGCCCAGCCAGCGACCTCGGGCGGGCTGGCGCTGGGTGCCGGACGGCGCACCAGGGGCTGAGCTTCTGCCCCTGGTGCGCCGTGAAGGGAAGCGGCCGGAGTCCTTCCCGCCTCCAGCTTGAGCGGGGATGCCGCGAAGACGATCGGCAGCCATGGCGCCCAGCTGGGGGGCCACAATCCCGGGGAAAACCGCCCCCTTCGAAAGACTCCTGAGTGAACAGGCCGATCAACTTGGTCGCCTCCGATGCGCACCACCTGGGGGCTGGAGCACGACACCCCGGCGGCCGTTGGGTGATGACCCGCCCGCGCCCCGGGCCCAACCCGGTGGCTTTCCTCCCGGCGGCGCTCTGCCCGCCCGCCGAGGAGCTGGGCTGAGCGTGGGCGCCCCCTGGACGTCCATGGACTGCTTCGGATCCTCGGCCAGCCCCAATCGCCCGCGGCCCACGGGAGCCGTCGCTGGCGGATGGGCCGCCCTGGCCTTGATCGCTGCCCAACGAGGTGGGAACAATCGTGAACAACGGCCGTCGGCGCTGGGAAGCGGTGCCGAGGGTTGGGAGGCGGCAACATGGGCCCGAGACAGCCCCACCCCCCGATGAAAGCCGTGATCCTCGCCGGGGGGCTGGGCACCCGCATCTCCGAGGAAACCCATCTGCGGCCCAAGCCGATGCTGGAGATCGGCGGCAAACCGATTCTCTGGCACATCCTCAAGACCTACAGCCACCACGGCATCGATGAGTTCGTGATCTGCTGCGGCTACCGGGGGTATGTGATCAAGGAGTATTTCGCCAACTACTTCCTGCACCTCAGCGATGTGACCTTCGATCTGGCCGCCAACCGCATGGAGGTGCACCGCCAGGAGGCCGAACCCTGGCGGGTCACGTTGGTGGACACCGGCGAGAGCACCGCCACCGGCGGCCGCCTCAAGCGGGTGGCGGAGCACCTGGGGGAGGGCCCGTTCTGCCTCACCTATGGCGATGGGGTGGGGGATGTGGACATCACCGCCCTGCTCGCCTTCCACAGGAGCCACGGCAAGCCGGCCACGGTCACGGCGGTGCAGCCCCCCGGCCGTTACGGCAGCCTGCTGATCGAGGAAGGGACGACCTCCGTGCGCGGTTTCGATGAGAAGCCCCAGGGGGATGGCCACTGGATCAACGGGGGCTATTTCGTGCTTGAACCCGAGGTGCTGGAACTGATCGAGGGCGACGCCACCACCTGGGAGTTCGAACCGCTCGGGAGCCTGGCCCGCCGGGGTGAGCTGGAGGCCTTCCAGCATCGGGGTTTCTGGAGGCCCATGGACACACTCAGGGACAAGACCCAGCTCGAGGAGCTCTGGGCCAGCGGCAAGGCCCCCTGGAAGGTGTGGTGACCGCTTTGCTCAGCCCCGATCCCTTCTTCTGGCAAGGCCGGCGCGTGCTGCTCACTGGCCACACCGGCTTCAAGGGCAGCTGGCTGACGCTCTGGTTGCTGGAGCTGGGGGCGGAGGTGTGGGGGCTCTCCCTGCCGCCGGAAGGGCAGCCGAATCTGTTCCAGCAGCTGGGGCTGGCCGGGGCGCGGCCCGAGCGGCTGCGGCATCACGATAACGACCTGCTCGACTCCGCCCAGGTGCGGGAGCTGGTGGAGCAGTGCCGCCCGGAGCTGGTGTTTCATCTGGCGGCCCAGTCGCTGGTGCGACGGGGCTACCGCGATCCGCTGCTCACCTGGCAGACCAACGTGATCGGCACGTTGCAGCTTCTGGAGGCTTTACGGCAGCGGCCCGACCCCTGTGCGGTGGTCTGTGTGACCACCGACAAGGTGTACGAGAACCATGGCGGCACTGCGCCGTTCCTTGAGGGCGATCGCCTGGGGGGATCCGACCCCTACAGCAGCAGCAAGGCCGCCATGGAGCTGGCGGTGGCCAGCTGGCGCGACAGCTTCTGTGGCTCGGCCCCCCACCAGCATCCAGGGCTGACGCTGGCGACGGCCCGGGCCGGCAACGTGATCGGCGGCGGCGACTGGGCCGAGGACAGGATCCTCCCCGATGCCATCCGGGCCTTGCAGGCGGAGGCGGCAATCGTGGTGCGTCAGCCGGCCGCGATCCGCCCCTGGCAGCACGTGCTCGATCCGCTGGCGGGCTATCTGCTGCTGGCTGAGCGGCTGCATCAGGGCGACCTGAACGAGCGCGCCTTCAACTTCGGGCCCGATCCGGCGGACAGCCGCAGCGTGGCGGAGGTGGTGGACACGCTTCTGCGCCACTGGCCGGGCCAGTGGCAGGAGCAGGCGGAACCCCAGGCCCCGGCCGAAAGCGGCGAGCTGCGGTTGAACTCCGAGCGGGCCCGCCAGCTGCTCGGCTGGCGGCCGCTGTGGAGCTTTGAGCTGGCGGTGGCCCGCAGTGCGGGCTGGTATCGCGCTGTGCACCAGGGGGCCAGCCCCCTGGAGTGCTGTCTGGCGGATCTAGCTTCTTACCAGCAGAGTGTCCATCGGGAGACATCCGAGCCATGAGCCTCACGATCAAGCGGCTGGGAGCCGATGTGCATGTGTTGCATGGAGCTGAAACGCTTCCGGATGGAGAGGTGGTGGAGCTGTTCACCGCCGGTGAGCTCTCGGAGTTGCAGCGCGAGCGCCTCGAAGCTCTGAATCTGCAGATGCCCTCCTTCATTCGCGGCGACGAAGACGAGGACGCCGAGGAACTCTTCAAGTTGTGAGCGTGACCAGTTGGTGCGGTCAGTTCGTTTGGATGGCTTGGCCCTTCACGGATCAAAGCAAGTCCAGGAAGCGACCGGCCCTTGTGCTGTCTGAACCGGATGCCCACGGCGATCTACGCCTGCTGAAAGTGACCAGCAAGAGCCACTACGAACCCTGCGTTGTCGTGGCCGCTGGTGACCTGGCCAGTGGTGACCTGAAACAAACCTCTTACATCAGGATCGACCACGCCATCGCAGCCCACGTCTCGCTGCTCAGGAGCACGGATGTGCGGCTCAAGCCCGAGAAGCTTGCTGAGGTGCACCGAGCTCTGGCCCTGGCCAGCACACGTCAGTATTCACGGCTCCGCCATGCCCAGTACCTTCCCGCCAGTGACCCACAGCGCAAACCCTGGCAGGCGGGCGACACCATCCCCTACGCCGGAAGGGTCTTCGGGGAAGAGGAGGTGGAGGCGGCCGTGGCCAGCAGCCTCGATTTCTGGCTCACCCTGGGGGCCGAGGGCGACGCGTTCGAGCGCGAGCTGGCGGCCTACCTGGGGGTGCGCTCCTCCTTGCTGGTGAATTCAGGCTCTTCGGCCAACCTGATCGCCCTCAGCACCCTCACCTCGCCCCTGATCGAGCCGGAGCGGCGCCTGCGCCCGGGCGACGAGGTGATCACCTGTGCCGCCGGCTTCCCCACCACCGTGGCGCCGATCCTGCAGAACGGCTGCGTGGCGGTCTTCGTGGATGCGGACCCGATCACCGCCAATCTGCGGGTGGAGCAGCTGGAGGCGGCTCACCGCCCGGGCAAGACCAAGGCCGTGATGCTGGCCCATGGCCTGGGCAACCCCTTCAACATCGCTGCGGTGCTGGGCTTCTGCCGCCGCCATGGCCTCTGGCTGATCGAGGACAACTGCGATGCCCTGGGGTCCACCTATTCGATGCCCAGGCCGCTGGCCGAGTCGCTCGGCCACAGCGAGAACAGCCCAGGGCTCGATGAGGGGCCCGATCGGGTGGTGCGCTACACCGGCACCTGGGGCGATCTGAGCACCCAGAGCTTCTATCCGCCCCACCACATCACCATGGGCGAAGGCGGCGCCGTCAACGTGGTGAGCGGCAATGGCCGACTGCGGCGCATCGTCGAAAGTCTGCGCGACTGGGGCCGCGACTGCTGGTGCCCCAGCGGCCGCGACGACAGCTGCGGCAAGCGCTACGGGTGGCAGCTGGGGGAGCTGCCGCCCGGCTACGACCACAAGTACATCTATTCCCATCTGGGCTACAACCTCAAGCCGCTGGATCTGCAGGCGGCGATCGGGCGGGTGCAGCTGAGAAGGCTGCCGGGGTTCGTGGAGGCGCGCAAGCGCAACTGGCTGTTGCTCCGGCGTGAGCTGGAACCCCTCGCGCACCTGTTCGGTTTCGGCCTTCCCACCCATGCCACAGGACTTGATCCGGAATCTGGAGACGTCCAGTGGGATGAAAGTGGTTGCCGCAGTGATTGCAGTTGGTTCGGGTTTCTGCTGCTGGTGCGGCCGGAGGCGCCGTTCACGAATTCGGAGCTCGGACGGCACCTGGCGGCTGGGGGAATCGGCAGCCGGATGCTGTTTGGGGGGAACTTGCTCAGGCAGCCGGCGTTTGTGCAACTGCGCCAGGATCGGCCTGAGGCGCTGCGGGTGGTGGCGGAGGAGATGGAAGGGGCTGATGGGCTGATGGAGAGGGCCTTGTTTCTGGGCACCTATCCGGGATTGGAGCCATCGATGCTTGAGCGTCAACTCGCCCTGATCCGCAACCTCATAACCTCCCCGCCGACGCCCCAAACCGAGAGATCGGGCGCGAGCCTCTGATCGCCATGGCGCCACCAGTCGGTCAACCCATGGGCACCAACAGCCTCGCCCCAGAGCTGCTGATCTTCGGTGCGGGGGAGCATGCCCGCAGAGTGGCCAAGGCTCTTGGAGCAAGAGGCCATCACGTGGAGGCTTTCATCTCCAGTAGCCCCTCAGTCCATCAGCTCGATGGAATTCCAGTCGTGAGCTGGAGCGAACTAGAGGGGAGGGCCTTCCAGGCATCCTCGTTGATCTGTGCCATCTTCAACCGCAACGATCCTTACGATCAACTCGTCGGCATCGCCCAGGCTCATGGCTTCGTCGATCCGGTCATGCCATGGCAGTACGACCCCTGGTTAAAAAGAGAACTGGGTTGGTGCTACTGGCTCGATGGCAACTCAAAGCCGTTTGAGGAAAGAGAAGAAGATCAGGACTACATCGCGGCACTCAGCCTCCTTGGCGACGACGAATCCCGGGAGACGTTCCGCCGCATCCATGCCTTCCGCTCTGGCGAAGATCTTTCCTTCTCCTCCTACCGCTGTGCCGACCACCAATACTTCAACGACCTCACCCTCAGCGGCCTCAAACCCGACCAACCCATCAGCTATCTCGACATCGGGGCCTACAACGGCGACACCCTCAAGGTCTTGCTGCAGCATCAGGCGGTCGGTCGGGCCTGGCTGTTCGAACCCGAGCGCACAAACTACCAGGCCTTGCAGAAAGCGACCTTAGAGCTAATAGGGCAGTATCCAACTCTCCAGGCTGTGGCGCTACCTTTGGCGCTCGGGCACAGCAACGCGTTCATTGAACTCGTTGGAGAGGGTGAGGCAGCTTCCGTCCACGGAGAATCAGGATCCAACTCAATGCAGCTCATCCAGGCGGTGCGGGGCGACGAGCTCTTGCCCCAGGACAAGGTGGATTTCATCAAGGTGGACGCAGAAGGTGCCGACCTGGCCGCAATCGAAGGATTGGCGAAGCTCATCCGACGCTCCAAGCCAATTATGGCCATTTCGATCTACCACCGACCACAAGATATCGTGGACATTCCGTTGGCAGTGGCCCAACTGTTACAGGATGCAGGGGCGCGCTATCGCTTTCACATCCGCCAGCACATGAGCAACTCTTTTGACTCTGTGCTGTATGCCATTCCGGAGCTTTCGACATGAAGGTCTCCGACTTCATCGCACAACGGCTCGTGCGGCTCGGGATCAGCCACTGCTTCTCCGTCACCGGCGGTGGGGCCATGCACCTGAACGACAGCTTCGGTGAGGCGGCTGGCCTGGTCTGCACCTACATGCACCACGAACAAGCCTGCGCCATGGCGGCGGAGGGCTATGCCCGAATCGCCGGCAAACCGGCCCTGGTCTGCGTCACCGCTGGACCCGGAGCGATCAACGCCCTCAATGGCGTCTTCGGCGCCTTCACCGATTCAGTGCCCATGGTGGTGGTCTCCGGTCAGGTTCGCACCGACACCCTGGTGGAGTCTTGCGGGGAGCTGCCGCTGCGGCAGTTGGGCGATCAAGAAGCCCCTTCGGAGTGCTACATCCCGCCCCTCGTGAAGCGTTTCGTGTCCCTGAGGGGGCATGACGATCCGCGCAGGATCGTGGATAAAGCTGTCGCCCTGTGCATGGCAGGGCGTCCTGGCCCGGTATGGATCGAAGTTCCCGTGAACGTGCAGGGGCTTTGGCGCGAAGAGCTGGCTGAAGCCTTGACCCTTCTAGCTGATCCAGCGCCTGAGCCGTCGCCATCAGCTCCCTCCGCGCAGACCATCAATGCGTTGCTGGGCGCCATCAGCGAAGCGGAGCGGCCCCTGCTGCTGCTGGGCACCGGCGTGCGCCTTGCTGGGGCCATCGCAGATGTGCAGAAACTGGCGGAACGTACCACGATCCCGGTGGTCACCGCCTGGAGCCACGATGTCTTCGACAACGATCACCCGCTGTTTGCCGGCAGGCCCGGCACGATCGGCACCCGCCCTGGGAATCTTGCTGTGCAGGCCTGTGATCTGCTGATCGTGCTGGGTTCACGGCTCAACATCCGTCAGGTGAGTTACAACTGGGCCAGCTTTGCCCGCTCCGCCAAGGTGGTGATGGTGGACATCGATGCCGCAGAGCTGCGGAAGCCCTATCTGAATGTGAGTCAGCCGATTCACGCGGATGTAGGTCCGGTGGTACTCGCTCTGCTGATCGCCATCGAAGCCAATCCCGCTCCACTGACCAAGCACGCCCAGGACCGAAGGAGATGGGGTGAACGTTGCAGCAACCTGCGTGAGCGCTACGAGCCACGTGAAGCTGATTACGTCACAGAAGGCCGTCAAGGCCTCAATCCATACCATTTCATGATGGCCCTGAACCACCACCTCAGCGCAAAGGCTCAGGTGGTGTGCGGCGACGCCACCGCCTGCATCGTGCCCTTCCAGGTGCTGGCGATGACAGGGGAGCGCAGGATGTTCAGCAACAGCGGTTGCGCCTCGATGGGCTACGACCTACCCGCTGCCATTGGCGCAGCCTGGGCCGCCCGCGACGCCGGTAAGGACGCTCCCACCATTGCTCTTGCAGGCGATGGCTCGCTGATGATGAACCTCCAGGAGCTACAGACGCTTGCTAGCTCTGAATTGAACATTCTTCTCTTCGTTCTCGACAACGGCGGCTACCTCTCGATCCGCCAGACCCAGGAGAACTTCTTCGGACGCGAACACGGAGCCTCGCCCGCTTCGGGGGTGAAATTTCCTGACTTCGCCAAGGTGAGCCAAGCCTTTGGTCTGCCGACCAGCCAACTCAAGAATCCACAGGAGTTGGAGGCGCAACTTCAGGCCGTGCTGGCACAAAATGGCCCCCGTGTCTGCGTGGTGCAGCTCGATCCCCTGCAGGAGTTCGAACCACGTTTAAAATCTCGAATGCTTAACGGCAAGATCCACACACCTGACCTTGATGACATGCATCCGCCCTTGCCTGAGGCAGAGCTGAACGAGCTGCGGGGCTACTTACAGGGCTCGGTGCCAACCCTGAACGAGAGAGCGCGATGAGTTCGCAGATCCCCAGCCTCGATCGCCGCACCTTCGAAAACCTTTTCGTGCTGGAGTTGGCGAACAACCACTGGGGCAATCTGGAGCGGGGGCTTCGCATTGTTCGCGATTTCGCCACAGTGGCGCGGGTGAATAGTGTGCGAACAGCCATCAAGCTGCAGTTTCGCGATGTGGATTCCTTCATTCATCCAGCTTTCAAGGGCTATACAGAATCTCGCTACATTAAAAAGACGGAGGCCACCAAGCTCTCCATTGAGGAGTTCAAGGCATTGGTTGATGAGATCAGGCGCTGTGACTGTATCCCCATGGCCACCCCTTTTGACGAGGCCTCCGTGGAACTCTGTGGCCTGTTCGATCTTCCGATGATCAAGGTGGCGAGCTCTGACATCGCCACCTGGCCACTGTTGGATCGCATCGCTCATCTCAGCAAGCCGGTCATCATCTCCACAGGGGGAGCGAACGACAAGACGATCGATGATTGTGTGCGATTTTTTGAAAATCGATCCATACCGCTAGCGATCAACCATTGCGTGTCACTCTATCCCTGCGAAGATTCGGAATTAGAACTCAACCAGATCAGCTACCTCTGCCAGCGCTATCCAAACCATGTGATTGGCTTCTCCACCCACGAGCAACGCGACTGGTACAGCTCCATGCTGATCAGCTATGCCAAAGGAGCCCGCACCTGGGAGCGCCACATCGACATTGAAGCCGATGGCATTCCCGTTGCTCCCTATTGCTCTCTTCCTAATCAGATTGATGAATGGTATAAGGCTTTTTCCAAGGCAGTTGAGATGTGTGGAGGGTCGACAGAAGCGAGGCGGACCGTATCCGAGCGGGAGCGCCGCTACCTGGAGGAACTGATCCGAGGCGTCTATGCCTGCCGCGATTTAACCGCAGGCTACGTCTTTTCTTCCGAAACATTCAACAATGATTTCTACCTGGCGATACCTCTTCACAAAGGTCAGCTTTCTTGCAGGGAAGTCATCAATGGAGCCAAGCTCATCTCAGATTTGAATTCAAACGATCGCCTCACAATCGACCATGTGGATGGCCCTTACCGAGAAAACGAAGCCCTGCGCCAGGTGATCATGGATCGAGGCATCGAAGCGTGAAAGCGCTGACCATCTGCTTTGATCTCGATGGGACCCTCCTCCACAGTGCTCCAGCCGTCCATCGATCGTTGCAGGAAGCTTGTAGACGCAACGGGGTCACCCCACCTTCGCTTGAAGCTCTCTCCAGTTGCATGGGTCCGCCGTTGGCTTCATTTTTACCAGAGCTTTTATCAACCACTCGGCAGCAGACTCTAGCTGTCATTGATTCGTTTCGCGTGCATCACGACAGCATTGGATGCTTCGACTATGAACTTTTCCCATCAATTGAGGGTTTACTTACTTCACTTAAACAACGTGGACATTTACTCTATGTCGTCACGAACAAACCTTTGGCTGCTTCTGTCCTGGCTTTGAATCAGCACGGTCTTCGCTCGGCCTTTGAAAACATCTATTCACCGGATGGGTCATGGCGCCCGCCCACACCAGGCCGATGCGAGAAGGCCTCTACGCTTACAATGCTGAACAGCCTTCATTCAACAAATAAGTTAATCTATGTAGGCGACACATACTCCGATCGAATCGCGGCGGAACGTGCAGATATCCACTTCGTTCATGCAAGCTATGGCTATGGAGTTGACAAGGCTGCGCCAATGCAGATCAGGCAACCTATTGACCTTCTGACTTACATTGAAACCCTTGACAACCCTTGAGCGATCACAATTCCTTGATTGTGGTGACAGGGGCAACGGGTTGGCTGGGCCGATCTGCGCTGCATGAGCTCGCGACTATTATTCCAGAAAGAGAGTTCACAAGCCGTGTTCGTGCTTATGCCAGCGGCACTTCATTGATCAAAGTTTCACATCAGGCGCAGCCATCTATTGTAATCCCAGTTGAGCCACTTTCATCCTTGGCTGATGACGTTGAAAGGCATCAAGTTGGCGCCGTTTTGCATACGGCTTTTCTTCGCAAAGAATACATTCATGCGATGGGTGTTGATGCTTATATCAATGCCAATCGTGCCATCACCAATCATCTCTGCGAGTTTCTGGGCAAGAACAAACGGCCTTGCCGCCTTGCCGTCATCTCCTCAGGGGCTGCCGCAGGATTTGATGGCCGCTCCAATCCAATCGATGAACTTGGTCTCGATCCATACGGTGTTCTCAAGTACGAGGAAGAGCAGCGACTAACGCGTATCGCTCCTACGCTTGTGATCAGAGCCTATGGAGTCACTGGCCGATTTATCACCAATCCCAGGCTATTTGCTCTCGGCAACTTCCTGATTGAAGCGATTGGGAAACGTCCGATCAAGCTGCACTCTCCTTGTCGCGTCTTCCGTGGCTACGGCCATGCTGGAGATATGACAAGATTGGCCCTTCGTTGGCTCTTAAGTCAATGCCCAGTCCCTGAAGCTCCAGTCGCAGCAGTCAGCCAGGAAACAGACTTACTTGCCCTTGCTGAACTAATTTCGGCAATCTATGCTTTGCCAGATCCCATTCACAACATCGACCCCCATCATCCTGAAAATCGCTACACGTCTAATTCAAGCCCATACATCAATCTTTTGAGATTTTATGGCATAACCCCCCTATCCCTCTGCGATCAGATTGCAGACACAGCCCTGGGAATCATCTCATTTCAATCAGACTCAGTGATCTCCGGTTCGCCTGCAAATTAATCTGATAATTCCTTGGTGGGTAGCCAAGTCTGAACCCCTTTCCACCTTATATTCAAGAACGCTGAGATCGACCAGCTCGCAAAGGCTAACCAAAGATGATTCAGTGAAGTAATTCACGTGTTCATGCATTTTGATGAATCCTGGTGGAGAAACAAAACCAAAGAAGCTCCTAAAAGCCATGCTGAGAAAGTCCACCAAGACCAGCAAGGGCACCGATCGACTGATCCAAATAAGATACTGTTTATACAGACTTGATCCCATACCTGGCAGTATCCTCCATCTTTCAAGCGGAACTTCAAGATAGAGAAGACATCCGTCAGCCAGCTCCAATTCTTTGATTATCGAGGACAACAGGCTAGCTGGATCACTGAGATGTTCAAGAACATGGCAGCACATAACTAGATCCACCTTCTGATCAATCTCTGAGAGACGATCGACCCTGGTCACACCTTCAACAGCTTTCTGCTTGCTAGTCTCCACCACATAGGCGCGCGAGGCGATTTCCAAGGGGATCAACTGTCCAGCATCACCCCCAACGTCAGCGACGATCAATGCCGTCGATCGGCTTCCAAGCCAAGGAGCAACAAAGGCCTTCACAGCACTGCGTCGATTCGTAACAAGGCGGGGCTTCATTGTCGCTTCATTAAGTCGTCTGCTATACCATGGCTCCCACTTTCGTCGAGACTTAAAATAATTTTTACCTCTGTACTGAGCGTATAATCGATTTAACTCTTCGGTGTTGTAACTCCGCTGATAATAGCGATGGCCACATTTCACACACTCAATCAATGAAGTAACAAGCTCAGCTTTGTTGTTCGCTTCAAACGCGTAAGCCCTGATGAAAGGAGCGATGGTGGCCCACCAACGCCTGGAACAACTTGAACGGCAGCATGGACAGGCCGTGGGGCAGTTCTCTCGTGTCATCTCAATGCTGGGCGATAAGGCAGTGTGTACGCGATTGAAGGAATGCAGTGAATTCTATTCGTGAGCGATAGTAGAAGCAAGTACCCCATGACTATATACATAACGACCCCATAAAAACCCTACCAGAAAACCAACAATGCCACCGACCAAGGTGAGGCCGGTTCGTCCCAAGACACCCTTCAGAATCCCCACCACCAAGAAATCAATCGCCAGTAAAGGCAAGACTGACAATACATAACGCTGCGGAGAAACCCTAAATCCGTTTCTTATTGGAAAAACAAGATACCTGAACACCAAATACCGACAAAGATGAACCATGACCTGTGCAATGGCAAGTGCCACAAAGGGGCCAAGTGGATACATGAGCCAAAATAGACTCGGCCCAATCACCGTGAATGCAAGGCCAGACAATCCGTAACGCGTGAAGGAGCGATTAAGCATCGTCTGATTTCTTCAGGAGTCTGGCGCGAACCCTCGACCTATTTCCAGTCATTCTCAAGCCTTCAATTTGCCTGGAAACAACGGCAAACATCAGCATCTGAATTCCCAAACTAGCCAGCACAAGACCCATGACGGTAGGGACACCGCCTTGGTATTGACTATTGCCCCCCAGATAATTGATAAGCAACACCACGGCCACCAGCATCGCCATCAGCATTCCGCCAATCCCGATCGTCACGGCCATCCTGCTTGCGGCTGCGTCGGACGAGAGCAGTGCTCTTAAGGCTTCGAGGATGTAGCCACGGCCAATGTATGAAGAATGGCCGTGCATTCGTTCAGCCTGTTGATAGGACAGGGTGCGGGAAGCGTGACTGGCGTTGACAATGCACATCCGCAAACTCATGCCAGAGTCGTTCCAATAATGGAGCGTGTCGATGATGACAGGATTACGATAGCAACCAAAGCCATGAAACCCACTGGGCAGATATCTTAGCCGTGAAGACATTCCCATGGCCCTGTAATAACCACGCCTCGCCAGCCGTAGCAAGGGTCCACCTGCCGACTGCTGCTTAACCGCCAACACCGCATCACTGTTGGGATCAGACATGAGCATCATCACCATGCCCTCACTCAATTCAGGAGGATCCTGGAGATCCGAACAGAGTGTGATGACCAGATCGCAATCACAGGCATAGGTCAGCGCATGGGCTGCGGATGCCTCTGGGCCGTAGTTGATTTGATTAGCAAGAACAATCACGCCTGGATCATGCTCCATGATTGAGCGAAGTACTTCCAGGGTGCTGTCTGTACTGTGATTGTCGGCAATCACCATACGGAACTCGAGGGAGTATTGATTGTTCAGTTCATTCAGCAAGCGCCCATACACTGCACGGCAACGGCGGTGCAGTTCGTACAAATTCAGTGCCTCGTTGAAGGCACTGGTCACAAAAGCTAGCTTCAGCATTTGCATCCGTCCATTATACCCCTCGGCAGAAGGCTCATGCAACATGCTTCATCACTGTAAATGATGTTGACGTTCTAATCCAGTCCTCCTACGTCCTACTCGCGAGCAAATCCATCGGACGATTGAGCTATGGATTCTCAAACAGAAACACCCGGAAACTGAATTCACAAAATTCAGATCTGAAGTTCAAGCATCTCAAGTTTGCGGCAAGGAGTGGGCGCATTGCTCGTTGTCTGGATTCAATCCATGAGATGCATAAGCCCCGGGAGAGCGCAATCAGACAAGCTGGCTGTGCTTTGCGAATCTCACTGTAGTTCTGAGCGTCACGTCGTCACCGGTCTGCTCTGGCCAGTGATTGACGAGGCTTGCCGTTAGTTGCAATGAGTCTTTTGCAATTATTACATGGCATCTACTGGTCCCCAGCTTGTATCCGGTAGTCTCTATAGGAGACACGAGTTCCACTTGCCCAACTCCTCCAGATGGCCAGGATCTCTCCAACGCCTTCTGCCCTGGGCCCTGTTAACCCTCGCAGCCTTCGCCTGGTGGCCCACCTTCTTGAGCCTTTCCAACCCTTCCGCCGACCAGGTCTGGGAGCGCTTTGGCCTTGGCAGTGCCTGCGTCGCTGAGCGCTTCCAGCTCGGCTGGATCGGACCGGACAGCAACCAGAATCTTGGCTCGTTTACGGGCTCGCTGCTCTCCACAGCGGCCACGGGCCTGAGTTGTCAACTCGCGCGCCACACCGACCTCGACCCGCTTCAAGCGTTCCTGATCCTCGGCTTGCTGCTCACCTTCGGCCTGTCGGCCCTGGCCTGTCGATGGTCAGGGTTTCGATCCGACACCAGCCTGATCACCGCCTTCCTGATCACCACCGCCCCCTGCGCTTTCTCCCGGGTGGGCCACCTGTCCCTGGCCACCCTCTGGGCTGTGATTCCGGGCCTGTTGGCCTGCCACGGGCTCTGGCGCTCCTTGGACAGCCCTCGAAAGCCCCTGGGTCTGGTCGGCGCTGGGGCGATCGCCGCCCTGCTCTGCCTGCCCACCCAGGACTACTACGTGTTCTTCACCCTGCTGTTGCTGTTCTGCAGCTTTGGCCTGCTGGTGGTGCTCGCCGCGACCCGAACTACAGAACTGCGGCACCTTGGAGGGATCGCCAGCCGAGGGTTGTTGTTCGCAGGGGGCTTTTTCTTGGTACTGCTGCTGCTCTACGCCCCCAAGCTGCTGTTGCTGACCCAGGCCGGCACAGGCCCGCCTCCCTTCTGGGCCACCCCCCGCTATGCGATCGAACAGTTCCAGTATGGACTGCTGCCGTTCACCTGGGTGATCCCCTCCCCCTGGGTGGCGGTGGTCCAGAAGGCTTTCGAGGACGGCGGAATCAGCACCGGCACGGAGAACTACTTCTGGTCCACGGGCAGTTTTCTGATCCCGATCGCCTGGGGGGTGGCGCTGTGGACCGTCGCTCGGGAGCGCCAACGGCCGCCCCAGGCAGGCCTACCCCTCCAGAGGGTGAGGGGGCTGGGCCACAGGGACCTGCTGTTTTTCGCGCTGCTGCTGTTCATCACCACTTTTGTGGGCTTGTTCTGGATGACCATGGGGGGACTGGGCACGCTCTTCGCCGTGGTGGTGAGCCCGGTCCTGCGCTCCTTGACCCGCTTCACGGCCTTTGAATACGGGGCTGCCGTGCTGATGCTGACGGCACTCCTCGACCGCTGCCTGAGCGCGCGGACCCTGGGCCAAGGCCCATGGGCTCTCAAGCCATGAGCACCGTTCGTCGCCAGTCCCCCGATCCACTCTGGGCCGGCTTTGGCCTGCTGGCGCTCTGGATCCTGATCGAGCTGCTCTCCAGCAGTCGCTGGCTGGAGGTCTCCACAATTCAGCAACTGCTCCAACGGCAGCAGGAAGACAAAACCCGGAACGGATCCACTCCAAGGCTGAGCGACCTTCTCGATGCGGTGCCCCTGGAGCGACGGACGGTCTGGTTTGCGCCTTACACCACCTTCCCGGAGACGGGCTTTGTCGAGAGCCGTTTGCGCCAGGGTGTCTACGATGCCTTCAAGGTCTTTCCCGACTCCGGGATCACCAGCAACTACGGGGCCTTCAAGCTCAGCCCTGCCGACAGCCTCATGGCGCAGGCTTCCAGCCTGGGCCTGAAGGCGGAAGCGGAGCTCGGCCGCCGCCTCGGCTACCGCTTCTTTGCCATCGATCTCGGCGCCATTGAGCCCTCCCAAGCGCTGATCCAGCTCTGCGTACGCACCGCTGGCTGCCGCGTGAGCAGCGAGGGGTATGCCCTTTTCCCGTTGCATGGGAGCCCTGATCCCTGGATCAACCAACTCCATCGCTTCCAAAGGCTGATCCCCGGCCTTGCCCAGATCAGCGCGGCCCCCCGCTGGGATGGGCTGGTGTTCCATCCCGACCAATGGTGGCCACCAGTTCCCAGTTCCAACCAGAAAAAGGAAACCTTCATCATCTGGGCGCGACCAAGATGGCAGGTGATGCTCTATCGCTACGACAGGAACCAGCTGCCCCAGGCAGCCCGTTCGAGCTGGGGCCAAAGCAATCAAGCGATTCTGCTCAGACTGGCGAAGGGTTTGAAAGGCGTGGATCTCTGCATCCAAAGCAAAAGCTCCACCGCTCCAGCCCAGACTCAAGGCTGCATCCCAATTGAGCTACGTTCATCGTCACCGACAAAAGACATTGGCCCTCTTCTCGGTCAGGGTACGGTCACCACCATCAAGATCCAATGGATTTATGGCCCAGAAGGCTTTCCTTATCCGCTCAGACTCCTTCCCTTGCTTCCGAACGATCTCCAACGCACATCCCCGTTCGCCATTGAGTTTCCTGCTGTTCGCTTGCATTCGAATCTCCACCATCCGTCCAGCCCCTGAAGCTCAACCTTGTCTCAGTTAGCATGCGCCTTGTCGGGTTGGTGAACTTAACACGTTGCCGACGTTCAATCCGGATCGACAGATCGACCTGGGTAAGACGCATAGGGATCTGCCCAGCGATCGCGCCGATGAAAACCCCATGAACAATGGTTTTGTGCAAATTGGCAGACAGTGAGACGCTGCAAGTCAACAAGAAAGAACTCTTTTCATTGCGAATGGCTGCATGTTCAGTTTTCATGTCTTTTGCCTTGCGCATGGCTTGCCTGCGTCTTTGGCGCTCAATAGATTGACGTTCTCGAGAGTCTTGTGTGAGCCTCGAAACATTGCCGCCATGGAGGCAGCCTTAAGAAGACACAACTTGATCCTCTTCACGTACAGATTTTCCTGATAGCTGACAACCGTGACCTCAATGCATGACAATTGTCCAGTTAACTTATGCTCAAGTTGTCGGCGATAGCCTTGAGGAGCGGTGAAGGTAACGCAGGAAGATATGTCTCAGATTGCGCAGTCCCAACAAAGCTTTGGTTCTGGCTTATCCAATCCGCCTTGTCATCTTGCTGAGCATGCCGGTTGTGATTGCAGCAAAGACGTGCTCAACTCTTGCCCGCACGCTCGATCGGACCTTGTTCCGATCCTTTGCCTCCTCGCCCAAAGGAAGACAGCGTGAACCCTTTTCATGAATTCTGCTCTCAAAACCAGCCATTTCTAGTAGATCCTCATGGCCCGCCCCTGCGTAGCCTGAATCAGCCCAGACGAGATCTTCCCGCTTCTTTGGATCTATCACCTGCGTAAGCAGCTGGCTTTCGTGAATGTTGGCTGCGGTCAATGGAGCATCTGCGGATGAAGCCGTGAGTGGCGTCAATGCAGATGCGTTCTTGTACCCGTAGTGGCTGATGCCGTTCTTTTTTGACCCAGCGAGCATCACGATCCTTCTGCCGCAGGCGCTCTGGCTCGTTGCCCCACGCTTCTGGCAGCTGGTTTCGCTTTATGGCTTCATTCTCAGTCAGCGAGTTTCTCTGTTGGTGCTTCGCAGAAGCCTTACGGCTAGGGAAAAGGGATCAGTGTGGCATCGATGAACTGCCCGTCACGGTCCTCCAGTCCCTGGGATCACAGGTGCTCCTCAAAACGTTCAGTTCGCTCATCGATGAAACTCGCCTTGCGGAACCGCTCCCGGAGGAAGGCAATGGTGGTGGCATCGGCAATAGTGTTCATCACTTCCAACCCGACAAACCACTCCTCGAATGAGTGCCAATCGTTGACCTGGAATTCCAGATCCTCAACCGCAAGCGGAAGGCTTTGCCTACGCTGAGTTCAACAGCTGTTGCAGCACGAGCATCTTGAAGAGGATGAGTGGTTCAATCCGCTTCCTGCCTGCATTGCCCTTGCGTTCATGGCTGTAACCTTTCTCCAGCAGTGGCCTGAGGGGCTCCCAGGGAATCGCCTCAGATGAGGTCGCTAAAGTGGGCCTCTTCTTAAGTATTCTGTGGTTGCGCTTCTCCTCATTCCAGAATCCACGCTCTCTCATTCAGCCGTACTGAGTTGAAGGCATTTAATGTCATCTTTAACAAGCTGTAAGGGTGTGGCGCGAGGTTTTTCGAGGAACTCTACAGTGGATTCGTTATAGGCTGCCAATGAGTTGTGTGGATTTCTAGTATTTCCTTGTTGCACCGTGAATTTCTTGATGACGACGATTGATTCGGGGTCACACCTATCTTTGTCCTGGCTTTATTAGGGAAGCAAGCATGAGCTTGATTGCAATCAATAGGCCAGCTTTCAGTAATCACGCCGAAACGCATGCTGCTAAAGTATTGAGGCAAGAAAGTCATTGATTGTCGCTTGGCCAATGTGCAGCTCAGGCGAAGAGGGCTAACAGGAGGTAAATCGACAATATTTCACCTGTATTGACGATAGTATTGCGGGATGTGAATGAAGGTTCTCGTCGGAACTTTGCTGGATCAATCCGAGTGCATGAATGCATCTATCGTATGTCCTTAAAATTGCCTGAGAGTTCTTGGGCAGACCCCTGAGATTGTGGTCTTCTTCGCGCGGCTTAGGCGCCAGGCTCCCTGAGAATCGCTTCATCTTTAGGCAGGCCAAGCGCCCGCTAAACCCCAAAAAGACCCTGGTGGCTGGGGATCTTGCTACCACCTGCTTCATCAGAAGCCGCACCAAGCAGGATCGGCTTCACGGCGAGCCAAATGGACGACACCATCTCGAAAAGCTAGAATGTGCGGGTTGATGCATCCTAAGCAATGCGTACCCGCACACAGCTGGCCTTGATCCAGAGCCTTCAGGCTCGTCGCAAGGCCACCAAAAACGCCTTCACCCTCGTCGAACTGATGATCGTGGTGGCTGTCATTGGCATTCTCTCCGCCGTGGCTCTGCCCCAGTACCTCCAGGCCCGTAACCGTGCCTCTGCCGGGGCCGCTGTTGGTGAGGCCATCGGCCTGGCGAAGGAATGTGCCGTCGGCCAGGCTGCCAAGCTGCTCGCCACCCCAAGAGGCCAAACCTGTGATGGCAGCGCTGGGCAATCTTTCACCGCTACCTGGTCAGGAGATGCCAATGGCGTGCGTTGCTTGACAGCAACTGCAGGAGCCGGAACGACCAGCTTCAACGTCGTGGCCTCCACCACCGGTGCCCTGTCCTGCTCCTGACTAAACATGGGGAAGCAGTTCTCCTTCACCTCCATGTGCTCCGCTTCGATTCCATCGAGGCGGGGCTTTTTTTCTGGCCAAAGGCTTGGTTAGGGCTCAAGATGCAGCTCACTAGATAGCCTGACGCAATCGCCCTTCGGGTGTTCATGACCAATCCCCTTGAAGCTCTTCTGGAGCAGGCTTCGGCCCTGTTTGAGCGCTCCGACTTTGAGCAGGCTGAACGGCAGATCTGTGCGGCCGTCGCCTTGGAGCCAGAGAACAGCAAAGTTCTGCATTTTGCTGCTCAGATTCTTCTGGCCCAGAACCGCAGGGAAGAGGCCATTGCCTTCTCAGAGCAGGCATTGGAGGCCGCGGAACAGCATGGCGATCGTTTGCTCGGCATCCTCCATCTGCTTGGCTCCCTTCATCTCGAATTTGGCAACGTCGATCAGGCCCAGGCCCTGGCCGCCAGGGCCGAAGGTCTCGAGCCGGAGCACCAGGGGACCCTGTTGCTGAAGGCCAATCTGCTGCGCTGCAAGGGCAATCCCGCGGGGGCCAGGGAGTGCGCTGAGCGGGCTTTCGATGGACCCTTTCGCCACATGGCTCACTTTCTTCTCGGGGAGCTGAATCTGGCCGAGTTTGCCTATGGGCCCGGTGCCGATCAGTTTGATCAGGTCGTTCAGCTTAAGCCAGAATTCAAGGAGGCCCGGCTGGCGTTGGGCCTCTGCAGGGCCCATCTAGGCGAGCGCGAGGCGGCAGAGCAGCAGTTGGCGTGGCTGGTGCGCCAAGAGGGACTATCAGCTCGTGATTTCAACCGCATCGGCAACATCCGATTGCACCTCGGCGATCATCAAGAAGCCATCCCGTTCTATGAACGTGCCGTAGAGCTAGAGCCCCTAGGCGCGTCCGGCCACTCCAACATCGCCCTGGCTCTGCACATGCAGGGGAAGCTGCAAGAGGCTATCGGTCATTACCTGTATGCCGTTCTTTGCGACGCCAATCATGCCTCTGCCCATCTGAATCTGGGCACGATACTGCTGCTGCTGGGCGACTACGCCACCGGCTGGGGCGAGTACGAATGGAGACGTGTCATAACCCCGTTTCTGGACATTACCTCCGATATCGGAGTGCCCGAAATTGCCACGGACAGAAACCTGCCAGAAACAATCATTCTCAATCATGAGATGGGTATCGGTGACTGTATTCAATTCATGCGCTACGGCAAATGGCTGCAGCAGCGAGGCCACAAGACAGTGTTGGTCTGCCCTCGAAGCATCGTTGGACTGGCGGAACGGATTGGTGGCTTTGATCGAATCGAATCCCAAACCCATCTTGAACTTAGCCCAGGTAGCACCTATGGCTGGATTCCGATCCTGAACCTTCCCAAGGTGTTTGGCATCAGCAAGGAGCGGCCCCTCCTGAACGACCCTTATCTGAGTGCTCCGGAGGATCGGATCTCCCACTGGCGCATGAGGCTCAGGAAACCTGGCCGGATGCTGGTGGGCCTGCATTGGCAGGGAAATCCAGAAGCAGAGCGCACCACCCTGCGTGGACGCTCACTGCCCCTCACCCTCTTCGCTCCTCTCGCTGAGATCCCAGGTGTCGAATTCGTTTCGTTGCAAAAGGGGCCCGGCTCAGAACAGCTCGCTATGACTTCGTTCTGTGATCGGTTCGTGTCCTGCCAGGATGAGGTTGATGCGGCTTGGGATTTTGTCGAAACCGCCGCGATTGCAGCCAGTTGTGATCTAATCATTTCCTCTGATTCGGGCCTGGCGCATCTGGCAGGAGCGATGGGTCTTCCGCTGTGGCTCTTGCTTAGCTATTTACCGGAGTGGCGTTGGGGTTTGGAAGGCGACCAAACTTGCTGGTATCCCTCTTCAAGGCTTTATCGGCAGAGTGCTCTCGGCGATTGGTTTGAAGTGATTGAACGAGTAAAGAAGGATCTGGAACTGTTATTGCTCGATTCTTTGATCGATTGAAGTTCAGCAGTATGATTTGTGGAGGCACTCATCACTCTGTAATGTTGTGTTGCCGTGAAGACCCCGAGTTATCGCATCTTTCTGCTTGACGCAGTCACGAGTCTCAGGGCACTAAAGGATAGTGATCAACTTGTATTTGACTTGACCTATGCTGACTTGAATGATCTCCAGCGAGCTAGTAGGATGGTTCGCATCAGCTTATCCATGGCGGGTTTCCTGGCGTATTCTTTAGCCAGACCATCGGTTTCAGCGCGCAGTCATTTCGGAAAAATGATAAGGTCTTTCGATGTATGCTTTGTCTTCGGGTATTATCTTCGTAGCAATAACACAATTCTGAGCAAACGTTAACGTGGAGACAGCCTCAACAGCTTGCGGTGACAAGCCTGCGATCAACATTGAATACTCTACTAAATTGCGATCACTCTGAGAAAGTAGATTGCGATTAAGATAGTCCACGGCGTGTTTCAGGATTTCTACGGCTGACCATGGCGAGTAGAGTCCAAATCGGGTTGGATAACCGTAGATATCTCCTGAGTTCCAGTAGGAGGTTTCGATGTCTTCGATGATATAAACGCCTCCTTGTTCGAGTAGTTCCTCGAATAGAATCGAAAATGAAGTGAGCTGGTGGGGTGGAAAATGGGAGCCGTCGTCGATGATCAGTGGCACGGAGTGCAGAATTGATTGCATGGATTTTTCCATGGCTCCTAGATCCGACTGATCGACTTTTAAGACCGTGTACCCTTCGCCTTCGAGGCTCACGTCCCGATCAAGGCAATACACATGAGCCGATGGAAAGAGGCTTTTCCAAAAGATAATGCTGTTACCTTGTCCATAACCAATTTCAACAATTCCGAACTCCCTTTTCCTTTGCCTCAAGGGTGCCAGGAATTGTGGATAAAAGCGATGATAACCATGATGAAGAACCTTGTCCGTACCTGATTCGGCCCCGGCCAGCCGAAACTTTTCTGCATCGAATGGATTTTTCCTTTTCGAGCCGGTCATAGGATATGAGGCAGTAAGTTCGATGTTGACAGTCTTTTGTTTGCCTCACTTCCCTAGGTTGAGGAACGTAAACCATTGATTTCTCCACATGATAGGTCACCTCGTCAGCTCCTCACCACCACTCACCCAGCTCTCCAGACCTTCCCCGAGAAACGACAGCCCCAGCACCAGCACAAACATCGCCAGCCCCGGGAACAGCGCCGTCCACCAGATGCCCGTGGGCAGCGCCGTGAGCGCCTGCTGCAGGTCGCTGCCCCATTCCGGGATCGACTCGGGCAAGCCCAGCCCCAGGAAGCCCAGGCCCCCCAGGATCAGCACCGCATCGGCGGCATTGAGCGTGAGCAGCACGGGTACCGAGGTGATCACGTTGCGCAGCAGGTACCGCCGCAGGATCCAGAGCGGCCCCGCCCCCAGCGACTGGGCCGCTTCGATGTAGAGCTCCGCCTTCACCTGGGCCGATTGGTTGCGCACCACCCGGAAGTACTGGGGCACGTAGACCACGCACAGCGCCGCCGCCGCGTTGGGCAGCCCTCGTCCGAGCAAGAAGGCCAGCACCACCGAAAGCAGCAACACCGGCAGGGTGTAAAGGGTGTCCATCAGCAACACCAGCACCCGGTCCACCGGGCCCCCCAGGTAGCCGCTCAGCATTCCCAGCGGCACCCCGATCACCAGCGCCAGCACCAGGGCCAGGGCCACCACCTGCAGAGCCACCCCGCTGCCGCTGAGGGTGCGCACGCCCACATCCCGCCCGAGCCGGTCCGTGCCGCACCAATGGGCCCAGGTGGGGGAGGCGTTGATCGGGTTCTCCAGGCCGGCATTGGGATCCGGCAGGGCGCCCAGGTGCACCAGCAGTGGCGTCAGCAAGGCCACCAGGCCATAGAGCACCACGATCAGCGTGCCCCAGCGGGCCAGGCGGCCGGAGAGCGATCGGCCTCCGCTGGGGGCCAGCCACTGGCGCATCGACTGTGGGATCAAGCCGTTGGCGGCAAGACGCCGGCAGAGCTGCGGCTAGCGTATCGGCTGCAGAGCTGCGCGTCTCCACCGCTCTCCACCCCGCCCAGCCCCGAGTGATCGACGCGACGGAACCCAAGGCCCAGGTGCTGGTCGTTGATGACGACCCACGGCTGCGCGCCCTCCTCTGCGGGGAGCTGGGGGTGGAGGGTTACGGAGTCAGCGAGGCTGTCGATGGCCAATCGGCCCTGATCCACCTGCGCGCGGCGCCCACGGACCTGATCCTGCTGGATTGGACCTTGCCCGACTTCAGCGGCGTCGAGATCTGCCGGCGCATGCGCTCCAGTGGCGTGTTCACGCCGATCCTGATGCTCACCGGCCGCGACGAGGTGCGTGATCGCGTCGAGGCGCTCGATTCCGGCGCCGATGACTTCCTGCTCAAACCCTTCTCGATCGAGGAGCTGCTGGCACGGGTGCGGGCCCAGCTGCGCCGCGCCGGCTATGCCCAGGCCGCCGCCAACCGCGACCGCCTGGAGCTGGCGGATCTCTCGGTGATCCTCTCCACCCGCGACGTGAGCCGTGGCGGACGGCCGATCCAGCTTTCGGTGCGCGAATACGACCTGCTTGTCTGCCTGCTCAGACGCTGCAACAGCGTCGTGGACCGGGAATCGATCCTGCGGGAGGTGTGGGGCGAGAACCACTTCGGCGACGACAACCTGCTGGATGTTTACATCCGCTACCTGCGCAAAAAGATTGAGGCCTCCGGCCAACCCACCTTGATCCAGACCGTGCGTGGCGTGGGCTTCATGCTGCGCGAGGGGGAGACCCGCAGCTGAGCGTTAAGGCAACTCTCAGGTGAACGCCTGCCAGCCCTCAGTCAAGCTCCTGGACAACGGGTCAGAGTAGTGAGAAGGGCTTAAACTCAATAGAAGGATCGTGCATGTCGTGCTGCACCCAGGCCAAGATTCACGTGGCGATCGTCGATGACGACCCACGGTTGAGGGATCTCCTGGCCCTGGAGCTGATGGATCTGGGCTGCACGACTGAGGTTTACGGCTCGGCCGAGGCCCTGCTGGAGTGCGCCGAGACCGCCCGTTTCGAACTGGTGCTGCTGGATCTGGTGATGCCAGGGCTCGATGGCCTCGCAGCCCTCAAGCGCTTGCGGGGCCGGGGCCATCAGGGGCGGATCGTGATCATCAGTTCCCTCTGGACCCTCGGCCGCTGGCAGCAGTTGATGGCCGGTGGCGCCAACGACTACATCGTCAAGACCAGCCTGATCGCCCAGCTGCCTGATCTCCTCGCCGCCCTCAGGCCTTGCCCGGAGTCGAAGCCGGCGCTCCAGAGCGCTTGAGCGTCAGCCTGAAATCGGCCCCACCCCCGGGGGCATCCGCCACCGACACCGATCCGCCCATGCCGCGCATGAGCGTGTCGACCACCGCCAGCCCGATGCCACTGCCCGCCGTCTCGCCCGCGCTGGTGCCGCGCTTGAACCGCTCGAAGATCGACGGCTTGTCCGCATCAGACACCCCAGGGCCCTGATCAACCACGTGCAGCATCAGATCCTCGGGGGTGACGCCGAGGCGCAGGGTGATCGGTGTGGGGGCCGGGGCGTACTTGAGGGCGTTCTCGATCAGATTGGCCAGGCACTGCTCCAGGCGCTTGGCATCACCCATGGCCAGGTGGTTGGGACCCTCCGCCCCCGAGCCCGCCCCCGGGTCCAGCTTCAGCCGATCGCCGGCATGGCGCTGGAGGCGATCGCACACATGGGTGAGGCAGTCAAAGGGATCAATCGCCATGATCTCCAGGCGCAACTTGCCGGCATCACTGCGGGCCAGATCCAGCAGATCGGTGACCAGATGGGCCATTCTCTGGGATTCGGCCTCAATGAAGCCCAGCTGCTGCTGCTGCTCCGCATCGAGGGCCACCGAACCGCGGCGCAGGCGGCTGGCGTAGCCGCCGATCAAGGTGATCGGTGTGCGCAGTTCGTGGGACACCCCATTGACGAACGAACGCTGGCGCTCCCAGGAATGGTTGAGACGATCAAGCAGGGCGTTGAAGGCCGAGGCGATCGGCACCAACTCGGGCGGCTGACGCTCCAGCGGGATGCGCTGCTGCCCCAGGCTCTCGGTGCTGACCCCCTCCAGGCGATCGGAGAGGGTTTCCAGCGGCCTGAGGCCATTGCGAATGATCGGACGCAGCAGCAGTCCGGTGAACAGGGTGGCCAGCCCAGCCGTGGCGAGCAGCAGCAACTGTGCCGTGCGCTCCTGCTCGGCATTGACACTGAAATCCTCGATGAAGCGCAGCTGGGCGGGGCTCCCCTGCAGTTGGATCGGCAGACTGCTGGTGACGTAGACGTTGCTGCCAAGCTGGAACTCCCGGGGTGTCGCTTGGCTTTGCGCTTTGGTATCGGCGACTGAAATCAGTTTGTTGAGAGGAGCCGAGAGCGCAAAGCTGCCATCCGGTTGGGGAAGTTTGTAGGTTTTTCCTTCCTCCAGGCCCACCCAGACCAGCAGACCGGGTGTGACGATCTGAGTGAGCACCTGTTGCAGCCCCGCCGCCCCCTTGTGGGTGGCTCGACCATTCAGCAATTGCTCACGGACGCGGCCCACCATCTGCTCATGGGCCTGGACGCGGGCCTGGGAGGAAAGGCTCTTGTTGACCAGAAACAAGACGCCATAGCCGGCCAGCACAGCCAACAGAGTGGAGGTGAGAAGCCTGCGGCGGATCGACGCGGGTCTGCGGGAACTTGAGGTCTCCCCAGACTGTGTTGTCCGATGGCGAGATTTCAGGGGCCAAAGCGACAGACGCATCCTCAATACCTGGGTGGATCTGAAGTTCCCCGTCCACCTTAATGGCTAGTTTTTGCTGGTGAGCCAACGCCTTTCCCATGCGGCAGCTGGAGTCCGTTGCCTGTGATCGCGCTCAAGCTGACGGAAGGAGATCCGTGTCAAGGGTTGAAGGGAGAGGCCGCTTGCCGATTCGCGTGATTTCGGTCTATGCCGATGTCACGGTCGAGACCCTGGCCTGGGCGGGTTCTGGCGCGGCGAGGATGCGCTCAGCACGTGATTTGAACCATGACATTCCCCCAGGGGAACAGAACAGGGACCAGGCAACTTCGTCCTTCTTCATGACAAACGCCCAGCGTCTTGTCAGCCATCCTCAGGCGGCACGTCTGATCGGCCCCATCAACCCTGAGCACCCGTCAGGGGAGGGGCGTGGGGCGCCGAACATCGAGGGCAGCCTGGCGGGATCCTTGGCCCCATTCCTGGGAGGCCCCGAATCCAACCCCTGCCGAATCAGGCGCTTCGGGGGGTGAACCAGCTGGGCCTTCTTCAACGCGGGAGCGCGCCCAGGCGACGCAGCATGGGCAGGCGCCCCTGGCTGAAGCGCTCGGAGAGCTCCTGCAAACGGGCGAGCTGATCATCTGGTCCAAGGATGGGCTGACGGTCGGGCCCCAGCAGATTCACCCCCAGGCTTGAGAGCTCCATCAAAACGCAGCTGGCGAGCATGGCGCCCTCGAGCCCCTGGGCGGAGGCCTGGTGCAGCAGATGCTCCACCAGCGAGTGTTCGGTGCACGTGCCGACCTGGGGCAGCACCAGATAGCCGCAGGACTTGCCGAGCGCGAGGGCCTCCCCCAGCTGCCGGTTCACCCGTTGGGCCCCGGGGGCCGCCTTGCGCGCGGCTTTGCCCCGATCAAGGGCAATCCTGCCGTCGTTCAGGAGCAGCGTGATGATCAAGAGCAGATCCCCCACGGGCTGGGCGCTGCGCTGCTGAAGGGTCTGCAGGGTCTGGGGCCCGGAGGCCAAGACTTCCTCCACCAGGGCATAGACGGCCGGATCACCCACCACCTGGCCAAAACTGGTGGCGAAGACATAGGGGTTTTCAACGGCCTGGTCAGAGCCAGGCGCTGGATCCCTGCGGCGCTCCAGCGCCTGCAGGCTGAGGGCCGCAAGCCAGCGATCGGCTTCCAGGCGGGTCAGCGGTGAGCGCCCCTTGACGAAGAGATCGCGGCGAAACGCTTTGTTCGTGGCCAGATCGAGCAGGGTCTGGCGCATCAGCGGATTGGTCTCCTGGAGGATCAAGGCGTGGAACGAAGGGGCCAGCAGCTCGTCGAACTGCTCCGGCAAGGTGGCACTGCCGAGATGGCTGAACTTGTGCTCGGCGCAACGGCGATGGAAATCAGCCACGTAGAGAGGCGCCCAGCCCTCGTTGGCATACTCGCCGCAGAGGTAGTCGGGGTTTTCCTTGGCGATCCAGTCGAGTTCGGCCCGCAGCCCCGGCAGGGCATGACCCAGGAGGCCAGGGGCCTCCGCCTCTCCCAGCAGCGTGCCCATCGACGCGAGTGCAGCGCCGAAGGAGGCGCCGGGCTGGGCAGGATCGCCCCGTTCACTCTCCAGCCAGAACAACTTCTGAAAGGTGGTGCGCGCCAGCCAGCCGGGGTAGGTGTTGTAGGAGCAATAGAAAATTCCGCCCGGCCGCAGGGCGGCGGCGGCCACAGCCAGCAGCGCCTCCTGCACCGCTGCGCCCACCCAGGTGACAATGCCATGGGCGGCCACGTAGTCGAAGGGGCCCGCGGCCCCGGGCCGCAGGCCGAGGGGGGAGGGATCGCGTTGGAGCTCAAGAAAATCCGCCTCGAGCACGGTGACATTGCCCAGGCCCAGGCGCTCGATCAGCCCCATGGACTGGCTGATGTGATCGGGATGGAAATCCACCCCCAGAAAGCTGCCCTCGGGATAGGCGGCCGCCAGCAGGCAGAGGCCTAGGCCCGTACCGGAGCCCAGCTCCAGGTAACGAAACGGGACCCCTTCATGGGCGCGGGGGGGCGTGTGCCCCTTGAGCAGCGCGGCGAAATCAAGCCAGTTGGGCGCCAGTTCCCGGTAAAAGCCGCTGGTATAAGGCGAATTGGAGTAATACCCATGGTCCCAGGCTGCCGCCATTCAAAGGAATTGATTGCCCTTGGTGCTGAAACGCGTGGTGCGGTTGCAGGTCGCCGCCGGGCAGGAGGCCGCATTCGGAATCGTGAAGGTGAGCGCCAGGGCCACTGAACGACAATCGGCCGACACGGTGGGTGTGAAAGCGGAGACATTGTCCACCAGCACGGCGCCAGTGACATTGGTGGCGGTGTCCAGCCGACCGGAGGGCAGAATCGCCGGCCCGTCGCGCAGCAGCTGGGTCCCGGTGAGGTAGTAGCGAATGGTCTGATAGCTGAACGTGCCAGCGGCGTTGAGCACCGGCACCCGCACGCGGATGTCGGTGCCGGCTGTACCCGGACAGGTGCCCGTCGAGGGAGGATTGCAGCTGGCGGGATTGCTGCCGGATTGGAGCGCGCAACCCTCGCCAATTTCGGTGTTCAGCAGAAAGCTCAGCCGGGAGAAACTGCGATCGGCCTGGGAGGCCCAGATGCGGTTATTGGAGGCATTGGTATAGCTGACCATTAAGCGGGCGACCCCCAGGATGGCCACCGCGCCAATGGCCACACCGATCAACAACTCGGTGAGGGTGAAAGCCGCGACCGGCAACGCGGGACCCCTTCGGTGAACCTGGTCGGGCCGCCGCCTCGGCCAGGGGCGACTCCCAGGGGCAACAGGGACCAAGTGCCCTAGAGGGGGGGGGGTCAAAGGGCGTCCCATTGGTTGCAGGCCGTTGTTGTGTCTCCCGTGGTGTTGTTGCGGCCCATGCTGAGCAGGCCGAGGGTGCCGGAGACTCGGATGCAGCGCACGGGCACGTTGTTGTTGAGGCTCAATCGAATCTCGATGGCTGCACTCGAGGAGGAGGTGCCGGTGGTCAGGGCGATGGCCCCCCGGGGTGTGAACACCCAACTCGCGCTGGTGGACGGGTTGACCGCCACAGCGTAATTGTCTTGCTGGTTGATGGCTGGAAGCCGCAGACTCGATTCGCCCGCACAGGTGGTGGGGGCAACGGTAGCGAGTACGGCGCCCGGGGCCAGCGAACCAGTGTTGACCGTGACCGTGCAGCTGCTGCCGATCTGCTCTGGCCTACGCACCACCTCCTGCAACCAGGCGTAGAGGCTTTCTGCGGCGGCATTGGCCTGCTCCCGCCGCCAGCTGGTCTGGGACACCGTGAACGCTGTGCCCGCCACGATTCCGATGACGGCCACGGTGACGAGCAATTCCACCACAGTGAAGCCAGCCGCCGCAGGATTGGAGGGCCGTGGCTGCGGTCCAATCATGGACAGAAATAGGCCATGGGAGGGACCACATTCTCCACCCGGGTCACCTGGCCCGTCGCCGTGGAGGTGAAGGTGACCTGCAGCACCTTGTCGGCGAGGATGGCACTGGTGCGGGTGCTTCCCGCGGAGGCGGCAACGGCATCCGCCGCATTTTTGACCGGGGTCATGAAGAAGGTGTTGTTCGCCGGTTTGCACCATTCCTCAACCGCAGCCGGTTGACCGACCACGTTGACCCCATTGACCGTGATCGTCGCCCCGGTGGAGAGCTGGGGGAAGTAGAAGCGATCGTCGCTGCGGTCGGTGGTGACACAGGGGGTGGTGGCGGAGACGCCAGTGGGGGCGGTGGTGGTGCAGGTGCCCGAGCAGCAGGTGAAACCAGCCACGGCGCCGCGCACCAGATCGAGGTTCGCGTCGATCTGGGTGTCTTGGTTGGTGAAGTCTCGGGTGAGGTTGCCGGAGCGGTTGGCGCTGATCAGCAGGGCCGCGGAGCCGGCCGCCGCGATGCCGAGCAGCACAATCAGCACTAGCGGCTCAAGGATGGTGAAGCCCCTAGCCCACCGTCGGGGGCCAAGACGCACGCCTCGTTTCATCAAGCTTTGCGTTGCCATCGGAGGTAACCGCTTCAATAGTTTCGGGCGCGGGAGACACTGCGCGCCACCCAATCGGTTCCGCTCCAGTTCACGAAGGTGGTGGCCCCCCCCAGGGTGGCCGTGTTGATGTAGGTCTGGGTGGGGGGATTGGAGGGGGGCACCCGGAAGATCAGATCGCCAAAGGCCCTGAGGTTCTTGACCCAGATGCGCCCGTTGACGTTGTAGCAATTCACATTGCTGGCGGTGCAGGTGCCGCCGAGGGCGGCATTGAGCTCAAGGAAGCCGGTGGGCAGGTAGAACCAGGCCCCCGTGATCTTGCCCGGGTCCGTGCTGCCCGAGGAGGTGGCATTGAGGAAGATGCGCTGGATGTAATTCGGGAAACTGGCGTTGGCGGCGGCCCCGAAGATGTTCCAGCGGTCCGGCTGGCCGAGCACCGCATAGGTGGTGTCGGGGATCGGGGTGGAGCAGTTGGTCTGCAGGGAGGGGGGCGCACATTCCACGTGCTGGATCGCATCGCCCGTGCCCAGCAAAACGATGTTCTGGGTCGCGTTGACGTAGTTCCAGCCGCTGGCGGCGTTGTAATGCCAGGACACCGGACCATCGGAGGTGTCAATCACCATGTTTTCTTGCGCGCCGCTGGTGCTGTAGTCAACGTTGAAGCCCTTGCAGTGGAAGCCCTCGGTGCCGCTGACGGGCGATATTGCGCTGTACTCGCAGCTCGGAACGCTGGCCCAGGCAAAACCGCCTGACTCCGGGCAGGTGACGGCATTGTTGGCGGCTTTGCAGGCGGCCCGGGCAGCGGTGGTGGTGGCAAAGCGACGTTCCACCGCCTTCGTGGTGCGGTTGGTGCGCAGGTATTCGGCCACCCCAGTGGCTGAATTGCTGATGTTGGCGCCCGTGGTGTTGAAGGTCTGGATCCCTGCAGCCTTTGTGGCCGTTGTGGTGTAGGTGTAGTGGAAATCAGTGACGGGGGGCAGGTTGAGGGAAACCGGAATCACCGGCACGCTGGAGATCATCGTGCCGTTGATGTTCGCCTGCTGTTGGGCGGTGGTGGCCGGAGGGGTATTGCCAAAACCGGAAATCAATTCATTCTGGCCGGAATTGCTGTTCGGCACAGCGTTCTTGATCTGGGTCCAGAAGTCTGCATCGTTGTAATTGGATCCAACACCAAACTGGCCATTGGTGGAGGTGCTGCAGGGGATCACCCGGCAGGTGGCGCGATCGAAGGTGGTGGCTTTGGTGCCGGTCTGGCCGGAAGTGTCGCCGATGATGTTGGAGAGGGGCACCACGGCGCCACCCGCCGTGCGCGTGGTGTAGCTGTCGTTGGCGTAGTACGTCCAATGGGTGCCGCCGCCGAGGCCCGTGATCACCCCGAAATCAAGGCCGCAGAAGCGGCTGTCGGAGCCGATCGAGGCATTGCGCTCGGTGGTGGTCACGTTCGTGCTGCCGTCGCTGACGACGCCGGAGCCGGCCGTGGTGCTGGTGAGGGTGGAGCCCCCGGAGCCGTTGGAGCCGAAGCTGGCCCCGCAGCACTTGGGCAAAAGCTGGAACTCGCGCCTCACCGTGGCGGTCGACAGGGTGACGCCGTTGCGCACCACCCGGCCCTGCACGGTGATCTCCAGCAGGCCCGTGTTGTAGCCCGGCAGGGTGTTGGCGACGCTGGGGGGATCGAGGTTGATCAGCGTGCGGAAATCGTCGCTGCCGGTGCCGGCGGTGGTGGGGGTATTGGTGAATGATTTCTGGCGGCGGTTGGCGACGCCGCTGTCCCCGGCGGAAACCGTCACCGAACTGAGGGCAAATTGACGGGTGCCCGTGTTCACCGTGCCGCTGGTGATGTCACGAAAGGAGCCATCGGCGTAGGCCCTGGCGGTGGCGGTGGGTTGGCCCGTGTTGGCCGTTCCGGGCCGGGTGCCCTTGCCGTCGATGGTGACGCACGGGCTGATGTTGGCCGTGGAGGCCGACCAGGTGCTCATCCCTTCATTGGAGACCAGCAAGCCGCGGTTCTCCGGCTGGTTCCAGGTGGCGATGATGCGGTCAATGCCGGCTTCGGCGGCGGCGCGGGCATCCCGGCTTTCGGTCGACATCGTCGCCCCGAGCCAATCGCCACTGATCAGGTTGGCCATGCCAAGGGAACCCACCGCCAGGGCGAGGATCACCAGGATCCCCACCAGCATCGAGAAGCCTCCGGCCCGGCTGCGGCGGGGGGCCGTGGTCAGCAGCGTGAGCAGGAGCCTCGGTTGCATCGGCCGGTGAAATGATCCCTCCAATCTAATCAACGTTTCTTGGCCGAAGACCCTGGGGCGGCCCCCCTAAGCCAATCCTCACCCGCCGAGCGCCGCCCTTCGCTGGATCTGCTCCAGCAACGCCTGCTGCTCCTCCAGGCCATCGAGCACCACACGGTTCTGCCAGGCGCCCTCCAGGTTCTGGGCCCCATCGATCCCGAAGGCGGGGCCGCAGCGCATCAGCACCTGGCCGCCCCAGATCGCGCTGGGAGGAGCCCCCTGGCTGTAGGTGATGGGCGGCTGGTCGGTGGCCAGGCGCAGGTGCAGCACGGGGGTGCGCCCGCCCAGGTTGCAGGCCGGTGGCTCGCTGGCCGGATCGGCGCTGATCGCCCCGGCGCGGCGCAGGTCGCTCTCCACCAGCCGCAGGGCCCGCTGGGCAAACTCCTGCTGGCGCAGCTGGCGGCCCATGGTCTGGCTCAGGCGGCAGCTGAGGAGCAATCCCTGCACCACCGCCCCAGCCACCACCAGGCCTGCGGCCAGGGCCAGCAGCAGCTCCACCAGGGTGAAACCGGAAGAAACTTGACGCTTGGAGGTCTTCATGGGGCCCCATCGCGAAGACAGTTGGCGCTCTGCAGTCCCTGGGGATCGCCCTCATAGCGGCCCACCCGCAGCACACCGAGGGGGAGGGCCATCACCACACAGCGCTGCAGAGCGGTGCCGCGCCCCCAGACCACCACGGTGCCGCCATCGATCAGCAGGCCGTTGGCGGTGAAGCGCAGGCTCAGCGGAAGGTTGCTGGCCCACTCCACCCCCTGGCCGCGGTGGTTGTCGCCCAGATCGCTCAGGGCGCCCTGGCAGGCCGGCAGCGTCCCATCGCCGGGGGCCTGCCAGCCCCCATCCCCGAGGCTGAGGCCGCAGGGCTCGCCGCGCCGCTCGGCCTCGGCCCTTCCTTGTTGGATTCCCTCCAGCAGCAACCGGGTGCTGGCCTCCACCCGCTGGCGGGCCAGCAGCTCGGCGCCGCTGCCGAAGGCCAGGGCCCCCAGGATCCCCAGCACGGCCACTGTGACCAGCAGTTCCGGCAGGCTGAAGGCGGCTCCGGTTTGGTGGCGGCGGCTCATGGGGTCACCCCCGTCGCGCAGAGCCCGTAGGCCGCCGGGGTGAACAGCCGCTGGCGGCTCAGCGCTGGGCTCGCTCCGCGGAAGACCAGGCGTACCTCCCGCGGACCCAGCGCCTCCAGCTGACGCTCCAGGCCCGTCGGCAACGCCCCAGGCCCAGGCGCAGACCCCTGGCTGGAATTGATCAGCGCCACCATCAGGCCCGCCGGATCAACGCAGGCCGGATCGGGGCTCGGGCGTTGGGCCGCCCCCTGGCGCAGGCGCTGGTCGGCCGCGAGCAGTTCCAGCTCGATCCGCTCCATCCGCTCGCGATCGGCCCGCTGTTCAACCAGCGAGCGCCCCATGCCGGCGGTGAGCTGCAAGGAACTGCCGCTGGCCAGGCTGAACACCAGCGAACCGATCAACACGTCGGCGAAGTTCATGGCCCCTCCTGGCGCAGGCCGCGCACCAGGGCGCTGCCGGGGTCGAGGCTGAGTCGGAAGCTGCCGGTGCGGGCGGTCTGCGACCCTGCTGCCGCCGCCGGATCGTTCTGAACCTGGAGCTGAATCAGGGCCGAATCGGCGCTGGCGTTCCAGCTCAGCAGCTGCACCGTGGCGCTTCCCTCCCCCGAGGGCACCTGCAGGCTCGCGGCGGGCGTGCTGCCGAGCAGCAGCTGAGCCGCGACCAGCTGGGCGGCAGAGTTCAGGGCGTCCTCGCCCTGGCGGCGGCGCAGGTCGGCTGTCAGGGCCTGGCGGCTGGCCAGGGCCGTGCCCAGCAGCGAGAGGCTGCTGAGCACCATCACCAGCCCCGCCAGCGTCGCCAGGGGCAGCACGGCACCGGCGTCCGCCCGGCGCAGGGGCCCCTGGGGGCATGGGGGGCCTGGGGGCCCCAGGCGCTGAAGGGGGCGGGGCATCGGAAACCTCTCCGGATGAACTCCCGTTCAGCGTTCCCACCGGTGGACAGGGCCGAGGGGCTCAGGCCTGGGAATCAGCCCTGGAAGTGGTGTGACGCTGCAGTCCCAACGCTGCGATCACCGTCAAGACCGTGCCCACTTCAAGATTGCCCCTAGGGGAGAGCGCCTCGTAGGGGGTTTCACGCCCAAGGACGACTTCGCGGGCGATCTGAGTCATCCCCTTGGCCCGGGCGATGTCCCCCAACGCCGCGCCAGCACCCGAGGATCGCCTTCCTCGGGCGCCGCATCGAGATAGGCGGCCCCATCCGCATCGCTGCGGAGATGATCCGCGGCATCCCAAGGGGTGGTGAGCGTTCTGGGCATGGCTCGATCCTCCAGGGAGCGTGGTCGCCCTAGCCGCCCCTTGCTTGCCGCAGGAGCAACGGGTTCAACCTCAAAGCGGAATCGGCCAGCGCGTCCCTCTGCCCAGGACCTGGGCGAAGCGCCGATTCCATTCGGGCTAAAGGCCCCAGGTCTCTGGGCGGCTGATTCAACCCGTCGGCGCAGCGTTCAGCGACCCGCCCATTCTGGCTACCGCCATGGGCCTTCTCAGACGTTCCAGATGGGGGCCAGATCCACCTCCAACCCTGGGAACGGTGCACCGCTCTCCAGCGGGGCGGCGGCGTCCTGGCGCTCGACGGTGGTGGCGCCAGCACGCCAGATCTCCACGGCCCGTTTCTCAGGAAGCAAGAACCAACCCAGCTGGACACCATTGGCCCGATAGGTCTCCATCCTCGGGCGCAGGGCGCTGACGCCACAGCTCCCCTCGGCTGAGGCGCTGGCCAGTTCGACCACCAACTCGGGGCAGAGGGGGGCGAAGTCCCCGGCGTTGCTCCGGGCTGAGGGCCTGCCAGCGATCCATGCGTACCAAGGAGGCATCGGGGCTGAGCACCCAGCCGTCCGGCAGACGGAATCCGGTGGAGCTGTCGAACCCCTGCTAGTCGCCCGAGGCCTTCGCGAAGCGTTTGAGCTGGAAGGACAACTCGCCGTTGCGGGCGCCGGTTGCGCTGCCGGTGGGGGTTATGGCGATCAGCTGGCCATCCGCCGTCAGTTCCAGCAGCGCATCGGGATTGGCCTGGCACACCCGCTCAAACTGATCGTTATTGAGCCGCAGATCCCACGGCAGCTGCAGGGGCTGCAGAGCGGGCCATGGGCTTGGAGGGGCCAGCGTTATGAACCAACCGCCAGGTGACCATCAGCCTACCGACAACGTTCGGCTCGTCCCATGGTGCCGGGCCCGTCCGACCCTTACCCGATCCGGTGGTCGATGACCTGGCGCGCCGGGGGGCCACCACTTCGTCCGCGGGTCTCCAGCTGAAAGGGGCGGCCTTGATCAGCGAGGAGCGCGACGCTTGAGCCGCCGCCCTACTGGTTCAACTTCAGCACCGCCATGAACGCCTCCTGGGGCACGTCCACCTTGCCCATCGCTTTCATGCGTTTCTTGCCCTTGGCCTGCTTCTTGAGGAGCTTCTTCTTGCGGCTGATGTCGCCGCCGTAGCACTTGGCGAGCACGTCTTTGCGGATCGCACTGATGCTTTCGCTGGCGATGATGCGGCTGCCGATCGAGGCCTGGATCGGAATTTTGAACTGCTGGCGCGGGATCAGCTCCTTGAGCTTCTCCACCAAGCCCTTGCCCACGTTGTAGGCCTTGTCGCGGTGCACGATCGTGGTGAGTGGATCGGCTTTTTCAGCGTTGATCAGCACATCGAGGCGCACCAGTTCGTTCTTGCGGTAGCCGATCAGGCTGTACTCCATCGAGGCGTAGCCTTTCGTGCGGCTCTTCATCTGATCGAAGAAGTCGGTCACCACCTCCGCCAGGGGCATCTCGTAGTGCAGGGTCACCCGTTCCGGGGTGATGAACTTCATGTCGATGAACTCGCCCCGGCGCTCCTGACAGAGCTCCATCAGAGCCCCGTTGTAGGTGTTGGGGGTGTAGATCTCCAGCTTCACGTAGGGTTCCTCGATCGATTCGCGCTGCTGCGGATCGGGCAGGGTGGCGGGGTTGTCCACCATCAAGGTGCTGCCGTCGACCATGTTCACCTGGTAGATCACCGACGGCGCCGTCACGATCAAGTCCAGGTCGTATTCGCGCTCCAGGCGCTCCTGCACGATCTCCATGTGCAGCAGGCCCAGGAAGCCGCAGCGGAAGCCAAAACCCATGGCGCTGCTGGTTTCTGGTTCGTACTTCAAGGCGGCATCGGAGAGTTGCAGCCGATCGAGCGCCTCGCGCAGATCCGGGTACTGGTCGGCGTCGGTGGGGAACAGGCCGCAGAACACCATCGGCTTGGCCTCGGCGTAGCCCGGCAGGGGCGCCTCGGCCGGATCAGCCAGCAGGGTGATCGTGTCGCCCACGCGGGCATCGGCCACCGCCTTGATCGAGGCTGCCAGGTAGCCCACCTCACCCGCATGCAGGCTCTCCACCTGGCGCTGATCCGGCGCCATCACCCCCACCTCATCGAGCTCGATGGTCTTGCCGCTGGCCATCAGCAGCACCTTGTCTTTGCGCGCGATCCGTCCGCTGATCACCCGGAAATAGACGATCACGCCCCGGTAGGCGTCGTAATAGGAATCAAAGATCAGTGCCCGCAGGGGTTCGTTCACCCGATCGGGCGGCGGCGGCACCCGCTCCACCACCGCCTGCAGGATCTCAGGGATGCCCAAGCCCGTCTTGGCGGAGCAGGGGATCGCGTTGGAGGTGTCGAGGCCGATGATCGACTCGATCTCCTCGCTGATGCGCGCCGGATCGGCCCCGGGCAGGTCGATCTTGTTGAGCACCGGGATGATCTCCAGATCGTTCCCCATCGCCAGATACACGTTCGCCAGGGTCTGGGCCTCCACCCCCTGGCTCGCATCCACCACCAGCAACGCGCCCTCACAGGCCTGGAGCGAGCGGCTCACCTCGTAGGAGAAATCGACGTGACCGGGGGTGTCGATCAGGTTGAGGATGTACGTCTCGCCATCGGCGGCGGTGTACTCCATCCGCGCCGCCTGGAGCTTGATCGTGATGCCGCGCTCCCGCTCCAGTTCCATGTTGTCGAGGAACTGGGCCTGCATGTCGCGCGCTGCCACGGTGCCGGTGGCCTGCAGCAACCGATCGGCCAGGGTCGATTTGCCGTGGTCGATGTGGGCAATGATGCAGAAATTGCGGATCCGTGAAACGGGAACATCGGTCATCGCGCCTTGAAAGCCCGTTCAGGGAAGCCAGTGGGGACGATCCTAGGAATCAGGTGCCTGGGCCCCAGGACAAACATCTCAACTAAGCTAAGACTTAGTCCACTCCCGAGCCATGGCGCCCCCAGCTCAGCCGTCGCCCAAGCAGGGGGGCCTGCGCCAGGTCAACGTGCACGAAGCCAAAACCCAGCTCTCCCGACTGCTCCAGGAGGTGGAAGCCGGCCAGGCGGTGGTGATCGCCCGGGCCGGGGTCCCCATCGCCCAGCTGGTGCCCCTGCATCGCATCGCCCCCGGCGTCGCGCCGCCAGGGGCGATGCGCGGTGAGATCACCATGGCGGACGACTTCGATCGGCCCCTGGACGACCTGTTCACAGTTCTGCAGACGCCGATGGCCCCCTGATCCATGGCACGGTTGCTCCTCGACACCCACTTGGTGCTCTGGTGGATCGGAGATCACCCGCGGCTGCCCAAGGCCGCCATTGGGCTGATCCGCGACCCCGATAACGAGGTCCATGTCAGCCAGGTCTCGCTCTGGGAGCTGGCGATCAAATCCTCCCTGGGGCGGCTCGATGCCGACCTGGCCAGGCTTGAGCAGTGCATTCCCGCCCAGGGCTTCCGCTGGTTGCCGATCCGCAACCAGCACCTGCTGGCGGTGGCCGAACTGGAGACCAGCCCTTTGCACCACGACCCGTTTGATCGGCTTCTGGTGGCCCAGAGCCGCTGTGAACCGCTACGGCTCCTCACGTCCGATCGCCAGCTCGCGGCCTATGGGCCCACGGTGACGGTGCTCTGAAACCAGACGACCGCCAGGCCAGCTCACTAAGCTCAACTCAGCTTCCAAGCCCCCATGAGCACTGAAACCGTCAACGACCCCCGCGCCCTCACGATCGAGAACGTGGAACGCGTGCTCGATGAGCTGCGCCCCTACCTGATGGCCGACGGCGGCAACGTCGAAATCGTGGAGATTGACGGCCCGATCGTGAAGGTGCGCCTCCAGGGCGCTTGCGGCACCTGCCCCAGCAGCACCATGACCCTGAAGATGGGCATCGAGCGCAAGCTGCGGGAGGAAATCCCCGAAGTGAACGAAGTGGTTCAGGTGCTCTGAAGCAAAACTTCACACTCGGGTGCGAGAGGCAAGGTCTTGGACTATGCCCCGCGCTGATTCAAGAACAAAATTCTCAAATCCTCTTACGAACTCCATTCTGTCGTAAAGATTGGATTGAGCTTTTTCTTGTATTTCCTGTCGCAAGGATGATCTGATTGCAGGATTGTTAGAGATTTGTGCCGCCAACTTTACATACTCATCCAATGTCTGAGCGATGGGTGGTTGTGAAACACCCATCAAGCGATAAGCGGCTGCAACCATTCGCGTTCGAAGGAACTTTCCTTCCAATGTAACTGTTGGCGTGCCGGCATGGAGGGTTTCAAACAGTGTGATGCCACTACCAAAATAGATCGGATCTAACAACACGTCGATACACCCAGCCAACCCAAAAAAATCTTTTCTAGACATGCGACCGAGCAGGATCAGCCGTTCACTGACAGATGGCGCCTGCTCAGCCATCCGGTTCAAAAAAATCTCCGTCGACGAGGTGACTTCAGATTCCACGAAGACGAACCAAGCTTTGGGCGCATCAAGGGCCAGCCGCTCCAGAACCGCATCAAAATCTGGGTGGATCTTTTCAAGCGATTGGAGGCAGCCGATCAGAGCGTCATCTGGGGGAAGAAAGAAATAATCTCGCGTGAGCAAGGAACCTTCTATCGCATCCGATGGGAAGCAACATGGCAAACCCGGTAACCGAATCAGCCTTTCGCTGTAATGGTCTTGGCCCATTTCGGGCTCTACCAAATCCCCTGAAATGTAGGCATCAACGAAGGGCATGCCAGACGTTTGCGGCCAACCCCACCCAGTTACCTGCAGTGGTGCGTGACGACGGGCGGCAAGCTGAGTCATGGCTGGGTGGGTGCCGATGTCAGTGAAAAACAGCACATCAAGAGTGAGAGCACGCAGACGTTCAGTGGATTCATCCAAGGAACCGGAGAGACGCACAACTTCTTGACAGCACGACTCCAGTCGATCGGTGGTTGCATCGTGCTTTGCGTCGGCGAGGTGGATCAGCACCACCTCGATTTGATCTCGATCGAGGTGTCGAATAAGACCCTCGAATGCCCTGGTGACACTGTGATCATAGAAACACCCAGATAGAAAGCCAACTCTGATTTTCCTTGAACTTGTCTGGCCAGGATTGACGTAAACCTCACTAGCAGCTGACTGGTCGCCAAATGAACGAACCATCAGACGCCCATAAGCCTCCAATAACGGGCGATCATTCTGGTTATGAGTGCTGAGGTAGAAGGGATGACATGTCAATGTTGTAGGCATGCACTCGGTGCATTCATCCTTCACAATCGCATCCATTAGAGCCAAGCAACGCTTGCGTAGATTGCTGATCTGCTCGGTCGATGACGCAACTACTGGCAACACAAAGGCATGATTGAGTTGCAGGATTAGCGAATTAGGGCGCAGGGCGAGTGCTTCAGAATGCCAATGAATGGCCTCGTCTGGCCTGGAAATACTACGATAGAGAAAACCTAAAGCTGAGCGGCATTCGATATTGCTGGGGTCCAATTCTGCTGCACACTTGAGCGCCTGAGCAGCTTCTCCCAAAAGACCCAAATGGCCCAGAGTCTGGCCGAGTCGATCCCAGGCCAACGCCGAATGAGGGTCTCGCTCAAGCACCAACAGAAATGTCTGGCGTGCTTCCTGATGGGCGCCATCGGCAGCGAGCTCGATTCCGTGCTGAAGAAGAGACCTTGCTTCCTCGGCACCCAAGGTCAGTTTCTCTGATGGGTCAAGCTCAGACAAATCAACTGCGCACAGCTACAGGAATACTAACGACGCACTTTTTATCACTCAGCGCATACACCCGTTTTGAGAGCTTCGGGGCAGCCCCGTAAGCTCCCCTTTCCCTTGGCGATCGAGCCGTGCTGGACCAGCGCCTGGTGCGCCAGAACCCTGAGCTGGTGGTCGAGCAGCTCGGGCGCCGTGGCCTCAAGCTCGACCTCACCGGCCTGCAGCTGATCGCCCAGCAACAGCGCGACCTCGAAGAGCAGCTCAGCAACCTGCAGGCCGAGGGCAACCGTGTGGGCAAGGAGGTGGGCCAGCGCATCTCGACCGGCGCCTCGCCGGCGGGCCCGGAAGTGAAGGAGCTGCGCGAGCTCGGCAACCGCCTCAAGCAGCAGGTGGCGGTGCTCGATGAGGAGGAGAAATCCCTCAGCGCCCGCTTGCGCGAGCAGCTGCTGGGCCTGCCCAACCTGCCCTCGGCCCTCAGCCCCGAGGGGGTCAGCGAAGCCGACAACATCGAGGTCAAGCGCTGGGGGGAACCCCGGATCGAAATGGGCCTGCAGGAGCATGGCGCCATCGCCGAACGGCTCGGCCTGCTCGACACCGAGCGCTCCGTGCGCATCGCCCAGAGCCGCTTCGTGACCTTGCTGGGCCAGGGGGCGCGGCTGGAAAGAGCCTTAATCAGCTTCATGATCGACCTGCACGCCCGTAAGGGCTACCGCGAGGTCTTGCCGCCGATCCTGGTGAACACCGCCAGCCTCACGGGCTCCGGCCAGCTACCCAAATTCGCGGAAGAAAGCTTCCGCTGCGCCGACGATGACCTCTGGCTCACCCCCACCGCCGAGGTGCCTCTCACCGCCTTGCACCGCGACGAGGTGATCCCCGCCGAGCAGCTGCCGCTCAGATACGTCGCCTTCACCCCCTGCTTCCGGCGTGAGGCGGGCTCCTACGGCCGCGACACCAAGGGCCTGATCCGCCTGCACCAGTTCCACAAGGTGGAGCTGTACTGGTTCTGCCATCCGCAGCACTCGGACGCGGCCCACGAGCAGCTCACGCGCGATGCCGAGTCCGTGCTTGAAGCCCTGGAGCTCCCCTACCGCCGTATCGAGCTCTGCACCGGCGATCTGGGCTTCTCCGCCGCCCGCACCTTTGATCTGGAGGTCTGGCTGGCGGGGGCCGGCACCTACCGGGAGATCTCCAGCTGCAGCACCTGCGCCGAGTTCCAGGCGCGGCGCTCCGCCATCCGTTTCAAGGAGGGCAAGGGCACCCAGCTGCTGCACACCCTCAACGGCAGCGGCCTGGCGATCGGCCGCACCATGGCCGCCCTGCTGGAGCACGGCCAGCAGGCCGATGGCTCGGTGGCCCTGCCGGCGGCGCTGTGGAGCTATTTCGGCGCCGAGCGCCTCACGGCGGAAGCTTGAACGGCTGCGCCAGACTCAGCCCTTCTCAAGCGTCGTTCCGTAATGGGTGTCCTCACCGCACTGGCGATCCTGGCGGGCCTGATCGTTGTGCATGAGGCGGGCCACTTCTTTGCCGCCACCTGGCAGGGCATCCGCGTCAGCAGCTTCTCGATCGGCTTCGGGCCGGTGCTGATCGAGCGCCAGCGCCGGGGCGTGCAGTTTGCCCTGCGCGCCTTCCCCCTGGGAGGCTTCGTGGCCTTCCCCGGCGACGATGACGACGGCAGCGCCATTGCGAGCGATGACCCCGATCTGCTGCGCAACCGCCCCCTCACCCAGCGCGCCCTGGTGATCGCCGCCGGCGTGATCGCCAACCTGCTGCTGGCCTACGCGGTGCTGCTGGGCCAGGGCCTGGTGCTGGGCATGCCCACGGGCTTCAGCGCCACCCCCGGGGTGCTGGTGGTGGCCGTGCAACCCGGCCAGGCGGCGGCCAGCGCTGGCCTTCTGGCCGGTGATCGGATTGTTTCGCTCTCCGGGGTGCCGATCGCCGGTGGCCAGGAGGCCGTGGCGGAGATGGTGGAGCAGATCAAAGGCGCCCCTGGCCAGGCGCTGCAGCTGGAGGTGGAACGCGGCGCCCGCCGGATGTCCCTGCGCCTCACCCCCGCCGACCTGCGCGGCAGCGGCCGCATCGGCGCCCAGCTGCAACCCAATGGCACCGAGTCCTTCCGCCCCCCCACCAGCCCCCTGGAGCTGGTCGGCCAGGCCAACCGGGAGTTCTCCCAGCTCCTGGGCCGCACCGTCGATGGTTTCGTGACCCTCGCCACCCACTTCGGCGAGACCGCCGGCCAGGTGTCGGGCCCGGTGAAGATCGTCGAGATGGGGGCCTCGCTGGCCAAGCAGGGCGGCAGCAGCCTGTTCGTGTTCACGGCCTTGATCTCCATCAACCTGGCGGTGCTCAACGCCCTGCCCCTGCCGCTGCTCGATGGCGGACAGTTCGCACTGCTGCTGCTTGAGGGCGTGCGCGGCAAGCCCATCTCCGATCGCCTGCAGAACGCTTTCCTCCAATCCGGTTTCGTGTTGCTGGTGAGCCTGAGCGTGGTGTTGATCGTCAAGGACACCTCCCAGCTGCCTCTGGTGCAGCAGCTGCTCAACCGCTGAATCCACCGGCCAGCACCGCCCCGACCAGCCCATGCCCCGTTTCCCCAGTGCCCGCACCCGGGCCCCGCTGATCTTGGCGCGGCTGGGGGAGCTCTACCCCGACGCCACCTGCTCGCTTGATTGGCGCACCCCCTGGGAGCTGCTGGTGGCGACCATGCTCTCGGCCCAGTGCACCGATGAACGCGTCAACAAGGTCACCCCGGCCCTGTTCGAGCGCTTCCCCGATGCCGCCGCCGCCGCCGCCGTGACCGGCCTCGATGTGGAGCCCTACGTGAAATCCACGGGCTTCTTTCGCAACAAGGCCAAGAACATCGTCGCCAGCTCGCGCCTGCTGATGGAGCGCCACGGCGGTGCGGTGCCGGCCTCGATGGAGGAGCTGTTGGAGCTGCCCGGCGTGGCGCGCAAGACCGCCAACGTGGTTCTGGCCCATGCCTTCGGCATCAACGCCGGCGTCACGGTGGACACTCACGTGAAACGGCTCAGCAACCGCCTGGGTCTGACCAAACAGAGCGATCCCCGCCGGATCGAGCCGGAGCTGATGAAGCTGCTGCCCCAGCCGATGTGGGAATTGTTCTCGATCCGGCTGATCTTCCACGGCCGCGCCGTCTGCAACGCCCGCAAGCCCGCCTGCGACGGCTGCCCGATCGAGGACCTCTGCCCGAGCCATCCGGCCAGGCGGTAAGCTCGGCTATCTCCTGCTACCCGAACACAGCCGCATGGCGAAGAAGTCGATGATCGCGCGTGATGTGAAGCGCAAGAAGATGGTCGAGCGCTTCTCGGCCAAGCGCGCTGCGCTGATGGAGGCCTTCGGGGCAGCGGCTGATCCGATGGCGCGCCTGGAGATCCACCGCAAGATCCAGGGCCTGCCCCGCAACAGCGCCCCCAACCGCGTGCGCAACCGTTGCTGGGCCACTGGCAAACCCCGCGGCTACTACCGCGATTTCGGCCTGTGCCGCAACCAGCTGCGGGAGCGGGCCCACAAGGGGCTCCTGCCCGGCGTCACCAAATCCAGCTGGTGATTCAGCCGGCGGCTGCCCCCACCAGGGCGCGCCAAGGGGGGTCCCGCCAGGGGCCCCTTTTTTGCGCCCCGACCTCCCGCGCCACACCCCTGGGCCCCCTGCCCCAGGAGGTGTGCGCACCGAATGCGAGAATGCCATTTGACAAAAAACGGACATAAGCGCACGTGTCAGGACACATTCAGACGGTCTCCTTCGATGGTCGGGAGATCCGGCTGACCACAGGGTTGTATGCCCCCCAGGCCGGGGGTTCGGTCCTTATTGAATGCGGTGATACCTCCGTGCTGGTCACCGCCACCCGCGCCAAGGGCCGCGAAGGCATCGATTTCCTCCCGCTCACCTGTGACTACGAAGAGCGGCTGTACGCCGCCGGTCGCATCCCCGGCAGCTTCTTCCGCCGCGAGGCCCGCCCCCCCGAACGGGCGATCCTCACCACGCGTCTGATCGATCGCCCCCTGCGGCCCCTGTTCCCCTCCTGGCTGCGGGACGACATCCAGGTGGTCGCCACCACCCTCTCCCTCGATGAGCGGGTGCCGCCTGATGTGCTGGCCGTCACCGGTGCCTCGATCGCCTGCCTCCTGGCCCGCATGCCCTTCAAGGGCCCCATGGCCGCCGTGCGCGTCGGCCTCCTCGGCGACGACTTCATCCTCAACCCCAGCTACCGCGAGATCGAGCGCAGCGAACTCGACCTGGTGGTCGCCGGCACCCCCGATGGCGTGGTGATGGTGGAAGCGGGCGCCAACCAGCTGCCCGAGCAGGATGTGATTGAGGCGATCGACTTCGGCTACGAGGCCGTGGGCGAGCTGATCAAGGCCCAGCAGCAACTGCTGGCCGATCTGGGCATCGAGCAGGTGCTGCCCGAGCCCAAGAGCGAAGATCCCGCCCTGCCCACTTACATCGAGCAGCAGGCCGGTGAGGGCATCCGCGGGGTGCTCAAGCAGTTCGAGCTCACCAAGGGCGAACGCGACGCCAAGCTCGATGCGATCAAGGCCGAGGTGGCCGAAACCATCGCCGCCCTCAAGGAGGACGACCCGATCCGCCTGGCCGCGGCTGGCAAGGCCTTGGGCAACACCTACAAGGGCGTCACCAAGAAGCTGATGCGTGCCCAGATCGTCAACGAGGGTAAGCGCGTCGATGGCCGCGACCTCGACCAGGTGCGCCCGATCAGCGCCGCCGTGAGCGTGCTGCCCAAGCGCGTGCATGGTTCCGGCCTGTTCCAGCGGGGGCTCACCCAGGTGCTCTCCACTGCCACCCTCGGTACCCCCAGCGATGCCCAGGAGCTTGACGACCTCAACCCGTCCAGCGAGAAAACCTACCTGCACCACTACAACTTCCCCCCTTACTCGGTGGGTGAAACCCGGCCCATGCGTTCCCCCGGCCGCCGCGAGATCGGCCACGGTGCCCTGGCCGAACGGGCCCTGGTGCCCGTGCTGCCCTCCAAGGAGAGCTTCCCCTACGTGCTGCGGGTGGTGTCGGAGTGCCTGAGCTCCAACGGCTCCACGTCCATGGCCTCGGTGTGCGGCAGCACCCTGGCGCTGCTGGATGCGGGCGTGCCCCTGAAGGCCCCCGTCGGCGGCGCCGCCATGGGCCTGATCAAGGAGGGCGAGGAGGTGCGGATCCTCACCGACATCCAGGGCATTGAGGACTTCCTCGGCGACATGGATTTCAAGGTCGCCGGCACCGAGAAGGGCATCACCGCCCTGCAGATGGACATGAAGATCAGCGGCCTGGCGGTCAAGACCATCGCTGAAGCCGTCAACCAGGCCCGCCCGGCCCGGCTGCACATCCTCGGCAAGATGCTCGAGGCGATCGACAAGCCGCGAGAAATCCTCTCCCCCCACGCCCCGCGGCTGCTCAGCTTCCGCATCGACCCGGAATTGATCGGCACCGTGATCGGACCCGGGGGCCGCACGATCAAGGGCATCACCGAGCGGACCAACACCAAGATCGACATCGAGGATGGCGGCATCGTCACGATTGCCAGCCACGACGGTGCCGCCGCTGAGGAAGCCCAGCGGATCATCGAAGGCCTCACCCGCCGCGTCAGCGAAGGGGAGCAGTTCAGCGGTCACGTCACCCGCGTGATCCCGATCGGCGCCTTCGTGGAGATCCTCCCCGGCAAAGAAGGGATGATCCACATCTCCCAGCTCTCCGAGGCTCGGGTGGAGAAGGTGGAAGACGTGGTCAAGGTGGGCGATCAGGTGCGTGTGCGCGTGCGCGAGATCGACAACCGCGGCCGCATCAACCTCACCCTGCGCGGCGTCGACCAGGACGAGCCCGTGGCTGTCACGGCTTAGGTCCCACCCTCCCCAGGGCTGGGCCACCGCCAGCCCTGGGACCCTCCGCTGGCTACACCGCGAAGCCCGGATCAATCACGGCCAGCGCCGCCAAGGCCCGATCAGAGAGGGCCCCGTGGCTGACGCCATGGCTGGCGATCAGACAGCCGGCCTGGCGCACGTCGCCATCGTTGTAGGAGAGGGGGCGGCCATCGGCATGGGTGAAGGCCCCACCGGCGGCCCTCAACACCGCTTCGGGAGCCGCCATGTCCCAGTCCTTGGGGGCACTCCTGCCGGAGAGGGAGATGTAGAGGTCGGCTTCGCCCCGCAGAATCGTGGCCACCTTGCCGCCCACGCTGCCGATCGCCCTGGTGTCGCCCAGGGCCAGGGCCTCGAGAAGGTGCTCCAGCCTCTCGTCGCGGTGATTGCGGCTGGCCACCAGCACCAGCTCCCTCAGCAGGCTGCGGCGGCTCAGGGCCGGTGGGAACTGTTCGCCGGAGCGGTCCTCCCGCCAGGCGCGGCCGTTGCCATCGGCGCCGATCCAGCCGATCCAGAGCTCCTCAGGTTCGGGCAGCAGCACCACCCCCAGCACCGGGCGATGGTCCTTCACCAGGGCCAGATGCACGGCGTACTCACCGGTGCCCTGCAGGAAATCCTTCGTGCCATCGAGGGGATCGAGGATCCACAGCCACTCGGCGGGCAAGGGTTCGCCCGCCCGCAGCTGCGCGCCAGCGGTCTCCTCGCTGAGCACGGTCCAGTCGGTCTGCGGGAAGGCGGCGGCGAGTCCCTCCAGCAACCAGCTGTTCACCGCCAGATCCGCCGCCGATACGGGCCCCTCGCCGCCCTCCTCCACGCCCAGAGCACGGGGGAAGCCATGGGGAGGCTGCTCGCCGCGGGCATAGGCCCGCAGGATGTCCGCAGCGCCCCAGCTCAACCGACGTAACTCCCGGAACAACCCCTCAGGCTCAACGTCGGGGGGCAGGATCGCGGTGGCCGGCATCATGGAACGACGAAAAGGGGCATCGGGACGACCAACCGCCCGCGAGGTGCATTGTGCAGGAACCTGAACCCGCCGCCGGCGTCCTCTATCTGGTGGGCACGCCGATCGGTAACCGCGACGACCTCTCCCCCCGGGCCCTCAAGGTGCTCGCCGGTGTGGACCGCATCGCCTGCGAGGACACCCGCCGCAGCGGGCTGCTGCTGGCGGGCTTCGGCATCCGCTCCAAGCTGCTCAGCTTCCATGAGCACAACCGCCTGGCCCGTATCCCCCAGCTGCTGGAGGCCCTGGAGCGGGGCGAGCGACTGGCCTTGATCAGCGATGCCGGCCTGCCGGGGATCTGCGATCCGGGCGAGGAGCTGGTGGCGGCGGCGCGGGCGGCCGGCCGCACGGTGATCTGCGTTCCAGGCCCCTGCGCCGTGACCACCGCCCTGGTGAGCAGCGGCCTGCCCAGTGGCCGCTTCTGCTTCGAGGGCTTTCTGCCGCCCAAGCGCAACCCGCGAAGGGCGCGGCTGAAGGAGCTGGCGGCAGAGCCGCGCACCCTCGTGCTCTATGAGGCCCCCCACCGGCTGGAGGATCTGCTGGAGGATCTGCTCGAAATGCTCGGAGACCGGCCGTTGCAGGTGGCCCGGGAGCTCACCAAGCGCCACGAACAGCAGATCGGCCCCACGGTGGCCGCCGCCCTGGCCCATTTCAGGGTGACCGCACCCCTCGGGGAATGCACCCTGGTGCTGGGCGGGGCACCGCCGCTGATCGAGGAAGCCCCCGATGAGCAGGAGCTGTTGGCGGAGCTGCAGCGCCGGGTGGCGGCGGGGGCCAGCCCCCGGGATGCGGCCCGTCAGTTAGCGGAGGTCCGGGGCCTCTCGCGCCGGAGCCTCTACGGTTTGCTACACCGGAGCGAAGAACCCTGATGCTGCTGCGTCTGCGCCTGCTGCTCGCCAGCGCCGGCGGTGGTCTTCTGCTGCTGTTGATCCTGTGTCTGGGGGCCCAGAACCTCCATGACCGCCCCAGCCTGAACTTGGGGCTGGGCCGCAACGTGGCACCGCTGCCCAGCGGCTTCCTGGTGGGCCTGGCCCTGGTGGTGGGGGTGATCAGCGGTGGCGCCAGCGCTGCCCTGTTGTTGCCGGGATCGGCCACAGACCACGATCAGGAGCCGGGCAACGCGTAGAGGGACCCCTCCAGCACCAGGCGGCTGATGCCCTGGGAGAGCAGGTAGGGGGCCGTGCGCTCCAGCACCCCGCTGTCGGGCACCTTGATCACCCGCTGGCTGCGACCGCAGTGGCGCTTGGCCTGGCGTGGGTTGGCGAAGACCACCAGGGCCTGGCGCCCACTCTCATCGGCGCTGAGGGCGCCCAGCTCCGGGAAATCCGTGAGCGGCCGTGCCTGCAGCTCCACGGTTTTGTCCACCAGCAGGTAGACGCTGCTGGGCAAGGCGTCAGCGGTGAGCGGCTGGGGTGCCGCGGGGGGCCGGTCCTCGATCGTCAGATCCACGGCCACGGTCACGAACTCGTTGGCCTCGAAAGGTTCGCCCTCGTCATCGCTCTCCAGATCAGGATCGTCCTGGCCGTCATCGCCGAAATCATCGGCGTCATCGATGGCGAGCACCCGGTGCTGGTCGCCCCCCCCCTCCCCGGAAGGATCCAAGGCGTCCTCCAGGACATCAGGGGTCAGGGTCACGGGTTCGGGCTCCGGCAAGGGGTCCACGGCCACCGGCGCCAGCTGGTCCGTCTCTGGGGCCGCCGCCCCCCGGGAACGCTGCTGCTTGATGGCGGCGTAGGTGTCAGGATCCAGGGCCGCCTTGACCACCCGGCTGACGGTGTTGGGGCTGCAGCCGTAGGCCTCGGCCAGGGACTGGAAGCTCTCACCGTCCCGGTAGCGAGCCACCAGGTGCTGTTTTTGGCTGTCGCTGAGCCGGTTGACCGCCATGAACCAGATCCGCGCAGCCAACCATTCTAGGGGCCTGAGGAGTTTGAGTCTTGGGGCCCCCGGTTAGCGCAGGTCGTCGAGCCGACGCACCTTCATGGCATCCACCCAGGAGGTCTTGAAGTAGGGCTCCAGGAAGCTGCTTTTGGGGAAGCGTCCGCTGCTGAAGACCAGGCCCATGAAAGTCACCTGGGGCGCGGGCTCGATCCAGCGCACCTCCACCGCCAGGGTCAGTTCAGCCTCGCTGTGGGGATCAACGATCCGCAGAGCACCACGGTCCCCCACCACGACGGCACGGGCGATCGGCACCACCAGACAGGTTCCCAGGGGACTGATGTCCCAGAGCTTGCCCTCGAGGGTTTCCCCCCCATCGCTGGGACTGAAATCTCCAGCCACCACAGCCATGGACGACGGGAGGAGATACCGCTTGTGGCGACGGGGGATTTCTGGCCCTGAACCGGTCATGGTGAGGGCGCTGCGGGCTCAGATCAGCCCATCTTCACGGTTCTTCCGCCTTTGGTCCACCCAGGCTGTCTCCCTGTCATCGTCGGGAAGGGATCCGCGACCCAGCAACGCTCCGGCGACGACGATCCCAAGGAAGGTGACCTGCCCGGAGGGTCTCGCCCAGCCCACCTGAGCCCCGATGGTCACGGTTCCGTGCTTGAGCTGATGGGGGATCAAGAGAGATCCAAGGATGTTGGTCCTGATGGGCCCATCGACATGGACCTGCAGACAGAGCGCCGTTGAACGGAGATCTCAGATTTGGTCTAAGGTGGCGCGTTGCCTAGGAACAGTGCATTCCGCCGCAATGACTGCGAGGGAGGAGGGAAGGGGATCACAATTATGTCGCCGCGGAGGTAGATCACTGGGAAGGTTCATCGCCCATCAACCGCTAGAACCACGGCGAAGCGATCCCACCCCCTCTGCAGGACTTACACTGAAGCCAATGCAGCGGTCAAGGCTGCGAAGGGGCTGGCGCCATGAGCTAGCTCCAATGATGCAGCTCCTTGCTTGGAGTCCTGCTCCCTTAGCTCAGCTGGATAGAGCAGCTGCCTTCTAAGCAGCCGGTCGTGTGTTCGAATCACACAGGGGGCGTGAATCAATCCAGGTGGGCCTTTTTCACTGGCTTCCTGTGGGCCATGGAGGCCGCCACCGAGAATCGAATCTCAACGGTGCGCCATCCCAGCTTCGACGAACCCAGGGTCCTCTAGGCCATCGATCGGACGCCGTCAAGCCGCTGAGCTCCCTGAGGCTAGCGGCAAGGGATCAGACCAGCTGGCGGTTGCCGAGGTTCAAGCCGTCAAGCGGCGTGGCAAGGATCCGTTGATTGAATCGATCGTCGAACATGATGGACCTTCCACTCTCAGTCCCCGCTACGGGAAGGGATTGCTCGGCTTCCCCCACCCGATTCATGTCACGCTCCATGCCAATCAATGCATAAAGAACAGATCTGCTGAGCAAAGTCAATGATTGCCGTTAAGAGGCGGCATAAGGCATACAACAATCTTTATCACGGCCTCGCTTTCTGACAAAATTATCTCAGAAATCATTCAAAGATAGGGCGACAGAAAATGGCCTGATGCAGGCAGAGTTGAACCGAACACGAACCCGATCATGGTCGTGTTCTCCTGGGCATAGGTCCAACACACCTCAGCCAACTGGGTCTGCTCCTGCAGGGTGTCAACACTGCGAAACGTCAAGGATCCAATCGTGTTTTCTTGGATCACTACCCGACCAAGAAGAATCATGCAAGCACCCTGCGAGCTCAGATCCCACAGCCGTCCCACATGGGACTTCTTTCCCGGCTCGGAGAACTCGGCCAGGATTCGATCAAAGGCTTCCGGCAAGCGTTTCCTCTCACCACCACGACGCAGGAATTCCGATTCGGATGAAGCAGGCATACAACGTCAGGGGCTCAGGCGTGACCAGGCGATGAGACTAGCCAGGGGCATTCTGCAAGTCAGCCATCAACGCTTCATCCCGCCACCCCACGGGGCCGCACCAGGGGAGCCAACCAGGCCGGGAGACTCAGCCCCGATAGCCAGGGCATGGTGCCCGCCGTCTCAATCAGTGCTGACTGAGACACACCTGGCCAACGGAGAAGTGGGCAGGCCTTCATGCCCCTGGTCAGCAGCGGCTCCACGGCCCCACCGCCATGGGCACACACCTTCGCCATCAACCATGCCTGCCAGCCTGAAGTTCCCTCCTGCGCCCCGATGAGCACACCCGAGGCGACGGCGGCCTACCAGCTCCGGGCGCGGGAACGCCCCCGTACCACCTGGCTCTGGGCCCTCGCCCAGAACCTGCCTGTGGTCGGTCTCGCCCCGCAGCTCTATTACGCCTTCAGCCGGCGCACACTCACGCCGATGATCGGTGCCTCCGTGGGCCTGCTGGTGGGCCTGGGGATCGCGGGCCTGGGTTATGGGGCCCTGGGTCATCCGTCGGCCAGCCTCGAGTGCCTGGCCTTCCTTGATCCGAGCGCCCCGCCGGATCAGCTGGAGCGTCAGGTGCGCGATTGCCTGCGCCGCTCCCTGCCCGATCGACTGGACGGATCAGTCCTGGAGTGGTCCATGGCGGGGCTGATCACTGCCACGGCGGTGCTGGGCACCCATGTCGGCCAGACTCAGGCGATCACGGACGCCCGGCGACGACTCGCTGCCCATGGACTTTTGCCAGCGGCCCTGGGCCAAAGCCCAAAGGCCTGAAACCAGTTCCCTCCTCACCCGGTGCCTGGGGGCTGCCCTGCCCCTGGCGGCCCTGCCGTTGGTCGGTCTCTTGGTGCTCTCCCCTGCCGGGGCCCTTGGCCAGCCCACCACCAGCTGCCGCCGGGAGGCCACCCACCGCGATCCCTTCAGCGGCGCCGAAGCCTGGACGGTCGAAACCTGCACCACCACCAACCGCGTCAGCGGCGAACTGATCCAGTTGCAGACCTGCACCACCAACCGCCGCTACGCCACCACTGAATGTGTCGATCAGGTGCTGCCCCAGAAGCCCCCTCCCAAGCCCTGAGCCCCCCGGGGATGGGCGCGGCCTTCACAGATCCGCCTGCACCGCCGCGCGAATCGTGCAGTCGGCCAGCGGGTAACTGACGCAGAGCAGCGCAAAGCCCTGGCCGATCTGGTCGTCGTCGAGGAAGCTCTGGTCGGCCTGGTCGACGCTGCCGGCGAGCACCTTGCCCGCGCAGGTGCTGCAGGCGCCGGCGCGGCAGGAGGAGGGCAGATCGATGCCTTTTTCCTCGGCGGCATCAAGGATGTATTGATCGTCGCCACAGCTGAAGCTGCGACCGTCTTCGAGGGTGATCGTGAACGAAGCCATGGCGACGCAGGCGAGCGGCTGACCACGTTCTAGCCCTGTGAAGCGGCAGCGGTTCACCCCATTGGATCTACTTAAGGTGAAAGAACCTCGGGACCAGGCCGTGAGCGATGCCGAGACCGAAGCCAGCACCGAGACTTTCGCGGAACTGGAGCCTTGCCTGCGCGACCGCAACGGCCAGGCTTCGGCCCTGATTGAACTGCTCAACCGCGCCCAGGAGCTCTACGGCCACCTGAGCAAACCACTGTTGGCTCACCTGGCGTCAGAACTGGTCTTGCCCCTGAGCAGCGTCTACGGCACCGCTAGTTTTTACCACCTGTTTCGCTTCCAGGCGCCGGCCGCCCATCAGCTGGTGGTCTGCACGGGTACCGCCTGCCATGTGAAGGGCGCCGATCGCCTGCTGGCCGTGCTGGAAGGCGATGGTGGGGCGGGGTTGGAGCTGAGCCGCGTGCGCTGTCTGGGCACCTGCGGCGGCGCCCCCCTGGTGGTGGTGGACGGTGTCGTCTGGACCCACCAGAACGCGGCCTCCCTCCAGCAGGGACTGGGGGGGCTGCCGCGATGAGCGGGCCTGGGGCGACGGCCGTCCCAGCGCAGGCGCGGCTCTGCTCGGCGGCGGGCTGCCGCGCCTGCGGCAGCGAAGCGATCCGCTCGCACCTGGAGACGTCCCTGGCCGAACGGGGCCTGGCCGGGCGGCTGCGCCTGCGCCGGGTGGGCTGCCTGGGGCCCTGCGGTGCCGGTCCCTTGCTGGCCCTTGATCCCGGTGGTGCGCGGCAGGGAAGTGTGATCTTTGGCGGCGTGACGCGCGCTGATGCCGACAGCCTGGTCGAGGCCCTCGCGGCGGTCCGCCTGGACAGCTGGGAGCCGCAGGCCGCCCAACGATTCGATCAGCTCCATCCCTTCTTCCGGCTTCAGCGGCGCATCGTCCTGGAGAACTGTGGCCGGATCGACCCCGAATCCATCGATGAGGCGATCGCGGCGGGCGCCTACGTGCAACTCAAGCGGGCCGTTGCCAGCTCAAGTCCCGAGGCCGTGATCGAGCGGATCCGCCGCAGCGGCCTGCGCGGACGCGGAGGCGCCGGCTACCCCACCGGCCTGAAGTGGCAGAGCGTGGCCGGGAGGCCAGGCCCCGAGAAAGTGGTGGTCTGCAACGCCGACGAGGGGGACCCCGGCGCCTTCATGGACCGCACCGTGCTGGAAGGCGATCCCCACCGGGTGCTGGAGGGGATGGCGATCGCCGCCTACGCCGTCGGCGCCCGTCTGGGCTTCATCTACATCCGCGCCGAGTACGAGCTGGCGATCGCCCACCTGCGCCGGGCGATCGAGCAGGCCAGCGGGCGCGATCTGCTCGGCGATGTCGCCATCGAGCTGCGGGTGGGCGCCGGGGCTTACGTGTGCGGCGAGGAGACGGCGCTGCTCCATTCGATCGAGGGCGGCCGGGGCACGCCGCGGCCACGCCCCCCCTACCCAGCGGAGCATGGCCTCTGGGGCCGCCCCACCTTGATCAACAACGTCGAGACCTTCGCCAACGTGGTGCCGATCCTGCGGGAAGGCGCCGACTGGTTCGCCGCCATCGGCACCCCCACCAGCGCCGGCACCAAGGTGTTCTCGCTCACCGGCCACGTGCGCCTGGCCGGGGTGCTGGAGGTGCCCATGGGCACCCCCCTGGCGACGGTGGTCGAGCAGATGGGCGGCGGCGCCCCCGGCGGCGTTCCCATCAAGGCCGTCCAGACCGGCGGCCCGTCGGGCGGCTGCGTACCGGCGAAGCATCTGGACACGCCGGTGGACTACGAATCGCTCAAGGAACTGGGCACGATCATGGGCTCCGGCGGCATGGTGGTGCTCGATGCGACCACCGACATGGTGGACCTGGCGGCCTTCTTCATGGGCTTCTGCCGGGAGGAATCCTGCGGCAAGTGCGTGCCCTGCCGCGCCGGCACGGTGCAGCTGCACGATCTGCTGCGCAAACACCTGGAGCGGCGCGCCACCGCCGCTGATCTCGAGCAGCTCGAATCGCTCTGCCACATGGTCGCCGACACCAGCCTCTGCGGCCTGGGCCAGAGCGCCCCGAGGCCGGTGCTCAGCGCCCTGCGCCATTTCCGCGGCGACTTCCTCGCCCTGCTGCAGCCCAAGGCGAGCGCTGTCCCATGACGGTGATCACGCTCACGATCGATGGCCGCAGCGTCGCCACGGCCAGCGGCGCCACCCTGCTGGAGGCGGCCCGCGCCGGGGGCAGCGCCATCCCCACCCTCTGCCACCTGGAGGGGCTGAGCCCGGTGGCCGCCTGCCGCCTCTGCCTGGTGGAGATCGACGGCGATTCGCGGTTGCAGCCCGCCTGCGTCACGGCCGCGGCCGAAGGCATGGTGGTCCGCACCACCAGCCCCCGCCTGGCGGAGCTGCGCCGCACCGTGATCGAACTGCTGTTCACCGAGGGCAACCACGTCTGCGCCATCTGCGTGGCCAACGGCCACTGCGAACTGCAGGATCTGGCCGTGGCCGTGGGCATGGACCACTCCCGCCTGCCCTACCGCTTCCCATCGCGATCGGTGGATCTCTCCCACCCGCTGTTCGGCCTCGATCACAACCGCTGCATCCTCTGCACCCGTTGCGTGCGCGTCTGCGCTGAGGTGGAGGGGGCCCACGTCTGGGATGTGGGCTGGCGCGGCGAGCACTGCCGGATCATCTCCGGCCTCGATCAGCCCTGGGGGGCGGTGGACGCCTGCACCGACTGCGGCAAGTGCGTGCAGGTCTGCCCCACCGGTGCCCTGTTCCACAAGGGCGACGGGACTGAGGAAAAGGAGGGGCACCCCGAACAGCTCCAGGTCCTGGTGCGCGCTCGCCAGCAGGGGGGGGCGCCATGAGCCGCCTCAACGTCGCCACCGTCTGGCTGGCCGGTTGCTCCGGCTGCCACATGTCGTTCCTCGATCTCGACGAATGGCTGCTGGAGTTCGCCGAGCTGGCGAACGTCGTCTACAGCCCCGTGGCCTCCGACACCAAGGTCTACCCTGAGGGCGTCGACATCGCGTTGGTGGAAGGGGGCGTCGCCAACCGCGACAACCTTGAGCTGATCCTGAAGGTGCGCGCGCGCACGCGCATCCTGGTGTCGTTCGGCGACTGCGCCATCACCGCCAACATCCCCGGCATGCGCAACATGCTCGGGGGCAGCGAACCGGTGCTGCGCCGGGCCTACCTGGAGCTGGCCGATGGCAGCGGCGCCCTGCCCCAGGCCCCGGGCCTGGTGCCTGAGCTGCTGGAGCAGGTGCTGCCCGTGCATCAAGTGGTGCCAGTGGATGTCTACCTGCCCGGCTGCCCCCCCTCGGCCGATCGCATCCGCGCCTGCCTGGAGCCCCTGCTCCATGGCGAGTGGCCTGTGATGGAAGGGGCGGAACTGATCCGCTTCGGCTGATGGAGATCCCCAACCCCGAGACCAACCAGCCGCGCACGGTCCTGATCGATCCGGTCACGCGCATCGAAGGCCACGCCAAGATCTCGATTCACCTGGATGCCGATGGCCAGGTGGAGACGGCCCGTTTCCACGTGGTGGAGTACCGCGGCTTCGAGACGTTCTGCGAGGGACGGCCGTTCACCGAGATGGCGGCGATCACCGCGCGCATCTGCGGCATCTGCCCGGTGAGCCATCTGCTGGCGGCCGCCAAAACCGGCGACAAGCTCCTGGCGGTGACGATCCCGCCGGCGGCCGAGAAGCTGCGGCGGCTGATGAACCTGGCCCAGATCTGCCAGTCCCATGCCCTCTCGTTCTTTCACCTCAGCAGCCCCGATTTCCTGCTCGGCTGGGACTCCGATCCCGCCAAGCGCAATGTCTTCGGGCTGATCGCCGCCGACCCCGAACTGGCCCGCTCCGGCATCCGCCTGCGCCAGTTCGGCCAGGCCCTGATCGAAGCCCTCGGGGGCCGCAAGATCCATGCCGCCTGGGCGGTGCCCGGCGGGGTGCGCGCGCCCCTGGCCGAGGGGCTCAAGGAGCGCGTCCTGGGCCAGTTGCCGGAGATGTTCGCCATCGCCGAAAGGGCCCTCGCCCTCTTCAAGCAACTGATGGACACGAAGCTCGGCGAAGAGCGGGAGGTGTTCGGCTCCTTCCCGTCGCTATTCATGGGCCTGGTGGGCAGCGATGGGCGCTGGGAGCACTACGGCGGCGGCCTGCGGATCATCAACGCCGAGGGCAGCGTGCTCGTCGATGGCCTGAGCGAAGACGCCTACGCCAGCGTGATCGCCGAGGCGGTGGAGCCCTGGAGCTACCTGAAGTTCCCCTACTACAAGCCCCTGGGCCCCGAGGCCGGCAGTTACCGGGTGGGCCCCCTGGCCCGCCTCAACCTCTGCGAGCGCATCGGCACCCCCCGGGCCGACCGGGAGCTGATCGAATTGCGCCAGCGGGGCGGCCGGGTGGTGAGCGGCTCGCTGTACTACCACCTGGCCCGCCTGATCGAGATCGTCGCCTGCCTGGAAGGGATCGAAGCCCTGCTGAACGACCCCGGCATCGAGGGGCGCCACGTGCGCGCCCGGGCCAGCGTCAATGCCCTCGAGGCCGTGGGGGTGAGCGAGGCGCCCCGGGGCACGCTCTTCCACCACTACCGGGTGGATGCCAACGGCCTGATCGAGAAGGTGAACCTGATCATCGCCACGGGCCAGAACAACCGTGCCATGAACCGCACGGTCACCCAGATCGCCCGCCATTACCTCGATGGCGCCCATCTCAGTGAGGCCCTGCTCAACCGCGTCGAGGCGGGCATCCGCTGTTACGACCCCTGCCTCTCCTGCTCCACCCACGCCGCCGGCTCCATGCCCCTGCAGGTGCGGCTCTATGGCGCCGATGGAGCGCTCGTGGAGGAGCGGATCCGTGGTTGAGCTGGTGATTGGCATCGGCAACAGGCTGCGCAGCGACGACGGGGTGGGCCCGCGCCTGGCCGAGGAGGTGGAGGCCTGGGGGCTCTCGGGCGTCGAGTCGATGGCCGTGCCACAGCTCACCCCCGAGCTGGCCCCGCGCCTGGCCGCCTGCGCGCGGGTGCTGTTCATCGACGCCTGGTTGGTCGATGGGGTTGATGCCTCTGCGGCCGCCGCCCCGCTCCTGGAGTCCCTGGAAGCCCTGGAGCTCTCCGCGGCTCCGCCGTCCCGTTTCAGTCACCACAGCACCCCCCAGGCCCTGTTGCAGCTGGCCGAGGGCCTCTACGGCCAGCGGCCAGAGGCCTGGTGGCTACGGGTCCCCGCCCACGGCCTGGAGCTCGGGGAGCAGCTGTCGCCGGCCACCGCCGCCCAGCTGGTGCCGGCCCGCCGGGCGTTGCGCTGCTGGCTCGATCGCGATGCATGAACTGGCGCTGATGGAGGAGGTGCGCCGCCTGGCGGAAGAGCAGGCGGCGGCCCAGGGGGCGCTGCGCATCCACCAGCTGCACCTGCGCATCGGCAGCCTCTCTGGGGTGGACCCCGACGCACTGGCCTTCGCCTTCGAGGTGGTGATGCAGGGGGGGGCGGCCCAGGGCGCAACGTTGCGTCTCGAAGTGATCCCCACGGTGTGCTTCTGCGGCCAGTGTGAACGGGAGTTCACGCCGGTGGATGTGATCTACGCCTGCCCCAGCTGCGGCGCTTTGAGCCAGCGGATCCTCAGCGGCCGTGAGCTGGAGCTCACCTCCCTGGAGGTGTCCTGAGATGTGCCGCGACTGTTCCTGCGGCGAACTGCCCACACCCGCCCCCACCGAAGCCAAAGTCTCAGCCCCAGCCCCGCCCCGACGCACCCTCGTGCTGGAGGCGGGGCTGCTGGCCAAAAACGACCACCAGGCGGCCCACAACCGAGCGCGCTTCGCGGATCTGGGGCTCACGGTGGTGAACGTGCTCTCGGCGCCGGGCTCCGGCAAGACCGCCCTGCTGGAGCAGGTGAGCCAGCGCTGGACGGGCGGGCCCGTGGGCGTGATCGTGGGCGATCTGGCCACCGACAACGACGCCCGGCGCTTGCGCCGGGCCGGCGCCGAGGCCGTGCAGATCACCACCGGCCAGGGCTGCCACCTTGAGGCCACGATGGTGGCGCGGGCCCTGGAGCAGCTGGATCCGGCGGCCCTGGATCTGCTGCTGATCGAGAACGTGGGCAATCTGGTCTGCCCCACCGCCTTCGACCTGGGCGAGGGCCTGCGGCTGGCGCTCACGGCCGTGGGCGAGGGCGAGGACAAGCCGCTCAAGTACCCGGGCCTGTTCAAGTCAGCCGATGCCATCGTGATCAACAAGATCGACCTGGCGGAGGCCGTGGGCTTCCATCGCGAGGAGGCCCTCGCCAACCTCTCCCAGGTGGCGCCCCAGGCGCGGATCTTCGAAGTTTCCGCCCGCACCGGCGAGGGGCTGGAGCCGTTGCTGGCCTGGTTGGCGGCCAAGGGCCAGTGACAGCTCCCATTGGCTGGACATGAGCCGGCGCCGGCTGCGGTTGGAGATCAGCGGGCTGGTGCAGGGGGTGGGCTTTCGGCCCCACTGCCACCGCCTCGCCACGGCGCTGGAGCTGGGGGGCTGGGTGAGCAACGGCCCCGGCGGCGTGACGGTGGAAGTGGAGGGGGAGCGCGAGGCTCTGGAGCGGTTCCTGGCCCAGCTGCAACGGGCCCCGCCAGCCCACAGCCGCCTGGAGGCGGTGCAGCGCCGCTGGCAGGAGCCCATCGAGGAGACGGTCTTCTCGATCCGCCCCAGCGCCCCCGCCATGGGCAGCGGCAACCCGGTGCCCCCGGATCGGGCCCCCTGCCAGGACTGTCTGGCGGAACTGTCTGATCCCACCAACCGGCGCCATGGCGATCCGTTCATCAGCTGCTGCAGCTGCGGGCCGCGCTCCAGCCTGCTGCTCGGCCTGCCGTTCGAGCGGGAGCGCACCACCCTGGCGGGCTTTCCCCCCTGCGCCGCCTGCCGCGCCGAGTACACAGACCCCACCAGCCGCCGCTTCCACGCCCAGACCATCGGCTGCCCGGCCTGCGGGCCACAGCTGAGTTGGCGGGGAGGTGCCCCCTTGCCCCCCGATCTGGAGGGCGCTGGCCCCCTGGCCCAGGCGGTGGCGGCCTTGCGCTCCGGCCGGATTGTCGCCCTCAAGGGCCTCGGGGGCTACCAGCTGCTGGTGGAGGCCGGCAACGAGGCGGCGGTGCAGGAGCTTCGGCGGCGCAAGGGCCGGCCCACCAAGCCCCTGGCTCTGCTGGTGGCGGATCTCAAGGGCGCCCGCGCCCTGGCGGCGATCAATCCCGCCGTGGAAGCCCTGCTCAGCTCGGCGGCGGCGCCGATCGTGCTGCTGCGGCGCCCGCCATCAACCAGCCAGCTGGCCCCATTGGTCGCTCCATCCGTGGCCCCCGGCCTGGACAGCCTCGGGGTGATGCTGCCGGCCACGCCCCTGCACCACCTGCTCGCCAGAGCCTGCGGTGCCCCCTTGGTGGCCACCAGCGGCAACCGTTCCGGCGAACCGCTCTGCTTCGACGACGACGACGCCCTCGAACGGCTCGCTCCCCTCGCCGATGGCTTCCTGGTTCACAACCGGCCGATCGCCCTGCCCTTCGATGACAGCGTCGTGCAGGTGGTGGCAGGGCGACCGCTGGTGCTGCGCCTGGCCCGGGGACTGGCCCCCCTGGCGATCGATCTCTCTGCGCTGCTGGACGAAGACGTTGATCTGCATGGGGCCCTGGCCCTGGGGGCGCAGCTCAAGAGCAGCCTCGCCCTCGGCCTCGGTCGCCTGGCGCTGCTCACCCCCCACCTGGGGGAGCTGGAGAGCGAGGCGGGGGAGAGGCGGCTGCGCTGGAGCCTGGGGCGCTGGACGGAACTGCATGGCGTCCAACCCTCCCGGCTGGCCTGCGATCAGCACCGGGGCTACGTCTCCAGCCAGCTCGCCCGGGAGCTGGCCGAGGCGGACGCCGAGGCTGGCAGACATCTGCCACTGCTGGCGGTGCAGCACCACCACGCCCACCTGCTGGCCGTCATGGCCGAGCACGGCCTGGCTCCTCCACGGCTGGGGGTCGCCTGGGATGGGGCCGGCCAGGGAGCCGACGGCAGCCTCTGGGGCGGGGAGCTGCTGCGGGTGACAAGGGATGGCTTCGAGCATCTGGCCCGGCTGCGGCCCTTCCCCCTGCCCGGGGGCGAACGGGCCCTGAGGGAACCGCGCCGCGCCGCCCTCGGGCTGCTGCTGGCGGCCTACGGCCCAGCGGGCCTGGAGCGGCTGGGGCCCAGCGGGCCCTGGGGCTTCAGCACCGAAGAACTGAACGTGCTCGCCCGGGCCATGGGCCAGGGGCTCAACAGTCCGCGCTGCAGCAGCATCGGGCGCCTGTTCGATGCCCTCTCGGCCCTGCTGGGGCTCTGCCCGATCAACCGCCATGAAGGCGAAGCGGCGATGGCCCTGGAGGCGGCCGCCTGGCGCTGGCACGACGTCCAACCAGACCAGGACAGCGGCTTCGCGCTGCGGGCCGGCGCCCCGGGTGAACCACTGGAGATCGACTGGCGACCGCTGCTCGCTGGCCTGCTGGGGGAGCGCGATCGGGGCACGTCCGCCGAGGCCCTGGCCCACCGCTTCCACATCGCCCTGGCGAGCTTGCTGGTGGAGCTGGCTCAGCGGCTGGGGGCCAGGGAGCTGCTGCTGGCGGGCGGTTGCTTCCAGAACCGGCTGCTGCTGGAGTTGGCCAGCACCGCCCTGGAGCGGGCGGGCATCGCCCCGATCCGGCCCGAGCGGCTCCCCTGCAACGACGGTGCCCTGGCGGTGGGTCAGCTGCTGGCGCTCGCGTTGCAACGGGGCGCAACAGTTCCTGCGCAGGCGCCTGGCGTGCCTAGAAAGGAACCAGCCCCTTCCGGGGCCCTTGATGGCCGTGGGGAGGCGCCCGATGTGTCTGGCGGTGCCCGGTGAACTGATCGGGATCGAGGAGCACGACGATCCGCTTTGGCGGGTGGGGCAGGTGAGTTTCGCTGGCGTGCTGCGGGAGGTGAGCCTGGCCTGCGTGCCGGAGGCCCGCCTGGGGGATTTGGTGCTGGTGCATGTGGGCTTCGCCCTGGGGATCTGGCAACCAGGCGACGACGACGCCTCGGGTTTTGTGCTGCCGACAGAGCCACCAGCGGAGCTGCCATGACCACCACCGCCCTCGCCACCACCGCCCTTGCCACCATCGACGCCAACGAGGCGGTGGCGCGGGTCGCTTACCGGCTCAGCGAGGTGATGGCGATCTACCCGATCACCCCGGCCACGCCGATGGGCGAATCGGCCGATGCCTGGGCGGCGGCGGGCCGCCCCAACCTCTGGGGCACCGTACCGGTGGTGGAGGAGATGCAGAGCGAGGCCGGAGCCGCCGGGGTGGTCCACGGGGCCCTGCAGAGCGGCGCCCTCACCACCACCTTCACGGCCTCCCAGGGGTTGCTGTTGATGATCCCCAACCTCTACAAGATCGCCGGGGAACTCACCGCCGCCGTGATCCATGTGGCCTCAAGGGCCCTGGCCACCTCCGCCCTCTCGATCTTCGGTGACCACAGCGATGTGATGGCGACCCGCGGCACGGGCTGTGCCCTGATCTCTTCGGCCTCGGTGCAGGAGGCGGGCGACTTCGCCGCCATCGCCACCGCCGCCACCTTGCAGTGCCGCCTGCCGTTCCTGCATTGGTTCGATGGCTTCCGCACCTCCCATGAGATCCAGCGGGTGGCCTTGCTGGACGATGGCGACCTGCGCCAGCTGATCCCCCAGCCCCTGGTGGAGGCCCACCGCGCCCGCGGCCTCTCGCCCGATCGACCCGTGCTGCGGGGCACCAGCCAGAACCCCGATCTGGCCTTCCAGGCCCGCGAAGCGGTCAACCCCACCACCGAGGCGGCTCCGGCGGCGGTGCAGGCCGCCATGGACCACTTCGCGGCACTCACCGGGCGGGCCTACCGCCTGTTCGACTACCACGGCGCCGCCGATGCCGAACGGGTGCTGGTGCTGATGGGCTCGGGCTGTGAAACCGCCCAGGAAACCGTCGATGCGCTGATGGCCCGGGGGGAGCGGGTGGGGGTGCTGAAGGTGCGCCTGTTCCGCCCCTGGAGCAGCGAGGCGCTGGTGGCGGCGTTGCCCAACAGCGTGCGCGCCCTGGCGGTGCTGGACCGCTGCAAGGAACCCGGCAGCGGCGGTGAACCCCTCTACCTCGATGTGCTCAATGCCCTGCACGAGGCCTGGCCCGGCGAGCGGCCGACGCTGGTGGGCGGCCGCTACGGCCTGGCCTCGAAGGAATTCACCCCCGCCATGGTCAAGGCGGTGCTCGACCACCTCAAGCAAGACGCTCCGCTCAACCACTTCACGGTCGGCATCGACGATGACCTCACCCATCACTCCCTGCCGGTCGACGGTCGCTTCGACACCGAAGCCGACACGGTGTTCCGCGCCATCGTCTACGGCCTGGGCTCCGATGGCACCGTGGGCGCCAACAAGAACGCGATCAAGATCATCGGAGATGCCACCGGCTTGGAGGTTCAGGGCTACTTCGTCTACGACTCCAAGAAATCAGGCTCGGTCACGGTCTCGCACCTGCGCTTCGGGCCTCAGCCGATCCACTCCACATACCTGATCCGCCGCGCCCAGCTGATCGCCTGCCACCACTGGGATTTCCTCGACTCCTTCGAGCTGCTCGACGCGGCCCTGCCCGGGGGCACCCTTCTGCTCAACAGCCCCTGGGGGGCCGAGGGCACCTGGGAGCGACTCCCCGAGCGCGTGCAGCGACAAATCATCGCCAAGGATCTCGCGGTGCAGGCGATCGACGCCAGCCGCCTGGCGCGGGAGCTGGGACTCGGACCGGCGATCAACACCCTGATGCAGACCTGCTTCTTTGCCCTCGCCGGGGTGATGCCGCTGGAGCAGGGGCTGGAGGCGATCCGCGCTGCCATCCGCCACAGCTACGGCCGCAAGGGGGAGCGGATCGTGGCGGCCAACCTGGCGGCCGTCGACGCGGCCCTACGCGAACTCAAGCCCGTGCCCCGGGGGCCGATCCAGGCGGCCGATCGCCCCCCGGTTGGGCCGCTGGCGGGGGCAGCGTCCTGGGTGCGGGAGCTGATCCAGCCCCAGCTGGAACGCCAGGGCGACCGTCTGAGCGTCAGCGCCCTGCCGGCCGATGGCAGCTTCCCCTGCGGCACCGCCCGCTGGGAGAAACGCAACATCGCTGAATCGATCCCGGTCTGGGATCCCGAGGTCTGTGTGCAGTGCGCCAAGTGTGTGCTCGTCTGCCCCCATGCGGTGATCCGCGCCAAGGCCTACGACCCCGCTCTGCTGGCCGCGGCGCCGGCCAGCTTCCGCAGCACCAATGCCCGTGATCACCATCTGGCCGGCCAGGCCTTCAGCCTGCAGGTGGCCGCCGAAGACTGCACGGGCTGTGGGCTCTGTGTGGAGGTCTGCCCGGCCCGCAACCGCACTGAGCCGCGCCTCAAGGCGATCAACATGGCCCCCCAAAGGCCCCTGCGCGAGCAGGAGCGCTCCAACTGGGACTTCTTCCTGCAACTGCCGGAGGCCGACCGCCAGGCGCTGGACCTGCGCCACATCAACCAGCAGCAGCTGCAGCAACCGCTGTTCGAGTTCTCCGGCGCCTGCGCCGGCTGCGGCGAGACCCCCTACATCAAGCTGGCCACCCAGCTGTTCGGCGACCGCATGGTGGTGGCCAACGCCACCGGTTGCTCCTCGATCTATGGCGGCAGCCTGCCCACCACCCCCTGGAGCGCCAACGGCGAGGGCCGTGGCCCCGCCTGGTCGAACTCGCTGTTTGAAGACAACGCCGAATTCGGCCTCGGTTTCCGCCTCGGCTTCGACCAGCGCAAGGCCACCGCCGAGCGGCTGCTGAGGGAGCTGTCCGCCCCCGGCGGCAACGGCGAGGCGAGCGCGCCTCCGCCCGCCGTGCCGCCCGCCTTGGCCGAGGGGTTGCTGACGGCCGACCAGAGCGATGAGGCCGGGATCTTCGAGCAGCGCCAGCGGGTGGAGGCCCTCAAGCGGCAGCTGAACGCCCATTCACAGGCGGACACCGACCCCCGACTCGCCACCCTGTTGAACCTGGCGGACGATCTGGTCAAGCGCAGCGTCTGGATGATCGGCGGTGATGGCTGGGCCTACGACATCGGCTTTGGCGGGCTCGATCACGTCTTCGCCAGCGACCACGACGTCAACATCCTGGTGCTCGACACCGAGGTCTACTCCAACACCGGCGGCCAGATGTCGAAGGCGACGCCGATGGGAGCCGTGGCCAAGTTCGCCAGCGGCGGCAAGCCCGCCGCCAAGAAGGATCTGGGCCTGATCGCGATGACCTACGGCAACGTCTACGTGGCCAGCGTCGCCATGGGCGCCAAGGATGAGCACACCCTGCGCGCCTTTCTGGAAGCGGAGTCGTACCCCGGCCCCTCCCTGATCCTGGCCTACTCCCACTGCATCGCCCACGGCATCGACATGGCCAAGGGGCTCCAGCAGCAGCGTCTGGCGGTGGACTCTGGCCGCTGGCTGCTCTACCGCCACGACCCGCGCCGCCTCGAACGCGGAGAATCGCCCCTTGTGGTGGATTCCCGTGCCCCCACCGTGCCCCTGGCCGAGGCCATGGCCACGGAGAACCGCTTCCGGATGCTGGGTATGAGCCAGCCAGAACGCAGTCGTGAGCTCACCCGCGCGGCCCAGGAGAACGTGGCTCGGCGCTGGGATCTCTACCAGCGCCTGGCGGAGCAGGAGCCATGAGCCGCATCGATTTGCGCACCTCCTGGCTCGGGCTGCCCCTGGCCTCCCCCCTGGTGGTCGGGGCCTGCGCGCCCCTGAGCGCCGATCCCGAGCGACTCCCGCTGCTGGCCGAGCATGGCGCCGCCGCCGTGGTGCTCCATTCGCTGTTCCTTGAGCAGGTCGAGCGCGACTGGCTGGAGTGGGAGCACCACCAGCAGCACGGCTCCCAGAGCCATCCGGAATCCCTCAGCTACCAGCCCAGCGTCGATCCGGCCCACCTGGGCCTGGACGGCTACCTGCAGGAGATTGAAACGGCCCGGCGTCGGGTCGACATCCCGATCCTCGCCAGCCTCAACGGTCTGCGGCCGGGCCATTGGGCCGAGGCGGCCAGGGCCATCGAGCAGGCCGGCGCCAGCGCTCTGGAACTCAACCTCTACAGCGTGCCCACCGACCCAAGGCTGCCGGGCGCTGAGATCGAAGCGCAGCATGTGGCGATCGTGCACGCCGTCGGCGCCGCGGTGGCCCTGCCGCTGGCGATCAAACCCAGCTCCAGCTACACCAACCTGGCCCACATGGCCGCCCAGTTCCAGGCGGCGGGGGCCCGGGGATTGGTGCTGTTCAACCGTTTTTACCAACCCGACATCGACATCGAAACCCTGGAGATCCGCCCCAACCCGCTGCTGAGCACGGCCGCCGACCTGCGGGCGCCCCTGCGCTGGATCGCCCTGCTGGAGGGCCGCCTCGAGCTGGAGCTGGCCGCCAGCGGTGGCGTCGAGAGCGGCACCGATGTGGTGCGGCTGTTGATGGTGGGGGCACGGATCACCCAGGTGGTCAGCTCCCTGCTGCGCCACGGCCCGGGCCACCTGCGCCAACTGGAGAACGAACTGCGCGCCTGGCTCGAGGCGCACGGCCACAGCTCCCTGAAGGAGTTGCGCGGCTGCATGAGCCAGCGGCGCAGCCCCGACCCGGAGGAGTTCGAGCGGGCCCAGTACATGCGCGCCCTGGGCAGCTATGCCCAGCAGGGGCCCTGGTGAGCCAACGACTCGATCCGCCCCAGGTGGCCCAGGTTCAGGCGTTGCTGGCGTCGATCCGCGCCCGCCTCACCCGGCCCTGGACCCTGATGGAGGTCTGCGGCGGTCAGACCCACGCGATCCTGCGCCATGGCCTCGACCAGCTGCTGCCCCCGGAGCTGGAGCTGATCCACGGCCCGGGCTGCCCGGTCTGCGTCACCGACGCCGCCGTGATCGATCGGGCCCAGGCCCTGGCCGCCACCCCCGGCGTGCTTCTGTGCACCTACGGCGACATGCTGCGGGTGCCGGGCTCCAGCGGCATCGATCTGCTCACGGTGCGCTCAGGCGGCGGCCGGGTGCGGATCGTCTACGCCCCCCTCGACGTGCTGGCCATCGCCCGCGCCCACCCCGAGCTCACGGTGGTGTTTCTGGCGGTGGGCTTCGAAACCACCGCGCCCGCCACCGCCCTGCTGGCCCACCGCGCCTGGAGCGAGGGGCTCACCAACCTGAAGCTGCTGGTGTCCTTGGTGCGGGTGCCGCCGGCCCTGGAGGCGATCCTGGCCGAGCCCGAGGCGCGGGTGCAGGGGTTCCTCGCCGCCGGCCACGTGGCGGCGGTGATGGGCCTGGCCGAATACGAGCCGATCGCCCAGCGCCACCGGGTGCCGATCGTGGTCACCGGCTTCGGGGCACTCGAGCTGCTCGAAGGGGTGCTGCGCTGCGTGAGCCAACTGGAGCAGGGCGAGCACCGTGTGGAGAACGCCTACCTCCAGGGAGCCCCTGACAGTGGCAACGGCGCCGCCCAGGCGCTGATCGAACGGGTGTTCGCCCCCTGCGACCGCCTCTGGCGGGGCCTCGGGGTGCTCAGATTGAGCGGCCTGTGCCTGCGCGCCCCCTACGTCGCCCTGGCTGCCGATGGGCCGCACCAAAGCGCCGCGAGCACCGAAGCGACACCGTTAGCGCCGGAGGAGCCCGTCTGTCTCAGCGGCCGGGTGCTGCAGGGGCTGGCCAGGCCCACGGATTGCCCCAGCTTCGGCACGCATTGCAGCCCCGATCGGCCCCTGGGGGCGCCGATGGTGTCGTCGGAGGGGGCCTGTGCCGCCTACCACCGCTACCGCCCCTGAGCCATGACCTCAGGCTGCCCGTTGCCAACAGAACCCTCCGGCACCATCCAGCTGGGCCACGGTGGCGGCGGCCGCCTCTGCCGCCAGCTGCTCGAAACCCTGATCCTGCCCATCCTGGGCACGCCCGCAGGGGGCGCCCAGGATGCGGCGCTGCTGCCGGCCCAGGCAGGCCCGCTGGCCTTCACCACCGACAGCTATGTGGTGCGGCCGCTGGAGTTCCCCGGGGGCGACATCGGTTCCCTGGCGGTGTACGGCACCGTGAATGATCTGGCAATGGTGGGGGCCCAGCCCCTGGCCCTCAGTCTCGGTCTGATCCTGGAGGAGGGCCTGCCCCTGGCCACCCTGGAAAGGGTGCTCCGATCGGTGCGGGCGGCGGCCGAGCGCTGCGGCGTGGCGGTGGTCACCGGGGACACCAAGGTGGTGGAACGGGGCAAGGCCGACGGGATGTTCCTCAACACCGCCGGCATCGGCCGCCTCGCGCACAACCTGGCGATCGGCCCGGCGGCGATCCGCCCCGGCGACGCCCTGCTGGTGAGCGGCGACCTGGGCCGCCACGGGGTGGCGATCCTGGCCGCCCGCCATGAGCTGGGCTTCAGCAGCCCCCTGCCCAGTGACCTGGCACCCCTGCACGAAGACGTGCAGGCCCTGCTGGCCGCGGGCCTGGACCTCCACGGCCTGCGGGACCTCACCCGCGGCGGCCTGGCGGCGGCCCTTGATGAACTGGCGGCGGCGGCCGGCCTCGACATGCTGGTGCTGGAGGAAGCCGTGCCGGTGGCCGCCGCCGTGCGCGGCGCCTGCGACCTGCTGGGGCTTGAACCCCTGGCCATGGCCAACGAGGGTCGCTTCCTGGTGACGCTGCCGGACTCCCAGGCGGAGGCCGCCCTCGCCCTGCTCAGGCGGCTGCAGCCGACCGCCAAGCGAATTGGCCAGGTGGAGGGTCCAGGACGGGGCCAGGTGCGACTGGAAAACGCCCTGGGGGTAAGGCGCCGGCTGGATCCTGGCCGGGGCGAGCAACTGCCGCGCATCTGCTGACCCCTGCTCCGGGTGGGGAACAAACCATGGGCGGCCGCCGATGGGAGGCGCAGGCCAGATCTCTAGGAACCGCCGAACATCTGCTCATCCCCCTGGTAGGGGTTGAACTCGTCCCAACCGGGACTGGCGTCATCGAAAAGTCCGAAGCGGGCCGCCTCGTCGTTCAAGAGGGTGTTTCCCTCTGGTCGTGTGTCACAGGTGATGCCGCCGCCGGCCGCTGGCTGGCAGTCCTGGAAGCGCACATCAGCGCGTGTCCCCAGCGGGGTGACCAGGACGACGCTCAGGGCCAGGACAATTGAGCCCTGCGCCCGAAAGGGGTGAAACCCTGAACCCATGGCTGACGTCACCCCTTTGGGGGGATGATGGCAGAACTTCTCCCTAGCGCCGCGATGTACACAGACTGGACCGCCGTGATCCTGCTGCTGTTGACTGCGGCACCGTTGGCGGTGGTGGTGGGCACCGCGGTCTTCTTCATCGCGAAGAAACCGAAACAACCGCTGCGTTGACGAAGGTGGGTTCGGCCGTGTGTTGGGGCTTGATCCGGCCCCCATGGGCCTGTTGCTCAAGCAAACGGCTGAGGGCGGGATGGCTGTCGTAGACCGGCAGCACCCCCAGTCCCAGGCAATCAAGGCAGGTGCGAAAGCGGTGGTGGTTGATACGCAGCACACCGTTTCCGCCGCACACCTTGCAAACGGGACGCTTGCCTGGGGAGAACGGGTCGCTCATCAGATCGAAATGGTTCTTTGTCTCAGTCTGACGGGAACTGAGGCCCCTGATCCCGAAACCTTTGTTAAGCCTTGGGGGGATCAGGGGCCGGCCGGCCCTCCTCAGGCGCTGCGCTGGCGCAACACCCACTCGAAGCGCTCCAGGCTCAGGGACTGCGCCAGCTCCTCGGCCGTAAGCGCCGCGGGCCCAGGCACCAACCCCAGGCTGAGCGCCAGTCGGCCGATCACCTCGGGAGCGCTCAGCCCCTCGTTCCTCCAGGCCTCCAAGCCCTCGGCTCCATCCCGCTTGGCCAGGCGCTCCCCGGAAGCCTGCCGCCACAGGGGCACGTGGGCATAGGAGGGAGCCGTTCCCCCCAGCACGTCGATCACCGCCACCTGCGGACCCGTGGCGGCCCACAGATCCGCCCCCCGCACCACGCTGGTGATGCCGAGGGCGAGCTCGTCCACCGCCGTCACCAGGTGGTAGGCCAGCACCCCATCGGCGCGGCGCAGCACCGGATCGCCCACCTGCTGGGCTGCCTGCAGCAAACCAGGGGCCGCGATCCGCTCCTGCCACTGGATGGGCCCATCCGGCAGCCGCAGGCGCCAGCTGGGCAGACGCCCCGCCTCCAGGCCCCAATGGGGCGGTCGGCCCCGGCAGGTGCCCGGATAGACCGGTGCCTCGCCATGGGGCGCTGAGGGGTCGGCCAGCATCCGTCGGCTGCAGCGGCAGGGGTAGAGCAGACCAGCGCGCCGCAGGGCCGAGAGCACCGTGGCGTAGAGGCCCTGGCGTTCGCTCTGGCGGATCAGGGGACCATCCCATCCCAGCCCCAGCCACTCCAGATCCTTGAGCACGGACCTTTGCGCGCCGGGGCGGTTGCGGGGACGATCGAGATCGTCGATCCGCAGGAACCACTGGCCCCCGTGCAGCCGAGCATCTAGCCAGCTGATCAGGGCCGTGCGCAGGTTGCCCCGGTGCATCGCCCCGGTGGGAGAGGGGGCAAAGCGACCGCGGTAGACCCACCGATCCTGGACCGCGGCCGGGACCGGGATGGCAGCGGGGCGCAGCACACCCTCGAGATGGGCCGGCAGGGTTCCGGGATGATCAGCAAAAAGGCGGCCCCTCGGACCGCCCAGCTCAAGCGCCAAAGAACGGTTTCACTTCTTCTTCTTGGTTTTCTTCGATTCGGTCTGCACCCGGTCCTTGAACAACTTGCCGGCGGTGAAGGCAGGCACATGCTTGGCAGGAATGGCGATCTTCTCGCCGGTCTTCGGGTTGAGGCCCTGGCGGGCGGAACGCTCGCGGGCTTCAAAGGAACCGAAACCAAGAATGGACACCTTCTCTCCTCCCACCACCGAATCAATGATGGTTTCGATGGCGGCATCGACCACCAGAGAGACGTCGGTCTTGGTGAGTTCGGTGCGGAGGGCAACGAGGTTGACGAGATCAGCTTTGTTGGTCATCGGAAACGGAATCCTCCGGGTCAGCGGGAGCCGTGCGGGTCGGAGAGTCCCTTGCGGCCATGGGTGTGAGCGCGCCAATCGTATGGGCCTTCGCGAGCTGAGGCAACCGGAAAAGCAATCTCAGACAACGCTTTCGGCCCTTTCAGCGACCCGTGACGCGCCATTGGGTGCCCCAGGGCACAGATTCAGGGTTCCCCCTTGGACCCTTCGCCACCGGTCAGGGAGGCGGCAGCGGCGGCTGCAACGGCGGGCCGATCGACCAGGTCCTCAAGGAGCCGCCGGCCTCCTGTGATCAGCTTTTCGCCCCGCAGGGCCCCCAGGGCGGCCCCGCTGGCGATCCAATCGGGGGCCCCGGGGGGGAGCCACTGGCGCAGGCGCGCCAGGCTGCGCCACTGCCGCGGCCAATGGAAGGTGCGGGCCGAGCGCAGGGGCGCCCCGCGGTTCACGCCGGTGGGCACCAGGAGTCGACCGCAGAACAACCCCCCCGCCTCCACCGCCAGCACGACGCTGGCCCCCGGGGTGGGCCCCGGCGTCCAGAGCAGCCGCAGCCCACCCCGGGGCTCGGCCTCCTCGGCGAAGGTTTCCAGCCGCTCCACCCCCGGCAGCAGGTAGGCCTCCTGCTCCTGTACCAGCACTGGCCAGCCCAGGGCTTCCTGGAAGCGCCGGCAACGGCCATGGCCCTCACGGCTGGTGAGCAGGATCTGCCCCGCTGGGCGCTCGCGCAGGAAGGCCAGATTGGCTTCGCTCCAGCCCGGGCAGTCGATCAGCACACCGCCGTCCGGCAGGGCAAGCCACCAGGCGGTGCCCCCCTGGCTGTCCCGGTTCGGGGCGAAAACCCAGAGATCGTCCCGCACCGGCTGGGGGGGACGCCCGGCTTCGCTGGGGCTGGCGAAGGCCATGGAGTTATCGCAGCGGATCACCGGCCTAGCTTGTGGCAGCCACCCGCGCGGCCCCTTGGCGTCAATCCAACTGGGACACCCCTGGCCCCTCGGGTCGAGTCTCACTGCCGCTGGTGTGAACTTTTCGGTGGTCGCCCCCAGGGCCACCCGGGTGGAATTGCTGCTCTTCGATGGTGGAGACGCCCTGGAGCCCTCCCGGGTGATCGCCCTGGACGGGCGCCACCGCTCTGGCGACCACTGGCACGTGGAGGTGCCGGGGATCGGCGTGGGGACGCGCTACGGCTACCGGGTTTTCGGGCCCTTGCTGCCCGGCCAGCATTGCTTCGATCCCTCCAAAGTGCTGCTCGATCCCTGCGCCCGGGCGATCGACGGCTGGCAGGTCTACCGGCGCGCCGATGCCGCCGGCCTCGCCCCCAACACCGCCAGCTGCCTCAAGGGGGTGGTGACCGAGCGCGATCGCTTCGATTTCGTGGCCGCTCCACGGCCCCGCCACAGCTGGCAGCGCACGGTGATCTACGAGCTGCACGTGGGCGGTTTCACCAGGGGAGCCGGTTGCCCCGTGAGCCGCGCCCTGCAGGGCACCTTCCTGGGTCTGATCGAAGTGCTGGGCGAACTCAAGGCCCTGGGGGTCACCGCCCTGGAGCTTCTGCCGGTCATGGCCTTCGACCCCCACGATGCGCCCCCCGGCCGACTGAACCACTGGGGCTACAGCCCCTTGAGTTGGCTGGCGCCCCACCATGCCTATGTGGCCGGCGGCGACCCGCTCACGGCCCGCGACCAGGTGCGGAGGCTGGTGAACGCCTGCCACCAGCTGGGCCTCGAGGTGCTGGTCGATGTGGTCTACAACCACACCACCGAAGGCAGCCCCGTGGGGCCAACGCTCAGTTGGCGCGGCTTCGACGATCGCCTCTACTACCACCAGACCCCCCTGGGGGAGTACATGGATGTGAGTGGTTGCGGCAACACCGTGGCGGCCAACCGTCCCCTGGTGCGGCGGCTGATCCTCGAATCGATGCGTTGCTGGGCCCTGGAGCTGGGGGTGGATGGGTTTCGCTTCGACCTCGGCATCGCCCTGTCCCGAGGGGAGGGTCTCGCCCCCCTGGACGCGCCGCCCCTGTTTGAGGAGATCGAGGCCGATCCGGAACTGAGTGAGCTCAAGCTCGTGAGCGAGCCCTGGGACTGTGGCGGCCTCTACCGGCTGAGCGATTTCCCGGCCCGGCGGGTGGCCGCCTGGAACGGACGCTTCCGCGATGACCTGCGCAGCTTCTGGAAAGGCGATGAAAAGACCAGCTGGTCGATGGCCCAGCGGCTCAACGGCAGCCCGGATCTGTTTGGCGGACAGCCGGCGGAGGCCGGCCGCTGCATCACTTTCGTCACTGCCCATGACGGCTTCACCCTGGCGGATCTGGTCAGCTACGACCGCAAGCACAACCTCGCCAACGGCGAGGACGACCGGGACGGCGATAACCACAACAACAGCTGGAACCACGGGGTGGAAGGCCCCAGCAACGACCGTGCGGTGATGGCCCTGCGGGAGCGGCAGCTGCGCAACCTGCTGGCCTCCCTGCTGTTGGCGCCAGGGGTGCCGATGCTTCTGATGGGCGATGAGGTGCGCCGCAGTCAGGGGGGCAACAACAACGCCTGGTGCCAGAACAACCCGATCGGCTGGATGCACTGGCAGACCAATGGCGAGGACCAGGCCCTGCGTCAGTTCTGCCGTCGGCTTCTGCGGCTTCGCGAGCGGCTGGCGCCGCTGCTGAACCCGGCCCACGGGCCCCTTGAGAGGCGGCCGGTGCAGCGCCACTGGCACGGGGTGGAACTGAATGCCCCCGACTGGGCCAGCTGGTCCCATTCCCTGGCCTGGAGCCTGGAGACAGCCCACCAGGGGGCGCTGCTCTGGTGCGGCATGAACGCCTACTTCAAGGCGATGCACTTCGATCTGCCCCCTAGCCGCGGCGGCTGGTTGCGCGTGATCGACACCGCCCTGCCCGCCGGCCAGGATCTGCCCGAGCGGCCCGAACCCTGGATCCCGCCCGGGGCACCGCTGGAGAGCCGCAGCCTGATGCTGCTGGTGGCGGCGCCACTGCTGGAGGGGTTCAGGCTCTGAGGCAGGTGGGCCCCAACCCGCCCAGGCCAGCAGCTTCCAGTCCATCGACGTCCCGCTCCCCACAGGGCGTCGCCAGGATGGGGGGAACGCGCCCTCCCCATGCTGCTGCCTTCCCCCTTCGTCCCCCTCGCCGCCGCAGCCCTCATGGCGAAGATCGCCGGGTTGCAGGCCACGGTGCTGCTGCTGCTCACCCTGCTGCTCAAGGCCAGGATTCAGATCAAGGCGGCGTCGGCCTTGGGGTTGACCCTGTTGGCGCTGCAGACTCTGGTTTTCCTCGTCGCCGGCGGCACCCTCGCTCTGGGGTCCCTCGCCGCTGGGGGCGTGGCCCTCAGCCGCCGACCCGCCCCGACCCGCTGACGCCGTGATCGCGACCCTGCCCCCCTGGCGGCCGTTGCTGCGCGCGGCCCGGGAACAGGAAGGTTGCTCGCCCGCTGCCCGCTGGCTGCAATTGGCCAGCGTTGCCTGCGATCGGACGCCGCGGGTGCGCACCCTGGTCTTCCGGGGCTGGGCCGAGGGCGCCGCCCTCGACCTGCTTACCGATGGCCGCAGCGCCAATGCTGCCGAACTCCAGCCGCCGCCCGCCATTGAGCTCTGCTGGTTGCTGCCCAGGGCCCGCGCTCAGTTCTCCTTGCGCGGAACTGTCTTGACGTTGGGCGATGGCGTCGCACGGCAGGAACGGCAGCGGCACTGGGACGGCCTCTCCCCCGCGGCTTGAGCCCTCTGGGGCTGGCCTGAACCCGGTGCGCCCCTGGATCCTGCAGCCGCTTTCCCCGAGGAGCTGGAGTGGGGCACCACAGCCTGCCCCATTCCAGCTGCTGCACATCGGGATCGAGCAGGTGGAGCTGCTGGAGCTCAGCGCCCATCCGCACAGGCGCCGCTGCTGGCAGAACCGGGGGGGGCGGAGCGGCTGAACCCCTGAGCGGGCTTGCGGACCCCTGGCGCGCGGCGTTGCCCAACGAGGCTCATTCCCTCCCGCCAGCGCCGATGGGACAGGGATACCCGCAGTCGCCCAATGAACGCTGCTGCGCTGCTGCCCATGGCGGCCCGATCGACCATCTCCTTGAGCCAGTGACCTGCTGGGGCAGGGGGCCTCAACGACGACCAGGCTCCGATGCCGAGGAGATCCTTGCTCGACACCCCGGTCGCGCTGACGGAGGTGGTCGCCCCGCCACCGTGAGCCTCGGCCATCGCTAACGCGGCGTCCATCTGATCCTGCCCCCGCTCGCCCTGCCCCTGACGTGACTCCCTTTGCTGCTCCAGTCCGTGTGAGAGCTGACGGGGTGATCTGGCCGCCTTCCATTGCTGGATGACGTCCAGGGGGACGTACGCCCCTGGAGATCAGCGTGCGGTCTGTAGGCGTTGAACTCGATTCGGTGCTGCTCTGCCAACACCCTTACCTCAGACAAAGATGAAACGTGCTCAATCGTCAGGAATTCATCCCTGAGTCTGCCGTTGAATGACTCTACGAATGGGTTCTCCCAGGGTGAGCTCGGCGGTATGCATGTCGTATCCGAACCACTGCCCGTGCATCACTCCCATAGCGCATGGGCAATGAACTCAGGGCCATTGTCCATCCTCAGATGGGTGGGTACTGGATTATGCCTTGGCAACTCCATGATCCTATCGATCACATCCACAGACTTGTAGTGCCGGCCCACCCGAATGGCCAGGCAGACACGGCTCATGTCATCCACCATGTTCGGGATCTTGAACGTCTGGCCATTCATTGTCTGGTCGAACTGGAGGTCGATTGCCCACACATGGTGCGGGTACTCGGCTCTCATCAACCCCCTGGAACTGTCTGTGGGCCCTGAGCGCTTTCGCTTGCGTGGCAGGGGGCGCTGGAGCCCCTTCTCGGGCCAGATCCGTTCCACCCGCTTGTGATTGACCCTCCAGCCGTCGAGCCGCAGCCGCCGGTAAGCCAGCCGCCGGCCCGAGCGGCCATGGCACCGGGCCAGCTCACGAATCCGCAGGCACCTCGCGGCGAATTGTGGCAGCGATCCTGCCGAACCGCGACGGCTCTGCGGCGACGCTCCGGGCTTAGACGTTTCCCTCGGCAAGCTCCTGCTGCTGGGCAGAAGCCTTCGTCTAGAGCCTGGTGATCTCCTGTTCCAGCTCCTTGAGGCGCTTGGCCTCTGTCGCCTTCATCCCCCCGTACAGCTGCTGCCAGCCGTGGTTAGTGGGTGCGGAGACCTCCAGGGCCCGGCAGATGTCCGCGACGGTCTGGCCCTGATTGAGCAGCTGCTCAGCAGTGCACAGCTTGCGGATGATCTGCTCGGGGTTGTGGCGCTTGCGTTTCGGGGGCTTCTCCTGGCCACCTCTGCGCGGTAGGGAAGCTCTCATAGGGCCTGGTTCAGTGTTTGGGGTCGACGTCACGATCTCTCCAGGGGTTACACCGCCGAACGGCCGGCCCCTACGAACACATCCGCCCCGGTCGGGCCAGCGCCCTTCCCCGGCACCGGCCAAAACGCGGAGCCGAACAGCTCTGTCCTCACCGGCATTGGGAACGCCATCGGCAGTCCGCTGAACGACTGGATTCGCGCCGGCTCCGGCTCGATCATTGAGGGCGCTGCGGGAACCGACGACCACCCTGTCGAGGCGGAGGACGGCGTCACCCTCAGCTACCAGGGTACGAGCGTTGGTGTGTCCCCGTCGATCTTCGTCGATGGCGCGATCAGCAGCGGCGGCGACGCCGAAGGCGATGTCGTGGGGATCCTCACGATCCCAGGTGGAGCTCCTTTCTTCCCGTTGTCGTTCGCATCCACAAACTCCGGTGGCCTGGTGGGATCGGCGCAGTGCGACTCGCTCGGTGGAGACATCTCCGCCAGCGGCTTGTTCAGCGATCCCTTCATCTTCACCGGCAACGGCGGCGATGACGTGTTTCAGATCACCGGAGTCGCTGGCGGAGGAGCCGTCATGATCACTGACTTTGACAACGACAGTGGGAGCGAGGATCAGATTGACCTCCGACCACTCGGCGCAACTGCTTCCGATCTCGACTCCCTCGTAGAGGCCGTCGTGGTGAACAATGCCAATGGCTCACCCATTCTCAGCGTCCAAATTCAATCAACTGTCCCCTCTCTTTCGCTGGCAGATTTCCTCTCTGCGCCTCTGTCTCCGGTGTCGTCAAACTGATTGGGGGGCGATGTTCTGGCAGATGGCTCCGGTTCGGACCGACTGATCGGCAGCACCAGCCAGGACGTTCTGTGTGGCAATCGTGGCCGTGCCGTGCTCATCGGTCACGCTGGAGGGGATTGGCTGGATCGCGGTGCGGGGCGGCGAAGGGGATGACAGGGCTTCTGGTGGGGTGGGCTCGGACCGGTTGTATGGAAAGGGGGGCAGGGATGTTCTGCGCTGTGACAACGGAGACGACACGCTGGATGGCGGTGCCGGGGCCGACAAGATGCGCGGTGGGCGGGTGCCGACACCTTCCTGTTGCGCTTTGGCGAAATTCAAGGTGACCGGATTGCGGATTTCAGTCGCCTGAAGGGCGACCGGTTGGTGCTCGCCGGCAGCATCCCGCTGTCAGTCGTCGGGCTGGGCGGGGGCATCTTCTCCATCTCCGATGGCGTGACCCCCGAGACAATCACAGTGTTCAATGTGGTCCAATCGGATTTCGGCATGGTTTGAATGCGGCTGCGGCGTGGCTGCCACTGACGGAATGCAGATAACCACGGCCACCTGTTCGACAGCGGAAATCACTTCCTCAAGATCGAGAGCATTGTTGCCTCGATCAGAAGCTCGTGCCACTGAGGCGGCATCACGTTGTGCTGCGGCGGAGAGTGGATCCCTCGTGGGTTGCATGGAGCTCCTGGGTTGAGCAGCAAACTCCGCACTCCGGCATGGATGTTCCGGACATGCCGTGCCGTTGCAGATCGTTGAGATGGCCAGGTTGGATCAGCACTTGCCACTGGAGCCGTCAGCTGCACAAGAAATTGAAGTGGCTCAGGCAACGATTAGGATATTTGGTCATTCACAAGGCATGAATCATGCCTAGATAGCTGAATGTGTTGGCTGTTGAGTGACCTGTTGATCCGGTATGTTTATGTGGAACTCCCTGCCTTTTCAAGTCAAGGGATGATGGTCAACAAGATGCTGCGTTGCGGTGCGAGCGTTGCCGAGTGGATCCCGTGTGGTCATCAGCACTGGTTTTGGACCTGCTCCTCGCCTGCCAGCTGAAGGATAGGCAGATTCGCAGATGTGATTCTTGCCACGTCCAGAAGGATGCCACGAATCACCAAGTCGCTGGCACGAGCTGTGATGGCGCATAGCCCTCAAGCCCAAACATCTGATTGACAGCTTTGTGATGATGGCGGCCATGATACGGGTCTCGACGATTGGCGCCTCGCGCTTCATTCTGGCGGGAATCATCGAGAGGAAGGTAGACGAGGCTTTCATGGGCAGTGGTCGTATTGCTCTTCTTCGTGCCGGCTGTACGGTATTTCTGCACTCTGTGATCCAGGACCATGTGGCCGGTCGGATAGCTTCTGCAAAGGTGAGATGTTCGCGGTTGATGATCACGCGTGTCTCGTGCAGAGCCACTGGACGATGACCACCAGCCGCCCCGGGGCCATGGCCGCAGGTGTGGCGATCAGCAGGCCTGTGTGAAGCCCGTTGCGCATCGATCACATCCAGCCTGCTCCACGGGCGCCCTTCAATCTGCCCCGATTCCAGTGAATGCAATCGATTTGGCCCCGAGGACGGTGGATGGAGAAGCCGACGTCCTTCCGTGCCTGGCGACCTGAGCAGAGCACCCTGTTACAACCATCGTCGGGTGATGGGTTTTCGGATGATCACCAGGTGTTTTTCTGCTGGATCTGGTGGATGGGCTCGAGTTCGCCGCAATTCTGATCCCCGCTCAGGCCATGGGACCATCTGCCGAGAGGGGCTTTGACCGGCGGATGAGGATGGAGTTTTCCGCCATGTGATTGACCTGCCTGCTGCTCAACGCCGGCTGCGGGGGTCACGCATTCTCTTCCAGGTCGAGCGGGCCTGCCACGAGGACCTGACCTCCCGGTCGCTCACGGGTAACCGGTCGGTTGACCACAGCCGCTGCTGCTTCGTAGAACCATGCGTATTCAGCGAATGCCGCCGCCGCAACTTCACAGCCCTCAGAGGGCTGTTCATGCAGACCCTGCGGCATGGCCAGAAGGACGAGATGGTGGGTCTCGGCCATGGGCCCCGTGCGAGGGCGCAAGCCTCAGGCTTCATCGAAGGAGCAGGCGATCGCGGAGCCGGTGAGCGGGCCGAGCAGAGAAGCCCGGGGCCTACGCCGCTGCCTGTTGCGGGGCCTGAAGACGCTGATCGGAGAGGCGCACCTGATCGCGGCCAACCATCCGCATGCTCAGAGTGTTCAGGTTCAGCGGATCACACCATCCGGCACTGGTGGCGGCAGTGGGGTGAGCGGCAGGGACAGCGGGGGCCAGAAGAACTGAGCCACCGCCATTCAGCTGAGGGAAGCGTAGGGTTGGATCAGGAGCGGCAGGCTGCTGAGCCAAGGGCCACTGACGCCTGGCCGACCAGGGACGGGCCCCTGTTGGGGGGGCTTGGCTTCGTGGGTGGCGGGCTGATAGCGGAGGCAGGCTGGGGAGCGTCTGGAAGGGACGCGCCTGTTTCAGGTGCCTGCCCCCGACCGCGTCGCGGCGATCATCACGGAGGCGCCCGTCGTTGGCCCCTGGATTGCCGCCAGCGGCCAACCCATCGCGTCCAGGGATTGACCAGGCCTGGGACCCTGCCCAGAGGTAGCCGACCGTGTCGACGTGGGTGTCATCACTGGCCGCAAGGGAACCCACCGGAGTTCAGGGGCACAACCGACCTTCGCGATGCTGACGATCGGACATCCGTCCTTCTGAACGAGCACCATGAAGCTGAACGAGAGGGCGACCAGGAACCCTTGTCCTGGGCCCGCGTCAAAGGGGTCCGCGTCCCCAACCCCCCTGGGCCCAACGGCTCGTCACTGAGCTCCGACAGGTACGCCTACAGGCTGTGCTGGTTGGGTTGCCTCCGGCGTCACCTGGCGGCCCAAGAACAGGAAGGCGATCCCCTTTGCATGGTGGGAGATTGCAACATTGCCCTCGAAGACCGCGACCTCCATGACCCGAAGCGGCTCACAGGCGGAATCATGCTCAGCGAGGTCGAGCGCTCAGCCCGCTCAGGCGACCGTTCAGGGCGCCTGAGCGACGTGTTCCGGATGTTCGAAGCTGGCAGCTACCAAGCTGGTGGGACTACCGCAGCGGCGCCTGGGATCCGGACCGGGGCTGGCGCATCGATCACATCTATCTCTCGGAGGACTTGCAGGTGTGGGCCACGGGCTGCGAGATCCACAAGGCCCTCCGCGCCAACGAGAAGCCCAGCGACCATGCCCCGATTGTGGTGCGTCTGCAGATGCCGGAGGAGGAGGAACACGAGGAGAGTGCCGACGAAGGCTTCTGAGCGCCACAGGCCATAAGGTGCACTCTCATCCACGCCAAAGATCGGTGACAGGGACAACGAAACGCGCCTGGATTGACCGCACGGCGTTGGCAGCCCTGGCGGGGATGGCCGTCCTGGGCACCGCCTTGCCGGCCCGCGCCCAGGCCAACTGCACGTTCCTCAAGCCCCTGGGTGGCAGCGGTGATCCGGTGGTCTCCAAGCAGGTGGGCCCCGGCCGTCTGCTGGGCCGCACCAACTGGAACACCGATTTCGTCGTTGATCGGCCCTTCAGCAGCTACCGCTTCTTCTTCACGGCCACCTCGACGGACAAGGCCACCTATCCCGTGCAGGGTTTCATGATCTTCACCGACCGGGACAGCCTGAGGCTGTTCAACGTCAACCTGACACCCCCGCAGGGCACCGGGCGGATGTTCGGGCCCTTTCCCTCGATCCCCGGCCGGCGCACGAGCCTGATGAACTTCAAGATCGGCGCCAGCTCCCAACCCGGGGCCCTCGGCTTCAGCTACCGGATCTCCGTGCAGGGATGCCCATGAGGGCCAGGCGTTGACCTAGGAAGCGCCGCGCAGGCTCAGGGTTTTGCGCCAGCGCAGGTAAGGCACCGACAGCAGCACCGTCAACAGCAGGTAGGACAGGATCGCGAGCTTGAGGCCTGCCATCCCACTGGCGTAGGTGCTGGCCAGCAGCAGGGCCAGTCCAGGGTTGCGCATGGAGGTCACCAGGGCGGTGGTGGTGCGCTCCTCCGGGTCGTTGCCGGCGAGCAGGTGGCCGATCGCCAGGGAAGCCACCACCATCACCGCCATGAACCCCAGGGCCAGCGCACTGCGGGACAGGAAGGGAACCAGCTGGTGGCCGGTCTTGACCAGCACCGCCACGATCAGCAGCAGCAGGAGACCATTGGCCAGCTTGTCGAACAACCCTTCCCAGCGCTGGGCCCAGCCTGGCCACCAGCGGCGCAGCAGCATGCCGCAGGCCAGGGGCAGGAGCTGGGCCTTGCCGATCTGCAGGGCCACTTCCTTCGGACCGATGTCCCATCCGGAGATTCCGTAGGTCTGGGTGAAGACGTCAGCCAGCAGCGGGATCGACAGGATCGCCAGCACCGCCGCCGACACCTGCAGCTGGGACGCCAGTTGACGGCTGCCCGTGGCCTTTCCGGCCTTGCGCAGGGCGAGGGGAGCGCTGGGGCAGACCGCCATCAGGGCGATGGCGAACCGCGCCGATGGCGTCAGGGCCGCGCTGAGCGGCAGCTTCAGCAGCAGCAGCGCCAGCAGGGGCACCAGCACGCAGGTGCCCAGCAACACCCGGGCGAACAGGGCAGGGCGCTCGCGCACCAGGTTCAACCTGTCGCCGGCCAGGCTCAGCCCCAGCGCGAACATGATCGCGAACAGGGTGGCGCTCACCAGCAGGGCAGCAGCTTGGGCCATGGCGGGAAAGGAGAAAGGGGGAAGCGAAAAGGGAGCAGCGAAAAGGGAGCAGTCAGTTCTTGAACGCGCCGATCGCCAGCATCAGCAGGGCGAACACGCCGATCACCGTCAGGGCCACGGCCGTGGCCGTGGCGAGGGAGCGCTCCTGGCAGTAGGTGAAGTCGTCGCGCAGGAGGCGCCTGAGATCGCGGTGGTGCTGGCGGGTGGCGGCCCCCATCGCCAGGATGCCCGTGATCACAAAGCCCATGGCCACCAGGCGCACGCTCCATTCGGCGTGGCCCCCACGGAGTCCACCACCACTGCTTCTGATGGCGCCGACGATCTTGTCAAGGCCGAAGCCGAAGCTGATCAGCGAGAGACAGGTGCGGATCCAGGCCATCAAGGTGCGCTCCGCCGCCGCCCGGTTGCGCTCCTTGGCCAGTTCGTTGGTGAGGTTGGCGGTCATGGCAGGGGCGGCAGGGCTGTTTCGGGATGGGAGCGTTCCTCCAGGCGTTGCTGCTGCTCCATCTCCCTGGCCAGGAAGATGTTCAGGAAGGTTCGGATCGCCGCCACCACCGCCAGCCGGATCAGATTGGAATCACTGGGGGCGGTGGTGGTGGCGACGATGTCGGCCCCCAGCTGGAACTCCAGCGCCAGCGAGAGCCAGGAGCCGAACCGCAGCCGCACCCGGGCAAAGGGGAAGTCCGCGCCCCGGCTTCGGCGCCGTTGGCTGAACGCGAGCCGCAGGGTCTGCACCAGCCCCACCAGCACGCAGACCACCGAGAGGGTTTCCAGGCTGAACTGCAGAGCCCCCACGGCCTGCGCCAACACCAGCTCCACAGCTTCGTTCCACGCCATGAATCAGGGGTCCCCCGCTTGGTTGGGCCGACAGAGGATGTAGGCCACCCAGCCCGGCAGCACCAGGGAGGCCACCAGCACCGTGAGCGAGGTGCTCAGGCGGCTGGAGAGGGTGCGGGCCGGATCGAGACCCGCCTGGAGGAACTTGAGCGTCACGAACAGGGCGAAGACGCCGGTGGTCAGGGCGCTGGCGGCCTTGATCAGATCGCTGGGCGGACGCAGGGAGGGCCGGTGCAGGCTTCCCCCCAGGAGGGCTCCAGACACACTCCCCGCTAGGGCCAGGCTGCCCACGATCAGGGCCCGCTGGGGGGCCAGCTCCGAGAACCCCTCCTGGGCGACCAGATCGGCGGCCACGGTGCCGGCGCCCACCAGGGACCCCACCAGGGCGCCCAACAGGGCCGACCAAAGGGGGAGCGCCGGCCGCTGGACGCTGGCGAAGGTGGCCAGGGCGATGGTGAGTGAGCAGGCGAAGGCCGACCCCATCGGCGAGAGCGCTTCGGTGACCTTGAAGGCCACGGTGGCGCTGGCTGCCGCGCACAGCATCGGCAGGAGCTTCATGGACGCACGAGGCAGCGGAAGCCCAGGTGGCAGGTGGAGGTGTCGATGCCCTGGGCCAGGCGCGCCGCCGGCCGGTAGCGGCGGCAGTAGCTGGGGGCGCACAGGAAGGAGCCCCCCTTCATCACCTTGCGGGGAATCGCCCCGTGCTGGGAGGCACGGTCGATGCTCGCTTCTCGGGCCTCCGAGCCAGAGGCGCAACAGCCCTCCGCCCCGGCGGCCCTGGCGCCATGGTCCAGGTACCAGCTGTCGGTCCACTCCCAGACATTGCCGATGGTGTCGAACAGGCCGTAGCCGTTCGCTGGAAAGGCGCCCACGGGTGAGCTGCCGGCGTAGCCGTCCAGCAGGCTGTTGTGGTGCGGGAAATCTCCCTGGAAGGTGTTCGCCAGTGGGCGCCCGCCGGGGTGAAGTTCGTCACCCCAGGCGAATTCGACCCCTTCACGGCCTCCCCAGGCGGCCCGTTCCCACTCCGCTTCACTCGGCAGGCTTTTGCCGATCCAGATGGCGTAGGCCGCCGCGTCGGCATGGGCCACGTGCACCACGGGATGCTGCTCCCGCTCCCGGATCGAGCTGCCGGGGCCTTCCGGGTGGCGCCAGTTCGCGCCGGCCACGTACTGCCACCAGCGGTAGGGATCGCCGGTGCCGATCGGCCCGGGCGGCGGCACGAACACGATTGAGGAAGGAGCCAGCAACTCCGGCAGAGCGCCGGGGTAATCGGCCGGATCGGCGGGCTGCTCGGCCAGGGTGATGTGGCCCGTGGCCTTCACAAACCTCAGGAACTGGGCGTTGGTGACCAGATGGCGATCGATCCAGAAGCCCTCCACAGCCACCCGGTGGGCCGGGGCCTCCTCCGGGTAGTGGTGGTCGGAGCCCATCACAAAGGATCCCGCTGGTATCCAGGCCATGTCCCGGGCCGGGGGGCGACCCGGTCTGGGGCGGCTGGTGCCGGGGGCCACGGTCATCGGGAGCTCAGCTCGCGCCGCCGGCAGAGATCATCTTCTCGAGCACATCGCCGACGGTGAAGCTGGCGGCCTTCTGGCGGGGTGGGTAGTCCTTGAATGAGGCCAGGAAGTCGGCCACGAAGGCCTGGGCCGGCACCAGCATGAAGGCGTGGTCGAGCATCCAGTCCCAGTAGGTGTTGGAGGTGATGTCGGCCCGCTCGTAGGGATCGGTGAGCAGGTTGAAGATCTTCGGTAGCCGCAGGACGGTGAAGGGCTCGGCCCACACCTGCAGCGAGCCGGCCACGCGCTGCTCCATGAACACGAACTTCCAGTTGTCGAAGCGCAGGCCGGTGAGGTCCCCGTCGTCGGAGAAGTAGAAGAACTCCACCCGCGGGCTCTTATCAGTTTTGCCCGTCCAGTAATCGAGCATGTTGTAGCCATCGAGGTGGATGTGGAAGGTCTTGCTTCCCACCTGATGGCCGTCGAGCAGCTTCTGCTTGATCTCGGGCTCGCCGGCGGCGGCCAGCAGGGTGGGCAGCCAGTCGAGATGGCTGACGACACCAGTGAACAGGGTGCCGGGTTCGATCTGGCCCGGCCAGCGCACCATGGCAGGCACCCGGTAGGCCCCCTCCCAGTTTGAGTTCTTCTCGTTGCGGAAAGGCGTCATGCCGGCATCGGGCCAGCTGTTCATGTGCGGGCCGTTGTCGGTGCTATACATCACGATCGTGTCGCCCGCGATGCCCAGCTCATCCACCAGATCCAGCATCTGGCCGATGCAGTTGTCGTGATAGATCATCACGTCGTGGTATTCCGATTGCCAACGCCCTGACTGGCCCACATCCTGGGGCCGCGCGTGGGTGCGGAAGTGCATGTGGGTGGTGTTGAACCACACGAAGAAGGGCTCGCCCGAGGCCACCGCATCGCGGATGAAGCGCTTGGCCTCGGCCATGAACTCCTCGTCGGCGGTTTCCATCCGCTTCTTGGTGAGCGGGCCGGTGTTCTCGATCCGCTGGGTGCCGTCGCCGTTGGCCCAGCAGTGCAGCACGCCGCGGGGGGCGAAGCGCTTGCGGAAATTCGGAAACTCCGGATCATCCTCCTTGGGATAATCCCGCAGTTCGGGTTCTTCCTCGGCGTTGAGGTGATAGAGGTTGCCGAAGAACTCATCGAAGCCGTGCATCGTCGGCAGATGCTCGTCGCGGTCGCCGAAGTGGTTCTTGCCGAACTGGCCAGTGCGGTAGCCCAGGGGCTGGAGCAGCTCGGCGATGGTGGGATCCTCGGCCTGGAAGCCCACCGCGGCGCCCGGCAGGCCCACCTTGCTGAGGCCGGTGCGGAACACGCTCTGACCGGTGATGAAGGCGGCCCGGCCGGCGGTGCAGCTCTGCTCGGCGTAGTAGTGGATGAAGCGACCGCCCTCCTTGGCGACCCGATCGATGTTGGGGGTCTGGTACCCCATCAGGCCGTCGCTGTAGCAGCTCAGGTTGCTCTGGCCGATGTCGTCGCCCCAGAGGATGAGGATGTTGGGTTGGCCGTTGGGCATGGGAAGGGTCGGGCGAAGGGATCGCGATGGAGCCCACTGATGGGCTGGCTTCGACGGGCTGGCTTGGAACGACGGCCCCTCTGCGGCAATGCCTTGGTGGGGCGCGGCACCATGCCCCAATCTTGATGTGCGTGGGAGACTTTGGCCACTCAAATCGTGCATTTCTTCCGGTGCGCTCACGCCTTCCGTTCGGCTGCATCGAGCAGATGGCCGAACGCCTGGGGGAAGCCGGACTGCCGATGCAGTTCACCCAGCTGGCGACCGGCGCCCTCAGTGGCGATCTCGTCTTGGGGGCCATCGGGCCCGTTCAGGTTCTGCGGGTCCGGGCCCGGGGGGCGTTGCACGCCTCTGGAGCCAAGCCGGCCGGTCGTCAGCTGATCTGCCTGGATCTCACGCCCGGCCGTCGCGATGACCTGCTCTGCTCCCATGGCCAGTGGTTGCCGTGCGACTCCCTGTTCGGCCTGCGACCCCACGCTGAGATTCACCTCAGCACCGCCGCCGGCTGCGACCTGGCGATCCTGAGCCTCGATGAGAGTCGCTTCCATCGCTGGGCTGAGGCCCTGGGTTCTCCCGGCCTTGATCGGGGGTTGTTCGAGGCCAACTGGGCCCGGATCGAGTCCCGCCGCTTCGACGGACTGCGCACCAGCCTGCGGCGCCTGGTTAACCTGGCCGAACGACATCCCCAGACCCTGTGCCAGGGCCCCTGGTCCCGCCTGGCGGCGGAGGACCTCGTGCCCCTGATCATCGAGGCCCTGGCCCATGGCTCCGACCACCACGGCGGACTGATGCGTCCGCCGGCCCGGATCGATCTGGTCAAGCTGGTTCAGCGCTGGATGGACGAGCATCCCCGCGAACCGATCACCCTCGATGCCCTCTGCCGGCAGGTGCATGCCAGCCGTCGCACCCTCATCCAGGGCTTTCGCGAGCACCTCGGCATGGGGCCGATGGCCTACCTCAAGCTGCTCCGGCTGCACGGAATCAGGCGCCAGTTGCTGGCCGCCGATCCCAGCGAGATCCTGATCTCGGCGCTGGCCCTGGAGTGGGGTTTCCTGAACCACGGCCACTTTTCCCGTGATTACCGCCGCCTCTTCGGGGAACGGCCCAGCGCCACCCTCAGCGGGGGCAGGGGTTCGCGCTGAGGGGATACACCCGGGTCCAGTCGTTGCGCATGCTCACCACCGTCCAGCCCCGCTGCGGCGCGGCGGCCAGGGCCCGATCCAGGCGACCAAAAGGGGATTTCCGGTCGTAGGCGAACTCCCGTTCGCTGTCGTCATGGTGAAGGATCAGCCCCAGGCGAGCCCCCGGGCCTGCGGTGGTCCACTCGAGCATCTCGAAGTCGCCATCGGAGTTGCCGAAGGCGGCGATGGGCCGCCGGCCCAGGGCGGTGTGGATGCCCACCGGTTTCCCGGGCCCATCGTCGATGAAGGCCACCTCGGGGCGCCGCAGCAGCACGGGCACCCCCCCCTGGACGGCATAGGTGGTGCGCAAGGTGGAGCCGATTACCTGCTCCGGTGGCACGCCGTAGAGCTCCGCGGCGACCACCCGCAGAAAATCAGTGCCGCCGCCGGTGACGATCACGGTGCGGAACCCCCGGGAGCGCAGGAGCTCCATCAGTTCAGCCATCGGCGCGAAGGTGAGGCTTGTGAACAGCCGGTGCAGGCTGGGGTGGCAGGCGCTGCGGAACCAGTCGCGCACGATCCGGGCGAAGGTCTCGGTGTCCATGCCGCCGTGGGTGAGGGCCACCAGGTCGAGCACCCCCCGGGTGCCCTGGGCCATCACCGCCCTGGCATCGCCGGCCGCCGCCGCGGCGATCAAGGGGTTGCCCGCCAGCTCGGGCTGCTGGGCCACAAGGGTTCGGGCCCGATCGAGGGCGAAGGCGAGCTGCACGTACATCGGCTGCTCGCTCCAGAGGGTGCCGTCGTTGTCGAACACCGCCAGGCGCTCCGGCACGGGCACGTAGTCGGGGCTGCCCTTGGTGCTCACGGCCGCCACGAAGGCCAGCAACCGCTGCTTCACCGGACCCTCCCGCCAGGAGGGCAGGGGGTCGCCCGCTGCCTGGGGTGAGGCGGCGGCAATGGGCCGTCCCATGGCGACCAGAGAAAGGACCGCCAGGAACGACGCCGTGATCCCCAGGGTGCCGCGCAGGCGAAGAAACAAGCTACCCAAGGGCGAAGCGATACTCAGAGATCTGGAGAAGATAGGTTCCGTGCATCCCGTCGACGCGCCTGCGTGAGCCACTCCCGTCGCTTTGGTTGGGGGCGAAGGCTGCCCCAACTCCTGGCTGCGCTGCTGGCGATGGCCCTGGCCGTGGCCGTTGTGGTGCCGACAGCGCTCGCGGGCGCCGCCCCCAAGGATCCGACCGCAGCGGTGGCACCGCCGGCGGGTTTCGTCGAGCTCGAAGGCCGGCGGGTGCTGGAGATCAGGATCGCCCCCGGCGCCCAGAGTCCTGCGGGGATGGCGCGGCGGGGTAGCCGCCGACTGGCGGCCCTGGCCTCCGACTACAGCGTCGATCCTGATCAGTTCGTGGTCCGCGAGGATCCCCCCTACACCAGCGTCGGACTGTTGCGGGATGGGGTGTTTGAGCCCCAGATCGCGGTCGACGACCGCAACGCGGCCCGCTTCGGCATCAGCCGCCAGCAGTTGGCTGAGCGCTACCGCCAGCAGATCCAGGCGGCGATCCGCCGCTATCGGAACAGTCACCGTCTCTCGGACTGGATCCGGGGCACGGCCCTGGCCCTGCTCGCCCTGGGCTTCTACATCCTCTGGTTAAGGGGCCAGATGGCTCTGAACAGGAGGATCAAGCGCTGGATCGCCGATCCGGCGAACCGTCGTCTCCAGGGGCTGCAGGTGGGCGGCAATCAATGGCTCACCGCCGACCAGCTCCGTGGCGTGCTTGATCCCCTGCGCCGGGTCGTCCATGGCGCTGTGCTGCTGCTGGTCAGCTACCTCTCGATCCCCCTGTTCCTGGGGCTCTTCCCTCCCACCCTGGCCCTCTCCGAGACCCTGAGCGGCCAGATCCGGGGCCTGGTGGTGGGCGGTTTCCAGGCGTTGGTCAAGGCGATCCCCGACCTGATCTCCGTGGCGGTGATCCTGGGGCTCAGTGTTCTGTTGATGCGGGCGAGCAATGCCTGGTTCAAGGCGGTGGAACACGGGAACCTGCGCCTCAGCTGGTTCTATCCCGAGTGGGCGCGTCCCACGGCCCGGCTGGTGGGCATCGGGATCCTGTTGATGGGGGTGGTGCTGGCCTACCCCTACATCCCTGGGGCCAACAGCAAGGCCTTCCAGGGGGCGGGCCTGTTCGTGGGCGTGCTGGCGGCCCTCGGCTCCAGCGCCGTGGCCGCCAACCTGATCGGTGGGCTGATGTTGACCTACACCCGGGCCTACCAGGAGGGGGACCGGGTCAGCATCAACAGCACCATCGGCATCGTCCACGACTGCGCCCTGCTGGTCACCCGCCTGCGCACACCCCACAACGAGGTGGTGAGCATTCCCAACGCCACCGTGTTGGGGGCCTCGATCATCAATTACAGCCTGGCGCGCCGGGAGATCAACGAGCCGGTGCTCATCTCCACCACGGTCACCATCGGCTACGACGTGCCCTGGCGCCAGGTGCACCGGCTGATGCTCGACGCGGCGGCCGCCACTGCCGGGATCAGCCAGGAGCTGCCGCCGTTCGTGCTGCAGACCTCCCTCAATGATTTCCACATCAGCTACGAACTCAACGCCTATGTGGCCGATGTGGACACCTACCGCCGCACGCTCTCCGACCTGCTGGGTGCCATCCAGGACCAGTTCTCCAGGGCTGGGGTCGAGATCCTCTCCCCCGGCTACCACGCGATTCGCAACGGCAACGGCAGCACCGTGCCCCCCTGGCCTGCGAAACCGTTCGACGAATCGTCCCCTGGCTGAGCGCAGCAGGCGAGGGGCCATCTGCGGCTCTCTCGGCCTTCAGCATCGGGCGTTCCGGCGCAACGCTCTCGATCCCAGCCCCTTGAAGCCGGATGTCAAGATGACACGCGCCAGTGTGCGGTCCAGGGTCACCCAGCGGATGATCTCGCTGGAGGTGAATACCCGAGGGCCGATGGGATTGTCCAGATGCCCGATCACCAACGGGATGAACATCAGCGGGGCGGCGATCGCGCCGAGAAAAGCGAAAACGTCACCCCATTGTCCATGGGGGTGATGAGCACCAGGCCCGCCCGCCACAGGGGGGTATCGCCGGCTGGAGACAGGTCTCCCTCACACCGTGGGAACGACGGGAAGCGAAGGGAGTGGCTCCAGGTCCAGTGGCCGGCCCTGCTGCGACGAACCTCCCGGCAGCGACCGTGTCTTGCCGGCAGAGTCACAGCTTCTGCGCCGCTGAGTGAGGTCAGCGCTCAATCGATCCACCACAGCGAGTTGGTCTCTGGGGCGGTTGCTGTGCTGGAACCAACCCAGGACCCCCGCTCGCCGCTGGTCCGTCGCTGGCCCTGAGCTCAGCCGGTTCGGTCTGTGGCCGCTCCCAGCCCACCGCCTGCGGCTCAGCGGCAAGGCTCAACAAGAGACGGGCGAACTGGGCGGGGCGGGTGTCACGTTCCGTAGCGACGGCGAGCATCCCGTTGAACGGCAAGCCGACCAGAGAAGCAATGGACGTGAACAAGCCGCCCAGGGTGAAGTTGGGGGGGACGTCGCTGTTGGTGCGTCCCTTGCGGACGTCAGACAGGACAACGCCTCAGACGAGCAAACACCTGATCGGCTCCACTGGATTCAACGCCTGTGGTCCACGGCAATGATGACATTGCCTCTTTTTCGTCCAGTGTCGACGTAGCTGTGAGCCTCGGCGATCTGTTCAAGCCGATAGCAGCGATCAATAACCGGTTTGAAGTCTCCCGCCTCAGCCAGTTCTGCGAGGAAGCGCAAATCTTCTGAACGCTCCTCTGCTGGACCGGCTATGACTTTCTTGGAGCTCGTGATCGAGACCCACGGGATGGCAAGCATTTCCGGCAGGCCTGCCAATACCAGCAACAGGCGCCCTTTCTCTTTCAGCGAGTTTTTGCAGCGTGAGAAGGGTGCAGTCCCGACGGTGTCAACAATCAGATCATAGGTTTCACCGTTCCGTGTAAAATCCTCCTGGGTGTAGTCGATGACATGCCTGGCCCCCAGCGACTTGACCAAGTCCATGTTCGTGGCGCTGCATACTCCTGTAACGTCTGCCCCGAAATGCCTAGCGAGTTGCACAGCCGCGCTGCCTACACTGCCGGAAGCACCATTGATCAGGAGCTTTTCCCCGCGCTGAAGCTTGCTTCTTCTGAAGAAATCCAATGCTGTCGTTCCGCCAAACGACAGTGCAGCGGCTTCATCGAAGGACAGGCCGGTTGGTATCAACGCTATGGCGCCATCTTCTGGCATGCATTTGAACTCAGCGTGAGCCGCCATGCCGAACCCGCTGATGGCAAAAACCGGATCACCAACCTTGAATTTTGTGACGCCTGTGCCAATCGATTCGATCTCGCCAGCGAGTTCTGATCCCAGAATGGGCTGCCTTGGTTTCGTGATGCCAAAGATCAAACGCGAAATGAGACCGAATCCGCGAGGAAGATTGAGACCGCGCAATCGGCAATCCGCTGAAGTAATCGTTGTTGCGTGTATTTTTATGAGGACTTCGTTCTTCCTCGGAACGGGCTTAAGGACCTCCTTTGATTGAAGAACATCTGGCGAGCCATATTCTTGATACACCATTGCCTTCATGCGTTGTCACCTTCAAGGGTTAGGTCGGTGTGCAGTCGCACGTGCTGTCAGACATCGGCCTGATCGGCAGATCGCAGCCCAGTTTACGCTTCAGGCATCTTTGGCCGCGACAGCTGAAACTTGATCTTGCAATGTTGTTGGGTAGATCATAGAGAGGCTTGCAATCCAGTCCTTGACGGCTTGATATCATAGTGGACATTGGCCAAGGTTTCAGTCGAGTCACCGGGATCAGCCGTTCGTTCGTCCAGGATCTTCAGGTCATGATGGCAATTTTTAATGCCGATTTCTTGAAGACCAATTTCCTATAGAAATGATGGGATCTTCCTTGAAACAGTAGATTATCTCCTCATATTTCCTGTGTCACTCGCTTGACTCCTGCAAAGACAGGTAACTCAGAGTCACTCCTTGCAGCGTGATGACAAAGCTCACCAGCTTCCTTGATTCGCTCCTGCCGATGATCAAGCGCTATGGCTTGAGAAAGGGAACGGGCAGAGCAGGACGTTGGCGAGGAAGAACTTTTCACAATTTATCTCAACTGCAACATCAAGCATTATTGGACAGTAAGTTTAGTTCATTCAGTCACTGTGCATGCCTCGTCGTGGACTGGTACAGGGGCCTTGCTTACTGGTCGGTTCAACAAGAGGTTCATCGGCCTTGAGCAGCGCTGAGCGCTGTAACGCTGGCCATCACCTGCCCGCAGAGAGCCTCAGCAGAAGCATCTCCTTGGGCCTTAGTGATTTCAAGGGGGCGGGTCAGGTGGATGACCGTGTTAGAGAGTGGCAGCACTGTCAGGAACAAGCAAAGTAAGCAGCCTTGATGTAACCATTGCTAGAACCTGAGAAGATGCGCGCTCAATCAGTTTCGCTTTCCTCGCACGCCAGTCAAGGCTCTTGAGCTGATCTGCAAGACACCGATCACATCGCTACCCACTGGCAAGGCCACCTCAAAGGGATAGCCCTTTACACGAGACGTCACTGGACAGAACAAGGCCTAGCCAACCTTTGCGTTGTAGGCCTTCGGTGAAATCGCCAAGGCAGGTCGCCTCCCAGCCTGCTCACTGCCTGTCTGCGGTGTGAATTCAAGCCACACCAAATCCCCGCGATCAGGCACATACGCAGGAGACACTAGAAGATCTCCGCTCCGACAGCCGATCCCGTATCAACATACGAATGGAGATTGCTGCCTGAGATCCCAGCCAACAGATCATCAAGACTGAGGCGAGTTGGAAGCGCCGGCTTCACCACCAGCTCACCGTCCTTGGCGCTCAAGCTCACTTCAGTACCAGCACCAAGACCACTCTGCTCAGCCAGACCACGCGGGATCCGCACACCGAGGCTGTTTCCCCATTTTTGACCCGCGTCTGCATGGCAACCAAACGGCTATACGCAGAATATACCGGCTTTGGGCCGCAGCTGCTTCGCCCCCATCTCTCTAACGCTCAAGATCAGCGGCGGGCAAATGTCATATCAACTCACTAGGAATTTCTGGCCCCGGCCGCTAGATTTTGATGTTAGCCATCATCGCGTTTAATCCGGAGCATTTCGCGTGCGCCTCGCTGGAACTCATAGCTCACCCGTTCAATCGACACTAGGTGGCCAGCTGCACGCAGCATCTCGACACTCCCTTCAAGATGGGGCGAAATCGCACCGCCCAATGCAAGCACTGGAAACACCCTGACTTCCTTGGCAACTCGGCAAAGCTCAAGCAGCGAGGCATGGTGAAAAGTCTCGTCCAGCTGCTGACTATACAAGAAGAGAAGATGCGAGCAGAGCCCTAAGTCGAAAGCGCCATCATGAAAGGGAAGTGCTGGCAATTCAGAGTTCAAGTAACGACCCTCAACCAAGCCAGCTGGATAGTCATCCAAGAAAGCTCGCATTGCGGCCATGCGGACCTTGCCGAGTTCCTCGACCGATGTGATTTCTTTCCAAATGAACTCAGTCTGGTTCTTCCTAGTCTGATCAATCACTTGCTCATATGTCGCGGCAATACGAGCCTCGATATCAGCCTTGTCAAATGAATAGAGTGGATCGCTGGAAACAACCTTTGCACCCTTTCTGGTGGATTCTGCATTGAAGCTTGCTGGTCCATCTCCACAGCCAAGGATTCGGCCTGTCATGTCGGACCTTCCCAGCGCGAACATGGCAATATATTCGGCGAATGAACGACCCCAGGGGACGACTTGATCTAATGCGAACATGATTTCTTCTATGAATGGCTAACGCTCAAGATCAGCGGCGGGCAGAATCCCAAAGGATTCATCAAGAGCTTTAACTCCCGCCCGCTGGATCTTGATGTTATGCATCATTGTCTCCGAGAATGCCTGCGGCCTTGAAAAGTTGAAGAGTGCGACCTAGCTCGGAGTTGGCTACGGTGTTTGAGAGGGCTGGAAGAACCGCCTCGACCATCTCGTTCAATGACAACAACTTGATCTCAGCTCCGAGCGTTTCACGAAACTTGGAGTTGTTCTCCCATGGGCTTCGATCGTCATTCACTTTAGTCACGGCAGTAACGTAGACAAAGGTTGATTCGTTCGTCAGGTCACTGATGCACTTGCGGAATGCTCGCGCCCACTTTGGCACTACCAATTCACGATATCGTCTCCAAGCCTCTCGACCTGACACGATCTTGTTCTTCTCAATTGCATTCACTTCCCATTCCGGCCAGAATCCTTCTTGGAGCGACTTGCAACTCACTGCAATGACTTTATCTACCCCTGCCCGCTTTGGGCAATAGCCTAGAACATCAATATCACTATGAACTGAATCCTGCTTGGAATCGAAGTCGGGATCGCTGGGATCGGGCCGGAACTTTATATTAGTCAGAGTAAAGTACCCCAAAGCCTCTAAATAGTCAGAGGCGAGTTGCTCCAGGATGTCCTCTTTCATTCGTAGTTACCTGATGTCACTGTATGCATAACTAGTCATTAGACGGTTCCGAGAACCAAGCCAACTGGGGCTGCCGCTTCCGATAACCACACGACGATGACCCCCTAGATCTCGGGAAAAGCACTGTGGCGCAGTGCTTCATGTGCATTATCGACCCAGTGAAGGAGTGGTTCGCGGGTCCGATAACGAACTGTCCCTGACGATACACAAGGCCTGGCTGCACAGGTAGACAGCCCAGGGTGATTCGGCAGCCGAAGGGTTGAAGTTCTGGCTCGCCGTCCCGTCGATCACCTTGGATTGATCGCGGTATCCGGCCGAGCTGGTGGCCGGGATCTGACCGGATCGAGCGCAACCGCAGCAGCTTAATAGCCGAAGCAGTCCGCCACGAGCTTCAGCACCGCCGCAGGGCCATGGCCCCGTGTGAGTGGCTGCGGGGTTCTCCAGCGGCAGGCCTTGAGCCTTCCAGGCCCGGAGGCCGCCGCGCAGGTTGGCCACCTGCGTGAGCCTGTTCTCCTGCAGCTGTTGCGTGGCCAAAGCTGAGCTGCTGCCGGAGTGGCAGAGCACCACTGTGGGCCTTTCCAACGAAAAAAGACAGTTTACTAAGTTCCTAGGCAACGCTGGACGCGGCTGGCCAGTCTGAAACCCCTTACCTGCACTGGCGTGTGGCCGCCCGAAGCAAGAAGCTGACGCTGGCTGAGGTGAGGGCGTTGATTCAGGCGCTCCTGGGCAAGCCGGAGTTGGGCGAAGCCGATCTGCTGGCCTTCGCGCAGACGGTCAACGGGAGCGTATTCAAGGATCCGCCGCCACCGAAGGCCAAGCCCCCCACCCTCACCGAGCTCAAGCACAAGGTGCTGGCCCACTTCCACTGCAAGACCGTCACCCAGCTGCGCAAGGACAAGAACTTCCAGCTCTCGATGACGGGGGAAGAGGTGGCCCTGAAAACCAAAGAGGACTGGCTGGTGCTCTATCGGCGCTTCATCGGCGTCCCAGCCAACGAGCGGAACCTGGAGGACGGCCCCACCGTGATCAACGGCATCGACGTGCTGCAGCATTTCCGGCCTTGGGTTGTATTCGGCCTTGACCCGAAGATTGCCACCGCCGATCAGGTGCGCGAGGCGTTCCGGCGGCTGATCCAACAGCACCACCCCGACCACGGCGGGGATCCCCGCGTGGCGGAACGCCTGCAGACGATGAAGGACTCGATCCTTGCCCTGATGCCCTGAGACGATGCGCGACCTTCTGACAGCCCAGGAAACGGCAAGGATTCTCGGCAAACGGATCGATAGCCTCTACAACATCGTCGACGCGTTCGATGCCAAGGCTGACGACGAATGGGAGCTGGTGGAGGGCGAGCACTTCGAGTACGCCGGCCAAGCGGTGGCCGGTGCCAATGGGCGACGAGCCCGGCGCTTCAGTGAGGAGGGCGTGGAGGCCCTGGCCCGCTACATCGAAGCCACCGAGAAAACGGGCTTGCTTGGCAAGATCCGCGAGCGGCTGTTCAACCTCAAGCAGAAGCGCAAGCAGCTGCTGGTGTCAAGGCGGATCACCCAGGAGTTCATCGAGGCCGGCGGCACCCTGGAGATTCGGGGCGATCTGGCCTTCGTGAGCCGCAAAACCACGGTGGGGATACTGCAGACCAACTACAAGGGCCTGTACAACTCCTGGGAGCGGCTGCGCACCGCTGGCACCGAAGAAGGAGAAGAAGCCCTCGAGCTCAACAAGGACTTCCTGGAGAGCGAGGAGCGGCAGGTGCTGATCAGCCAGCGGGGCATCGCCCGGGTGGCCCGCGACATGCGGGTCAACAGCCGCATCACCAAGACACGGCAGGCCTGGATCGAAGCCGTGGGCGATGTGGTGGAGACCTGCTTCAACTCCGAAATCCGCTACCTGACCGAAGGCGTCGACCGGGCGATCAAACGCGCCAAGTCGGCCGCCGGCCATCGCTGCGAGATCACCGGCAAGAAGGCGGCGGTGCACAAGAAGATCGACCTGGACGGGCACCATCTGTTCGATCGCCGCAGCCGCCCGGACCTGGCGGACCTGCCGGAGAACATCCTGGTGATGGTGCCCGAGCTGCACCGGGAATTCCATGGCTGGAAGAGTGGACCCTGCACCCCTAAGGATGTGCTGGTTTTCGTGGAAACCGCGCGTGGAGATCTGTTTGATCCGGTGAACTCGCGCGATATGAAGCGGCTACGGGCATTGACCCACCGACTGCAGCGGTTCCAGAGTGAGCGGGAGGGGCAGAAGGTGAGGTATCACAGGAGCTAACGTTCCGCTTCACCCGCCGCTAGTCAACTTTCGGTCTCAACAAACCAACTCAATACGGTCGGCGTGCAAGCGGGCTGTTATGCCGCTTTTCGCCCGAACGTATAGAAAATGGTGATATCGTTCCAAACTCCTTGCTTTGTTTGGAGTATCTCTAGTTCAGCGTCAAATTCAACTCTCGCTTGAGTGAGTTGCTCAGATGAAAGTTGCAACAAGGGATTAGGATGTTGCCCAGGAGCAGGAACCGAACCATTTCCCGACCACATCCCTTTTGAACTCTCTAAACTGATGTAGCCGCCATCTTGTTCTGTATTAATATCAATTCCGACAAATCCCGCTTGCTTCAACAAATTATGACACTTCTCAACAGTTCCGGTTGGTTTGCTGAATAACAGTGAATTATCATACTTCTCAAGTACCCTTTGTGCCACAACCCCACCTACAAACGCGGTATCTGCAAAAGCATGGAAACCAAGTAATCCTCCGGGTTTAAGAAGTTGATACCAATGTTGTAGCGCACCCGAAAGGTCAGACATCCAAATCAAGGCAGATGAACAGAAGATGCAGTCAAAAGAGTTTTCTGGAAAGTTTAGAGCTTCGGCATCTGCTAGCTGAAGCTCAACGTTACCCAGGCCGAGAGTTTCAACTTTCTGTTTAGCCCGTTCAATCATGCCTGTTGAAATGTCGATCCCAATGACCAGACCTTTAGTGCCGACAATTTGAGCCGCTTCGATCGCAACCATGCCTGTCCCAGTTGCAATATCCAAAACTTGTTGCCCATGATCAAGATGTGCGTGTTCAACCAGGCGATGAGCAATGCGAGGATGCCAAGCCCCATCGTCATAGTTAGAACTCCGACGGCTATACAGATCCGCAACCTGCTGCTTATAGTCATTCAGTTCCAGTTGGCTATTCACTGAGCTTTCTCCCCAAATTCACAGTTTTGCTTGATGCTGAATGCTAACAGATATGCTTAGAACAGTTTCCCACAGATAACTCGGCGGCATAACGCTCCAGATCAGAAGCGGGCAAGAGAGCAAAGGATGCACAGGCAATCTACGCTCCCGTCTTCTGTATCTGGATGTTAATCCGCGCCATCATGCCTGCACATTGCGGATCAACCCTGAATGCCATGCAACAAAACCCGCGACGTTGATGGCCACTGTGACCCAGAAGATAGCCACGAAGTTTGACTTGGAACACTTGTGGCGCAGT
>NZ_JAGQBJ010000010.1 GCF_024345575.1 Cyanobium sp. Morenito 9A2
CCTGATCGGTTGGGCCTCCAACGCCAGCGCCTACGACGCCCTGCTGCACCAGGTGTTTGGGGCTGCGGGCACAGAGGCCTCCACCTGGAGCCTGAACGCCGGCGCCCTGCGCGAGCAGCTGCTCGGCGCTGGGCTGGGGCTGGCGCTGGAGCTTCTCCCCGCCGGAGCGCTTCCGGGCCTGCGCGGCGCCTACACCGCTGTGGCCCCCGGTGGTAGCGAGCGCGTTTATCTCAATACCAGCTGGCTGCAGAACGCAGGTAACCACCACACTTTCGGCGGCTGGCGACGACGCGACGGGGTGCTGAGGCCGGATTGCCGGGTCGCTGGATTCAATCGTGGTCTCTATCGCCTTCATGACCAACTCCAGACTCATGCCAGGGGACCTCGAAATATTGCCACTTTTGAGGCTATATTGAGAAGCCGCAAGGAAATCCTCTGCACGTGCAGATGCTCCTGACGACTGGCATCAATTACTTCAAGTGGAATCGTTTGTCTCCCTGTCGAATGATCAGGAAGCCGGCGTTGCCTTTGAGTTGCAATGCAGGTATCGAAGAAAGTTGTAAGTCAGATTACGCAGTACCCACCAGGCTCTCGTTCTGGCCAATCCAATCCGCCTTGTCAGCTTGCCGCGCATGCAGGTTGTGATTGCACCAAAGACGTGCTCAACCCTTGCCCGCACGCTTGATCGGACCTTGTTGCGCTCTTGGGCTTCTTCGCTCAAGGGATGGCAGCGTGAGCCCTTTTCATGAATTCTGCTCTCAAAACCAGCCATATCCAGTAGATCCTCATACCGCATGCCGGCGTAGCCAGAATCAGCCCAGACGAAGTCATCCCTGTTCTCAGGGTCTAGCACCTGCGTAAGCATCTGGCTGTCGTGAATGTTCAATGGGGTAATGGAAAATCTTCGAATGAAGCCGTGAGTGGCATCAATGCAAATGCTGTTCTTGTATCCGTAATGGCTGATACCATTCTTCTTGACCCAGCGGGCGTCAGTGCCCTTCTGGCGCAATCGGTCTGGCTTGTCCAGCCACTTCTCTGGGATGGCTCCATCCTTAATGGTCTTGTTCTCCTCCCTTGAGTTTCGCTGTTTGGGAACAGGTACCAGTGTTGCATCGATGATCTGCCCTCCGCGGGCCTCCAGTCCCTCGGACTGCGGGTGCTCCTCAAAACGTTCAAAGAGCTCATCGATAACACCCGCCTTGCGGAGTCGCTCGCGGAAGAAGGCAATCGTGGTGGCATCAGGAATGGTGTTCATCACTCCCAGTCCGACAAATTCCTCGAATGAGCGTCTGTCGTTGACTTGAATTTCCAGCTCCTCATCGCTGAGGTTGAACAGCTGCTGAAGCACCAGCATCTTGAAGAGGATGAGCGGATCAATCCTCTTCCGGCCAGCATTGCTCTTCCGCTCATGGCTGTAACCCTGTTCCAGCAGTGGCCTGAAGGCTTCCCAAGGAATCGTCTCGGATAGGGTCGCTAACGTAGGCTTCTTCTGCTGAAGCCTGTGGATGCGCTTCTCCTCATCCCAGAATCCACGCTGTCCCATTCAGCTGTGTTGAACTGAACCAATTCTATTGCTTATTTCAAAGTCTGTCAGGGAGCGACGTAGATTTTTCGAGGTGCCCGCCAGTCATCCTGCTGCGAAGTATACTCAGATAGCTGGCACTTAGTTCTATACGAAAGCAGTCGAAGCCTTGCCACCGGAATATAGCCTAGAGCTATATTGTTCATTCCGTACGCTGAGCGAGCAGCTGCTCCTGGGCGTAGAGCCAACCCAGGCTGTGTAGGCTCCAACGCCTTTAATATGCGCAGATTGCCAGATATAATGTCACGGCTGGCAGCCGTGCCGCCGAAACGCATCACGTAGGCTTGTTCCCCAAGCAAAGTCTTGAAGACTCGTTCAGCCTTGTGTTGTTTGGCTGGGATGCAAGGTCTTGTCTTTGTCACCTTCAAAGCCATGGCCCGTGAGATCTCTCGCCAAGTGTTCGATTTGCAGGCAGATCCGTTGTTACTGAGTGCACAGCAGCATTCAATCTCCTCGTCGTTCAATCAAGCTACGAAACGGCTCAGTATTCAGCCTGTCATGGACCCTGAAATTGAGTGAGTCTGCATGAAACCCTCTGATCTCTGGTTGGCAAACCTGGATCTATGCTTAATCGTAGAAGTGCTACTACAGAGTGCGCAAGGGGTTGGATGGATGTGCATCGCACCACCTCTGACAGCCTCCTCCATTATCGCCTGTTCATGGTCAGCGTCTTAGGCCAGCTGCCCAAGACCGGTCTTTGCACCCCTACCGCACCGTGTCCGCTAAATCGCGCGCGATCGGCTCACCGCGCACCGCAGCAGCGGCTGCACCAACTGCGTGAACGACTTACATACAATGCAAGCGGCACCTGCCGAGTGGGCCACGAGGAGATATAGCAGCGTCGCCTGAATTCCTGCCTGCAGAACAATGACACAGGTATAAAGAATGATGAAGATCTGAGCGCCAATGCAGTTGTGGTGAATTAAGCTGATGATGAAAAGCATACTCGTCATTTCTAGGCGGTTTCTCGCTGGACTTGTTGATAGTTTTTGAGAGTCATAGAGTGTAGATAGTCACTCTTCTGGAGGGGGAAGACACCTGCCTGTACCGCAGCCGGCCCATCAAAGGATCTGTTCATGGCATTGATCAACGCCGTCTCCACCTCCACTCTTGCCCCGTTGCCCGTTGGTGAGATCCAACTCGCCGATGGGGAGATCAGAAGTGGGCACCCCTCCAGTGTTACTAGCCTGAGCGGCGCACTCGGCGCGAGCGCTTCTGGTTGGTTCGGGTTCGTCCCTGGCACGCCGATGGCTGCCGATCCCAGCTCTCCCGGCAACAGAACATCCCGCCTCGTCACGGGCGACCTCAACAACGACGGTTACCCCGATATCGCCGCCGCGCACGGTTACCGCACGGCCGGCCTGTACCTCAACAACGGCGACCAGTCGTTCGCTCCTGAGGCGGTGCTCTCGGAGTCCTGGTGGCCCGTCTCCCAGAACATCGGTGCCACTTCCATCGCCCTTGGCGACCTTGACCTGGACGGCAACCTCGACCTGGTCATCCCCATCTATGGCGACCACTACATCGGGCGCAACATCCAGCTCTACCGGGGCCTTGGCGACGGCAGCTTCACCCCCTGGCCCGTCGACAACGGAATCATCATGTCCAGCGGCGCGAACCCGATGTTCGCCGGCATTGCTGACTTCAACGGTGATGGCCGCCCGGATGTCGTGGTGAGTCACAACAATGGGGGATGGCCGGTGGACGTCCTCACACAGGCCGCGAATGGTTCCTTCTCAGTATCTGACTCAGATCGGGCGGGCCAGAACCCGCAGTATTTCGATCTGGCCGACTTCAACGAGGACGGCGCACCGGATGTGGTCGTGGGCGCCCTCTATAGTGGTGTACTCGTCTTTCTCAACGACGCCAACGGGCTAGGCACCCTTCACAGGGAGGGAGGAACTTACCTATCTCCTCAGCACCATTATGTGGTGGCCGCCGACTTCAATGGCGACGGTCACAAAGACATCGCCGCACGCGGCAACGTGGATGCGCTCATCTCCATCCTCTTCGGGGACGGTACCGGCAACTTCCCTTCCACGGCCAGCTTCACTGTCGGAGGTATCGACGGGTATCTCGCCGTGGCGGACATCAACAACGATGGTGCCAGCGACCTCGTGGTTGCCTCCACCTCCACCAAATCGGTCGACCTGCTTCTTAACGACGGCAACGGACATTTTGGCGCGGCCATCTCCACCGTCCTTACCGCGGAGCCCTGGGGCGTCGCTGTGGATGACTTCGACCAGGACGGCTGGGCTGATGTAGCTGTTTCACGAAGCGATAACACTATCCAAATCCTCTGGAACACGGGAAGGATCGATGTGAAACCAGCCTCTTTCACTTTGGTTGAGAATAGTTCGGCCAACACCCTCGTCGGAACCGTCATTGCCAGCGGTGAAGCTCCTTTGTCCTTTGCTATCACTGCGGGCAACAGCGACCCCGACGGCGACAACCACCTCTCCTTCGCCATCAACCCCACCACCGGAGTGATCACCGTCAACGACAGCGGTGACCTCGACTACGAGACAACACCTCAATTCAATCTCCAAGTCACGGCAACCGATACCAACGGACTGTCCGATACCGCCCCAGTAACCGTCACCCTCATCAACGTGGACGAGCCGGGCAACGAGCGCCCAGAAGCACAAGACGCGACTTTCACTATACCCGAAAACAGTGCTAACGGCACCGCCGTAGGCATCGTCACCGCCACCGATGTCGATGCAGGAGACACCCTCACCTATGCCATTACTGCGGGCAACGGCAATCCTGATGGAGACAGTCAATTCGCCTTTGGGATCGACAGTTCAACCGGGGAAGTTATTGTCAATGATAGCGATGACCTCGACTTCAAGTCCACGCCCACCTTTAACCTGAGCGTCACGGTTACTGATAGCGGGGGGCTTTTCGATGCCGCCTCCCTCACCATCAACCTCAGCGACAGTTTTGAACAGGTAGGAACACCAGGAGATGACGTCCTCTTGGGCACCTTTGGCAATGATGTCCTCAACGGTTTAGCCGGAGACGATACTCTCAGCGGCGGTGCCGGTAACGACACCCTCAACGGCGGAGATGGCATCGATCGCATTAAGGAACAAGGGGATGTCAACTTCACCCTCAGCGATCTTCAACTCATCGGACTGGGGACAGATGCCCTCATCAGCATCGAACGGGCCAGCCTCAGCGGCGGATCTGGCAACAACACCCTCAATGCTTCTGCCTTCACCCGCGGGGCCGTCGCCCTCAGCGGCGGAGCGGGCGACGACCACCTGATCGGCCCCAGGGAGGCCGGCACCTGCCGCTTCACCGGTGGGCCTGGCAACGACACCTTCACAGGCGGGATTGGCTGCGACGCCCTCGTCGAAGTCGGCGACACCAACTTCACCCTGGGTGCCACCCAGTTGACCGGCAATGGAACGGACAGCTTCACCAGCATGGACATCGCCTACCTCATTGGCGGGCAAGGCAACAACCGCCTGGATGTCACCGGCTTCACTGGCAGTCACACCATTCTCGACGGCCGAGGCGGCAACGACACCCTTGTGGGTGGTGTCGCCTACGACTGGGTCCGCAGCCAAGCCGACAGCGACTTCACCCTCAGCGACAGACAGTTGATCGGCAATGGCATCGACACCTTGATCGGCATCGATGCCGCGATTCTCATCGGGGGGGGCAGCGCCAACACGCTGGATGTCTCCGCCTTCACCGGTCACCAGACCATCCTCGAAGGCGGCGGTGGCGACGACACCCTGATCGGGCGCACCGGCGGCCTCGACCGGGTGCGCGCCCGCGGAGATGTCGACTTCACCCTCACCAACAGCCAACTCACCGGCCAAGGCACCGACCAGCTCACAGCCATTGACGAGGCCGTGTTGATCGGTGGGTCCAGTGCCAACACGCTGGATGTCTCCGCCTTCACCGGAGCCCTGACCATCCTCGAAGGCGGCGGTGGCGACGACACCCTGATCGGCCGCACCGGCGGCCTCGACCGGGTGCGCGCCCGCGGAGATGTCAACTTCACCCTCACCAACAGCCAACTCACGGGCCAGGGCACCGACAGCCTCCTGAACATCGATCAGGCCCAGCTCATCGGCGATGGCAGCGCCAACACCCTGGATGCCTCCGCCTTCACCCAGGGCAGCGTCTTCCTTTACGGCGAGAGCGGCGATGACACGCTGCGTGGTGGCCACGGAAACGACCACCTTGAGGGCGGCTCTGGCGACGACATCCTGAGCGGTGGGGCCGGGCGCGATCGCATCGTCGGGCGCGGCGACACCAACTTCACCCTGACAGCCAAACAGTTGAGCGGCCTGGGAACCGACAGCTTCGACGGCATCGAAGACGCCCTGCTGATCGGCGGCCCCGGCGCCAACACCCTGGACGGCTCGGGCTTCACCGGCGCGCTTGTCATCTACGAAGGCAAGGCCGGCGACGATATCTACATTGGCCGTGCCACCGGCAGCGACTGCGTGCGCGCCCGCGGAGATGCCGACTTCACCCTCACCAACAGCCAACTCACCGGCCTGGGTACCGACAGCCTCCAGGACATTGACCAGGCCCAACTGATCGGCTACTCCGGCTCCAACCGCTTTGACGCCAGCGCCTTCACCCTCGGACCGGTGGCATTAAACGCCGGATCCGGCAACGACACGCTGATTGGCGGCGGCGGCAAAGACACCCTGATCGGCGGTTCCGGCCTTGATCTCCTCACCGGCGGCGGTGGCAACGACAGTCTCACCGGTGGCAGCGGTGCCGATCGATTCCGCTTCTCAGATCCGCTCAATGCCGCCAGCAACCGCGACACGATCACGGATTTCTCCGTCGCCCAAGGCGACAGCATCGAGCTGGAAAACTCCGTGTTCACGGCTTTTGCAGGAGCCGGCGCCTTTGATCCGGCTGCCTTTGCTGTCGGAGCTTCCGCCACCACCAGCGCCCAGTGCCTGCTGTATGACAGCGCCAGCGGTCTGCTCTCCTATGACGCCGATGGCAACGGCGCCGGGGCCTCGATCGCGTTTGCGCAGTTGACGCCAGGCCTGGCGCTCAGCAGCGCTCAGTTCGTCGTCATCTAGCCGTCCATTGGCCCCCCAGATCTGGTGTGCATTGCTGGTCAAGCCCCAGAAAATGCCTTGATCTAGTGTTTCAGCCCTTAGGCTGAAGATCGCCTCGCCGCCCCCTTGGCCTTCGTTCCCCTCCACAACCACAGCGACTACAGCCTCCTGGATGGGGCCAGCCAGCTGCCGGCGATGGTGGAGCGCGCCGTGGAGTTGGGCATGCCCGCCCTGGCGCTCACCGACCACGGGGTGATGTATGGCGCGATTGAGCTCCTGAAGCTGTGCACGAAGGCCGGCATCAAGCCGATCATCGGCAATGAGATGTATGTGATCAACGGCTCGATCGACGATCCCTGGGTTAAAGGTGAGCGCCGATACCACCTGGTGGTGCTGGCCAAGAACGTCACCGGCTACCGCAACCTGGTGAAGCTCACCAGCATCAGCCACCTGCGCGGCATGCGTGGGCGTGGCATTTTCGCGCGCGCCTGCATCGACAAGGCCACCCTGGAGCGCCATAGCGAGGGGCTGATCCTGGCCACCGCCTGCCTCGGCGGTGAGATTCCCCAGGCGATTCTTCACAGCCGCCCCGAGGTGGCCCGGGAGGTGGCCCGCTGGTACCAGGAGCGCTTCGGCGACGACTTCTACCTGGAGATCCAGGACCACGGCTCCCCGGAGGACCGGATCGTCAACGTGGAGATGGTGCGCATCGCCCGGGAGTTGGGGATCGCGTTGATTGCCACCAACGACGCCCATTACCTCAGCAGCGCCGATGTGGAGGCCCACGACGCCCTGCTCTGCGTCCTCACCGGCAAGCTCGTCAGTGATGTCAAACGCCTGCGCTACACGGGCACCGAATACATCAAGAGCGAGATGGAGATGGGGCGGTTGTTTGCCGATCACCTCGAACCGGATGTGTTGGCTGAAGCGATGGCCAACACGGTCAAGGTGGCCGACAAGGTCGAGGCCTACGACATCCTGGGCCGCTACCAGATGCCGCGCTTCCCGATCCCCGAAGGCCACACGCCGGTCAGTTATCTCAGTGAGGTGGCCGAACTCGGATTGCGCCAGCGGCTTGAGCTCTCCGCCACCGCTCCGATCGAGCCGCTCTACGCCGAGCGACTGGCTTTCGAACTGCAGGTGATGGAGCAGATGGGCTTCCCCACCTACTTTCTGGTGGTGTGGGATTACACCCGCTTCGCCCGCGACAACGGGATCCCCGTTGGTCCCGGTCGGGGCTCGGCGGCGGGGTCGTTGGTGGCCTACGCCCTGGGAATCACCAACATCGATCCGGTCAGCAACGGGCTGCTGTTCGAGCGCTTTCTCAACCCCGAACGCAAGTCGATGCCTGACATCGACACCGATTTCTGCATCGAGCGTCGCGGAGAGGTGATCGACTACGTCACCAAACGCTACGGCGAAGACAAGGTCGCCCAGATCATCACCTTCAACCGCATGACCTCCAAGGCGGTGCTCAAGGATGTGGCCCGGGTGCTCGACATTCCCTACGGCGATGCCGATCGCCTGGCTAAGCTGATTCCGGTGGTGCGCGGCAAGCCCGCCAAATTGGCCCAGATGATCGGGGCCGATTCCCCGGCTCCGGAATTCCGAGAGAAGTACGAGAACGATCCGATCGTGCGCCGCTGGGTCGACATGGCCCGGCGCATCGAGGGCACCAACAAAACCTTCGGGGTGCATGCGGCGGGAGTGGTGATCGCCGCCGAACCCCTCGATGAACTGGTGCCGTTGCAACGCAACAACGACGGCCAGGTGATCACCCAGTACTTCATGGAAGACGTGGAGGCGATGGGCCTCCTGAAGATGGACTTCCTGGGACTGAAGAACCTCACGATGATCGAGAAAACCGTCGAGCTGGTGCGCGAGCAGATCGGTGAGCGAATCGATCCCGATCGCCTACCCCCGGAAGATGAGAGCACCTTTGCCCTGCTTGCGCGTGGCGACCTCGAAGGCATCTTCCAGCTCGAATCAAGCGGTATGCGCCAAATCGTGCGCGACCTCAAGCCTTCCTCCCTCGAAGACATCTCCTCAATCCTGGCGCTCTACCGGCCTGGCCCCCTCGATGCCGGTTTGATCCCCAAATTCATCAACCGCAAGCACGGCCGCGAAGCGATCGATTTCGCCTGTCCGGCCCTGGAGCCGATTCTCAAGGAAACCTACGGAATCATGGTCTACCAGGAGCAGATCATGCGCATCGCCCAGGATCTGGCCGGCTATTCCCTCGGAGAGGCCGACCTGCTGCGGCGGGCGATGGGCAAGAAGAAGAAAAGCGAGATGGAAAAGCACCAGAGCCTGTTCGTGCAAGGGGCCACCGACCGTGGTGTCAATCAGCGGGTGGCGGAGGGGCTGTTCGAGCAGATGGTGCTGTTCGCCGAGTACTGCTTCAACAAGAGTCATTCCACCGCCTATGGCGCGCTCACCTACCAGACCGCCTATCTCAAGGCCCACTATCCGGTGGCCTACATGGCCGCCCTGCTCACGGTCAATGCCGGCGCCACCGACAAGGTGCAGCGTTACATCGCCAACTGCCAGGCCATGGGCATCGAAGTGACGCCACCGGACCTCAATGCCTCCGGCATCGACTTCACCCCCACCGGTGGACGCATCCTGTTTGGCCTCTCCGCCGTACGCAACCTCGGTGATGGCGCCATCCGCACCCTGATCGAGGAGCGGGCCAACGGCCCGTTTGTCTCCCTCGCTGACCTCTGTGATCGGATCCCCAGCAGTGCCCTCAACCGGAGGGGGCTGGAGTCACTGATCCATTGCGGTGCCCTCGACAACCTTGAGCCGAACGCCAACCGCGCCCAGCTGATGGCTGATCTCGATCTGATCCTCGATTGGGCCAGCTCCCGCGCCAAGGACCGCGCCAGTGGCCAGGGCAACCTGTTCGATCTCTTCGCGGCGGCCGCCCCCACTGAGGCGGGTCCCGCCGCCCTGGCTGATATCAGCACAGCCCCCAGGGCGGCTCCGGTGAGCGATTACCCCCCGAACGAGAAATTACGACTGGAGAAGGAGTTGGTCGGTTTCTACCTCTCCGATCACCCGCTCAAGCAACTCACCCGTCCGGTGCGCCTTCTCGCGCCGATCGGCCTGGCCAGCCTGGAGGAACAGCCCGACAAGGCCCGCGTCAGCGTGGTGGCGATGGTGCCGGAGCTGCGCCAGGTCAACACGCGCAAGGGCGATCGCATGGCGGTGCTGCAACTCGAGGACCTCAGCGGCAGTTGCGAGGCGGTGGTCTTTCCCAAGACCTACGCCCGCCTGGCGGATCACCTGATGGTGGATGCGCGCTTGATGATCTGGGCGAGCGTCGATCGCCGCGATGATCGCGTGCAGCTGATTGTTGACGACTGCCGCGCCATTGACGACCTTCAGGTGCTGTTGGTGGAGTTGCTGGCCGAGCAGGCCAACGACATCGCCGTGCAGCACCGGCTCAGGGAGTGTCTCACGCTGCACCGCAACGAACTGGATCAGGCGGGCCGGCGGGTGCCCGTGGTGGCACTGGTGCGCCGCGACGCTGAAACCCGCTACGTCCGCCTGGGCCATCAGTTCTGTGTCAACGACGCCAGGGCCGCCATGGGCACCCTCGCCCAGGCGGCCTTCACAGCCCGGCTGAGTGCACCGCTCTCAGCCTAAATCCCCGGGGCTCAAGCACGTCCGCTGGAGCGCAGGCGCGCGAGGTTGACGTTGATCTGCTCGAAACCAAGAAGGCTGCCGGGGGCCTCTTCCCAACTGGCGGAAAACACGCCGTAGCTGAGGCCCACCAGCCCCAGCAGAAACAAGCCCCCTGAGCTCACCAAGGTGAGGCCGGGGGGGATGTCGAGCAGGCCCTTGCTCACCAGCATGTAACTGACCACGAACACCCCCATGCCCAGCGTGGTGGGAAGACCGGTGGCCAGGGCAATGCGACGCACCATGCGCTGAGCCACCACCGCTGGAATGCCCTGGACCGGGGAGGGGGGGCCTGCCTCGGTGGAAACCGAGCGGCCAAAGGCGGTCTTGACCGAGCTCGCCTGGGCGGAGCGGGACGCCTTGTTGCCTGAGGGGGCAGCTCCACCGCCCTGCTTGCTGCGCTGGCGTCCCATGGCCGGCTTCAGCCCCGGATGCCGAGGGACTTGATCAGGGTGCTGTAGCGCGACTCACTGATCGAGCGCAGGTAGGCAAGCAGGCGCTTGCGGCGGCCGATCAGTTTGAGCAGACCCTGGCGGGAGGAGAAATCGTGCTTGTTCTGTTGCAGGTGCCCGGTGAGCTGGGTGATGCGCTCGCTCAGCATCGCCACCTGGACTTCCGCTGAACCGGTGTCGGTTCCGTGGGTCTGGTGGATGTTGATGAGTTCCTGCTTTTTGGTGGTGTCGAGAGGCATGCGCGGCGTCTGGCCCTGACGGAGCAAACCAACAACTTACCGCCCCGTCCGCCCCGATTCCTCAGGCCGCCGGTTGAGACAGCCAGCGCAGTGATTCCCGTAGCCAGTCATCGGCGCTGGAGCTGGGCTCGAGCCCCTGGGCGCCCACGCCCCGCAGGGCACGGTTGATCTCCAAAGCCTCGTAGCCCAGGGCTCCCAAGGTGATCTGAACCTCCTCCCGCGTCGGTCCCTGCAGGGTGGGGCCCTCAAGATCCATCTCTTGAGCGCGCGCGAAGGTCTCGGTGGCAAAGCGTTCCCCCAGCTTGCCCCGCAGCTCCACCGAAAGGCGCTCGGCCGTGCGCTTGCCCACGCCGGGGGCCGAGCTGAGCAGGCGCAGGTCCGCCTGCACGATCGCGCGCACCAGCGTCTCGGGCTCCAGGCACCCCAGCAGGCCCAGCGCCAGTTGGGGCCCAACTCCGCTCACGGCCACCAGTTCCCGGAACAGATCGCGTTCGCCGCGCTCGCTGAAGCCATAGAGCGTCCAGGCGTCCTCGCGGATCACCTGGTGAATGACCAGGGTCAGCTCGGCCCCGGAGGCTGGCAACGCAATCCAGTGGCGGCTGCTGATCTGCACCTCATAGCCCACCCCCTGGCAGAGCAGGAGCAGGCCGTGGCGGCTGCCCTGCTGCCAGCGATCGGCCAGTCGCCCTTGCAGCCAGCCGATCATGGGAAGACCTCAGACGGCCCCCATGCTGCCCGGTCTGCCAACCCTGGCCCACCTGCGCTCCGTTCTGCTCGCCCTGGGGCTGAGCGCCCTGCTGGCACTCAGCGGCTGCGACCGCCTCGCCCAGCCCCCCCAGCGGGTGTTGCTGCAGGCCCTCGGGCTCCAGATTGCCCTCACCCAGCGCTCGATCGCCGAGGCCCTCAACCTCGAGCCTGGGGGCCTGCCGGACGTGAGCCGCGTGCGTGTGGAGCACCAGGAGGGCCTGGCGATGGGAGACCAGCGGGGTGTACGGCTTGAAGGACGCTTCGACTGGCGCCTGGCCGGCGATCCGATTCGCGTCGACAGCCCCTTTGAGCTCTATCTGCAGCGGGGCGAGAAGGGCCAGAGCTGGCGACTGGCCAGGCCCAGCGGCAGCGGCGACGGCGTCAACCAGAACTGGCTGACCTACCCCCTGCCCCTGCGGGGGGAGCACCCAGGCTGAGCAGGGTGGCGGCCAGCACGAGAGCTGCCCCGAGCACGGTCCAGCCGTTGGGGTGCTCGGCGAAGAACAGCCAGCCCCAGAGAGCCGCCAGCACCACCTGGACGTAGCTCATCGCCGTGGCCCGCGCCGCCGGCAGCGCCATCAGCCCCTTGGTGAGTCCGATCTGCCCCAACTGCGTGAACAACCCCACCCCCACAAGCCAGAGCAACTCGCTGGCCGTGGGCAGCACTGGTTGCAGGGCCACCAGGGGCAGGGTGAGCGGGATCGCCACCAGGGGGAAATAGAAGACGATCACCAGGGGGTGCTCGCTGCGCCCCAGCGCCCTCACACTCACGTAGGCGAGGGCGGTGAGCAAGGCGCCGGCCACCCCCAGCAGCAGCGGCAGCAGCGGCAGCGCCGAAGCCTGGCCCGTGAGCCAGCTGGGTTGGGCCACCACCAGCACCCCCAGCCAGCCCAGGGCCATGGCCAGCAGCAGCTGCGGCGCCAGGTGCTCCCGCAGGGTCAACCAGGCCAGCAGGGCCGTGAAGGTGGGGTAGAGGTACTGGAGCACCGTGGCTGAAGCCAGCGGCAGGTGGGTGAGGGCCCCATAGACGCACCCCAGGGCGGCCGTGCCAATGACCCCGCGCAGGATCAACATGCCCTTGCGCTCACCCCAGATCGGCAGGTGGCGGCGACGAAGGAGCCACCAGCTCAGCAGCACGCTGACCAGAGCCCGGGCCAGCACCACCTCCGCCACCGATAGGCGACTGCCCACCGCCTTGACGCAGACGCCCATCAGATTGAAGGCCAGGGCACTGGCGAGCATCCACAGCAGGGCCTGACCCTCCCCTCCCCACTTCTGGTGTCCTGGGGCAGAATGGGTTCCCACCCCACTCCACAGGTGGTGTGCCGGATCCAATCCCTTGAGCCTGCCGCGCCTCCACCCCCGCACGATCGATGCCGTCAAGGAGCGTGCAGACATCGTCGATGTGGTGGGTGAGCACGTGGTGCTCAAGAAGAAGGGGCGCGAGTTCGTGGGGATCTGCCCCTTCCACGACGACAAATCGCCGTCGATGACGGTGTCACCGGCCAAGCAGTTCTACTACTGCTTCTCCTGCGGCGCCGGCGGCAACGCGATCAAGTTCCTGATGGAACTGCAACACCACAGCTTCAGCGATGTGGTGCTGGAGCTGGCGCGCAAGTACCAGCTGCCGGTGGAAACCCTCGACGGCCCCCAGCAGGAGCGCCTGCGCAAGCAGCTCTCGCGTCAGGAGCAGCTGCACCGGGTGCTGGGCCTGGCCAGCGGCTGGTTCCGCGCCCAGCTGCGCAGCCCCGAGGGGGCCGGCGCCCTGGCCTACCTCAAGGAGCAGCGGGGCCTGAGCGAAACCACCCTGGAGGCCTTCGAGCTGGGCTACGCCCCCGAGCGCTGGGATGGGCTGCTGAGCCACCTGCAGCAGGTGGAGGGGTTCAGTCCTGAGCTGCTGGAGGCCGCCGGTCTGGTGGTGCCGCGCAAGGGCCAGTCGGGCGAGAACGGCCGGGGTTTCTACGACCGCTTCCGCCACCGGGTGATGGTGCCGATCCGTGACCGCCAGGGCCGGGTGATCGGTTTCGGGGGCCGCAGCCTCGATGGTGGTGAGCCCAAATACCTCAACTCCCCGGAGACGGAGGTGTTCGAGAAGGGCAAGCATCTGTTCGGGCTCGATCGCGCCAGCAGTGCGATCCGCAAGGATGACCAGGCGGTGGTGGTGGAGGGCTACTTCGATGTGATTGCCCTGCACGCCGCCGGCATCACCAACGCCGTCGCGGCCCTGGGCACCGCCCTCAGCAGCCAGCAGATCACCCAGCTCTGCCGCTGCTGCGACAGCCGCCGGCTGGTGCTCAATTTCGACACCGACGGGGCGGGGGTGCGGGCGGCCCAGCGGGCGATCGGCGAGGTGGAGCAGCTGGCCCTGCAGGGGCAGGTGGAGCTGCGGGTGCTGCAGCTGCCCGCCGGCAAGGACCCCGATGAGTTCCTCAAGGACCATGGAGCCGGGGAGTATCGCGCCCTGCTGGAGCAGGCACCCCAGTGGCTCGACTGGCAGATCGAGCAGGCCCTTGAGGGCAAGGACCTGGCCAGGGCCGACCAGTTCCAGCAGGCGGTGCAGGCCCTGGTGGCCCTGCTGGGCAAGCTGCCCCAGAGCGCCCTGCGCAGCCATTACCTGCAGACGGTGGCCGAACGCCTCTCCGGCGGCCAGGCCCGCGTCGCCCGCCAGCTCGAAGACGATCTGCGCCTGCAGGTGAAAGGCCAGCGCTGGCATGGCCGCGCCGCCCGCTGGGAGCAGCCTGGCGAGATCGGCCAACGGGAGCGGGCTGAGGCGGAGCTGCTCCGCCTCTACCTTCACTGCGGTCCCTACCGCGGGGCGATCCGCAGCGAGTTGCGCCGTCGGGAGCTCGATGAATTCGCGCTCCAGCACCACCGCCTGCTCTGGGCCACCCTCAGCGAGATCGAGGAAGACAACCTCGGCGCCGGCCGCCTGGAGGCTGTCAACCGTGGAACCGATCCCGGCACCGACCTGGCGGATCTGGATCTGCCCCGGCTGCTCACCGACCGGCTGCTGGTGGAGGAGAGCGCCCTGCTCAACCGGCTCACCCCACTGCTGGAGCCCAGTGAACTGCAGCGCATGGGCCTCGCCCAGCCGCTTCTGCAGCTGCGCGGCACCACGGCGACCCTGGAGCGCCAGCGCAGTCTCAAGCGGTGCCGCCACCTGCTCGATGCCTGGCGTTCCCAGCGGCTCTTGACCCTGGAGCAGTGCATTGCCCAGTTGCTGGAGCAGGAGCGCCAGGACCCCACCGAATCGGCCCTGGCCGCCCCAGGGCCATCGGCTGCGGAGGCGCTGACGGCGGTGGGCCTCGACATGGAATCGCGCATTGCCGCCATGTTCAGCGCGCTCAACGGCGATGCCCTGCGGTTCCAGGAGCTCTATTACAACGAGCGCAAGCACATCCGCCATCTGGACCAGCAACGCTGCGCCGGGCTGGAGGAAGTCGTGCGGCAGGCGAGTTGAGGCCGCTCTGAATCAAGGGCGGTCCCCCAGGGCCCCGACGCGTTCACCCCAGGCTCCTGCCAGCATCAGAGCCCCCCGCCCCCTTCCGGTGATGAGCTCCGTTGCCGATGCGACGATCTGGCGCCGCAGCTGGTACCCGGTGGCGTTCGTCAAGGATCTGCAGCCCGATCGCCCCAGCGCCTTCACCCTCCTCGGCGATGACCTGGTGCTCTGGTTCGATCGCCAGGCGAGCCCGGAGGCCCCCGCCGGTCAGTGGCGTGCCTTCGCCGATGTCTGTCCCCATCGGCTGGTGCCCCTGTCCCAGGGACGCCTCAATGACCGCGGCGAGCTGGAGTGCCCCTACCACGGCTGGAGTTTCAACGGTCAGGGCCACTGCACCGCCATTCCCCAGGCCGACCCCGGCATCAGCCTCGACACCCCCCGCAGCCGCTGCCGCCCCTATGCCACCGCCACCGGCCAGGGGCTGCTGTTCGTCTTCGCCGGCGATCCCGCCGAGGCCGCCAGCGTTCCACTGCCGCTGTTGCCCTGGCTTGAGGACGACCCGGGCAGCTGGACCGTTCAGGACTCCTTCCGCGATCTCCCCTACGACGCCCTGACGCTGCTGGAGAACGTGCTGGACGTCAGCCATGTGCCCTTCACCCACCACGCCACCGTCGGCAAGCGTGAATCGGCGGGGCCGGTGGCCCTGGAGCTCACCTCCAGCGGCCCCGAGGGGTTCACCGGGGTCTGGCCGGAGGGCCCCCGCCAGGGCAGCCTCGGCAGCCAGAGCACCGTGTTTACCGGCCCCTGCCTGATGGTCCATGACCTCCAGGGCAAAGGAGCACTCCGCTTTCAGACGGTCGTCTATGCCACGCCGATCCGGCGCGGGCAGTGCCGCCTGCTCGTGCGTCTGCCCTTCCGTTTCGGCTCCCCCTGGCCGGGGCGGCTGATCAACCTGCGCCCCGAGTGGTTGCAGCATCTGGCGAATCACGTGGTGCTCGAAGACGACCAGTTGTTCCTGCATGCCCAGGAGCGTGTGCTGGAGGAACGCGGCGGCGGCAAGGAGTTGGTGCGCGCCTGTCACCTGCCCACCCGCGCTGACACCTACGTGTGCGCCCTCCATGACTGGGTGAGCGCCGTGGGCGGCGGGCCCTTCGTGGAGGCGCCCCTGCCCGAGCGCCTGGGGGAGACGCCCCTGCTGGAGCGCTACGAGAGCCACACGCGCCACTGCCGCAGCTGCCGCGGCGCCGACCGCCGCCTGGCTCAGCTGCGGCCGATCGCCGCAGTGATCGGCCTGCTGGCCCTGGTGGGGGTGCCCTGGTGGGGGGCCAGCCCGGCGGCCCTGGCCTCCTTGGCTGTGGCGTTTCTCGCTGGCTTGATCTGGCTCCAGGCCGGTCGTTGGCGCCAGCAGCTGCGTCGGGGGCACCCCGAGCCCCCCCGCAACCGCGCCTGATGCCGGCCCAGGCGTCTCTCAGGCCCACACCACCGGCACGTGCTCCAGGCGGGTGGTGGCGGCACCGGAAAGCCGCTCCCGCTTCATCGCCCAGAGCGGATCGAGGCCGCAGGCGGCCCATTGCACCGTGCCCCGGCCGTAGCGGCCGTTGAGCCGGTCCACCGTCTCCATCAGGGCGGCCCGGCGCCCCTGCTGCTCCGGGCTTTGGGGCACCAGCAGGTGCTGCTGCAGCAGCTCCTCCCCCTGCAGCTCCTGCAGCAGCACCCCTGCCTTTTGGAAACGTTTGTGGGGGCGGTACAGGCGCCCCACCAGGGGCAGGGCGGCGGCCAGCAGGACGGCGGTGTCCTGGCTGGCCAGGGGCAGGCGCACGCTGGCGGCCTGGCTGTAGAAGCCGTCGGCGAAGGGGCTGGTGCGGGCGAACACCGTGAGCGCCCCGGCCAGCTGGCGCTGGCGCCGCAGTTTCTCGGCCGCCCGCACCACGTAGCTGGCCACCGCCTGGCGCAGCTCCTCCAGTTCCCCCACGGGCCGGCTGAAGCTGCGGCTCACGCAGGTTTCCTGCTTGGCGGGCACGCCCTGCTGCAGCGGCAGGCAGGCCATCCCCCGCAGCTCCAGCTGCAGCCGCACCCCCACCACGCCGCAGCGGGCGCGCAGCTCACCGCTGGGCATGTCCCGCATCTGGCGGGCGTTGGCGACCCCCCGCAGGCGGCACCAGCGCGAGAGCCTGCGGCCGATGCCCCAGACGTCTTCAATCGCCACCCGCTCCAGCCAATCCTCCAGCTCCCCCGAGCCCGGAGCCCTGCCCAGGTCGAGCACGCCGGCCTGGGCGGGGTTGCCCTTGGCCAGCCGGTTGGCGGCCTTGGCCAGCACCTTGGTGGAGGCCAGGCCGATGGCGATCGGTAGGCCCAGGCTCTGGCGGATGCGGGCGCGCAGCTCCCGGGCCCAGGGGCCCAGGTCGCCGCCGGCGGGGCGGTGCAGCCGGGCGAAGGCCTCGTCGATCGAGTACACCTCCAGTTCCTCGCAGGCCGCCTCCAGCAGCGTCATCAGCCGCTGGCTCATGTCGCCGTAGAGGGCGTAGTTGGAGCTGCGCACCGCCACCCCGTGGCGCTCCAGCACAGGCCGGAGCTTGAAGTAGGGCAGGCCCATGGCGATCCCCAGCCGCCGGGCCTCGGCGCTGCGGGAGACCACCATGCCGTCGTTGTTGGAGAGCACCACCAGCGGCCGCCCCAGCAGGGCCGGATCGAGGGCCTGCTCGCAGGCCGCATAGAAGTTGTTGCCGTCGATCAGGGCGATCGCCTGTCGGAGCCTGACCACCGATCGCTCTCCAGTCAGTTAATGGTAGATCCGTACTGGTCGGCAGCGGGCGCGGTGCTGTCGTTGCCGGGTGGTGCGGGGGCGGCGCTCAGTCGGCCGGCTGCTCGTCCTGGTGGCGGGTGCCGATGCTGATCAGTTCGTCGATGGGGCGCTTGACCGCCGCCCCGCAGTCACCATCGAACTCGACCGGCAGCCACCTGCCGGTCGAGTTCGGCGCAGGCCTCAGCCACGGACCAGGCCGGCTTGTAGGGACGCTGGCTGGTGAGGGCGTCGAGCACGTCGGCCACGGCGACGATGCGGGACGCGAGGGGGATCTGCTCCCCCCGCAGGCCGCGGGGGGCAACCGGAGCCGTCGATCATGTCGTGGTGGCCGCCCACGACCGCCAGCAGCATGTGGGCGGCGGGCAGATTCTCCAGGGCAAATCCCCCCAGCCTCTTGCCGATGATCGACAGGCCCAGATCCACCACGTGGCTCTCCATCCGCTGACGCTCCTCCGGATCGACTGTTCCGGGCTTGAGCAGGAGGCGGTCGGGGATGCCGATCTTGCCGATGTCGTGCAAGGGGGATAGATCGCCCTGGACGATGTGAACCTCACGGAGCCGTGTGCCTCCGTGAGGTGTTGAGGGGTGGCTGGGTGGCTGCGTTCAACCGGGCCACAGCACCGAGGAGATACCTGGCAATCCGGCTCGGCTCCGCCGGATCAGAGCGGGTGGATCACATGCACGGCCACGCCCCAGATCTGCACGTCGCCGCCCTGTTCCAGCTCCAGCTCGATGGGCGGGTAGGCGGGGTGGGCGGCCTCCAGCCGCAGGCGGCCCCGGTGCCAGGCCAGGCGCTTGAGGGTGAAGGCCCCCTCGAAGGCCGCCACCACGATGCGGCCGGGACGCGGCTCCAGACTGCGGTCCACGATCAGCAGGTCGCCGTGCTGGATGCCGGCACCACCCATCGACTCGCCGCTGACCCGCAGAAAGAAGGTGCTGCTGGGGTGGGCGATCAGGTGTTCGTTGAGGTCGATGCCGCTGTCGATGTAGTCGTCGGCGGGGCTGGGGAAGCCGGCCGCCACCGTTTCGGTGACCAGGGGAAGGAGCATCGGGGACGCAGCCGCAGGCGCCCAGGCTAGTACAAATATACCGCTCTGCTGTGCTCAGTCGTCGCCGTCGCCCTCCAGCAACAGCTGCTGGAAGGCTGTGTAGAGCTCCGGGTGCGCGGCGGCGGTGCGGGGATCCCGTTGCCCCAGCACGGTGGGTCGGACCGCCTTGCGCCGGGGAACCTCGGAGCTCGCCGCCGGCGGAGCGAAGGGGCGCGTGCCGGAGGGCTGTGGGCGTTTGAGCGCCTCGACCTGGCGCAGCCGATCGAGCAGATGGGGCGGCACGGTGCCATCCGGGCTCACCTGCATCAGCTCATGGAACAGAGCCTCGGGATCGGTCTCGGTCTCCACCCGGTGACGCCGTTCGCTGGCAGGGGCGGCGGCCGATGGGGTCTGGGCCGGGGGCTCGGGCTTCGGCAGCGGCTGGGGCAGGCGTCGGCCCAGCTCCTGGAGCCGCTCAAGGCTGCGCGGATCAAAGCTCATCTCAGGCGCAACCGAGGGTCTCGCGGGTGGCGCGGCCGGTCACCGGGTTCGTGCCGGAGGCCTGGGCGCAGAGCGTCTTGAGGGCATCGGCGCGCAGGGGCACGTTGGTGAAATCTGCCCCCTCGATCGTGACGTCACGGAATTTGGTGTTGAAGGCGAAGGCGTTTTCCAGCACCGCATCGGTGAGATCGCTGCCCTCGAAGATGGCCGAATCCAGGGTCGTATCGCGCAGGTCGGCGCCCCGGAAGCTGGCGTCCTGGAGCTTGGCCCCGAAGAGGCTGGCGCCGCGCAGGTCAGAACCCGTGAAGTCGGCGTCGCGCAGGTTGGTGAGGTTGAAGGTCACCTCACGAAGGTCGGTGTGGGAGAAATCCTGGCCGATCAGCACCTGCTTGGCGTAGTCCATGGCGGCGAAGGCCGGTGCGCCCAGGCCCGGCATCCACCAGAGCAGCCAGGCCAGCAGCGGGGCCAGCAGGCGAGCGGGCAGGGAAGCCAGCGGAACAGCCATGGCGCTTGGGGCAGCTGCTTGAACCCTAATCACGGTCACCGCGGGGAACTCTGTCAGCAACAGCTGCGGTGCCATGGGAACCAGCCCTGAACAGCGATCGGGCGCCTGGGCCGAGGACTGGGCGCTCGGCCAGCTGGAGGCCGCAGGCTGGAGACTGGTGAGCCGCAACTGGCGCTGCCGTTGGGGGGAGCTGGATCTGCTTGTGGCTAAACCCGGCCGCCTGCTGCTCGTGGAGGTCAAAGGGCGGAGCCGGGCGGGAGCCGATGGCTGGGGGGCCGCTGCGCTCGGGTTCAGCAAGCGCCAGCGGCTGCTGCGCGCCTGGCTGTGCTGGCAGGCCGACCATCCCGAGTGGAGCGGGGCCCAGCTGGAATGGGTGGCGGCCCTGGTGCCCCTGCCACCGGCTCTGGGACCGGTGCGTTGGTTCCGGCTGGAGTGAGCGGGGCGGCAAGGTGGGGGACCGTGCGACGCCACCAATGACCTTCGCGGACCACCGGGCCCGCAAACGCTTTGGTCAGCACTGGCTGATCGATCCAGCGGTGCTGGACCGGATCGTGGCGGCGGCCGGGCTGGAGGCCGGCGACAGGGTGCTGGAAGTGGGCCCGGGCCGGGGTGCCCTCACCCAGCGCTTGCTGGCCTCACCGGCGGCGCTGGTGCGGGCCATGGAGCTTGATCGCGATCTGGTGGCGGGCCTGCGCCAGGCCTTCGGAGCGGATCCCCGCTTCGAGCTCACCGAAGGCGACGCCCTGGCGCTGCCCCTGCCGGAGGCCAACAAAGTGGTGGCCAACATTCCCTACAACATCACCGGCCCGCTGCTGGAGCGGCTGGTGGGTCGGCTGGATCGACCGGCCGAGCGCCCGTACGAGCGCCTGGTGCTGCTGGTGCAACAGGAGGTGGGCGAGCGGATCCGGGCGAAGGCCGGTAGCAGCAGCTTCAGTGCCCTGAGCGTGCGGATGCAGTTGCTGGCCCGCTGTCGCTCCGTCTGCCCGGTGCCGCCCCGATGCTTCCAGCCCAGACCGAAGGTGATGTCGGAGGTGATCACGCTCGAACCCCTGCCCAGCGAGCAGCGCCTGGAGCCGCCCCTGGCGGCCCAGGTGGAACGGCTGCTGCGGGGCGCATTCGCCGCCCGGCGCAAGATGCTGCGCAACACGCTCGCCAGCCTGCTGCCGCCCGATCTCCTGGAGCCCCTCACCGCGGCGGCCGGCATCGACCTGCGCCAGCGGCCCCAGGAGCTGGCAGCGGAGCGCTGGGTGGCCCTGGCGGCGGGCTTGAATCAGGCCTCCGCCACCATCGCCACCGCAGGCCCGTCCCCATCCCATGGCTGATCTGTGCGTCCAGGCCCCGGCCAAGATCAACCTGCACCTGGAGGTGCTGGGTCTGCGGCCCGATGGCTTCCACGAGCTGGCGATGGTGATGCAGACCATCGATCTCGCGGACAGCCTCGAGCTCTCCAGCCGCGATGACGGCCAGATCCGGCTGCGCTGCGACCGGGTGGATCTCCCCACCGATGGCCACAACCTGATCGTCAAAGCGGCTGAGTTGCTGCGGCAGCGGAGCGGCCAGGCCGGGCTGGGGGCCGAGCTCAGCCTCCGCAAGCGCATTCCCATCGGCGCCGGGCTGGCGGGCGGCTCCAGCGATGGCGCCGCCGCCCTGGTGGGTCTCGATCGCCTCTGGAATCTGAACCTGGGCGCCCAGGAGCTGCACCGGCTGGCGGCGGAGCTGGGGTCGGATGTGCCCTTCTGCCTGGAGGGCGGCAGCCGGTTCTGCTTCGGGCGTGGCGAACGGCTTGAACCGCTGCCCCTGGAGGCGCCCCCGCCCTGGGGGGTGTTGTTGATCAAGGATCCTTCAGCCAGCGTCTCCACCCCCTGGGCCTACGGGCGTTGCAAGGCGTTGCGCGGGGATTTCTATCTGGAGCGCGAGGTTGATTTCGAGCAGCGCCGGGCGGTGTTGCGCGCGGGTGCCTTGCGGGCCGCCCTGGCGGGGGTGCGCGCCCTGCCCCTGCCACCCCTGCGCAATGACCTGCAGGCCGTGGTGGAGCCGGACCAGGCCAGCGTGCGCTCTGGGCTGGCGCTGCTGCGGGACGCTCCGGGGACGATGGCCGTGGCGATGAGCGGGTCGGGGCCCAGCCTGTTTGCCCTGTTCCCCAGCCTGGAGATGGCCGAGGCGGCCGGCGCTCAGCTGGCCGGCGCCCTGGAGCGGGGGGGGTTCGAGGCCTGGTGCTGCCGCTTCAGCGGCTCCGGTGTCAGGCTTGGCTGATGGCTGAAATCTCCTCCCCGAAGCCCGAGGGCCCACTGGGCTCCCCAGGCGACACGCCCCCGCCGGTGGCTCCAGCGGGGGCAGCTGGGACCCCCGTCCGGCGCCGCAAGGGGCCACTCAGCTTCCTGTCGGGCTCCATCACCAGCTTCGCCCTCGGTTGGCTGGCGCTTCAGCTCTCCTACCGGTTGCTGGGCTACTACGCCGATCACCCGCCCCACTACGACGCGCGCTTCGCCCAGAGCATCGCCACGTTCATGAAGACGCTGATCCTGGGCATGAGCTTTCTGGCCATCTTCACCTTCGCCTTTGTGGGCCTGGGGTTGCTGGTCACGTTCTTCCGCAGCCTGATGCCCGGCTGGCAGCCGGAGGAGCCGGCAGCACCAGCGACCGACTGAGATAAGTTGGCGAGACCTCTGGCCTGGCCAGAACAGCCCCCGGCCCTGGCCGGTCGATCCTCCACCGTGGCCGAGACTCTTCTCTTCAACGCCCTGCGGGACGCCATCGACGAGGAGATGGCCCGCGATCCCTACGTCTGCGTCTTCGGCGAAGATGTGGGCCAGTACGGCGGCTCCTACAAGGTCACCAAAGACCTCTACGAGAAATACGGCGAGTTGCGGGTGCTGGATACCCCGATCGCGGAGAACAGCTTCACCGGCATGGCCGTGGGCGCGGCGATGACGGGCCTACGCCCGATCGTGGAGGGCATGAACATGGGCTTTCTGCTGCTGGCCTTCAACCAGATTTCCAACAACATGGGGATGCTCCGCTACACAAGCGGCGGCAACTTCACCATTCCCACCGTGGTCCGCGGTCCCGGAGGTGTGGGCCGCCAACTCGGTGCGGAGCACAGCCAGCGCCTGGAGGCCTACTTCCACGCCGTGCCCGGCATCAAGATCGTGGCCGTCAGCACCCCCACCAACGCCAAGGGGCTGATGAAGGCGGCGATCCGCGACAACAACCCGGTGCTGTTCTTCGAGCACGTGCTGCTCTACAACCTCAGTGAGGAACTGCCCGAGGGCGATTACGTCTGCGCCCTTGATCAGGCCGATCTGGTGCGCGAGGGCAAGGACGTGACGATCCTCACCTACTCGCGCATGCGCCACCACTGCCTCAAGGCCGTGGAGCAACTGGAAGCCGAAGGCATCGATGTGGAGCTGATTGATCTGATCAGCCTCAAGCCATTTGACATGCAAACGATCAGCAAGTCGATCCGCAAGACCCACAAAGTGATCGTGGTGGAGGAATGCATGAAGACCGGTGGCATCGGCGCCGAACTGATCGCCCTGATCACGGAGCAGTGTTTCGATGATCTCGATGCCCGTCCCGTGCGCCTCTCCAGCCAGGACATCCCCACCCCCTACAACGGCAAGTTGGAAAATCTGACAATCATTCAGCCCCATCAGATCGTCGAAACCGCTCGCCAACTCAAGGCCGGGCGGATCTGAAATGGCACGACAGCAAGGATGGCTGGCCCTGATCCTGGCCCTGGCCATCAGCGCCGGAGCCCTGCTGGCCGCCTACCCCCTTCAGCTTGGCCTTGATCTGCGCGGTGGCAGTCAGCTCACGCTTGAGGTGCGCCCGGCCGGCGCGATCACCAAGGTCACGCCCGAGCAGCGCGACGCCGTTAAAGAGGTCCTCGAACGTCGCATCAACGGCCTCGGGGTGGCCGAATCCACCCTTCAGACCGTGGGCGACAACCAACTCGTGCTGCAGCTCCCCGGCGAGCAGGACCCGAGCCGCGCCGCCAAGGTGCTCGGCACCACGGCCCTGCTGGAGTTCCGCGCCCAGAAGCCCGGCACCGAGGGCGACATGCAGGGGCTGCTGAAACTCAAGCGCCAGGCCCAATCGGTGCTGGCCCTGGTCAAGGGCCGTAAGAAGCTTGATGCGGAGACAACGCCAGGCGGCCCACCGGCCGCACCGCCCCCCAGTCGGCTCTCCGATGAGGAGCGTGCCAAGGCCCTCAGCGGCCTGGGCCTCAATCTCCCAGACGGCAGCAGCGAAGCCGACCAGCTCGAAGCTCTGCTGAAGGAGGTCAACGGGCGAATCATCGCCCTCTACGAACCACCGTTGCTCACCGGCAAGGATCTGGTCACAGCCGGCCGCCAGCAGCAGCAGAGCGGCCAGGGTTGGGAGGTCACCCTCTCCTTCAACCAGGAAGGGGGCCGCAAGTTCGCCGAGCTCACCAAATCGATCGCCGGCACAGGCCGGTTGCTGGGGATCGTGCTCGATGGCCGCTCGATCAGCGAAGCCAGCGTGGGCCAGGAATTCGCCGTGGCCGGCATCAGTGGCGGTTCGGCCAGCATCACGGGCAACTTCACGGCTGAGGAGTCCAGGGATCTGGAGGTGCAGCTGCGCGGCGGCTCCCTGCCTCTGCCGGTCAAGATCATCGAAGTTCGCACGGTGGGCCCTTCGCTGGGGGCTGAGAACATCCGCTCCAGCCTGCTGGCCGGCCTCTCCGGTTTGGCCCTGGTGGCCGTTTTCATGGTGGTGGTTTACCGGCTTCCAGGCCTGGTGGCGGTGGTGGCCCTGAGCCTCTATGCCCTGTTCAACCTGGCGATCTACGCCCTGATTCCCGTCACTCTCTCGCTGCCGGGCATCGCCGGTTTCATCCTCAGTGTCGGCATGGCGGTGGATGCCAACGTGCTGATCTTCGAGCGCGTGAAGGAGGAACTCCGAGGCGGAAACACCTTGATCCGTTCGATCGATACGGGCTTTTCCCTGGCCTTCTCCTCGATCCTCGACGGGCACGTCACCACCCTGATCAGCTGTATCGCCCTGTTCGCGCTGGGCACCGGCCTGGTGAAAGGATTTGCCGTCACCCTCGGCATTGGGGTGCTGCTGAGCCTGTTCACCGCCCTCAGCTGCACCCGCACCCTCTTACGCCTGCTGATGAGCTACCAGGCAATGCGCCGGTTGCCTTACTTCATCCCCGTCCGCCAGCTCCCCGGTGGAGCCGCCTGATCCATGGTTTCTTCCGTCCCCGTGCGTCCCGCCTCGGCACCGATCCAGCCCCGCTTCCGCATCAACCGTCACCGGGTGTTGTGCTGGTGGATCTCTGGTGTGGCCTGCCTGCTGAGCGTCGTGGGCATGGGGCTCTGTTGGATCAACCCGGCCATCGGCGCCCCCCTCAAGCCGGGCCTCGATTTCACCGGAGGGACGCAGATTCAGCTTGAGCGCCGCTGCGGGGCCGATTGCGGCGCCCTCCAGGCCAGCCAGCTGCGCGGGGATCTCGAGCGGATCACGTTGCCACCCGGCGAGAAAGGCTCTGTTCCCAATCTGGCGGGCGCCTCGGTGCAGCTGCTCGACAAGGGTGAGACCGTCCTGTTGCGGCTGAGCGCCCTTTCCCCGGACCAGACCAACGCGGTGATCGAGGGGCTCAAGCCACGACTCGGCCCGTTGTCAACGAAGGGCACCCAGGTGAACACCATCGGGCCCACGCTCGGGGCCCAGATTCTCACCAGCAGCATTCAATCGTTGCTGGTGAGCTTTTTGCTCATCTCCCTCTACATCACCTTCCGCTACGACCGCATCTACGCCTTCCTGGCCTTGCTCTGCCTGGCCCACGACGTCCTGATCACCTGCGGCCTGTTCGCCTGGCTGGGGCTGATCGGCGGCATCGAGGTCGATACGCTGTTCGCCGTCTCTCTGCTGACCGTGGCGGGCTATTCCGTTACCGACACGGTGGTGGTGTTCGATCGCATCCGCGAGAAGCAGGCGGCCCTGGGCGATCGGCCCGTCGCCGACCAGGTCGATGACGCCGTGGCCGCCACCTTGACCCGCTCCCTCTACACCTCCTTGACGACCTCCCTGCCCTTGCTGGGGCTGATTTTCTTCGGCGGCAGCACCCTGTTTTGGTTCGCCCTGGCCCTGGCCGTCGGCATCGCCGCTGGCAGCTGGTCAAGCATCGCCGTGGCCCCCACCCTGCTGCCATTGATCTGGTCAGCACCGAAACCAAGGCCAGTCGCTACCCCCTGAGATTGCAACGCTTTCCCCTGGTTCCCCTTTTGCTGCTGCTGTTCGCTCTGTTGGACCTGCGCAGTGAAACCGTGCTTCTCCTCCAGCACTTCACCTGGTCCACACTGTCATTTGCCCTCTTCAGCCATCCCCTGGCTGTTCTGGTGCTGATCGCGATGCCGTCGTTGCTGCGGCGTTACAGCCGAGGCACTACGCCAGGGGCTGCGAGCCGTTCCACGGGTCCATGATTTCCTCCACCAGGACCTGCTGGGCCACCACCTGGAGCACCACCACCAGGGGCAAGGCGAGCAGCACCCCAGGGAGACCAAGCAAGGCCCCAAGGCACAGCTGAGCCATCAGAGCCACTGTGGGGAGCAGGTTCACGGTGCGCCTGAGCAGGAGGGGCGTCAGCAGAAAAGCTTCACCGTTCTGCAACAACAACCGCAGCACCAGCACAGGAATCAATTTTTCCGGTGTCAGCAGGGCCACCGCCAGGGGCAGCAGCGTGGCGAACGTGGGGCCGATCGTCGGCACGAAGGTGAGCAGCCCGCAGACCAGGCCGCTCAGGAGTGCCAGCGGCAATCCGAGCCCCGCCAGCCCCGCCCAGGTGAGCAGGAACACGGTGATGGCCGAGACCGTCATGCCCGCCAACCATCCCCCCAGCGCCTGGCGGGCATCGTGGAGAAGATGCTGCATGCGCTTGCGGTAGAAGTTCGGGGTCGCGGCGATCAGCATGCGCTGGTGACTGCGGGGATCGAGGGCCAACAGCAGAGCCAGCAGCGTCATCAGCAGCAGCTGGATCGTGCTGTTGGCGGCCCCACCGGCGACCCCCAGCAGCTGGGCGCCCAAGGGTTGAAGTCGATCGAAAGTCGCCAACGAGTTGAGTTGGTTTTCCAGGCTCTTCAAGCCAGCGTTCTTGCCCACCATGGCGCTGAGCTTGTTCAGCAGCTCCGGCAACAGACTCGCGAATTCGTTGATCTGTTGCAGGAGCTCCGGCAGGAGCAGGGTTGTGATCTGGTAACCCACCACCACGATCACCGTGAGCACAATCACCAGGGCGCTGGGGCGGTTGAGCGGAAAAAGGCGCCGCAACAGGCTGACGGGCACATCCAAGGACACCGCCAGCACCACGGCGCCAAAGAACACCAACAGCACCCAGCGCAGCTCCCAAAGCAGCAGGCCGACCACGACGACAGCCAGCAGCCCCAGCACCTTGCGCGAACTCATGGGCCCAGACGTTGCCGTTTCCAGGGATCCAGCAGATCACGGATCACCGCTTCGCGCATGATCACCTGCAGACAAACCGCCATCGGCAGCGCCAGCAGCAGCCCAAGGGGGCCGAACAGCACGGTGAACAGGAACTGGGCACAGAGGGTCAGCCCAGGAAGCAACTGCAACTGGGCCTGCATCACCGAGGGGGTGATCACGTAGCTCTCCAGGTGTTGGACCACCATGTAAAGCACCAGCACAGCCAGGGCTTTCCAAGGCGATTCCAGGACAGCCACAGCCATCGGGAAGACGGTGCTCATGGTGGGCCCCACGTTGGGAATGATGTTGAGCAGCCCAGCCAGCAGGGCATTGGCCACCACCAACTTCACCCCCAGCAGCATCAGGCCGAAGCCGGAGAGCAGCGCCACCAGGCAGGAGCTGATCAGCACCCCCACCATCCAGTTGCTCAGGGCCTTGCCGCAGAGCTCCAGGACCTGGCGGCCCCTGCGCCGGTAGAACGAGGGCAGCAGCAGGATGGCGACCTCGCGGTAGGCCAGGGGCTGCACGGTGATCATCAAGCTCACCGCCACCACGAACAACAGCTTCACCAGGCCACCGCCGACGTTCCCCGCCGCCAGCCCAAGCAGCCTCAGGGCGCCGGTACCCAGCCCTGAGGCCAGGGCGGCGCCCCCATCACCATTGATCGGCAGGCTTTGTTGCAACCAGCTCCAGCCGCCGTCGCTGCGGCCGTAGATCATCTGGCTTCCCTGGCTCAGCCAGCTGCGCAGGATGGCCAGGATGGCCTGACCCGCTTCGGGCAATTGGCCTAAGAGTTGCGTGAACTGGGCCATGAACGGTGGCAGGACCACCGTGGCCAGCACCACCGCCAGCAACAGGAGCAGCAGGAGGGCGAGCGCCAAGGCCAGAGGGCGACTGATCTCAAGCCGCCTCTGGATCGAACCCACCAGGGTGCAGAGCGCCATCGCCAGCACGAGGGCCGCGAAGATCAGCACAAGCACATCCCGCAGGCTCCAAAGGAGCGCCACGGCGGCGATGGTCGCCGCCAGACCCAGCCAGTCGGCGTACTTCAACCCGAATCAGCCCTCCGTTGGCTCGGGCTCATCCGCCGGCGCATTCGCGGCATAGCCGAGGCCATGGCTGTCGGCGTAGCTCTGGGCAAAGCGCATGAAGCGCTCAAAATCCGCCGTGGTCTTCCAGGTGTAGGTGGCCTCCAGGGCAGTGGCCTTGCCGTTGACGAAACGAGCCTTCACATCACGGGTCACCAGTTCGCCTTCCCCATCAAGCAGGAACATGCCGGTGATGTCACCGAAGGTTTCCGGTGCCAGGGCTTCGGGCTCCTCAAACACGAACAGGGCCTGGCCGGTGCGGCCATCCTTTGAGCGGGTCAGGCGGATGTCGGGCACAACGGGCTCATCGACACCACGAAAGAACTGAATCGCTGCCATGGCCCGCGCCAGCAAAATTCGATCCTAGGCAGCGGTTCGCACCCACCCTTCCTGAACCAGGTGAGCGGCGGATTCAGCGGCCGACAGGTGACCCAGCTCCACCCGTCGTACCGACCCAGCGTCCGAGGGCCGCTGACGGGCCAAGTCATGGTCGTAACAACGGTCGTAATAGTCGAGCATCTGGCGGCAGGCACCGGCCCAATCCTGGGCGGCCAGGGCTTCGAGGGCAGCGGCCGTGCGCTGGGGGCCCAGGCGCTTGGAGATCCGCACGGTCGCCTGCTCCAACCCCTGCGGGCTCTGGCAGCCGTAGTCGAGCACCAGGCGCTGCAGGCGGTTCTCCATGGGTCGCTCGATCGCCACCACCGGTGCCATCCCCATGTGCTGCCAGAGGGCAGCGGGGATGCGGCAGCGTCCCACCTGGGATGATTCGGCCTCCAGCCAGATCTCTCGGGCGCCGCTGTGGCGCTGGAGTTCGTTCGCCAACAGGTTTTCAAACTGCTCGCTGCTGGGTTGGGGGGCCTGGCCCAGGCCACCAAAGCTGCTCCCCCGGTGCTGGGCCAGCCCCTCCAGGTCCACCACCGCCACCCCGAGGGCGGCCAGGGCGAGCAACAGCTCGGTCTTGCCGCTGCCGGTACGACCGCCGAGCAGCCGAAGAGGCCAGCTCTGCTCGAAGCGCTCCAGCACCCAGCGGCGGTAGGCCTTGTAGCCCCCCTCCAGCAGAAGAACGGGCAGATCAAGGGTGCCCGCCAGCCAGGCAACGCTGGCCGAACGCATCCCGCCGCGCCAACAGAGCAGTCGCAGGGGCGTTCCTGGTTCGCTGGGCGCCGCCTGGGCCAGCAGTGCGTCGGCGAGCTCCGTCAGCCTCGGGCCCACCAGCTGCAGCCCCAGATGCACGGCTCGCTGGCGGCCCACCTGCTTGTAGGTGGTGCCCACGGCCGCCCGTTCGGCATCGTTGAACAGCGGCACATTGACAGCCCCGATCACGTGGCCCTGAGCGAATTCCGCCGGGCTGCGCACATCAAGCAGGGGGCCGTCCTGCTCAAGAAAGGGCGTCACCGGCAGGCGGTTCAACATCGGCAACGGGTGCTTCGGACCCAGGCCTGGCCTGGGTTGGCCTGACATAGTGGGCCATGCTGGCGCACCGAGATGCCGGCCCGTCACCATGCTCTCCGGCCCCCCCGTTTCCTCAGCCCTGAGCGCCGATCAGCTGCTGGATCAGTTCCTCGGCGCCTCGGTGCGCCAGCGGCGTGGCTTGCTTCCTTCGCTGATCGATCGCCGCCAGGAGTGGCGGCCGCTGGTGGAGGAGCGTCTGAGGGACTGCGACCCCGAGGGCGACGACTGGGGGCCCGGCGCCCTGATCCAGCTGCTGCTCGACGATGACGACGCCCTCAGCCAGGCATTCCTGGCGCGGCACCCGGTCGGTTGGCTGCGGGCCCCCAGTGGCCAGGGCCTGGACCATGGGCCATTGCAACGCCAGCTGATGCAGCAACACTTCGAGGCGGCCGACCGGATGACGAGCGAAACGCTGCGCCGGTTGGCCGGTGCGGAAGCGGTGCGGCGCGGCTACGTCTACTACAGCGAGGTGGAGGGAATCAGCGGCACTGACCTTGTGAGCCTCGATCGGCTCTGGAGTGTCTATTCCCGAGGGCGTTTTGGTTTTTCGGTGCAATCCAGGCTTCTGCTCGCCCAGGGGGGACGCTGGGAGCGCCTCTGGCCCCGCCTTGGCTGGAAGCAAGAGGGGGTATGGACCCGCTACCCCTCGGCCTTCACCTGGAGCATCGACGCCCCCGAAGGGCACATGCCCCTGATCAACCAGCTGCGCGGTGTGCGCCTGATGGATGCCCTGCTGGCCCATCCGGCCCTGAAGGCGCGCGTCGAGGGTTAGGGTCAAAACTGATTGATCGAGCGGAATGGCGTTGCGCTGGGCCGACTTCATCACTCCGTCGACCCTGCGGTTGGCCCCCCTGGTGGAGCTGTTGCTGGAGCCCATCAGCAAGCCCGACCAGCTGGAACGGCTGCAACTGGGTTTGCAGGAGGCTCTGGTGAACGCGGTGCGCCACGGCAATGGTTGTGATCCACGCAAATGCCTGCGCATTCGCCGCATCGTCAGTCCGCGCTGGTTCGTCTGGCAGATCCAGGATGAGGGCGACGGGGTGCCCGCCCACGCCCGCTTGAGCCAGCTCCCCGAACGCAGCGATGTGGCCTGTGGTCGGGGCTTTTTTCTGATTCAGCACTGCTTCGACGACGTGCGCTGGAGCGGCCGGGGCAACCGTCTGCAGCTGGCCGTTCGTCGCTCCCCTTCGATCGCCGCGCGGCTCATCGTCCGTGGCTCGGACAGCCGGGATCTTTCCGCTCCCGTCTGAGCCAGCCCAGGGCGTGCTCCGCCAGTTCGATTGCCTGACGGCGGGAGGGCTCTCGATCGATCCCGCTGGCAGCCTGGGCACTCAGCAGCTGCACCAGGGCGGCGGCCAGTTGCTCAGCGCCCCGGCGATCGGCCTGGCTCTTGAGGGCATGCCAATCGCGTTCCTGAATCGTGAGCAGCCTGTGCAGTGCCAGCGCCGCCTCGGCACTGCCTTCGGGCCAGCCGGAAGGGTTGGAGACAGCGCGCGGCGCTTGGGCGATCGGTTCGGGCACTGGACGTTGGGGGCAGCCAAGGGCCATCCTGATGCCATGGCCCCGCGCACCCCCCACCCGACCGGTCGTTGGTTGCATGTGCTGAGCGTTTTGCTGGGTCAGGTGAGCCGCGTTGATCGGCTCTCCGCTGACGACACCAGTGTCACCAGCCGGCGCCTGCGCCAACGGCTCTCCACCGCCCAGCGGCTGCTGGATCCCCTCCCCCAGGCCCTCCGGGGAACCGATTGGAGTGAGAACGTGCTCTGGACAGCCCTGCGCTGGGGTGGTGGTGGCCTTCTCCTGGCCGTTTGGTTGCACCGTTGATCACCCGCTTGAGTCGGTTCGCGATTCAGAGGGCAACCTTGCGGCCGCTCCAGACCCTGGTCATGAAATGGGTCTCACCTGCCACACACTCGAAGCCGGCTGCGCGCATGTGGCCTTCGATGTCGTCGGCGATGTAGTCGCGGTAGTAGGGCTCGTGGAACACGCGCCGGAAGTTCTCCATCACGGGCATGAACTGGGGTGAATCGGCGATCTGCACGGAGTCGGCCAGCACCAGCACCCCGCCGGGCTCCAGCACCCGGAAGCATTCCTGAAGCACCGTCGCCCGGGCTTCGCGGGGCAGCTCATGGAGCAGGAACACGCAGGTGACGGCCTGCATGGAGCCGCCAGCGAAGGGCATCTGCTCGGCGTTGGCCTGCACGAGCTGGGGAAGTTCGTGGGGCTGCTGGCTGAGCCAACGGTTGGCCTGGCGCAGGTAGGAGGCCGAGAGGTCGAGGCCCACCAGCTGGGCCTCCGGCAGGGCGCCGCGGATCTGGCGCAGGGTGCGGCCGGTACCCGTGGCCACATCGAGCACGCGCAGCTGGCGGCTGGAGCGATCGGCGAAGGCGCGCAGACCGCGCACCAGGGGCTGGAGCATCCGACGACGCATCGGATCAGCACTGCCGTTGAACAGGATCTCCACCTGCAGGTCATAGAGAGCGGCGGAATGGTCGCTGAGGTAGCCGTCGGTCTGGTGGTGGAAGTTCTGCAGGTAGTAGCCCGGGTAGTCCTCGGCACGCACATCGGATGGCAGATCACGCACCTTGCGCTGGCTTCGGCGGTTCCAGATCGCGGGCATGTCCAGCCACACCAGCGGATAGCGGGCGGCCCAATCGAGCCAGGGGGCATCGAAGAGCAGGGAGGCTGGATACAGCCCCTGCTCCGCCTCGTCCCAGTCGAGGGCCAGGAGCTGCTCCATCGAAGCTCGCAGGGATTCCAGCACCTCCAGGGGCACCGGAACCGTCCGGGGGGCGTTGGCCGGGTCAAGCAGCCCCATCAGGCGGGTGCTGAGCTCCTTATGGGCCAGCCCCATCAGGCTTTTGCCCTGTTGCAGGGTCTGATACGCCAGCTTGGTGACCAGATCCGGCATGGGGGCTCCGAGGTGATCACCCATTCCAACCGATGCGGTGCCAGCAGCGTGACCGGGATCGCTCCGGGATGGGTCGGTGCAGGGAGCAAGACAGGGTGAAGCGTGGCATCTGTGGGAACCATTCAGGAGCACCGGCCCCACCCCTGACAGGTGCGCGCAGTTCACCATGGACACCAACTCCGATCGACCGGCTGGATCGGTGCTGGGGGTGCCGCTGGCCCGGACCCGCCACCAGACCATGGCCTGGACCTTCGGAACAGCGCCCTGAAGGATCAGCTCCGACACGGATGGACACGACTCGCTGGCGTGCGCTCAGGCGTCGTTGAAGAGGCTGAATTCGAAGGGATAGGGGCGCTGGCGCAGTTGCTGCTCCTCTTCGCGTGTCAGGCCGATCCAGTGGCTGATGAAGGCTTAGCTGAACACACCTCCCGCCAGGAGATAGTCCTGGTCGGCCTCCCGTGCGTCCAACGCGCCGCTCTGGCAGGTGCACCCTGGTGAACTTGGCCAACGCCCCGGGAGCAAGCTCGAACGGATCCCCATCGGTGCCATCGCCTGGATCGATCTGGTCCCTGATGCCATCGAGACCCGCCAGGAGGAGGGCGCTGAAGGCCAGGTAAGGGTTGGCCGATGCATCGCCGGTGCGGAATTCCAGGCGTTTGCCCCTGGGGCAGGGGCCCGTGGGCGGGAGGCCCACGGCCGCCGCGCGATGGCCCTGGGAACAGACCAGATTCGCCGGTGCCTCGACCCCCCGCTCCAGACGCCCGTAGCTGTTGGGGGTCGTGAAGGCCATGAAGCTGGGGGCATGCTTGAGCAGACCACCGATGGACCAACGGGCGGTCTGGCAGAGATTGGCGTAGCGGCCCTCGCCGTGGAACAGGGGCTGACCAGCATTCCCAAGGCGTGGTGCACGTGCACGCCGCTGCCATTGTCAGCGGCCATGGGTCTGGGCCTGAATGTGGCGGTCTTGGCGTGTCGGTGCGCCCCATGGCGCACCACGAACTTGTCAATCATCACGTTGTCCGCGGCAGGGATCAGCTAGGCGAACCCCATGCCCAACTCCTGTCGGCCTGAGGCCGCCACCCCATGGTGGTGCTTTTCAATCGGTCCACCCAGTTGGCCCAGGGTGAGCAGCATCTCGCTGCGGATGTCCTGGAACGTGTCGTTGGGGGCGACGGGAAAGGAACCGTGATTGGAGTTCATCTTGCTGCCCAGATTGCCGCCCTCCTCGAGCCTGACGCTGTTCCAGAGGGCTTCGATCGAATCAACGCTGTAGCAGGCCCCGCCTTCACTGAAGTTGTAGCCAACATCTTCGAAGAGGAAGAACTCGGGATCGGGTGCGAACAGCTCGGTATCGGCCAGGTCCTGCTGCGCAGGTTTTCGAAGGCCCTCGGGGCCAGGGAACGCCGGCAGCGGCCGTAGGGCTGGCCGTGGCGGGGCTCCTGGATCCAGGCGATCAGACTGAGGGTCCTGTGGCGAAAGAAAGGATCGATCCAGGCAGTAACCGGTTCGGGCACTATCGCCATGGCCGATTCATTGATGGTCTTCCAACCGCGAATCGAGGAGCCATTTATGGGCTGCCCTTCGCTGAAGGAGCCGGCATGGATCAGATCGCCATGCACCGTCCGGTGCTGCCATTTCCCGCGCAGATCGGAGAACTGGAGGTCAATCAGTTCAATCCCCCCGACCTTGATCAGACGGACCACCTCCTGGACGGTCTTGGCCAGGGAGGGGTCGCGCAGGCGCGGAAGGTCAGCCCCCCCCCGGCGGGGAAGCGGCAGACCCCTTTTTTGTAGGTCTCACTACTTTCTTGGTGGTGCCGGCGCGGTCGGGGTCGCCGTCTTCGCTTGAGTAACCGTTTCTGTCAGCTTCGTCAGATCCTCTGGGGAGACTGGGTTTTTGCGCATTGGCGGGTGCTAGTTTCCGCGCAGGTGCGTCGATCCAATCCCCATGCGTGATGCCATCACGGGCCTGATCGGCCGTTATGACCAGCTGGGTCGCTATCTCGATCGCGATGCCCTTGAGAGGGCTGCCACCTATTACGGAGAGTCGGAGGCTCGCTTGGCTGCCGCTGCGCTTATCAACCGTGAGGCCGGTGAAATCGTGCGCGAGGCCAGCCAACGGCTGTTCGCCCAAGACCCAGAGCTGCTGCTTCCCGGTGGTAATGCTTACACCACCCGTCGCTGGGCGGCCTGCCTCCGGGACCTCGACTACTTCCTGCGCTACGCCAGCTATGCCCTGGTTGCTGACGATCCCGAGATCCTCGATGAGCGCGTGCTCAACGGCCTGGGTGACACCTACAAAAGCCTCGGGGTCCCCACTGGTCCGTCGGTGCGCGGCATTTCCCTGCTGGGTGATGTGGTGATCGAGATGCTGGCCGATGCCGGCCTCACGCAGACCGCCCTGGTGCGGGTTCCCTTTGATCATCTGGCCAGGGGCCTGGCGGACACGAATGTGCGCGCCCGCTGAGCCGGGGGGCGTTCCCTTCGCTGATTAGGCTCCATCCACGCTTCTTCCCCGTTCAGGACTTGGCCCTCTTCCCACCTTCTCCCCCCGTGAGCGATCGACACAGGCTTCAGCTCGATCCCATCGCCACGCCCGATCGACTGTTGCTGGGACCAGGCCCCTCCAACGCTCATCCCACCGTGCTAGCGGCCCTGGCCCGCAACCCCATCGGTCATCTCGATCCGCTCTACATCGAGCTGATGGGTGAGGTGCAGGACCTGCTGCGCTACGCCTGGCAAACCGAGAACCGCCTCACCCTTCCGATGAGCGGCACCGGCAGTGCCGCCATGGAGGCCACCATGGCCAACATGATCGAACCGGGTGACAAGGTTCTGGTGGCCGTCATGGGCTACTTCGGACTGCGCTTGGTGGACATGGCCGAGCGCTACCGGGCCGAAGTTCACACCATCGAACGCCCCTGGGGTGAAGCTTTCAGCCTGGAGGAACTCCAGGCCGCGCTCGCACTCCACCAGCCGGCGATCCTGGCGCTGGTCCATGCCGAAACATCCACCGGTGTGCTGCAGCCCATGGAGGGCATCGGCGAGCTCTGCCGTCGCCACGGCACCCTGCTCATCCTCGACACGGTGACTTCCCTGGGGGCCGTGCCCGTCCACCTCGATGCCTGGGGCGTTGATCTGGCCTACAGCTGCAGCCAGAAGGGCCTCAGCTGCCCCCCGGGCCTCGGTCCATTCACCATGGGTCCCAGAGCCGAGGCCAAGCTCAGCGCACGCGGCGGCAAGGTGCCCAACTGGTATCTGGATGTGTCATTGCTGAACCAATACTGGGGCAGCAACAGGGTTTATCACCACACCGCCCCGGTGAACATGAACTTCGGCATGCGCGAGGCCCTGCGTCTCCTGGCCGATGAGGGCATCGAGAACGCCTGGGCCCGCCACCGTCGCAACGCCGAGCGCCTTTGGGTGGGTCTTGAGCGGCTGGGCCTGGAATTGCACGTGCCGGAATCCCTGCGTCTGCCCACCCTCACCACCGTGCGCATCCCAGAGGGTGTCGATGGCAGGGCCTTCTGCCTGCACCTGCTCAACACCCACGGCATCGAAGTTGGTGGAGGCCTTGGTGCCCTGGCCGGCAAGGTCTGGCGTATCGGCCTGATGGGCTACAACAGCACCCCAGAAAACGTGGATCTGCTGCTGGATCTGCTTGAGCGGGAACTGCCCTCCTTCAAGGCCGCTCAGCCTGCCGTTGCTGCCGTCGCCGCCTGAACCAGCTCTCCAGCAGCTGGCGATTCGCCATCGCCTCCACCGACCCCACCACCTCCATCTGATGGTGGGCGCTCGGATCGGTCGAGAGATCCAGGCAGCTGCCCAAGGCCCCACGTTTGGGGTCAGGGGCTCCAAACACCACCCGCCCCATCCGCGCCTGCACCAGGGCACCGGCGCACATGGGGCAGGGCTCCAGGGTGACCAGCAGAGTGCAGTCGTTGAATCGCCAGTCCCCCCGCAGCCGGGCGGCCCGCAGCAGCGCCACCAGTTCAGCGTGACCAAGGGGATCAGCCTGGCGTTCGCGCCGGTTGCTGCCGAAGGCCAGGGCCTGGCCCCGGCTGTCAAGGATCACCGCCGCCACAGGAATCTCGCCACGCTCGCCGATGCGGGCGGCCAGGCGAATCAACCTTGTCATCCAGAGTCGTTGCAACGGCTCACCCAGCGGGCAAAGAGACCGCTCAAACGTCACCGGGGCCATCCGCATCAGCAGGGCTGGGGCCTCAGGTTGGCACCCGGCAGGGGACAATGACCTGCCCTCCCTCCGTGTCCTTGGCCGTCACGCCCCAGTTGGAACCAGGCGGCGAGCCGCTGCCCTTTGCCGCCCCGGCCCAGCGGGATCCGGCCCTGGAGGAGTTTCTGGCCGAGGCTTCCACCCTGTTGACCCGCTGGCTGGCCACGGCGGAGCAGCGCCCGCCGCTGCCGGCCCTGAGCGTGATGCCAGCAGTGGAACCTGAGGCCTGGGGACTCAGCAGCGAGCGTTTGCTGGGGGATCTGCAGCTGGTCATGGAGGGCGCCTTCAACGCCAACCATCCCGGCGCCATCGCCCACCTCGACCCACCACCCCTGGCAGCCTCGGTCGTGGCGGAGCTGATCTGCGCTGGCATGAACAACAACCTGCTCGCCGAGGAGCTTTCCCCCAGCCTCAGTCGCCTGGAACGCAGCCTCTGCGCTTGGCTGGCTCGTCAGCTGGGCCTCGGTGAGACCTCCGGCGGTGTGCTCGCCAGCGGCGGCAGCCTCAGCAACCTCACCGCCCTGGTGACGGCACGCCATCGCCGGGGTCTGGCCCAAAACCCCCGGGCCGTGGTGCTGGCCAGCGCCGATGCCCACGTGTCCCTCAACAAGGCGATCGCCGTGATGGGGTTGCCACCGGAGGCGCTTGTGACCGTGCCGGTGGATGCCTGCGGCCGCCTCGATCCGACCCTGGCCGCCGATCGGCTGCGGGACCTGGAGACGGCAGGGCGGCCGGTGCTGGCCCTGGTGGCCACGGCCGGAACGACTGTGCGGGGGGCGGTGGATCCCCTGAGCGACCTGGCGGCGCTCTGCCGGCCGGCGGGGGTCTGGCTCCATGTCGATGGTGCCATCGGGGCAGTCTGCGGCCTGAGTCCGCGCCACCGCCATCGTGTCGAGGGGCTGGGGCTGGCCGATTCGATCACGATCAACCCCCAGAAGCTGCTGGGGATCACCAAGACGTCCTCTGCCCTGTTGCTGCGCGAGCCAGAGACGCTGCCCGCGGCCTTCGGCACGGGTCTGCCCTACATGGAGCCCAGCTGGGGCGAGGCCCATGGGGGAGAATGCGGCCTGCAGGGCACCCGTTCCGGGGAGATTCTCAAGCTTTGGCTGGGCCTGCGTCAGCTGGGGCTCGGGGGCATCGAGGCGGTGATCGATGGCGCCATCGAGCGTCGGCGTTGTCTGCAGGGTTTGCTGAATCCCCTGGCGTTGGATCTGGTCAGTGGTCCGATGCACCTGCTCGCCTTTGCACCCACGGGCGCCGATCCCGACCAGGCCGAGCGCTGGGCACGGCACACGCGCCAACGGTTGCTGGAGCGCCATTTGATGCTTTCACGTCCCCTGTATGGCGGCCGCCATCACCTCAAGGCCGTGCTGGGCAATCCCCACACCCGCGAGGAGCATCTGGGCGCGGTGGCTGACGTCGTGAACGCCTCGCTCGTCGATGGAGCGCTGGGGCCTTGACTGGCAACGACGGGAAACACAACCGGGGCTCCAGGCGGAGCCGCTGGGTGGCGATCACCACCGGCGCCCTTTCGATCCTGATCGCGGCGCTTTATCTGGTGCTGATCACGGTGCTCGATGCCCGCGGTCCCTTGCGTCCCCCTCCCCCCGAGGCCCTCGGCGCGGTGATCCTGGACGAGGGGCCTCCGGTCGCGGCGGCAGTTGCGGATCCTTCCCCCGCTGCAGGGGCTCCACAACCCGATGGAAGGCAGCCTCCAGAAAACGCTTCAACACCGAATCCCGGCGATTCAGGTCGTATTGCCGCTGGACCACCTCCTGAAGGCCGCCGTCCCCCCAGTCCTGATCCTGCTCGAAGTAAGTGATGAAGCTCAGCCCGGCGATGCGCGTCAGCCAGGCGGCCCCGACGGCCTGCAGGGCCGCACTCGCCACCAGCACAGGCAGGTTGAGGGTGAGGGCGGAGCCGATCAGGCCGAGGCCCCCTTTGATCACCCCGAGGCTCGCCAGGGTGCGGCCCACCGACACCGCCAGATCCTGAGCTGTCTGGCGCGTGAGCGTGACGCCGTAGGCCCGACCGATCTCCACCACCATCTGGGCGTTCACCGCTGCGGCGCCGAGCAGATCCAGCACCGGCAGAGGGGTCATCACCAGAACTCCCGCCCCGATCCACATGTAGCGATCAACGATCGACTCGGCATCGCCGTGGCGTTGGCGCGCCAGCAGCTCACGGCTGGCCTCAGAGAGCCGTCGGCTCTGCAGAAGGATGTTGTCCGCGATCAGCTCCTCGCCGTCCTGATGCAGCACCGTCGACAGCCGGCGCAGCAGCGCCTCCAGCTCTGGCTCCGGCTGGAGGGGGCGACCGCCCGGCAGCGGCACCGACTGCGGGGCGGCGCTGGCGGGCACCACATCCTCCGGATCGATCCTCCCCTGGCAGCGCCGGCGCAGCAACTCCAACAGCCTGCGCTCCTCAGCCTCCCCCCGCAGATCGCATTTGTTGAGCACCAGCAGCAGTCGCTTGCCCAGGCTGGAGAGGGCCGCGAACACGTCCATCTCCGCGGCGCGAAGATCGCCATCCACGACAAGCACCAGCAGATCCGCCAGGGTGGCCTGGGCGCGGGCGACCGTTTCCCGCGCTTGCCCTTCGCACCCGGCCTCCAGGATCCCCGGGGTATCGATCAGCCGCAGGCCACGCTCGAGATCGCGCAGGCGCAGCCGGTAGGTGGTGCAGCCCTCGGTGGAGCCCATGGCCGCCCCCACCCGGCCCACGACTTCCTGGAGCAGGGCGCGGATCAGAGAGGTCTTGCCGGTGGAGCCGGCGCCGAACAGCACCAGCACCAGATCCCCGCGCTGCAGGTCGGCTTCGATCCTCTCCCGCTCCTGGCGCAGGGCCTGGCGTTGCACCTCGTCGCGCACCCGATCAAGCACCTGATCGATCGCCGCCAGGTTGCGGCGGGCGGCCTCCTGGCGGGAGGCTGGGGGAGCTTCCAGGACCGCGGCGGCAGCCTTGCCCTTCGACGGGCGGCTCCAACCGCTGATCCAGGGCCAGGCCAGCCGGCCCAGCAGCAGGGCGCCGCCCCCCACCACCAGCAGCAGCACCGGCCCCACCAGCCAGCTGGGCAGCAGGTAGCTGAGCTGCCAGAGCAGGTTGTTGAGCACCTGCACCACCAGACCGACCACCACCAGCACCACCAGGGCCAGGCCCAGCAGCCACCAGAGCTTGGCCGGGGGCTTCAAAGCCGCGCGGACTGGGGCAGGCTGCCCGTGCCAGCGGCGCGGACGATGCTGCTCCACAGGCCCGCCGCCAGGGCGCTGCTGCTGGAGGTTGGAGCGTTGTCATCGTTGCCGAGCCAGATGCCGATCACCCAGTGGCGCCGGGGCTCGTAACCCACGAACAGCAGGTCGCGGGCATCGTTGGTGGTGCCTGTCTTGCCGCCCTCCTGGCCACCGAGGTAGGCGGCCGTGCCGGTGCCGCTGCGCACCACCGCCCGCAACAGCCCCTGCATCTGGCGAGCCGTTTCGGTTGTGATCACCCGCCGGCCGGCCGCGGTCGTCCGAGCGCCGCTGCGGCGGGAGGCGCGGCAGCGGGCACTTTCAAGGCCGCCGCAGGTTTCGGCATCGGTGAGTTTGCGAATCGTGGTGGGGGCATGCCAGACGCCGTCGTTGGCCACCGCCGCATAGGCAGCGGTGAGCTCGATCAAGCGCACCTCGCTCTGGCCCAGGGCCAGACCGGGCACCGGCGTCAGTGGGCTGGTGATGCCCAGATCCTGGGCCTTGCGCACCACGGCCTCGAGACCCACCCGCCGGGCCAGACGCAGGGCGGCGGTGTTGCTGCTCATCGCAAAGGCCTGGGTGAGGCTGACCCGGCCGCCGCAAGAACTGGCGAAGGCCTGACCGCCCCAGTCCAGGGGCGCGCAGCTGATCGAATCGCTGGGGCGCTGACCTCGGCCCAGCGCCGCCAGGTAGGTCATCAGCTTGAAGGTGCTGCCGGGCTGCCGCAGGGCCATGCTCGCCCGGTTGAACTGGCTGTAGCGGTAATCGCGGCCGCCGGCGATGGCCAGCACGCCGCCGTTGCGATCATCCAGCACCACCACGGCCCCCTGACTCACCCGCAGGGGCGCGGCGGCCTGCAGCTCCCTGCGCAGCTCCCGTTCCACCACGGCCTGCAGCACAGGATCCAGATACGTTTCCACCAGGAAGTTGCCTTCCGCGGCCACGTCGGCCCCGAGCAGGTTCTGCAGATCCAGGCTCACCTGGTCGGTGTAGAAGGGCGCTGGCCGGAGGCCGCTGCCGCCGCGACAGGCCTGGGGGCTCAGCTGAATCGGCTGGCGCCGGCTGCGGCGGGCCTGGTCGGCGCTGATCCGGCCGGTGTCGGCCATCTTGTTGAGCACACCGTTGCGAAAGGCCAGGGCAGCCTGGGGGTTGCTGCAGGGGTCGTTGCCATTGGGGGAGGGAAGCAAACCCACCAGCAGAGCCGCCTCCTCCAGTTGGAGCTGGCTGGCGGGACGGCCGAAGTAGGCACGGGAGGCGTCTTCGAACCCCCAGCCGACCCCCAGGTACACGCGATTGAGATAGCTCAGCAGCAGGTCGTTCTTGCTGAAGCGGGCCTCCAACTGCAGGGCCACCAGCAGTTCCCGCCATTTGCGCTCGAGCGTTTCCCCCTGGCCCACCTGGTCGGGGTAAAGGCTGCGGGCCAACTGCTGGGTGAGGGTGCTGCCCCCCTCGAGCACCCGGCCCCCGAGCAGGTTCGCCACCAGGGCGCGGGTAGTCCCGATCGGGTCCACGCCCGGGTGCCACCAGAAACGGCTGTCTTCGCTGGAGAGCAACGCATCCACCAGCACGCGCGGGTAATCGGAGAGCGAGGCCTTTTCCCTGTGCTGACTGGAGTCAGCGGAGCTGAGCGGTTTGTTGGTGCGGTCGTAGAGGGCCAGGGGACCGCGCACGTTGGCCAAGCTGCCGCGCACGGGCATCTGCACCAGCGAGAGGGTGAGCAAGGCCAGGCCCGTCGCCGCCACGGCGCCTAGGCCCAGGCTCAGCATCCTGGCCACCTGGGGAAGGCGTGGGGATGGCAGACGGCGGAAGGCGACCTCAGGCAGCCCTGGTTCTTGGCTGGGTCCGAAACGCACCACGTCCCCGTCCCTGAGCAGCAACTCCGTGAGGCGGCGGCCCTGCCACCAGAGCCCATTGGTGGAGCCGTTGTCGCGCAGGAGCCAGTGACGTCCGTGCAGCTCCAGATAGGCGTGCTGCTTGCTCACGGCCGGGTGATCGATCACCACCTCCAGGCCCCGGTCACGGCCGATGCGGTACAGGCCACTGTGGAGCTGGAGCCGGCGGCTGCCCTGGCCAGGCACAAACACCTCCAAAACGGCACGGGCTGAGCCGGCGGCCGCCAGACCCTGAGCCGTTGGGTGGCTCACAGAATCAACGCTTGGGGGCGCCATGGGGTCGGATCAGATCAACCAGGAGGAACAGCACGGCGAGGTTGATTGCCACATCAGCCCCATTGAAAATTGGGAAGTCGATGGGCACCAGTTCCAGAAAATCGATCACGCTGCCGTGGCGCCAGCGGTCGAGGCCGTTGCCGATCGTTCCGCCCAGCAGCATCGCGACCCCCCATCCCTGCCAGAACCGTAGGGGGCCACTGCGCAGCAACCAGATCAGGACCCCCAGGGCCACCAGCAGCGAAACCAGTGCCAGCAGGGGGGTGGCGTTGGTGAAAAGACTGAAGGCGGCACCGGTGTTGAAGACCAAGCGGCGCTGCAGCAGACCGGGCAGCAGCGGCAGGGCCACCCCCGGGGTCAGATGCTGGAGTGCGAGGGCTTTGGTGAGCTGGTCGAGACCCACGACGGCCGCCGCCACCACAAGCACCCCCCCGCGTTGGCGTTGTTGGGAGCTCATCGGCGTTCGATCAACAGCAACCGCCTGAGGGGCACGGCGAGCACAGCCACCGCGCAACAGAGCAGCAACTGGGGAAGGAGGGGCCCCAGGCTGTAGCTCAGCAGCAACTGCGGCAATCCTGTCCCCCAGCGACCGGCCAGGCTGCCCAGGAGGAGGTTCACCGTGCCACAGAGCTGCAGCACCACCAAGCCGATGACGGCGGCCCCCGCTAGGGCAAGGGGATCATCCATGCCCTCTTGACGGGCCAGACGACCGGTGACCCAGGCGGCGGGCAAGAACCCCGCCAGGTAGCCGAAGCCTGGATCAAGCAGGTAGGCGGTGCCACCTCCGCCGTGGAAGACCGGCAGTTCGAACAGCCCAACCGACAGGTAGGCCACGGCCGCCAGCATCGCGCCTCGGGGGCCGCACACCAGTGCCGTCAGCAGCAGGGCGGGCACCTGCAGGGTGATCGGCAAGGCAATCAGGGCAACCCCTCCCGTGCTGCCGGGGCCGGGGACGGCGGCCTGGATCAGGCCGCCGATCACGATCAACAACAGGCCGGCGACGGCGCCGCTCCAGGTGGCGAGAGCCCGCAAACAAACCAGGGGATGCAGCCCCCATCCTGCAGTAAGTAGGTTCGGCTGAACAGGTGGTTCGCCCCGTCACCATGGTCGATTCCCCATCCGGAACACCCACCTTCGCCATTGGAGATGGGGTGCGGCTGACGAGCACCCCGGCGTACCTCAAGAGCGCCGATCCCATGCCGATGCTGCGGCCGGCTGATCTGATTGATCCCGAAGAGGTCGGCCAGGTGGTCGGGCAGCGGACCAGGGGTCTGCTGACCGTGCGCTTTCGCCGCGGTGCCTTTTTGCTGGAGTCGTCCCAGCTGGAGGCCCTCAGCGGTCCACCCCCAGCGGCCCTGAGCTGAGCGGGTGGCGTCTCCAACTGGAGGCTGCGGCCTCCAGGGCTTGGGCGGGTCCGCAGAGGCTGAGGGCCGGCGCCCCCAGCCAACGTTGGGCGGCACCGAGAAGATCGGCCGGGGTGAGGTCGCTGCTTTGGGCCAGGGCACCATCGGCGTAGTCCCAGTCGAGACCGTGGGAAAGGATCAGGGCGTGGCGATCGGCGATCTGGCTGCAGGTCTGGCGCCCCAGGGCCTCCTGGCCACGGAACTTGGCGCGTGCCAGGGCCAGTTCCGCTGAAGCGAGGGGCACCTCCAGAAGCCGCTGCCATTCATCCAGAAGCCGGGTGGTGGCCTCGGCGGCCCGTTCGGCGGAGCTGGAAAGGTGGAACACGAAGGGGGCGGCGCCGCGCCGGGCGGGGGCATGGACTCCCACGTCGTAGGCGAGGCCGTGCTGCTCCCGCAGGGCGACAAACAACCTGCTGGACATCCCCACCCCCAGATGGCAATGGAGCAGCCGCAGGGCAAGGGCATCGGTCGCACCCAGGGGCACGGTGGTGGCGCCCAGCATGAGTACCAGCTGCTCGGTGTCATCGCTGACCAGGCCCAGCCGCTCGCCGGGCGTTCCCCCCGGGCCGTCGCACCGTGGGGGGGCAAAGCTGGCCCAGGGCTCACAGGTTTCCAGGGGCTCCAGCAACGGCTCCAGGGGGGCGCTCGGCTGACCGCAGATCACCAACACCGCCCCTTCGCGACCGAGATCGGGGAGCCGCTGGGCCAGCTGCGCCGGTCCCAGTTGCTCCAGATCCTCCTCCACGCCCAATGGATCGTGCCCATAGGGGCCTGAGCCGTAGAGCTGGAACCGCAACTGGTCGTGGGCCAGCTGGAAGGGATCCTCCCGTTGGCGCTGGAGGGCCTGGAGGTTCAAGTGGCGCTCCAGTTCCACCTGGTCGGGCTGCAGCCAGGGGCGCTGAACCATGGTCAGGAGCAGGGGCAGCAGGGCAGCGCTGTCGGCGCTGGCGCACTTCAGGCTGATCAACAGGCCGTCTTCGTTGGCCTCACAACGCAGGCCGGCGCCACGGCTCTCGACCAATTCAGCAAGGGCCTCGCCGTTCAACGGCCCACAACCACGGCTCAGCACTCCCGCCAGCAACTGGGTGAGGCCCCTGCCACCGACGGGGTCACCGCTGCTGCCCGCGCGGATCAGCAGCTTGGCCGAGACAATTTCAGGGCCCGGACGCCGCTGAACCCAGACCGGACATCCACCCGGCATGGCGAAACGCTCTGGGCTCATGCGGGCAGGGCCACCAACGTGAAGGCGCGCTCGGGATCCAGCCGTGGCACCCATTCAGCGTGCAACCGCTCGGCGCTCCAGCGCTCGATGGTCTCCAGTGGATGCTCCAGATCCAGGGGGCGTCCCCAGAGGGCGTGGCTGCCGATCAGACCCGCCACCGAAGCGCTCGATTCCAACGAAAAGCGGTAGCCGTTGGCCACCAGCCGTTGGGCGCGCTGAACCTCAGACGGCTCGGGCGGCTGGTCCGCCAGCTCCTGCCACACCCGTCGGATGCCCTGCTCCACCTGCTCCACCTGTTCAGGTTCACAGACCGCCTCCAGCAGGGCCAGGCTGCCCGCCTCGAGCACATTGAGATCGAGGTCGATGCTCTCGACCAGACGCCACTCTTCCCGCAGGCGCGCCACCAGCCGACTGCGGCGCCCCTCCGCCAGCAGGGTGGTGAGCAGATCGCCGCCCATCACCGCTTCATGGTCCCGGGCGGCCGGCAGTTGCCAGGCCATCAACAGCCGGGCCGCCTCCAGGCGCGGCACCTCCAGGCGGTGCCTGCCGCTGGAGAGTCGCAGATCGGGGGCTCGTTCCTGGGCAGGGGCGCTGACGAGATCCGCCAGGGGCCCTCCGGCCAAACGCTCCTCCAGATCCAGATGGCCCAGGGGGCCGGCCAGGGCCAGGCAGCAGGATTCGCTGTGATAGTTGCGGCGGTGGAAGGTGGCCATTGCCTCAGGCCGATGGCGCTCCAGCGCCGCGCGTTCGCCGAGGATTGCGCGCCCGTAGGCGTGGCCAGGGCAGGCCAGGTTCAGCAACGTCTGGAACACCACCTCATCGGGCTGGTCCTCGCTTTGGCTCAATTCTTCGAGCACCACCTGACGCTCCATGGCGAAGTCATCAGCGTCGAGCCGCGGTTCCAGCACCAGCTGCAGCAAGAGATCGAGCGCTTCGGCGGCCCCCTCAGGTGGGATCAGAACGTGGTAATGAACGTCATCGAAACCGGTGGCGGCGTTGCTGTTACCGCCCAGGGACTCCACCCGATGGTCAAACTCCCCGGGACCGAGGCTGCGACTGCCCTTGAACACCATGTGCTCAAGGAAATGGGCCAGGCCCGATTCTCCGGGCTGCTCACGCCGGCTGCCGGCCTTCGACCAGAAATCAAGGCATACCACCGGGGCGTCCGCCATCTCCAACTTCACCACCTGAACCCCGTTGGCCAGTCGCCTGAGGGTGGGTTGGGCCGCGGTGGCCTCAGCCGTCGGCATGGGGGTGGCAGGCAAGGGCAACGGGTGGGAAGAGCGTGGCAGGATCACCATTCTGCTGGCCCCTGTTCCCCGGTGAAGCCAACGACGACCATCCATCCGCTCGTCGATGCCCTTGCCGAGCGCATCCGCGGCAGCTGGAACGCCCTGCCCGAGCTGGCTCCCCTGGCGATCGATCCCGCCCTTGAAGCGATCAGCGGCAGTCTCGATGGCGAGAGCCTCTACATCCGCAACGAACTCCGTCAGTGCCGGGGCCTGCGCAAGCTCCACCTGGAAACCGCGCGCCTGGGGGGCGGTCTGCAGATCCTCCATTGCGTGTATTTCCCTGATCCCCGCTTTGACCTTCCCATCTTCGGCGCCGACATTGTCGCCGGACCCGCCGGAGTTTCGGCGGCGATTGCGGATCTCTCCCCCCTGGGTGGACGACTTCCCGCCGCCATCGAAGCGACCCTGGCCGCCCTGCCCCAGCGCCCTTACCGCCAGCCCAGGGAGTTGCCCCCCTGGGGCACGATCTTCTCCCCCTTCGTTCGCTTCGTGCGGCCGTCGGCGGCCGAAGAAGAGCAGTGGTTCAGCGACGACGTGATCCAGCTGCTCGCCGTGCTCGCCGAGGCCATCGAGGCCACCGAACCACAGGCACTGGATGATCCGAGTACGGTTTTGCGGCATAGCTCGCAATTGGGGTATTGCCAGCAACAGAAACGGAACGACAAGACCCGGCGGGTGCTCGAGAAGGCGTTCAACCCCCAGTGGGCCGACCGTTACATCGAGGAACTCCTGTTCGACGATCCCCGGCCCCTTTGAGCGGTTTGACGAACGCCCAGGGCCGCTGGTGGATCGGTGGCGGGGTTGCCCTGCTGGCCCTCCTGGTCTTCGGCTTTTGGCGCGCACAGCACAAGCCCCAACCAGCGCTCGCCCCCAGCGCCGCTCAGCAGCGCTCAGCGGCCGCCGAGCGCCAGGCCCGTGAGGCGGTGTCAGCCCTCGGACGCCTGGAGCCGGCTGGGGACGTGCGCAAGTTGGCGGCGCCGATCACCGGATTCGGCGGCAGCCCACGTATCAGTGAATTGTTCGTGGAGGAGGGGCAGAGCGTGACAGCAGGCCAGCTCCTGGCCCGGTTCGACAATGCACCTTCTCTGCTGGCTGATCGCCTCGTCTTGCGCACGCGCATCACCAGCCTGAGTGCGCGCTACGCCGTGCTCGAACGCGAAACCAAGCGCTACCGCCAGCTCGCCCTCGGCGGGGCCACCTCCACCGATGATCTGGAGGCAAGAGAGCTCAAGTTGATTGAGCTCAAGGGCCAGCTCGATGAGGCCAGAGCCAGTCTGGTCAAGGTCCAGGCCGATCTCCTCAATACCGTGTTGCGGGCCCCCATCGACGGGACCGTGCTGCGGCTGAGCTCCCGGGTGGGCGAACGACCGGGTGATAACGGCATTCTCGAGCTGGGGGCCAGTGAGCGCATGGAAGCGGTGGCCGAGGTCTACGAGAGCGATATCGACCGTGTACGACTCGGCCAGAAAGTGCGCCTCACCAGTGAGAACGGTGGCTTCGCGGGAACTTTGATCGGCACGGTCGCGCGCATCAGCCCCCAGGTGCGCCAGAGAGTGGTGGTCTCCACCGACCCCACGGGCGACGCCGATGCCCGGGTCGTGGAAGTGCGGATTCAGCTCGATCCTGCTGACGTGGCCAAGGTGCGCCAGTTGACGGGCCTGAAAACCATCAATCGCTTCGAGCCGTGAATCCCCTGGGCTGGATCGCGGGCTTCTGGCGTGGCCGCCGGATTCCCCTCTCGTGGCTGCTGCTGACGCGCCAGCCGGTTCGTCTGGCGGTGGCCCTGGCGGGCATCAGCTTCGCGGGCATCTTGATGTTCATGCAGCTGGGTTTCCGCGACGCCCTGTTTGATGCCAGTGTCACGGTCCACAAGATGTTCAACACTGATCTGGTGTTGATGAGCCCGCGCACCAAGAGCTCGATCTCCATGGCGGGCTTCCCCCGCCGGCGCCTGGTGCAGACCCTGGCCGATCCCGAGGTGGCCGGCATCTCGCCTGTGCATTGGAACCTGCTGCTCTGGCGCAACCCCCAGACCCGCGGCACGCGCTCGATTCTGACCTTGGGCTTCGAGCCCGGCGATCCCCTTTTCCTTGATCCCGAGCTCTCCGAAAAAGCGACCCTGCTTACTCAAAAGGGGCGCGTGCTTTTCGATGAGCGCTCCCGCGACGAATTCGGCCCGGTGGCGAAATGGTTTCGCCAGGGCAGGACGGTAGAGAGTGAGGTGGCCGGCAAGCGCCTGCGGGTGGCTGGGCTGTTTGCCGTGGGCCCCTCCTTTGGCGCCGACGGGAATCTGCTCACCAGCAGCGAGACCTTCCTGAGCCTGCTGCCCTCAACTCCAGCGGGCAGCATTGAGCTCGGTCTGATCCGTCTCAATTCAGGCGCTGATGCCGAGAAGGTGGCCGCACGGCTGCGTCAACAGCTGCCCAAAGACGTGATCGTCTACACCAAGGACGGCTTCATTGAGATGGAGAAGGACTACTGGCGCAGCAGCACCGCCATCGGCTTCATCTTCACCCTCGGCGCCGGCATGGGTTTTGTGGTGGGCTGCGTGATCGTCTACCAGATCCTTTATTCCGATGTGAGCGACCACCTGCCTGAATACGCCACCTTGATGGCCATGGGATACAGCTTGATCACCCTCCTGGGGGTTGTGGCCCGCGAGGGCCTCTTGTTGGCGGTGCTGGGCTACCTGCCCGCCTATGGCGCCGGACAGTTGCTCTACGGCGTGGTTCAGAACGCCACCAAACTGCCGGTGGCCATGTCCAATGATCGCGCCGTGATCGTGTTCACGATGATTCTGGTCATGTGCATGGCTTCGGCCGCCCTGGCCATGCGTCGCCTGGGCGACGCCGATCCCGCGGAGATTTTCTGAGCCATGGCTGCTGCCATCAAGGTATCTGGTTTGAGCCACTGGTATGGCGAGGGAAGCATGCGTCGCCAGGTGCTGCAGTCGATCGATCTCACCATCGAAGCGGGCGAGGTGGTGCTGCTCACCGGGCCGTCAGGCTGCGGCAAGACCACCCTGCTGACCCTGGTGGGGGCTTTGCGCCAAGTGCAAGCCGGCGAGGTGAAGGTCTTCGGCGAGGAATTGAACGGCTCCAGCCGCTCCCAGCGCCAGCAGCTGCGGCGCCGCATCGGCATGATTTTTCAGGGTCACAACCTGCTGCGTTGTCTCAGCTCAGAGCAGAACGTGCAGATGGGCTCCGATCTGCTGCCGGATCTGAGCTACCGCGCCCGCCGCGACCAGGCCCGGGAATGGCTGCGGGCCGTTGGGCTGGGGGACCATCTCGGCAAGCTGCCCCACGATCTTTCCGGGGGCCAGAAGCAACGGGTGGCGATTGCCCGGGCGCTGGCCGCCCACCCCCAGCTGCTGCTGGCGGATGAACCCACCGCTGCCCTCGACAAGCAAACCGGGCGCGAGGTGGTCGAACTGCTGCAGCGTCTGGCGCGTGAGCAGAGCTGCGCCGTGCTGATGGTCACCCACGACCCGCGCATCCTCGATGTGGCCGATCGCCTGGTGCAGATGGAGGACGGGCGGCTCTCGGTGTCCTCCCTGGCGCTACAGGCCGGTTGAGTAGGCTGGAGGTTGATCTTCAATCCCATCTGGGAGACGCATGTCCAAGCGCAGGAACCTCAAGAAAGAAAAGCAGGAGCGCAACCGCGCCTACGCCCGCAAGTTCAAGAAGCGCAAGCTGCGCAACGACGGTCGCGGTGAAGGCGCCGGCAACGGCGTGACCGGCACGGCCAACAACGGCGGCGCCGCCGATTGATCCGGGCCTGGCCCCATCAACCCAATGTCTGGGGATCCGCAGGGGTCCCCTTTTTTTGACCGCTTGGATCCCCCTTCCATGCATCTCAGCGTTGTCATCCCCACCTACAACCGCCGGCCGATCCTCGAGAAGTGCCTGCGTGCGCTGGAGCAGCAGCGTCTGGCGGCACCGATCGAGGGTTATGAGGTAGTGCTCGTCGACGACGGCTCCACCGACGACACCATCGCCTGGCTGGAGCGGGAAGCAGGGGATTTTCCCCATGTGCGTCTGATCGAGCAGGACCATGGCGGCCCGGCGGAGGGGCGCAACCGGGGCGTGTCCCATGCCAGGGGCGATGTGATCGTCTTCATCGACAGTGATCTGGTGGTGACTCCGGACTTTCTGCTCGCCCACGCCAGCGCCCTCTCCGCAGCCTGGGGGCGCCAAGGGAACCGGCTCTGCTTCACCTACGGCGCTGTGATCAACACCAGCAACTTCGAAAACCCCAGCGCCGAACCCCACAAGCTCAGTGATCTCTCCTGGGCGTACTTCGCGACGGGCAACGTCGCCATCGACCGGGAACTGCTGGAGCGCGCCGGGCTGTTCGATCTGGGCTTCAGGTTGTACGGCTGGGAGGACCTCGAGCTGGGCGAGCGGCTGAGGCAATTGGGGGTGCAACTCGTGCGCTGCCCCGAGGCCGTTGGCTACCACTGGCACCCGGCCCTGCGGCTGGAGCAGGTGGACGATCTGATCCGGGTGGAGCGGGAGCGGGCAAAAATGGGCCTGGTTTTCTACCGCAAGCACCCCACCCGCCGGGTGCGTTTCATCATTCAGTTCACCTGGCTGCACCGGCTGCTCTGGGAGCTGCTCACCCTCGGGGGTCTCCTCAATGAGCGCAGCCTGCGGCCGCTCTTGGGCTGGTTGATTCGCCGGGGCCACACCGCCCTGGCCATGGAGCTGCTGAGGCTGCCGCTCAACCGCCTCGGTGTGCGCGCCCTGTTTGCCGAAGCCCGCGCCGAGGGACTGCGCTGAGGGCCTGCGCTACGGGCGGTTTGATAGGTTGGTCAGGTTCCTCTTCACTCCGCACACCTGCATGTTTCGGGTGATCGAGGCCTCAGGGCCCCACGATCCCTGGCAGGTGGAGGCCAACCCGAAACCTTTTAACCATGGCTGTTGTCACTCTCGCTGAAATGATGGAGGCGGGTGCCCACTTCGGGCACCAGACGCGCCGCTGGAATCCAAAGATGTCGCGCTACATCTATTGCGCGCGCAACGGAGTTCACATTATCGATCTCGTGCAGACAGCCGTCTGCATGAACAACGCCTACAAGTGGACCCGTAGTGCCGCCCGCTCTGGCAAGCGTTTCCTGTTTGTGGGCACCAAGAAACAGGCTTCTGAAGTGATCGCCCAGGAGGCGACCCGCTGCGGCGCCGCCTACGTGAACCAGCGCTGGCTCGGCGGCATGCTCACCAACTGGAGCACCATGCGCGCACGGATTGATCGCCTCAAGGACCTTGAGCGCATGGAGTCCTCCGGTGCGATCGCCCTGCGTCCGAAAAAGGAAGCGGCCGTGTTGCGCCGGGAGCTGGAGCGCCTGCAGAAGTACCTGGGCGGTCTCAAGAACATGCGCCGGCTGCCGGATGTGGTGGTGCTGGTGGACCAGCGCCGTGAAACCAACGCCGTGCTTGAAGCCCGCAAGCTCGACATCCCCCTGGTGTCCATGCTTGACACCAACTGCGATCCTGACCTCGCCGACGTGCCCATCCCCTGCAACGACGACGCCGTTCGCTCAGTGCAACTGGTGCTCGGTCGCCTGGCGGATGCCATCAACGAAGGTCGCCATGGCGCCCAGGATCAGCGCAGCGACGACGACGAAGGCTGAATCGGGCCCCATCCCCCATCGGCCTCGGTCGCTTCCCCTTCGCAACGGGACTCCCAGGCCCCTCTTCCCCTCCCACACCCCGACCCATGGCTGAGATCTCAGCGAAGCTTGTTAAGGAACTGCGCGATAAAACCGGCGCAGGCATGATGGATTGCAAAAAGGCGCTGACTGAAAGCGGAGGCGACACCACCAAGGCCACCGAATGGCTCCGCCAGAAGGGCATTGCCACCGCCGAGAAGAAGGCGGGTCGCACGGCCGCTGAAGGCGCCGTGGGCAGTTACATCCACACCGGAGCCCGCGTTGGTGTGCTGGTGGAAGTGAACTGCGAAACTGATTTCGTTGCCCGGGGCGAGCTGTTCCAGGAGCTGGTACGCAACGTGGCGATGCAGATCGCCGCCTGTCCCAACGTCGAATACGTCACCACCGACCAGATCCCCTCCGAGGTGGTCGAACGCGAGAAGTCGATCGAGCTCGGCCGTGACGACCTCGAGGGCAAGAAAGAAGCGATGAAGCTGAAGATCGTCGAGGGTCGCATCGCCAAGCGTCTCAAGGAACTCGCCCTGCTTGATCAGCCTTTCATCCGTGACAGCGCCGTCACCGTTGGGGAGATGGTGAAGCAGGCCGCTGGCAAGACCGGCGAGAACATCCAGGTGCGTCGCTTCACCCGCTACACCCTCGGTGAGGGCATTGAGGTAGAGGCGACTGACTTTGCCTCTGAGGTCGCCGCCCTGAGCGGAAAGGCGGCCTGAGCGCCACCAGCCAGCCACTGAATGAAGCCCAGCGTCAGCTGGACCTCATTGACGAGCGGCTCCTGCAGTTCCGCCCGGAGCTCTGCCGCCACTTGGCGCTGTACCTTCAGGTGCTGCGCAAGGCTCTCCTGCATCAGGTGCAGCAGGCCTGCTTTCACCTGGCCACGCAGGTCCATCCCGAGCGCTACGGCCAGCTCAGCGCCACCGAACGCGCCGAGTTGCACCGTCGCCTGGAGAGGCTCGTCATGCGCTGCGGGTCGCTGCTCACGATTGAGCAGCTCTGCGGTCTCGGCCACCAGCTGGAGAAGGAGCAACGCCAACAGCAATTGGAGCAACGGCAATCAATCCTGGCGGCCCTGCACTCGGCCGAAGAAGCCGCCACGGATGAGCTGCCGGAGGGTTCGGTACAGCTTGGTTTGGATGTGCCCCTTTCAGCCGAGTTGTTCAGCGAGGGCCTGGCTGGTCTGGTGGGCTTCGGAATACGCATCCCCGCTGGCCCAAGCGATGACGGCAAGGCTTGTGGCAACGGATTCGCCGCTGCTGAGACCCGTGGCAGCAGGGCCCCTGGCCCCAGCGACGATCTCCCCGAGGACGGCGTTTCAGGGAACGACAAGCTGGAGACTGGCATCGACTCTGGCGAACTGAACGACGCTGAGCCGGAAGGATCTGATCTTGAACAAGATGATCTCGATCAGGTGGGAGACCAAGACCAAGCCCTCGACTCAATCGAGAGCTTGGCATCCGACAGCTCCACGGGCTTCTGGATGGCCGGCGAGATCGAGGACAGAAGCGACGGGACCAGGGGTGACGGAGAGCGGCACGGGACGGGCCCAAGCTCTCAACTGAGGCTGATGCAATCCCTGTTCAGCCTCGCGGCCGAGACCATGGGCCGCCAGCCGCCACCGGAGCAGGAGGCTCCCCAGGCCCCAGACGCAGCAGCGCCGGCTGAACCTCCAAGTCACCGTGCTTCCCCTGCAGCGGCTCCCATGGCGGACGCCCCCCTGCTGCCCAGCAACCCCATCGAGCTGCTGGATTGGTGGCAGGCCCTGGATTGGGCCCTGCAGCGGCGGCTGCGCAATCTCTCCCATGCCCTCAACGTCGATCTGCTCCGCCTGAGGCTCACCCGCAGCCTGATGCCGGTCAACCTGCTGGAGGCGGTGCTCCAGGGCCAGATCGATCCCCTGAACGCCCCCGCCAACGTGCTGCGTCTGCAATTGCCCTTTGCCTCGGCGGCGGGGGGTCTGCAGCTGGAATCCCTGGGATTGCTGTTGCGCTGTGGTGATCTGGAGGATGCCCTGCCGCCGCTGCGCACCTGTCGCAAGCGCCTTGAGCACCAGCGCCTGGAGTTGCGCAAAATGGCCCAGCACCACCGCCATTGGCAGCGGCGGCTGCACACCCTCGAAGCTGAACAGCAGTGGTTGCAGGACCAGCGCCAGGTGAACCCGCCCCCCTCCTGAGCGGTCCCACCCCTGAGCAGGACGCCTGGTTCAGCGCGCTTCAGCGATCCCTGGAACTGGAGGCTGAGCGAGGTTTCGAAGATCTCACCGGCAGGAGAGAGCAATTCAGCGCCTTTCTGGCACGCAGCTGCCGCCAGCCCCCCCCCGAGCTGCCGGCCGCCGCCCTGGCCCCGTTCAGCGCCCTGGCGGAGGGGTTTGGCGCCTACGCCAGCCTGCCTTTGTCGCGCCGCCAGAACCTGGTGCGCCAATGCCGCGAGCGCCTGCACGCGCTCCGGCAGGCCCTGCAGCCTCCCGCGACGGTCGCTGCGCCGCGGCTGCGGCTGAGCGCTGACCCCGGCCCCTTGAGCCCCCCTGGCTGGAAGGGAGCCGGAGCCGCTCAACCGATTGCCCCTGACACCCCCCTGTCGGACGTCAAGGGGATCGGCCCTCGCACGGCCACGCGGCTGGCAGCCCTGGGCCTGTTGGTGGCCCGTGATCTGGTGCGTTATTACCCCCGCGACTATCTCGACTACTCCAACCTCTTGCGGATCCGCGACCTCACAGCCGGTCAAACCGCCACGGTGGTCGCCACCGTGCGCCGTTGCCATGTGTTCAACAGCCCCCGCAACCCCAACCTGTCGATCCAGGAGCTCCAGCTCCAGGACATCACCGGTCGCCTCAAGGTGTCGCGCTTTTTCGCGGGCCGACGCTTCAGCTCCCCGGCCTGGCTCAAGAGCCAGCAGCGTCAATTCCCGCCGGGCTGCAAGGTCGCCGCCAGCGGCCTCGTCAAGGAAGGGCCCTACGGCCTGAGCCTGCAGGACCCCCTGATCGAGGTGCTCGAGAGCGCCGATGCGCCCGTGCGCTCCGAGCGCATCGGCCGCCTGCTGCCGGTGTATGGGCTCACCGAGGGCCTTGGTGCCGACCGGCTGCGCGAGGCGATTCAGGCGGTGCTGCCGTCGGTTGAGCGCTGGGGGGATCCGTTGCCAAAGGGGCTGCTTCAGCAAGAGGGGCTGAGTGATCTCGCCACGGCCCTCAGTCAGATCCATGGGCCCAGCGATGGGGAGCGCCTCAGCGCCAGCCGTCGACGGCTGGTGTTCGATGAATTCCTGCTTCTGCAACTGGGGCTGCTCCGGCGCCGTCGGGAGCTCACCAACCGGCCAGCTCCGCCCCTCACCCTGCCGCCAGGCCAGGGCAGCCTGGTGCGCCGCTTCCTGAAGCTGCTGCCCTTTCCGCTCACGGGTGCCCAACGGCGGGTGCTGGCGGAAATCCGCGCGGATCTGGCGCGGCCCCAACCCATGGCGCGCCTGGTGCAGGGGGATGTGGGCAGCGGCAAGACGGTGGTGGCCATCGCCGCCTTGCTCACCGCCGTGGAGGCGGGGCATCAGGGCGCGCTGATGGCCCCGACGGAGGTGCTGGCGGAGCAGCATTACCACAAGCTTTGCGAATGGATGCCCCAGTTGCACGTCACCGTGGCGTTGCTGACCGGATCCACCCCCCGGCAGCGGCGCCGGGCCCTGTTGCAGGACCTGGAGAACGGCAGCCTGCGCCTGCTGGTGGGCACCCATGCGCTGCTGGAGGACCCCGTGCGTTTCGATCGCCTGGGCCTTGTGGTGGTCGATGAGCAGCACCGCTTCGGGGTGCGTCAGCGCAACCGCCTGCTGGCCAAGGGCCTCCAGCCCCATCTGCTGACGATGACCGCCACCCCGATCCCCCGCACCCTGGCACTCTCCGTCCATGGCGATCTGGACGTGAGCCAGATCGATGAACTGCCCCCCGGTCGCACGCCTGTGCAGACGCGTCTGCTGCGGCCGGGCGAGCGCAGCGAGGCCTATGCGCTGATCCAGCAACAGGTGGACCTGGGCCAACGAGCCTATGTGGTGCTCCCCTTGGTGGAAGAATCCGAAAAGCTCGATCTACGCTCAGCGATCGAAGTCCACGCCCTGCTGCAGGAGCAGGTGTTTCCCCTGCTGCGCGTCGGCCTGCTGCATGGACGCCTGAGCAGTGTCGAAAAGCAGGACGCCATCGGCGCCTTCGCCCGCGGCGACACCGATGTACTCGTGTCCACCACCGTGGTGGAGGTGGGTGTGGATGTGCCTGAAGCGAGCGTGATGATGATTGAGCACGCCGAGCGTTTCGGGCTCTCGCAACTGCACCAGTTGCGGGGGCGGGTGGGGCGCGGGGCGGCGGCCTCCCATTGCCTCCTAATCAACGACAGCGGCAATGCCGGCGCCCGTCAGCGGCTGGAGGTGCTGGTGCGCAGTGGTGATGGCTTTGAGATCGCCGAAATGGACCTGCGGCTGCGCGGCCCCGGCCAGGTGCTTGGCATACGTCAGTCGGGCCTCCCGGATCTGGCCCTGGCCAGCCTCTGCGACGACGGCGCCGTGCTGGAGCAGGCCCGGGAGGCCGCCAAGAGACTTCTGGCGGACGATCCCGCCCTGGAACACCACCCCGGCCTGGCCCAGGCCCTGGCGGAACAACAGCAGCGCACCTGCGAGGCTGCCCAGCTGAACTGAGGCGCCATGGCCGCTTCAATGGGCCCAGTCGTGTTCGTTGCCCATGGCGCCACCAAGGCCCTGGAGTGCCATCGAGATCACCGATAACGGCGAACCGCTGGTGCCTTTGCCTGCAGCGCTCCTGCGCATCGAGCCCCACCCTTACCAGGCGCTGGGGGCCCCCTACGGGGCCGGGGCCTGCCCATTTCGCCTGCGCCTGGGAGTCGTGACAAGGCTGCTGGCGGCCCAGGCGGCGCTGGAGCGAGCCGCTCCAGGCTTGACCCTGGCGATCTTCGATGCCTGGCGGCCGGTGGCGGTGCAGGCGTTCATGGTCGAGCACGCCGTGGCCAGCACCTGCCAAGGACGGGGTGTGGACCCCGGAGCGCCCAGCCCAGCGCGCTCGGCGATCGAAGCTGAGGTGGCACGGTTCTGGGCTCCACCGAGCCAGGATCCCGCCACACCGCCGCCCCACAGCACCGGTGCTGCCGTCGACCTCACCCTCGCTGGTGTGGAGGGAGCTCTCCTGGATCTGGGCTCTCCCATCGACGCCATCGGGGCGGTGTCCGATCCTGATCACTTCGCTGCCGCCGCCGCCGCGGATCCCCAGGGGGAGGCAGCCCTCTGGCATGGCCGGCGCCAGTTGCTCGCGCAGGTGATGGCCGCCGCGGGCTTTCACCGCCACCCCCATGAGTGGTGGCATTTCAGCCATGGCGATCAGCTCTGGGCCTGGCTGGAGGGAGAGGCGCTCGCCCCCTACGGGCGTTACCGCGGTGACGCGGAGGAGTCTTGCTGAGTGTTCGGTTCGCGGGGGGTGGGACGGAGCGGACTCCATTCGATCGGCGACATATCGAAGGCCGAGGGGGTCGCTCGCGGGCCGGGAGCTTTGGTGGGTGGCGCCGTTGGGGGCGAACCGGAAGGCATGGCTGGAGCGGAGCCAGGCGGAACTGCGCGGAGGGGCAAGGCGCGAGGCTGAGCCTGGGAAGGCGCCCCGGGTTCAGCCTCTGTTGGCTGGGGCGGCGCCAACGCCGGCCCTGGGGGCGGCAGCGCCAGACCCATGGCCTCAATCAGGCGCTCCACCTGGGCGGGCGAGAGCAGACCCTTGTCCAGACAGACCTTGAGGCTGCCGGCCGTGAGCTGACGCTGCAGGCTGGCCAACTTCTCCAGCACGGCTGGGGGTTGGTCGGCATAGGGTGCCAGGCCCCGTTTGAATCCACTCAACAGCCGCTCTGGGCTGCAGCCCTGTTGATCGGGCTGGTAGCTCTGGGTGGGCGCGACCGGGGGGAGGGGCACCGTCCGCTGGGCCTGAACCGCCCCTGGGACGAGCAGGACGGCGAGGGCCGGGGAGAGAACCATGGACAGCCGATGGGGCCATCTCGCTGCGCGCCCGAACCAAGCGCAGAACGCGCCCGTCATCCCACCGGCGCCGCCAGGAGCTCCATGACCGCGGCAGCCCCGAGCTGCTCGATGAAGTCACCAAAGCTCTGGCTGGGGCTCAGGGGTTTCCAGCGCAGCAGCAAGGGCTCCAGTGTTGGTTCGAGAGCCGACAGGGGGACCCGTTGCAGGTAGGGAGCCGCCAGGCGGGTCAGATCGGGGCTACCCCCCAGCCAGAGCTGGTACTCATCAACACCGATCCCCACCAGCCCGATCTCCGCCATGTACGGGCGGGCGCAGCCGTTGGGGCAGCCGGTGACGCGCAGGAGCACGGCTCGGTCGATTCCGATCGTTTCCAGCTGGCGCTCCAGACGATCAAGCACGGCCGGCAAGATCCGTTCCGCCTCGGTGACAGCCAGGCCGCAATTGGGCAGGGCCGGGCAAGCCAGGGCATGGCGGGCCAGGGGCGCCGGAGCTTCAGGGTGGGAGTAGCCGAGTTCAGCAAGGGCGGCGCGCACACTGTTGCGCTGGCTGCCGCCGATGTTGCAGAGCAATAGATCCTGGTTGGGCGTCAGCCGCACGTCCAACTGATAGGTGGCGATCAGATCCCGCAGGCCGCGCTTGAGCTCACCCTGGAGGCGACCGCTGAGCACGGGTAGACCCACAAACCAGAGACCGTTGCCCTGGCGGTGCCAACCCAGGTAGTCCACAAGCTTGCTCTTCGGTTCAGTCTTCAAGGGCAGCAGGGCCCCAGAGAAGTAAGAACCCAGCTCCTGGCGAAACCAATCGATGCCCCGGTCGTGGATCAGGTACTTCATGCGTGCATGGCGACGCTGTTCCCGGTCACCGTGGTCCCGTTGCAGGGCAACGATCGCCTGCAGCAGGGGCATCACAGCGGAGCCGGCCACGTAACCGAGCGGGTCGGCGATTCGGGCGAAGGTTTCCTCCTTGTTGTGGGTGCGGCCCATGCCTCCCCCGACGTAGACATTACAGCCCTTCAGGCGCCCCCTGGCATCAGTGAAGGCCACCAGACCGATGTCCTGGGTGAGCAGGTCGACCGAGTTGTCGCCGGGCACGGTGACGGCGACCTTGAACTTGCGCGGCAGGTAGGTGCCCCCATAAAGCGGTTCGGCGCCATCGCCACTGAACACCGCTCCCATCGCCTGTTGCTGGCGCACCTTGCGCACGGCGGCGACGGGTTTGATCCGGTGGCTGTGGTCCCCATCGAGCCAGACATCGAGGTAAGCCCCCTCCGCTGCTTCGGGTGAAAGCAGATCGGCCACGCGCTCGGCCAACTGACGGGCCGCCGGATAGCCTCCGCTCTCGAATGGGGCAGCTGGAGCCATCACGTTGCGGTTGATGTCTCCGCAGGTGGCCAGGGTGGAGCCCAGATGGCGCACGATGGTGGCGATCACCTCCTTGAGGTCGCCCTTGGCGATGCCGTGCATCTGGAAGGTCTGGCGGGTGGTGGCCCGCAGGGTTCCGTTGCCAAGCCGGTCGGCCAGTTCGTCGATGGCCAGATAGAGCGGCACGGGGATGCGGCCACCGGGGCTGCGGAGGCGCAGCATCATCTGCCAGTCCTTTTCCTTGCCCTTCTGCCGGTTGTCGCGGTTGTCCTGCTGGTAACTGCCGTGGAACTTGAGGATCGAGACCGCCGATTCCGTGAACTGTGGGCTGCCGTTCGCCAGCTCGCTCAACAGAGGTTCGCGCAGATACCCGCTTTCCGCTTTGAGGCGCTCGATTTTGCTCGGAGCCTTCGTGGGCTCAGAGGTGATGGTCACGGCAGCACACCAGATGGGATTGACCGTAGCGAACGGGTGGTGGCTGCAGGGTTGTTCAATACAGTCATGGGCTGCTCTGTGCCCCAAGCCCGTGGCCACCTTCCTGCTGGAGATCGGCACCGAGGAACTTCCGGCGGATTTCGTTCGTCTCGCCCTGCCCCAGTTGGAGGCTGCGGTGCGCCGCGACTTGGCGGATCTGCGGCTGGCCCATGGCAGTGTGCGCAGCCTCGGCACCCCCCGGCGCCTGGCGATCCAGGTGGAGCAGCTGCCAGCGGGGCAAGACGATCTGGTGGAGGAGCGCAAGGGGCCACCTTTGGCCCAGGCGATCGTTGATGGGCGGCCCACGGCGGCCGCCACCGGCTTCGCGCGACGCTGGGGCATCGAAGCCTCTGAATTGGAGATACGCGAGACCCCGAAGGGTGCCTTCGTGTTCGCCCAGTACCGCCGGATCGGCCGCCCCAGCTCAGAGTTGCTGGTGGAGCGGATCCCCAGCTGGATCACCGAACTGCAGGGGCGCCGGTTCATGCGCTGGGGCCAAGGGGTGATGCGCTTCAGCCGGCCGGTGCGTTGGCTGGTGGCGCTGCTCGATACCCAGTTGCTTGAGCTGCAGCTTGAGGGCTCTGATCCAGCCCTCCACAGCTCGCGCGACAGCCGGGGGCATCGCCTGGAGACCACGGCCGTGCCCATAGCCCATGCCGCGGACTACGTCACCGCTCTGGCGGCGGCCGGGGTGCAGGTGGACGGCTCCGAGCGCGCCCGCTGGATCCGCCAGGCCCTGGGCAAGGCCGCCGAGGAACGGGGAGCCCACCCTGAACTGCCCAGCGAGCTGTTTGACGAGCTCGTCGATCTGGTGGAGTCGCCCAGCCTGATCGAGGGGTCCCTCGACGAGCGCTTCCTGGCCCTGCCGCCGGAGGTGCTCAGCACGGTGATGCGCCTCCACCAGCGCTACGTGCCCCTGGTCGCGACCGAGGCCTCCTGGGACCCCCTCGCCCTCAGCTCGGAGGGGCGTTTGCTCCCCTGCTTCCTCTGCATCGGCAACGGCCTGGAGGCGGCCGCAGACACCGTTCGCCGCGGCAACGAACGGGTGCTTAAGGCGCGGCTCGCCGATGCCGAGTTCTTTTGGCGCGCCGACCGCAGCCAACGCAGCGAGAGCCGGCTGGCCGACCTCGATCGGGTGACCTTTGCCGAGGGCCTGGGCAGCCTGCTCGATCGCACCAACCGCCTGGAGTGGCTCACGGATCTACTCCTGGAGCTGCTACCCCTGGAGGGGGATGGGGCCGCCCATGCCCGCCGGGCGGCCCGGCTGTGCAAACACGATCTGGTCAGCCAGCTGGTGGGGGAGTTCCCAGAATTGCAGGGGGTCATTGGCGCCAAGCTCCTGCTGGCCGAGGGAGAGCCGCGGGGGGTGGCCCTGGCGGTGCTGGAGCATTACCTGCCCCGAGGCGCCGGGGATGGGTTGCCTACCTCCGGTGCCGGTGCGGTGGTCGCCCTGGCCGAGCGCCTGGAAGTGCTGTTGAGCATCTTCGCCAAAGGGGAGCGACCCACGGGCTCCTCCGACCCCTATGCCCTCCGCCGGGCGGGCAACGGGATGCTGCAGATCCTCTGGGAGCGGGGCTGGCCGCTGGATCTGGGACGACTGCTCAGCCGCGCCAGCGCCCATTGGCAGTCGCTCTTCCCGGCCTTTGGCGTGCGGGCCGAGGACCTGGCGAATGATTTGAGTCAGCTCCTGCGCCAACGGCTGGTCAGTTTGTTGGAGGAGCAGGGCTTCGCCCCCGATCTGGTCCAGGCAGTGGCGGGGGAGACGGTGCCTCTGGGGCGCCTGATCAGCGATCCCACCGATGCCCTGGGGCGGGCCAGGCTGCTGGCGGAGTTGCGCCTGGAAGGGCGTCTGGCGGCTGTGCAGGCGGTGGTGCAACGGGCCTCAAGGCTGGCGGAGAGGGCCTGCCTGGCCAGCGATGTGCTCAGCCCCGAGGGGGTGGTGGATCCCTCACTGTTCGAGTCACCCAGCGAACAGGGGGTGCTGGATGTGCTCCTGGGTCTTCACTCCGCCGCTACTGGAGCGCAGCGTGGACGTTACCGGCAGCTGGCTGCGGGGTTGGCCGAGGGGGCTGCAGCCCTGGCGGCCTTCTTTGATGGGGACATCAGCGTGATGGTGATGGGCGACGATCCCGCCGTCCGCGGCAATCGGTTGAATCTGCTGGCAGTGCTGCGCAACCAGGCGTCGGTGCTGGCGGACTTCAGCCGCCTGTCGGGGTGAGCAGGCCCCGCCTGGCCCCTGCGGTGGAGCTCAGCTCAGCAGGGCCACCTCCACGCTCAGGCCCGGGCCGAAGGCCATCGCCAGGCAAGGACCGGGAGCCTGGGCCTGTCGCAGCCGCTCGAGGATGAAGAGGATCGTGGCTGAGGACATGTTGCCGCAGCTCTTCAGCACGGCCCTGGAGGGTTCGATCAGCTCCGGAGCGAGATCCAGGGCCTCCATCACCGCCGAGAGGATGCGCGGCCCACCGGGGTGCACGGCCCATGAACCGATCGTTTCGAGGCTCTGCCCCTGGCGGGCCAGCCAGTCCTGCAGCCAGGGCCGCAGGTGTGCAGCGATCAGGGCCGGAACCTTCGCAGAGAGTGTCATGGCGAAGCCGTGATCCTCGATGCTCCAGGACATCGCCTCCTGGCTATCGGGAATGAGCAGCGAACCACTGGCGATGTGTTGCTGGAACGGTGCAGGTGCTTCGGTCCAGCCCGTGGCCACCAGGGCTGCGGCGCCATCGGCGAACAACGCATTCGCCACGATGCGCTCGGGATGCCAGCCGTACTGGAGATGGAGGCTGCAGAGCTCGACGGAGCAAATCAGCACGCAGGCCTGAGGATCGGCACCGATGAAGCCGGCCGCGACCCTCAGGGCATTGAGTGTGCCGTGACAACCCATGAAGCCCACATGGGTCCGGGCCACCTCCCCCCCCAGCGGCAGATCGCGCATCAGGCCGAAATCGAAGCCCGGAGCCTGGAAACCTGTGCAGGAGACGGTGATCAGATGGGTGATGCGTGCGCCCGGAAGCTCGGCCTGCTCCAGGCAGCGCCGGGCCGCCTCCAGGGCCAGGGCGCCGCATTCGCTTCCGTAGCGACGCATGCGAGCGCCCGTGCTGGGGTTGCTCGGGCCAAAAAACGACTGCCGGTTGGCGCCGCCGTGCTCGCCGGGTTCAAGCAGCACGCTGTGCCTTGTGGCAACCCCGGAACGGCGATGGATCGTCTCCAACAGTCTCTGTTGACCAGGAGAGCTGGAACCCTCGGGCGTGGCCACGGCCCGGGCGACCAGACAGGCCTCGTCCTGGTTGAGGCGATGGAGTGGCAACGCGGTGCCAAGCCCCCGGAGCGTGAGGGCCATGGGCTCAGCGGATCGCCTGGCGTTGGAAGGATCCATTGAGGTGGTTCAGGGCCGGTGTGACCAGAATGGGCAGGTGGGAAGCGGCCAGCATCAAGGCGTGGCTGATCCGGGGCCGACGCAGGGCAAAAGCCAGGCCATGGCAGAGGCGCTGGCGCCGGCCGATGAGGGTGGCATGGGACTGGGCCCAGTCGCGCTCGATCCTTGGGTCCCAGTCGCTCAGACCCTGCAGCACCAGAGGCACCACCGCCAGGGCACTGCTGAGAGCCCAGCCGATGCCTTCACCCGTGAAGGGTTCGACATAGCCGGCGGCGTCGCCGAGCACCAGGAGCCGATCGGCGGCCACGTACGTGCTGCGGCGGGTGAGGGCCGCCGTGGCCCGCCAGGGACCACCAGCGTCCAAAGGCTCGAAGCCGGCCTCGTTCAGCACCTGCCGTGCCGCTGCTGAAGGGCCACCGCAACTCTTCAGGAGCGATCTGTCGAAGGCGGCGGCCAGATTGGCCTGCCCTGTTTCGGTGCGCACCACTCCGACATAGCCCTGACGGCCCACGGCCATATGGATGGTGCCCGGGCCGTAGGACGGAGGAGCTGATTCCAGCACGCATCCGGCGCCGACCCGGGAACCGCGATTCACGTGGCTGCTGATCGGCGATGGCGAGAGAAAACTGCGCTCGGCCAGTCCCGTCGCCACTAACACCACGCGGGCCGTGACCATGGTCAGGTCCGATGCTGATTTCAGCTGCACCGAACGAACGCCGCCCAACGCCCCCGCGACGAGTGCCTCCGTCCGAGGGAGCAGTTCGGCGCCGACGGCCACCGCCTCGTCCACCAGAGCCTGATCCAGACGGCGGCGGGAGAGGGCCCGGCCAACGGCCAGGGGGAGCAGCGCCTGGTGGCCCCCCAGCGCCAGGCGCAGGCGCTCAAGCTTGACGCCCCCCAGGCGAGCGACCAGGCCCCCGAGCCCTGCGCTCTCGAGGGTCTCGAGGGCATGGCCGTTGAGACAACTCCCACAGACCTTCCAGCGGGGGAAGGCCTGCTTCTCCACCAGCAGCACTCTCAAGGACTGGGCGGCGAGCTGACGGGCCGCGAGCGCTCCGGCTGGTCCGGCACCGAGCACGATCACGTCCCAGTCCGCTGGGCTCATGCGCCCGCCCCAGCTGCCGCCGGGCGCCTCCACTGCAGCAGGTAGCGCTCGGGCCAACAGCGGCGGACCAGGGCGCCCCCCAGGCCGGCGGAAGCGGCCAGGGCGGCCGCCTCTGCCGTGGTGAACGCGCCTTGCACGGAAACGGGGCCGTCGTGATGAACGATGGTGGAGCGGCTGAGCAGACGACAGGCCGACCAGGCCAGCGCATACCCCAGCGGACTGCGGATCAGATCGTTCACAAGCAACAGGTGGCCTGTTGTTGCGGCCATGCGCTGGAGCAGGAGCACGGCGTCGTCGCCGTCGAGATGGTGGAGGAACAGGGAGCAAAGCACCACGTCGTAGCCGCCAGGAAGCGGATCGTTCAGGGCATCGGCCCTGAAGAAATGCGCCTCCAGCCCCCTGGCAGCGGCAGTGCCTGTGGCGATCGCCACCGCCTGATCACTGAGATCGCAGCCATCACAGCGGATGTTGAGGCCCTCGCGGCGGGCCAGTGCGGCCAGGGCCAGGGTGTTGTCACCACCGCCGCAGGCCAGGTCGAGAACCCTCAGCGGCTGCTCGGGTAGGCCCCGGGCCAGGTCGCGGATCGGTGCGAACAGGCTATGGGCAGCGAAGCTGATCCCATTGATGCGCTCGAGACCTCCCAGGGCTTCGGCATGGGCAAGGGGATCGATACCTGGTTCATCCATCCACTCCAGCTGCCGGTTTCTTGCCCTGAGATTGAACATGGCGTCCCCTCAGGGTTGACGGGCAGCAAGGCAACGAACGCACGGGCCGGACCTGTCGTAGGGGGGCGGCCCTGGGGCTGTTCAATTCGCGCGCGAAGGGATGGAAATCAGCTGGGATCGCCGAACGCTAGACGGCCCCATGGTTGGGCGTGATCTACGTTCCCCGTGCATCCGGTGAGGAGCTGGATGTGAAGGTGAGACAAGCCCTGTGCTTACCCACCCAGGGGATCGAAAGCCCCGGCGATCGGGCGAGACCAGCCATGGGGGATCGCCAGGTTGACTGCCGGGCTCAGCCTTTGCCGACCAAGGCCGGTTCCCGCTCCTCCGATCCAGGCCCATCGGCAACGGCAGGTTCAGCAGTAGAGCCATCGACCGGCTGAACGGCAGCCTGGGCATGCTTGGAGAGACCCACTCTGGTGGCGGCGTCCCCCGCCTCAGCCTGCATCGCGGACACTTCTTCGGAGCTGCGCACGGCGCTGGCCACGGGCTTGTAGCCCCCGGGCGCGAAAGCCTGGCCCCGCAGGTAGGCGCCGATGGTCAGCAGCGTGAGCTTGAGGGTCTGCCAGGGATTGACCGGTACTACGCGCTTGTAGAGGTAGCTGTCGAAGGTGAGCCGCTGCACATCCTTGTCGTCGCACATCTCGACGAAGGCTTCGCGGGCGGGATCGTTGCTGTAAAAAACGTTTTGAAGGATCTCCAGCACCTTGTAGGTGGCGCCGTAGGCCTTGTCCCATTTCTTGATGTAGAGCTTCAGGTCTTTTTCCGTGGGGATGCGGGTGCCGTTGGCGCTGGCCGCGACGATCTCCTCGGCGCACATGCGTCCGCTCTTGGCGGCGAAATAGATCCCCTCGCCCGAGCTCTTGGTGACGTAGCCGGCGGCATCTCCCACCAGGGCCATGCGTCCGACAACCCGTCGCGGACGGGGATGTTCGGGAATCGGATGGGCCTCAACCTTGATCACCTCACCGTGGAGTAACCGCTTGCTGGCTCGCTCACGAATGCCCTTCTGGAGGCCCTTGATCAGTGACTGATTCTTTTGCATCGTGCCCGTGCCCACAGCCACGTGGTCGTATTTCGGGAACACCCAGGCGTAGAAATCGGGAGAGACATCAGTGCCCACGTACATCTCGGCGAGATCCTCGTAGTGGGCCATCTCTTCCTTGGGAAGGCGGATGCGCTCCTGGAAAGCGATCGCCATGTTGTAGTCGCCGGCATCCATGGCCTTGGCCACGCGGCTGTTGGCACCGTCGGCACCGACGATCAGGTCGACATCCAGGGTCTTGATCTCACCGGTGGCCCCACCAGCGGAATAATCGGCATAGCGAAGGGTGTAGGGGCCTTGGCGGTTCTTGCCGGTCTCAATGGACTGCACCAGCCCATTCACGAGATGGGCGCCGAGATCCGCGGCCCGATTACGCAGGTAGGCATCCATCACCTCGCGGCGACACATGCCGATGTATTCGCCTTCGTTCTCCAGATGAATGTCCACCTCCCGGTTGGAGGGGGAGATCATCTTCATGTTGCGAACCTTGCGGTCGATGATCGACTCGGGGAGATCGAATTCAGCCACCATGCAGAGAGGGATCGCACCGCCACAGGGTTTGGCATTGTCGAGCTTGCGCTCGAACAGCCACGTTTCGATGCCGGCCTTGGCCAGAACTTCCGCAGCACAGGAGCCGCTTGGGCCGCCACCAACCACAGCCACTCGCAACATCTTGAAACCTGCTCCGCTGGAACGATGTTGATCGGAAGCTAACACCGTTGGTAGCGCGCCTGCTGGGCCCCGGGCCCTTCGCCCCTACGATCGCCGCAAAGCTTGAAACGAGGGCTGTGGCCCGTCCGGCCGTGCGCGACGACATTCCGGTGGCCCGGCGCACGCTCAACCCCGCCTTGCGCCGCCGCCGCGGTTGGCGCCCGGTGCTCGGCACCGCCGTGGTGCTGCTCGCCCTGGGGGTGGGCCTCGTGCTCGTCTTCCCCGGGCCCCTCAGGCGCCTGCTGGGTCCACCGCCCGTGCAGGGCCTTTCGGCTCGCCAGGGAATCGATGGACGCCTGTTGGGGCACTTCCCCTATGCCGAAGCCAAGGCAATTGCTCTGGTGGAGGTGGCGCCTGGGCAGAGCCTGCGCCGGGAGGCGGCCCAGGCGTTGCGCGCGCTGCTTCAGGACGCGGCGGGTTCCGGCGTTGATCTGCGCCTGCTCAGCGCCTTTCGCTCGGAAGCCCTGCAGAAGCATCTTTTCTTTGACGTGAAAGCCGCACGCAACCAGAGCGCCGAGGAGCGGGCCCGCGTGAGTGCTCCCCCGGGTTTTTCTGAGCACAGCACTGGCTATGCCGTCGATCTGGGCGACGGCAGCCGTCCCCAGACCAATCTTTCGGCCAACTTTGATCAGACTCCCGCCTTCCATTGGCTGAAGCAGAACGCCAACCGCTACCACTTCCAACTCTCGTTCCCGCTCAACAACCGCCAGGGGGTGAGCTACGAGCCATGGCATTGGCGCTTTGAGGGCTCGGCCGATGCCCTGCGGCAGTTCGAGGCAGCCCAGCGTTTCAACCGTTGAGTCACTTCATCCGACAACCGGAACTTCTCGCCCCCGCAGGCAGCTGGGGGGCGGTGCGAGCGGCGGTGGCCAACGGGGCCGATGCTGTTTACTTCGGCGTCGAGGCCTTCAACGCCCGCCTGCGGGCCGAAAACATCCAACGCGATGAGCTTCCGGCGTTGATGAACTGGCTGCACCGGCGTGGGGTGAAGGGCTTTTTGACCCTCAACGTGTTGGTGTTCAGCGATGAACTGGAGCAGGCGGCTCAGTTGCTGCTGGCGGCGCGGTCGGCGGCGGTGGATGCCCTGATCGTCCAGGACGTGGGCCTCTGCCGCCTGGCCGCCGAACTGGTGCCGGATCTGCCCCTGCACGCTTCCACCCAGATGACGATCACCAGCGCCGCCGGTGTGGCTCAAGCTGCTGAGTTGGGCTGCGAGCGTGTGGTGCTTGCCCGGGAGTTGAGCCTCAAGGATCTGCATCGGTTGCAGCGCCAGTTGAGGGAGCGGCAGCTGGCGATGCCCTTGGAGGTGTTCGTCCATGGGGCCCTGTGCGTGGCCTATTCAGGTCAGTGCCTCACCAGCGAAGCCCTGGGGCAGCGCAGCGCCAACCGCGGCGAGTGCGCCCAGGCCTGCCGGCTTCCCTATCAATTGGTCGTGGACGGAGTTGAGCGTGACCTGGGAGAACAGCGCTACCTGCTCTCTCCCCAGGATCTGTCCGCCTGGGAGCTGTTGCCCCAGCTGCTGGAAACCGGAGTGGCCAGCCTCAAGATTGAAGGGCGCCTCAAGGACCCCTCCTACGTGGCGCAGGTCACAGACACCTATCGCCGTGCCCTTGATGGAGCTGAAGCGGCCTCTGGTGTTGGCGGAGGGCCGGAGCGCGACCCTGGGGCCACGCGAGCAAACCTCGAGCTGAGTTTTTCACGGGGTCTGGGCACTGGCTGGCTGGAGGGCGTGGACCATCGCCAGCTGGTCCATGGACGCTGGAGCAAGAAACGGGGCCGTTTCCTCGGGCGTCTGCGGCGTCAGGAGCCCCGGGGCTGGCTTGTGCTGGAGACCAGCGCCACCCTGGAGCCCGGCGATGGGCTGGTGTTCGAGGTGGCCGGGAGCCAGCCCCTCGAGGCACCTGTCGAGATCGGCGGGCGGGTGATGGCGGTGGAGTCCCGGGAGCGCGGCTGTGTTGCGGTGCGGCTTGGGCCCGCTGCCATCAACACCTCCCACCTTGGGCACGGTGCCCCCTGCTGGCAGAGCAGCTCCCCACGTCAGGGGCGTCAGGCGGAGCGGCTGGCCAGGGCCGCCACCCCGGAACTCCAGCAGGGCCTGAAGCTGAAGCTGAGTGGCGCACTGGGGGCACCGCTGCGACTGGAAGCCTGGATTGGATCCAGTGGCGAAGGCACCTCCGCCAGGGACCCAGCGCCCCTGGCGGAGGTGCTGTCGCCCCAGGTCCTGCAGGCCGCCACAGGCCCAGGCCTCGATCGCCAGCGCCTCGAGACCCAGCTGGGGCGACTCGGGGGCACCCCCTGGCGCCTGGAGCGCCTGGAACTCGCCTTGCCTGATGGGCTGTTCTTGCCTCTAGCCCAGCTCAATGCGTTGCGACGCGCCCTCGTCCAGCAACTCGCCGGCATGGACGTCGCCACCGCCTTGGTGTTCGCCTCGTCAAGCGATACGACAACGACCAGCGGTGAGGCCAGCGATGGGCTGATCAGCACTGCACTCCAGCGTCTACAGCAGGCACCGCTCCAACCGGTTTCGATCGCCAGCGGGCGTGCCCTCGACTCAGGCAGGGAGCCCGTAGCTCCCTGCCTGAGCGTGCTGGTGCGCAGCCTTGAGCAACTCGAAGCGCTGCTGGAGCAACCCCTGGACGCCGTGATCGCCGATCTGGAGCAGCCTGATCAATTGCGCCAGGCGGTGGCCCTGGGCCGTGGGCGCTGGCCAGGGGGCTTGCTGCTCGCGGGTCCACGGATCTGCCGGCCCGATGAGCGCTGGAGCCTCGAACCATTGCTGCGCGCTGAGGCCGATGGCTACCTGGTGCGCAATGCCGACCAACTCGAGCTGCTGAGCTGCCGAGCTCCTTGCGTCGGCGATTTTTCCCTCAACGTTGCCAATCCCCTCAGTGCCCGCTGGCTGCTGGAACGCTGGGGTCTGGTACGGATCACCGCCAGCTACGACCTCGACCTTCCCCAGTTGCTTGAACTGGCCAGGGTCCTGCCCTCTGAGCGCCTGGAGCTCACCCTGCACCAGCACATGCCGATGTTTCACATGGAGCACTGCCTGTTCTGCGCCTTTCTCTCCGACGGCCACGACCACACCGACTGCGGCCGTCCCTGCGAGCAGCACCAGGTGCTGCTTCGTGACCGCAGCGGCGCCGAGCATCCCCTCAAGGCCGACCTGGGCTGCCGCAATACGCTGTTCAACGGCAAGGCCCAGACGGCCGTCGAGGCCCTTCCGCCCCTGGTGGGAGCCGGCATTCGCCATTTTCGCGTCGAACTGTTGCAGGAAGATGGGAGCGAAAGTCTGCGGCGCATTGAGCTCTATCAAGCGGCCCTGGCGGGGAGGATCTCCGGGCGCCAGGTGTGGCAACAAGAGCAACTGATCAGCCGGCTCGGCGTCACCCGCGGCACCCTGGCCCACCACCGCTGAGATCGGCTTGGAGTCGGTCCAGCTTGCTCCTCGCTCAGACGCCGCAGAGAACCACACTGAGATAAAGTGTTGCTTCAGCTTTCCAGCAGGGTGTCTGCGCTGAGCGGAACCAGCAGCGCAGACCCAAACCTCCCTACCTGACAAGCATTACCGAGAATCCATCCATGAGCGGCGAGCACAAGAGCGCCCCGATCCGCAACATTGCGATCATTGCCCACGTCGACCACGGCAAAACCACGCTGGTGGATGCCTTGTTGAGTCAGTCGGGCATTTTTCGCGATGGTGAAGCGGTGCCCACCTGTGTGCTTGATTCCAACGACCTGGAGCGCGAACGTGGTATCACGATTCTCTCCAAGAATGCCGCTGTCAACTACAACGGCATCCGCATCAACATTGTTGACACTCCTGGGCACTCCGACTTCGGCGGCGAGGTCGAGCGCGTGCTGGGCATGGTCGATGGAGCCCTTCTGATCGTTGACGCCAACGAGGGCCCGATGCCCCAGACGCGCTTCGTGCTCAAAAAGGCCCTGGAGAAGGGACTGCGGCCGATCGTCTTTGTCAACAAGATCGACCGTGTGCGGGTGGACCCCGAGCAGGCCGTTGACAAAGTGCTCGATCTATTCCTTGAGCTGGGGGCCGACGACGACCAGTGCGATTTCCCGTACCTCTTCGGCAGCGGCATGGGTGGCTATGCCAAGCCCGACATGGCCACCGAGAGCGACAACATGAAGCCGCTCTTCGACGCGATCCTCCGCCATGTGCCGCCCCCGGTGGGCGACCCCGAAAAACCCCTGCAAATGCAGGTCACAACACTCGATTACAGCGATTTTCTCGGTCGGATCATGATCGGCCGCGTGCACAACGGCACGATCAAGGCCGGCCAGACCGCCGCCCTGATCCGGGACGACGGCGCCATCAAACGTGGCCGCATCAGCAAGCTGTTGGGCTTCGTTGGCCTTGCCCGGGTCGAAATCCAGGAGGCTCGCGCGGGAGATCTGGTGGCTGTGGCCGGATTCGATGAGGTCAACATCGGTGAAACCATCGCCTGTCCCGACCACCCCGAGGCCCTGCCGCTGATCCGGGTTGACGAACCAACCCTTCAGATGACCTTCGTCGTCAACGATTCCCCTTTCGCCGGTAAGGAAGGCAAATTCGTCACCAGCCGTCAGCTGCGGGAGCGCCTCCAGAAGGAACTGCTCACCAACGTCGCTCTCCGCGTCGAGGACACGGATTCCCCCGATCGCTTCGCCGTCAGCGGCCGGGGTGAGTTGCACTTAGGGATCCTGATTGAAACGATGCGCCGCGAGGGCTACGAATTCCAGGTGTCTCAGCCCAAGGTGATCTTCCGCACCATCGATGGCACGCCTAGCGAGCCCTATGAAACCCTGGTGATGGATGTGCCCGAGGAGGCAGTGGGCAGCTGCATCGAAAAGCTTGGCCTGCGCAAGGGCGAAATGCAGAACATGGAGACAGGCAGCGATAATCGCACCCAGCTGGAGTTTGTGGTGCCCGCCCGTGGCCTGATCGGCTTCCGTGGCGACTTCGTGCGCGCCACCCGCGGCGAGGGGATCATGAGTCATTCTTTCTTTGAGTACCGCCCGATGCAGGGTGAGTTCGAAAGCCGCCGCAACGGGGTGCTGGTGGCCTTTGAGGAGGGCACCTCCACCTTCTACGCCCTCAAGGGAGCCGAAGATCGAGGTCAATTCTTCATCACCCCTGGCACCAAGGTCTACAAGGGAATGATCGTCGGCGAGCACAACCGTCCGCCCGACCTCGAGCTCAACGTCTGCAAGGCCAAGCAGGTCACCAACATCCGCTCGGCCGGCGCTGAGGTGCTGGACACCCTTCAGACACCGATCCAGATGACCCTGGAACGTGCCCTGGAGTACATCGGCCCCGATGAAATGCTTGAGGTCACCCCTGAGTCGATCCGGCTGCGCAAGCTGGCGGTGAAGAAACCCGCCAAGCGCTAGTTCGGTTTCAGCGGGCCCTATGCAGAAACCGCAGCAGGACCCTCGCTTTCTCGAGGGCCTCGCCCTGTTCAATGCTGCCGACTGGTACCCGTGCCACGACCTCTTCGAGGCGCTGTGGCACGAGACCGCCGGTCCCGACCGTGCGGCCCTGCAGGCCCTCCTGCAGATCGCTGTTGCCCACTGGCACCTTGAGCGGGGCAATCTCCGGGGGGCCACGATCTTGATGGGAGAGGGCCTTGGCCGCCTGGCCGCCTATGGCGATGGGGCCCTTGGCCTCGATCTGCGCCCCCTCAGGCGTGTCCTCTCCGAGCGTCTCGAAGCCCTTCAGCTGGGAGAAGCTGGCGCGGCTGGCGCACTGCCCCCCCTTGAGGTGCAGGCCTGATGGGATCTGTACATTGGTTGGCTTGATGTGAACAGGCGATTGCCGGTGCAGACCTGGCCCAAAAAGCGCCGGCCGAAGCCGTTTGAATCGCTGATCCTGCTGATCCTGATCGGCGCAGGGGGCCTTGCGATCGGGCCATGGGCGCAAAGAGCCTGGGCCCAAGCGAACGCTCCGAGATCGACCCTGCCTTCGGCTCCTGCCATTCCTCTGCCTCCGGAATCAACGCAGCCCGCCCAACCCTCCGACCCTCCCCAGAGGCCCATCGCTGGGGAGCGGCCGTCCTCCCAGCAGATCGATGGGAAGGTTCCAACGGGGGAGATCTCTTCGCCCACTCCAGTACAAATCCTGCAGGAGCCCGTTGGCGCACCAATTGGGGCACCAAGCCGTGGTCCGGCAGCTGAAGGGTCCAATCCAGCAGCCACTTCCTTGGCCACAGCCCCACGCAACCATGGCCAGGTCACGATCGATTCCGATCGCCAACAGGCCGATCAGTCCACCGGCATCATCACGGCCACCGGCAACGTGCGGATCATCTACCCCGATCAGCGGGTGGTGGCGACGGCACGCCAGGCCCAGTACTTCACCAAGGAAGATCGGGTGGTGCTCACAGGCGATGTGGATGTGATCCAGGAGGGCGGGAACCATCTCAAGGCCGAGCGCGTGATCTATCTGATCAAGGCCGATCGGGTGATCGCCGAGCCCGCCTCCGGCCAGCAGGTGTTCAGCAAGATGGTGATCCAGCAGAAGCCCCCCACCCCCGGCCCGTCGGTTTCTGGGACAGTGCCATCGGGAACCTCGCGCCCGCCGAACAGCCTCCCTGACGAAGCCCGACCCCCGGCTCCGATCACCCCATGAGCCTGGCCCTCGAAGAGGTGGCCCTCGCCATTGGCGGGAGGCCCCTGGTCAAGGATGTGAGCCTGGTGCTGCACGCAGGCGAAGTGGTTGGCCTGCTGGGACCCAATGGTGCCGGCAAGACCACCACCTTCAATCTCGTCACCGGTCAGCTCCGGCCGGACCGGGGCGTGGTGCGGCTCGATGGCGTGGAAGTGCAGCATTTGCCCATGCCCCAACGCGCCCGGCTGGGCATTGGCTACTTGCCCCAGGAGGCGAGTGTCTTCCGTCAGCTCACCGTGCGCGACAACCTTCTGTTGGCGCTGCAGCAGAGCGGCACGCCCCGATCCGGCCGCCGCACCCGCCTCAACGACTTGATCGAAGAATTTCACCTTGGCCCTTTCCAGCACAGGCTTGGCTTTCAGCTCTCCGGCGGTGAGCGCCGTCGTTGCGAGGTGGCGAGGGCCTTGGCCGTCGGCACCAACGGTCCCCGCTATCTGCTGCTGGATGAACCCTTCGCCGGCGTCGATCCGCTGGCGGTAGCCGATCTGCAGCAACTGATTGGCCGGCTCAAGGAACGGGGCATGGGCCTGCTCATCACCGACCACAACGTGCGCGAGACGCTGAGCATCACCGATCGGGCCTACATCCTCACCGAAGGCAGCCTGCTGGCCTCCGGGCCCTCTGCCGTGGTGGCGGCTGATCCGATGGTCAAGCGCCATTACCTGGGGGAGAGGTTCGAGCTGTGACGCCCCCTCCCCATGCCTTGAAGCGAGCAGCCCATCGGTTCTGGATGAATGTTCCGCTGATGGACCGTTGGCTGGCCTCAGAGCTGCTGGGGCCTTTGCTCTTTGGCATCGCCGCCTTCACCGCCGTTTCACTCTCCGTCGGGGTGGTCTTCGAGCTGGTGCGCAAGGTGTCCGAATCGGGCCTGCCCCTGTGGGCCGCCATTCAGGTGCTGGTACTGCGGCTTCCTGGCTTTTTGGTGCTCTCATTTCCGATGGCCACCTTGATGGCCACACTCTTGGCCTACAGCCGGCTTTCGAGCAGCAGCGAACTGACGGCCCTGCGCAGCGTTGGTGTGAGCACGGTGCGCATGGTGGCGGCGGCCCTGGTGGTGTCCGCCCTGATGAGCGTGCTCACCTTCGTCTTCAACGATGTGGTGGTTCCTCGCTCCAACCTGAACGCATCGGTGCGTCTGGATCGAGCTCTTGGCCGGGCAATCGCCGCCGAAAAGGGAAAGAACACGTTGTACTCACGGTTCGGCACGATCCAGCAGCCGGATGGAAGCAATGTTGAGGGGCTGTCCCAACTCTTTTATGCCCGCCAATTCAGGAACGGCGAGATGGTGGATGTGACAGTTCTCGATTTCAGCCGTCAGGGACAGCGCCAGATGCTGACGGCACAAACAGGGGTCTGGAATGAAAAACAGGCCATGTGGGAATTCCGCCAAGGCCGCATCGTCAATGTGGATGATCGTGATGGTCGCACCACCTCAGCCGATTTCGACCGCTACCTCTACCCCCTCAATCGCAGCCCGATTGACATCGCCATGCTGCCCAAAGATGCCGGCAGCATGACCGTGGCTGAGGCCATGAAGGCAGAGCGGCTCCTCGCTGAAGGAGGCGATCAAAAGGAAGCCCGGCGCCTGCGGGTGCGCATCCAGGAGAAATTCGCCTTCCCGGCCATTTGCCTGGTGTTTGGCTTGATCGGCAGCAGCCTCGGGGTGAGACCCAACGCCCGCACCAGCCGCAGCCAGGGATTCGGCATCAGCGTGCTTTTGATCTTTTCTTACTACCTGATGTCATTCATCTTCAGTTCCCTGGGGGTGAGGGGGACTCTGATGCCCTTCCTGGCAGCCTGGCTGCCCGTGCTGGTCGGCCTTGCCGGTGGACTGTTGCTCCTTCGCCAGGCCAGCCGCTAAGCGGCGGGGCGCCGCGCCAGACTGCCCTCAAGTCTCTTTCTGCCGTTGTCTGCCGCCGTGAACGATCCGGTCCTTGCCCTCGGTCTGACGGCCTTTGGTCTGCTGCTTCTGGCCCTACCACTGGCCTTCTGGGATGTCAGCGCTGGCCGCAGCGGCAGCCCCGTGCGCCTGCTGGTGGCCTCAGCGAATCTGGCCCTCACCTCCCAGTTGGTGCTGCGTTGGTGGGGATCAGGTCACTTTCCGATCAGCAATCTCTACGAGTCCCTGTGTTTCCTCGCCTGGGCCTGCACCCTCACCCAGCTGCTGGTGGAGCGCTCGTGGCCCTCGCCCCTGGTGGCCGCCGCCTCCACACCGATGGGCTTGGGCTGCGTGGCCTTCGCCAGCTTCGCCCTGCCCGACACCCTGCAGCAGGCCTCACCCCTGGTGCCGGCCCTGCGCTCCAGTTGGCTGATCATGCACGTGAGCGTGATTATGGTCAGCTACGCCGCCTTGCTGGTCGGCTCCCTGCTTTCGCTTGCGGTCCTGTTCACCGCCAGGGGCGAACAGCTGGAGTTGCGCAGCAGTTCCATCGGCACCGGGGGGTTCCGCCGCGCTCAGCTCGCAGGCGTCGACGGAGCAGGCCTGGAGCTCTCCAGCGTGGCGATCAGCGTCAGCGAGCAACTCGACAGCCTCAGCTATCGCACGATCACGGTGGGCTTCCTGCTGCTCACCGTCGGCCTGGTGAGCGGAGCGGTCTGGGCCAACGAGGCCTGGGGCAGCTGGTGGAGCTGGGACCCGAAGGAAACCTGGGCCCTGATCTGCTGGCTGGTCTATGCCGCCTATCTGCACACCCGTCTCAGCCGCGGCTGGCAGGGGCGCCGGCCCGCCCTGGTGGCCGTTGCGGGCCTCGTGGTGATCGTGGTTTGCTACATCGGGGTGAATTTGCTCGGCATTGGCCTCCATAGCTACGGCTGGTTCCTCAGTGCCTAAGCCAACCGCAAGCCGCTGAGCCTTGGCAGATTCCATGGGCAGCAGCTCGATCGAGCAACAGGTCCGGGGCCAGCGAGGAGAACTCTCTGCTTGGGATGAGGGTTTAGCGGTTGAAAGGTATGACCCACGAAAGCGGATGGCCGTGGGGGAAACGCAACGGCCCCGTCTCTGGCCAGGGAGCAATGACAATAAAAACCGGCCCGGGACAGATCCCGAACCGGTTTGTCAAGGGATGTTAAGGACGTGCGTTCAGGCCGGAACCGCCTGGGGGCGACGGCTGTTGCGAATCCCTGTGATCGCTTCGGCATAGCTGGGCTGGTTGAACACGCCCGAGCCCGAAACAATCGCGTTGGCACCCGCTTCAATCACCTGCCAGGCATTGCTGCCCTTGATGCCCCCATCCACCTCGATCCAGGGATCCAAGCCCTTGTCGTCACACATCCGGCGCAGGCTGCGTACCTTGTCCACCGCCGATGGGATGAAGCTCTGACCTCCGAAGCCTGGGTTGACACTCATGATCAACACCAAGTCGCAGAGCTCGAGGCAGTACTCAAGGGTGTCGAGGGGGGTGCTGGGGTTGAGCACGGCTCCGGCCTGTTTGCCCAGATCCTTGATCTGGCTGAGATTGCGGTGCAGGTGAGGGCAGGCTTCCACCTGCACGGAGATGATGTCGGCACCGGCCTTGGCGAAATCCGGCACGTAACGCTCGGGTTCCACGATCATCAGGTGCACGTCCAGCGGCTTGGCGGTGACGGGCCGAAGCGCTTCGACGATCAAAGGACCGATCGTGATGTTCGGAACGAAGCGACCATCCATCACATCAACGTGGATCCAGTCCGCACCAGCCTCATCGACGGCACGCACATCGTCTCCGAGGCGGGAGAAATCAGCGGAGAGGATCGACGGGGCGATCATCAGAGGCTTGGTGCTCATCGAGGGGGCCACCGGGGCGAGGACACGTGTTGATTCTATGGAGCGGTCGTCGCCACTGATACAGTGAGCCCCGCTTCAAGCTTGAGAAGCCCTGCCACGGCAGGATCCTGACCTTTCCGCCACCGGACCCGGCAACGCCTGGCTGGGGCGGTGGCCTTCTCGTTGACGCCCCTTCTCCCCCAACCCCTGCCGGACTGCCGTGGATCGCACCCTCATCCAGGAAATTCTCGAAGTCGTCGAACAGGCGGCCATCGCCTCAGCGAAACTGACCGGTCTGGGCCAAAAGGACGAGGCCGATGCCGCCGCCGTCGAAGCCATGCGCAAGCGCATGGGTCAGATCCAGATGCAAGGCCGGATCGTGATCGGCGAAGGCGAGCGCGATGAGGCGCCGATGCTCTACATCGGTGAGGAAGTGGGAAGCGGCACAGGTCCAGGCGTGGACTTCGCCGTCGATCCCTGCGAAGGCACCAACCTGTGCGCCAACAATCAGGACGGCTCCATGGCCGTGCTGGCCGCTTCCGACCGGGGCGGGCTGTTCAACGCCCCTGATTTCTACATGAAGAAACTGGCAGCCCCCCCGGCCGCCAAGGGGAAGGTGGACATCCGCAAGTCGGCAACTGAAAACATCGCGATCCTCAGCGAGGTACTTGGCCTGGCCGCCAGCGAGCTGGTGATCGTGGTGATGGACCGGGCCCGCCACAAGGACCTGATCGCCGAAATCCGTGCGACCGGCGCCCGGGTCAAGCCGATCTCCGACGGTGACGTGCAGGCCGCGATCGCCTGTGGCTTCGCCGGCACCGGGACCCATGCCCTGTTCGGCATCGGTGCCGCCCCCGAGGGTGTGATCTCCGCCGCCGCCCTGCGCGCCCTCGGAGGCCATTTCCAGGGTCAGCTGGTCTATGACCCCGCCGTGGCCCAGACCTCCGAATGGGCTGACTACACCAAGGAAGGCAACATCGCCCGACTCAACGAAATGGGCATCACCGACATCGACAAGGTCTACGAGGCCGAGGAGCTGGCCTCCGGTGAGAATGTGGTCTTCGCTGGAAGCGGTATCACCGATGGCCTGCTGTTCCATGGGGTCAAGTTCGAAAAGGACTGCGTCCGCACGAGCAGCCTGATCATCAGCACCCTCGACAACACTGCCCGCTTCACCAACACCATCCACATCAAGCCGGGCGCCCAGAGCATCGCTCTGAACTGATCCGAACCCCCCAGGGCCCACGAGGTCTGTCTCCATGCACATCGCCGTCATCGGTCTGAGCCATCGCACGGCACCGGTGGAGATTCGGGAGCGGTTGAGCATCCCCGAACAGAAACTCGAGGATTCGCTCCACCAGCTCGGCTCAGAGGAGCAGGTGATTGAGGCATCGATCCTCAGCACCTGCAACAGGCTGGAGATCTACGCCCTGCTCCGCCACCCGGAGCAGGGCGTCTCAGCTGTGGGCTCGTTCCTCAGTGCGCACTCCGGCCTTGCTTTCACCGAACTGACCCCGCACCTGTTCACCTACCACCACGAGGAGGCGGTGGCCCATTTGATGCGCGTGGCCTCGGGGCTCGACAGCCTCGTGCTCGGGGAAGGTCAAATCCTCTCCCAGGTCAAAAAAATGGTCCGCCTCGGGCAGGAGCACCGCTCGATCGGCCCGATCCTCAATCGCCTGCTCAACCAGGCGGTGAGCACCGGCAAGCGTGTCCGAACCGAAACCAACCTGGGCACCGGCGCTGTTTCAATCAGCTCAGCGGCTGTGGAACTCGCCCAGCTCAAGGTGGGTCAGGCCCGTGGGCTCGATGAACTCGTGAGCTTGGAGCAGGAGCAGGTGGCCGTGGTCGGCGCCGGCAGGATGTCTCGCTTGCTGCTTCAGCACCTCCAATCCAAGGGCTGCAAGGCCGTGGTGCTGCTCAACCGCACCCTGGAGCGGGCCGAAGCCTTGGCCGCCGATTTCCCCGAATTCCCGGTCCAATGCAGACCCCTCGCTGATCTCGACCACTGCCTGAGCACCTGCTCGCTGGTGTTCACCAGCACGGCGGCCGAAGAGCCGATCATCGATCGCTCACGGCTCTCGGTGCTCAACCGCCGTTCCTCGTTGATGCTCATCGACATCGGTGTGCCCCGCAACATCGGCTCCGATGTGCAGGATCTGCCCGGTGTCGACTCCTACGACGTCGATGATCTCCAAGAGGTGGTAACCCGCAACCAGGAGGCCCGACGCGAGATGGCGGCAGAGGCCGAGGTGGTGCTTCAGGAGGAGAGCCGCCAGTTCCTGGAGTGGTGGGATGGTCTGGAGGCGGTGCCGGTGGTCAACCGCCTGCGCCTGCAGCTCGAGGACATCCGCGAACAGGAACTCCAGAAGGCTCTCAGCCGCATGGGACCCGATCTCTCCGCCCGCGAGCGCAAGGTGGTGGAAGCCCTGAGCAAGGGCATCATCAACAAGATTCTCCACACCCCCGTCACCAACCTGCGCGCACCCCAGCCGCGGCAGCAACGCCACGCGGCCATGAAGGTTTTGCAAGATCTTTTTGAGTTGCATGAACCTCCGATCGAGCTCTGAGAGGCCAAGCGCTCCAGTACGGTGTTGGGATCCACATACCCTCTGAGGTTGTCATTAATGAAGCGTGTCCTGGCCATCATTCTCGGCGGCGGAGCCGGAAAGCGGCTCTATCCCCTCACCAGGACACGCGCCAAGCCTGCCGTCCCCCTGGCCGGGAAGTACCGGCTGATCGATATACCGATCAGCAACTGTATCAATTCAGGCATCAACAAGATGTACGTGTTGACGCAGTTCAACAGTGCCTCTCTCAATCGTCACCTCAGCCAGACCTACAACCTATCGGCCGGATTTGGCCAGGGTTTCGTCGAGGTGCTCGCCGCCCAACAGACCCCCGAGAGCCCCAGCTGGTTTGAAGGTACCGCCGATGCGGTTCGCAAGTATCAGTGGCTGCTTCAGGAGTGGGATGTGGATCAGTATCTGATCCTCTCCGGCGACCAGCTCTATCGAATGGATTACAGCCTTTTCGTCGAGCACCACATCGCCACCGGTGCTGACCTCACCGTCGCGGCCCTGCCGGTGGATGCCGCCCAGGCCGAGGGTTTCGGGCTGATGCGCACGGAAGAGACCGGCCGGATCCGCGAATTCCGGGAGAAGCCCACGGGCGAGGCGCTGGAGGCCATGCGTGTGGACACCTCCCGGTTCGGGCTCAAGGACGAGGACGCCAGATTGAAGCCCTATCTGGCATCCATGGGGATCTACGTCTTCAGCAGGGACACGTTGTTCGATCTGCTGGAGAAGCATCCCGAGGCCACAGATTTCGGCAATGAAATTATCCCAGCTGCCCTTGACGCTGGCAAGAATCTCCAGAGCTACGTCTTCAACGACTACTGGGAAGACATCGGCACGATCGGCGCCTTCTACGAGGCCAACCTGGCTTTGACAGTTCAACCGGATCCGGCCTTTTCCTTCTACGACGAAAAATTCCCTATCTACACCAGGCCCCGTTATCTGCCACCAAGCAAACTCCTCGATGCGCAGGTGACCCAATCCATCATCGGCGAGGGCTCCATGCTCAAGGCCTGCAGCATTCACCATTGCGTGCTCGGGGTGCGGACCCGCATCGAAAGTGAGGTTGTGCTCCAGGACACCCTGGTGATGGGAGCCGACTTTTTCGAATCCAGTGAAGAACGGGCCGTGTTACGTGACCGGGGGGGCATTCCGCTCGGAGTGGGGCGGGGCACCACCGTGCGAAAAGCGATTCTCGACAAAAACGCGCGCATCGGCCGCGACGTCACGATCGTCAACAAGGACCATGTGGAAGAAGCCGATCGTCCTGAACTGGGCTTCTACATCCGCAACGGCGTCGTGGTGGTGGTCAAGAACGGCTCGATTGCCGATGGCAGCGTGATCTGAGTGGGCCAGCCCCGGCGGTTCCCGTGATCTGTTGCTGACAAGCAAGCCCGGGGCGTGTCCATCGGGGGTTCCACTGGCCACACTGGTCGGCGAACACCACGGAGTTGCCCACGCATGACAAAGGCCCACTTTGGTCTGATCGGGCTGGGGGTGATGGGGGAGAACCTGGTGCTCAATGCCGAGCGCAACGGCTTCTCGAGCGTCGTTTACAACCGCACCTACGCCAAGACCGAGGAGTTCCTCCATGGCCGTGGCGCCGGTAAGCAGATCATCGGCGCCGACTCCCTCGAGGATTTCGTCGCCAAGCTGGAACGACCCCGGCGCATCTTGATGATGATCAAGGCCGGTTCACCGATCGACGCCACCATCGCCGCCATTGCCCCCTACCTGGAGGAGGGTGATTTACTCATTGACGGCGGCAATTCCCTCTACACCGACACCGAGCGGCGGGTGAAGGAGCTGGAAAGCCGCAGCTTCGGCTACATCGGCATGGGGGTGTCCGGTGGGGCCAAAGGGGCCCTGGAGGGGCCGAGCATGATGCCCGGCGGCACCCGCAGCGCTTACGACGCGATCGAGAGCCTCGTGCGCAAGATGGCCGCTCAGGTGGAGGACGGCCCCTGCGTCACCTACATCGGCCCCGGCGGCGCCGGCCACTTCGTCAAGACGGTGCACAACGGCATCGAATACGGGATCGAGCAGATCCTGGTGGAGGCCTACGACCTGATGAAGCGCACGGCCGGCCTTGGCGGCCTGGCGATGGCGGATGTGTTCAAGGGTTGGAACGAGCTCGAGGAACTCTCCTCTTATCTGGTCGAGATCACCGAGGTGTGTCTGCGCACCCGCGATCCCGAGGACGGCGGCGATCTGGTGGAGAAGATCCTCGATGTGGCCGGGCAGAAAGGAACCGGTCTGTGGACGGTGGTGAGTGCCCTGGAGATGGGCGTTCCGGTGCCCACCCTCTATGCCGCCCTCAACGCGCGCGTGATGAGTTCCATGCAAGCAGAGCGGCTGGCCGCCGAGCCGCTGATTCCGGGCCCGCCAGCACTCTCCCTTGATCTGGGCACACCCGCCGATGGAATGGCGCCCCTGAGGGATGCGATCACCCTGGCGGCCATCGTCAGTTACGCCCAGGGCATGGCGCTGCTGGTGGAAGCTTCGAAGCTACACGACTACAACCTCGATCTCTCGGCGATCGCCCAGATCTGGAAGGGGGGCTGCATTATCCGCGCCCGGCTGTTGCAGCGCATCCAGAACGCCTACGGCAGCAACCCAGGCCTGGCCAACCTGATCGTCGACCCCTGGTTCGCCGCCCAGGTGAACCGGTGCCTGCCGGGCCTGCGCCAGGTGGTGGCCGGCGCTGCCCAGGCCGGCATCCCGGTGCCATGCCTGAGCAGCTCGCTCGATTACGTCGACAGCTACCGCACCGGTCGTCTGCCCCAGAACCTCCTGCAGGCCATGCGCGACTGCTTCGGCGCCCACACTTACCAGCGTGTGGACCGGGAGGGAGCCTTCCACACCGAGTGGTTGTCTTGAGCGACTATCTCCTCCAGATCAGCGAGGACCCTGCCTCCCTCGCCCAACAGGCCAGCACCACCATCGCCACGGCCATCGATCTGGCCCTGGCCCAGCGGGAGCGCGCCCAGATCGCCCTCTCCGGGGGGACGACGCCGGCTGAGGCCTACCGACAACTGGGGCGTCAGCATCTGCCCTGGGAACGGGTGGATGTGCTGCTCGGCGACGAGCGCTGGGTGGCCGAAGACGATCCAGCCAGCAATGCCCTGATGCTGCGGGAAACCCTGTTGGCCGAACCCCCCGGCCAACACGCGTGTTTCCATCCGGTGCCCACGGGCGAGGCCACGCCCGAACTAGGGGCCGCCGCCTTTTCCCATCTCCTACGTCAGCTTTGCCCCGGGCAACCGCCCGTGTTCGATCTGATTCTGCTGGGCCTGGGCGATGACGGGCATACGGCCTCCCTCTTCCCCCACACCAAGGCCACCCAGGCCCTCGATCGCACCGTGACCGTTGGCCTTGGCAAGGGTCTGGCGCGGATCAGCCTCACGGCTCCGGTGCTCAGTGCCGCTCGCCAGGTGGTGTTCCTCGTGGCTGGGGAAGGAAAGCGCCAGGCCCTGGCCAGGCTGCTGGATCCCGTGGAGCCTTCCGAGCGCACGCCGGCGCGGCTGGTGCAACCCGCCGCGCCGGTGCTCGTGTTGGCGGATCGGGCCGCCGCCGGTGGGTTGGAGGAGAGGGATCAGGGTCAGACCACCCCTCCCTAGGCTGTGCTCCATGCGGACCCGACTCTGGTGCTGCCCCTGCCCTTGAAGGTGACGGCGATGGTTCAGCTCCCCACCCAGACCCCCAGCCATCCCCCCACCAGGCCGCTGCTGCTGGTTTCAGGCGCCGGATTCTCCGGCTGGCATGCCCTCAACGACACCGTGATGGGCGGCCAGAGCAGCGGCGGTTGCACAAGCGGCTCGAAGGGTCTGGTGATGGACGCCGAAGTGGTCGAGGCCGGTGGAGGTTTCGTGAGCTGTCGTTCCCCTGTTTTCTCTCCGCCGCTGGATCTCTCGGCCTACAGCGGCCTGCAGCTCGACCTCCGCGCGGACGGGCGGCGCTTCAAGCTGGCCCTGGCCTGCGCCGATGGGCTGGGCGGCCTCACCGAACTGATCCCTGGCGGTCTGCGCTGGGTGGCGGAATTCGCCACCGAATCCAGCGGCCTCACCCAGGTGACGATCCCCTTCGCCAGCCTCAAGGCCAGTGTGCGGGCCAGGCCCAGGCAACAACCCTGGAGTTTTGAGGCCTGCCGCGTCACTCGCCTCCAGGTGCTCCACTCAAGATTCAGTGACGACGGTGGGCTGAACAACGGCTTTCGAGCTGGCCCTCTGAGGCTCACCCTCGAAGCGATCCGCGCCCTTCCGTGATCCCGCCCCAGCTGGTGGCCGCAGCTGCCGATGTCTGCTTCAAACCCCTGCGCCATGCGGTCGTTCCCCAGCACCCGGCTGCTGCTGAGCTTCCGCACGATCCTGAAACCGATGACTGGGCGCTTCTCCTACAGGCCCGTGATGGGGAGGGTTGCCGCAAGCCAGAGCAGGACATCGAGCTGGAGATCTACCGCAGCGGCGACGGCCACAATCTGATGCTCTCCAGGGTGGAGCCAGAAGGCGAACCGCTGCTCTGGCATGGGGGGCATCCGGTCTGGATGGACAGCAGCAATGGCCAACGCTGTCCGCGGCCCGTGGGCGGCGAGGCGCTTGAAGCCCTCGCCCGCCGTCTCCATGCCCTGCTCTAGGGCAGTCGGCTCCGCTTAAAACACCACGTCGGTGACGGCACCTTTGCTGCTGCTGCTCACCAGGCGGGCGTACTTCCCGAGCACTCCAGTGGTGTAGCGGGGTGCCGGCCTCACCCAGGCGCCCCGGCGACGGTCCAGCTCCTCCTCATCGACGTTCAGTTGAATCAACAGCTGATGGGCATCCACAGTGATGCTGTCGCCCTCCTGCACCAGGCCGATGGTGCCGCCCACGGCAGCCTCCGGGGCCACATGACCCACCACGAGACCGTAGGAGCCTCCACTGAATCGGCCATCCGTGATCAAGGCCACCGACTCCCCCAGTCCCTGACCAACAATGGCGGCCGTGGGCGAGAGCATTTCGCGCATGCCCGGGCCGCCCACCGGGCCCTCATTGCGGACCACCACCACGTCTCCAGCCTTGACCCCGCCGTCGAGAATCGAGGCCAGGGCCTCCTCCTCACTCTCGAACACCCGTGCCGGGCCTGTCAGCACAGGCGTCTTGATGCCACTGATCTTGGCGACAGCCCCCTCACGAGCCAGGTTGCCCTTCAGAATCGCCAGGTGGCCCTGGGCATAGAGGGGATTCGAGAGCGGGCGGATGACGTCCTGATCGGAAGGGGGCTCAGAAGGAACATCGGCCAGCACCTCATGCAGGGTCTTTCCTTCGATGGTGCGAGCGTTGCCATGGAGCAGACCAGCCTCAAGCAGCAGCTTCATCACAAGCGGGATGCCGCCGGCCTGATGGAGATCCACGGTCACGTAGCGGCCACTGGGTTTGAGATCACAGATCACGGGCACCCGTTGGCGGATCGTCTCGAAATCGTCAATCGTGAGCGGAACGCCAGCGGTGCGCGCGATCGCCAGCAGGTGCAACACGGAGTTGGTGGAGCCGCCCACCGCCATGATCACCGAGATGGCGTTCTCGAGTGATTCCCGGGTGATCAGATCGCTGGGGCGGATGTTCGCATCGATGGCCCGCACCAGCACCTCGGCGGAGCGGGCAGCGCTCTCCGCCTTCTCCGGATCTTCAGCGGCCATGGTGGAGCTGCGGGGCAGGCTCAGCCCCATGGCCTCAAAGGCCGAACTCATCGTGTTGGCGGTGAACATCCCGCCACAGCTGCCGGCTCCGGGACAGGCGTTCTTCTCGATCGCCGTGAGTTCTTCCTGGGCGATGCGCCCACCGGCGAACTGCCCCACTGCCTCGAAAGCGCTCACCACCGTGAGATCGCAGGGGCCGAGTTTGCCGGGTTTGATCGTGCCGCCGTAGACGAAGATCGCGGGGATGTTCATGCGGGCCATGGCCAGCATGGCGCCGGGCATGTTCTTGTCGCAACCGCCGATCGCCAGCAGCCCGTCCATGCTCTGGGCATTGCAGGCCGTTTCGATCGAATCGGCGATCACCTCACGGGAGACCAGGGAATACTTCATTCCTTCTGTGCCCATCGAGATGCCATCGCTGACGGTGATCGTGCCGAAGGTCTGAGGCATGGCACCGGCGGCCTGAGCGGCCCTCACCGCCCGCTCGGTGAGATCGTTCAGGCCCAGATTGCAGGGCGTGATCGTGCTGTAGCCGTTGGCGATGCCGATGATCGGCTTGTTGAAATCACCGTCACCGAAACCCACCGCCCGCAACATGGCCCGGTTCGGAGAGCGCTGGACACCCTGGGTGATGGCGGCAGAGCGGAGCATGGGCAGTGGCAGTTGAATAGAAGAAACCTACCGATCCGCCCAACGGGCCCGCCGCCGAACCAGCCGATCAGGGGGTCAGGCTCTCGAGCTGGCGGCGCACGTCTTCGATGGCGCGATTGAGTTGCTGCACCTTGTCTTGAAGCGCCTGATCTGCCAAGGGCTTGCCCGCCGTCAGGAGCGCCTCCTGGGAACCGTTCTGGAGGCGCGAGAGCTCAAGGCCCCGCCGTTGGCGGCGCTGCTGCGAGCGTCGCTCGGCCTCAATGAGCAGCCACCAGGCCAGGCCGGCGGCGCCGATCACCGCACCGGCCACGGCGCTGAGCAACACGCCGCTGCCCCCTCCTGTTCCGTGATCATTGCCTGGGGCGCCCTGGGCCATGGGATCGCTGTCTGCCGAAGGTGAGCTGATCCATTCAGCCTAGATAGTGCGGCGACTGGGTTCCATAGAGCCGATCACCCGCATCCCCCAGCCCAGGGACGATCCTGAACGAGCCGTCCAGTTCCGCATCAATGCAGGCCGCATAGAGGGTGAGATCAGGAAACTGCTCCCCCAGCTTTCGCAGCCCAGGCGTCGCCGCCAGGGCTGAAATCACTCTCACGCGCTGGCCGCTCACCCCCTTGGCCTCCAGGCGCTCCAGCACCTGGGTGAGGCTGCCTGCGGTGGCCACCATCGGATCGAACACCAACACCCCCACCCGTTCGCCGATCGTCTCGGGCAACTGATCGAGATACCAGGAGGCTTCGCCGCTGTGCTCATCGCGGCGCAGGCCCACGTGGGCCACGCGGGCCGTCGGCACCACCGCCTGGGCCCCCTGCCAGAGCCCTAGGCCGGCCCGCAGGATCGGCACCGCCAGCAGGGGCACGGCCCCATCCACCACATGGCCGTCGGTTTCGGCCAGGGGGGTCTGCACCCGCATGGCGCGGTGGGGCAGCCAGTCCCGAAGGGCCTCATAGGTGAGCCAACGCCCCAACTCCGCCATTGCCGTGGCAAACAGGGCGGGAGGGGTGTCCTGATCGCGTAGCAGGGTCAACCAGTGGCCGATCAGGGGGTGGGGTGGCACCACCACCCGCAGGGACATGCTCATGGAAGGGTCACGGTGCTGCTGAGGCCTGCCATAACTTGAAAGGCCACGCTAAATGCCGGTGCTCAAGACCCTGTTCACCGCCATCGCCCTGGGCGCCCTGTTGTTAGGGGGCTGGCTCGCTTCTGCCAGTCCGAGCTGGGCGATCACCGCCCCCGAATTGCGAAGCCAGCGTTCCTTCCAAGGCCTCAGCTCCGATCTCCACGGTCAGGATCTCCACCAGCAGGAGTTCCTCAAGGCCCATCTGGCGGGTTTCAATTTCCGTGGCGCCGACCTGCGCGGTGTGGTCTTCAACAGCAGCGATCTCCAGGGCAGTGACCTCCGCGGCGCCGATCTCGAGGATGCGGTCGCCTTCGCCAGCCGCTTCGAGCGCAGCGATCTGCGCGGAGCCGTGCTGCGCAACGCGATGCTGATGCAGAGCAAGTTCCAGGGCGCGGAAATCGACGGGGCCGACTTCAGTGATGCGGTACTGGATCTGAGCCAGCGGCGTGCCCTCTGCCAGCGGGCGGATGGGGTCAACCCACGAACCGGTGTGGCCACCAGGGAAAGCCTGGAGTGCCGGTAGATTCAGGTTTCCGGTTCCCCAGGTGATCAGCCTGGGGAGGAAACGGGGAAAGACCGGTGGGGAGTTCGCTCTGAGTCCGGCACTGTCCCGCAGCTGTGAAGACCCGTTGCCCCTGGGCAGCGATCGGTCCAGTCAGAACGCCCGCCGGTTTCGACCCTCCATCTCCGGCGCGGACCGGTTTTCCCCGATGACGAATCGTTCTGATGCGCCTCTGGCGCCCAGAGGCAGCCGCGCACCATCACGTTTGGCGCTTGGCGCTCTTGCCCTTCCCCTCCTGCTCCTCCTGGGCGCAGCACCCGTCTCGGCCCACCACCTGATGGGCCTCTTTCAACTCAAGCCTGGTCCCCTGGCGGGGATCCTGAGTGGTCTGGGGCACCCCGTGCTGGGCCCCGATCACCTGCTGTTCCTGCTCGCCCTTGGGCTGGCGGGTCTGCAGCAGCCCAGGCGCTGGCTGGTGGGCCTGCTGGCAACCGGGCTGGCGGCCTCAGGTCTCGGCCTTTGGTTGCCTGGCCTGCCAGGCGCCGAGGTGCTGGTGGCCCTTTCGCTCGTGGCCGTGGGCCTGGTGCTCAACGGCCGACTGCCCCGCTCGATCCTGGTGCCCGCCTTCGCGCTCCACGGCTACGTGCTCAGCGCCGCGGTGCTGGGCTGGGAGCCCACCCCGATCGCCTTCTATCTGCTGGGACTGTTGATCAGCCAGGCCTTGCTGCTCACCGCCGCTGTCACCCTGGTGCGTCGCTGGGGCAGCCGTCTCAGCCCCGCTGACACCAAGCTCGCTGCCGGGGTGCTGATCGGCATCGGCGCCAGCCTGGCCTGGACCACCGTGGTGCCCTGAGATGGTCGCCACCCCAACCAAGCGCCTGCCCGTCACAGTCGTGACGGGCTTTCTCGGCGCGGGCAAAACCACCCTGCTCCGCCACCTGCTGCTCCACAGCGGTCTGCGGCTGGCGGTGCTGGTGAACGAATTCGGCGAAGTGGGCATCGATGGCGACCTGCTGCGCAGCTGCGGCTTCTGCCCTGAGGAGGAGCTCGATGGCCGGCTGGTGGAGCTGGCTAACGGCTGCCTCTGCTGCACGGTCCAGGACGAATTCCTGCCCACGATGCAGACCCTGCTGCTGCAGGCCGACCGCCTCGATGGAATTGTCGTCGAAACCAGTGGCCTGGCCTTGCCGGAGCCCCTGGTGCAGGCCTTTCAATGGCCCGAAATCCGCACCCGCACCCGGGTGAACGGCGTTGTGGCCGTGGTCGATGGTGAAGCCCTGGCCCAAGGGAGTGTGGTGGGTGATCCCGCCGCCCTCGAGGCCCAGCGCCAAGCTGATCCCAGCCTTGACCATCACGACGACCTGGAGGCCCTGTTCGACGAACAGCTCGAGGCGGCGGATCTGGTGCTGGTGAGCCGCGCCGCTGGCCTCAACAGGGATCAACTGCAGGATGTGAAGCGCCGCCTGGCCCGGGCGCTGCGGCCCGGTGCCCAGGTGCTGACCATGGAGCGAGGCGTGGTGGATCCCCATCTGCTGCTCGGGTTTGAGCGGCTTGAGGGCGGCCCCCATGGAGACCTACAGGTCCAAGGTGACCACGACCACAGTGATCACCACGGTCACACCCATGTGCCGATGCAGTCGGTCACGCTCCACATCGAAGGTCGCTTCGAACGCAGCCGCCTGGAGGCCGCCTTGCTGGAGCAGATCCGCCAGCAGAGCATCCTGCGCCTCAAGGGGCGCCTGTGGCAGGCCGGTAAGCCACGCCCGTTGCAGATTCAGGCCGTTGGCCCGCGCCTGGAGTGCTGGTATGAAGCGGCCCCTGGCCCGGCAGCGACCAGCGGCCAGGAGGCCCTGGATCTGGTGGTGCTAGGCCTCGACCTCAACAGGGATCAATTCGAAGCGGCCCTCGATCAGTCCAACGGCAGCTCTCCCCGGGCGCAGATCCCGTCCCAACAGAGCGTCTGAGCGGCGATCCAGCGGCCGCTCACCAACTGAGCCCGCGCGCCCGGACGCTGCAGCGTGACCCGGCCACTGCCGTCATGGCGGAACTCGATGCGCTCGTCTCCGACCTGCAACCTCCAGCGCACGCCTGGAGCCGACACGGTCATCACGCAGGAGCGCCAGGGTCCCTGGCCGATCCGGCAGCTCAACGGCACGTCCTCAGCTCTGGCCTGCGTTGCCATGGCCCCCAGCACCAGACCGGGCACGAGCACCAGAGCAGACGCCAGCAGGGAGGCCGGCAACACCATCCAGGCCGCCCGGCGCAACGGGCTTCCCCACCCTCCAGGCCCGGGCTCCTCCAGTGGTGATGCGGTCATCCCCTCGACTCCGGGGGAAGGTCTCCCTTCACGCTGAACAGTCGCGGCATCCGACGGGCGGCGGGCTGCGAAGATTTAACAAACCACCCCCAGCTCCGGTGCCCCTCTTTTCCGCCCGTGTGTTGGTCTCCCTGAGACCCTCGGTTCTGGATCCCGCCGGGGAGGCCACCCGCGCTGCCGCCGCCCGGCTGGGGGTCGGAGGCCTCAGGAGCTTGCGCATCGGCAAGGCCGTGGAACTGGAACTGGAGGCCCCCGATGCCGAGGCAGCCCGCGCCCAGCTGGAGCTGCTCAGCGACCGCCTCCTGGCCAATCCGGTGATTGAGAATTGGACGCTGGATCTCCAGCACCCCTCCTGAGGCGGATCGCGCGATGACCCTTGGTGTGGTTGTGTTCCCCGGTTCGAACTGCGACCGGGATGTGCGCTGGGCAACGGAAGGTTGCCTTGGCCTTCCCACGCGCTTCCTTTGGCATGAGGAGCGCGACCTTTCGGGGCTGGAGGCAATCGTGCTTCCCGGTGGCTTCAGCTACGGCGACTACCTGCGCTGTGGGGCGATCGCCCGCTTTGCCCCGGTGCTGGAGGAGGTGAAGGCCTTTGCCGAGCGGGGCGGGGCGGTGCTCGGCATCTGCAACGGCTTTCAGGTGCTCACCGAACTTGGTCTGCTCCCTGGGGCGCTAACGCGGAACCGCCATCTTCACTTTCTCTGTGAGCCCTCGCGCCTGACGGTGGAGCCTGGTCCGTGCCGCTGGTTGCGTCGCTACAGCAGCGGCGAGACCATCACCCTGCCGATCGCCCACGGCGAGGGGCGCTATCAGGTCGATCCGGATCAACTCAAGATGTTGGAGGATCAGGGCTCGATCGTGCTGCGCTACGCCACCAACCCCAACGGCTCGGTGGGCGATGTGGCGGGTGTGACCAACGCGGCGGGCAATGTGCTCGGGCTGATGCCCCACCCGGAGCGGGCCTGCGATCCCGCCACCGGCGGGGTGGATGGACGACGGCTGCTCGAGAGCCTGCTGGGCTGATGGCCCTGGGGCGCCGCGAGTTCCTCCTGGCCAGTGTCAGCTCGTTGGTGGCGGGCGCCACCCAGGCCCTCCACCCAGCCGCCCAGGGAGTAGGCAACTCAGTTCCGGTTCCCAGGCTGGCCTTCCCGCCGCCCCTGACTGCCGGCAGCCACCTGGTGGCCTTCAACCCCGCCAGCCGCATTGATCGGCCTGCCCCTTGGCTCGATGGGCTGCGCCGCCGCATCGAAGCGGAAGGCTGGAACTTGCTGGTGCCTGAGCAGGTGTTCGGCCGGCAACGTTGGTTTTCCGCAAGCGACAACCAGCGCGCCCAGGGGCTGATGCTCCTCTGGAAGGATCAAGGCGTGAACGGCGTCCTGCAGATCGGTGGTGGCTGGGGCAGCGCGCGGCTGCTGGAGGCCGGCTGGAGACAACCCCGACGCCCGCTCTGGAGTGTGGGCTTCTCCGATGCCAGCGCCCTGCTGCTGGCGCAGTTGTCGGCCGGCCTCGGTGGCGGTGTTCACGCCGGCCTCGGGGCCTGGGGCGACGACTGGCAGCGGCTTACCGCCCTGCTGGCGGGGCGGCCCGTGGCCCCTCTGCAAGGCTGACCGGGCCGGGCGGGCCAGGCCGAAAGGCCCCTGGTGGTCACCAACCTGACGGTGGCCAGCCACCTCATCGGAACCCCCTGGTTCCCCGACCTGACCGGAGCGGTGCTGGTGTTCGAAGACGTCGGCGAAGCCCCCTACCGTGTGGATCGGCAGTTGACCCAATGGCGCACCAGCGGAAACCTCCGCGCCGTCGCCGGGATCGGTCTGGGCCACTTCATCTGGACGCCCGAGGACCTTCAGAGCGGAGATCTGAGCCTGGAGGAGGTGCTCATGGATCGGCTCGGAGATCTTGGGATCCCGCTTGTGCTGACTTTACCCGTGGGCCATGGGAGGCCCAATGCCCCCCTGCCCCTGGGGCGTCGGGCGCGACTGGATGGAACCTCTGGCACGCTTTCGCTGCTGTGATCGTCGGCCTGTCGCGATGAAAAAAGGGGGGCCGAAGCCCCCCCCAAGTGATCGAGTGACAAGCGCGATAGCGCTGGTCAAGGCTTAGTTCACCGCAGCGAAAAACTCCTTGCTCTTCACCGGGTCGGGATTCATGGTCTTCTCCCCAGGGGTCCAGTTGGCGGGGCAGACCTCATCCGGGTGGGACTGCACGTACTGGAAGGCCTGAAGCACCCGCAGGGTCTCCTCGACACTGCGGCCCACGGGCAGATTGTTGATCGTGGAGTGGGTGATCACACCATCAGGATCAATGATGAACAGGCCGCGCAGGGCAATGCCAGCGTCCTCATCGAGCACGTTGTAGGCCCTGGCGATCTCCTTCTTGAGGTCGGAGACCAGCGGATAGGCGATGTCGCCCAGGCCGCCCTGCTTGCGGTCGGTCTGCACCCAGGCCAGGTGGCTGAACTGGCTATCGACGGAGATTCCGAGAATTTCGGTGTTGCGGCTGGTGAAATCGCCGTAACGCTCGCTGAAGGCGATGATTTCGGTGGGGCAGACGAAGGTGAAATCGAGGGGGTAGAAGAACAAAACCACATACTTGCCCCGGTACTGGGACAGGGTGACCTCCTTGAATTCCTGGTCCACCACGGCGGTGGCGGTGAAGTCGGGGGCGCTCTGGCCCACCCGGAGGGCTCCAGTGGTCGTCATAGGGAAAAGGGGTGAAAGGTTGTGCGCTGCACCCTTGCGCCGGAAGCGGCCGGGATCGCAAGGGAGAGCAAGAGCGAAGTCGGTTCGACTTCTGCTTTACTGGCAACAATTTATCACGGATCCCCTAGGGGTGGTGGCCGCCATAGGCTGGGCATCTGAAACCACTGCCTCAACGTCTCCATGGCCTGGGATCCGGCCCTGCTTCGCAAGTACAACGCCACAGGGCACTTCCGGCTGCTGAGCCAGTTACGCAGCGAGCTCAAGGCCCATCCCCTCACAAGAGCCGCCGATGACCTGGCCGCGGGGGTGCGTCCAAGTCGCAGGGTTCGCGGCCTCGAGCCTCGCTCCTCCGGTCAACAGGGAGGCCGCTACCGCCGTTCAGCCTCCCAGCTGTCCATGCCGGTGGAGATGACACCCCTGGCGCTCAATGATCCCTACGGCTTCGATGCCGACGGCAACTCCTCGGCCTCGAGCTTCCGTGATCGTCTCAACGCCATCGACATGCGCTGAGCTCCCAACGGCGATCCAGCGCGGTACGGCCCATCGGGACAGGTAATAAAAAAGCCAACGTCATCGACGTTGGCAGGTGAGATTGTGGAACGAGCGAACGCTCCATGAATGGCTCGGGGGAGACTTGAACTCCCGACCTTGGGGTTATGAATCCCACGCTCTAACCAGCTGAGCTACCGAGCCGCTGTGATTGGAGTGTAGACGATGGGGGTGAATCCAAAGGCTGAAAAGCCAATGGAGATCAGGCCTTGGACGGAAGGAACTGCAGGGGATTGATCGCCCCTTGGCCTGGGGGATGAATCTCGAAATGGAGGTGTGGTCCGGTGCTGTTGCCGGTGCTGCCCATCAGGGAAATCACGGCACCCTGGGGGACGACATCTCCGACAGAGACGAGCAGGCGGCTGTTGTGGGCGTAGCGGGAGAGGCTCCCGTCGTCATGAACGATGTCGACCAGGTAGCCGTAACCGCCATTGCTCCAGCCCGCCACGACCACGCGCCCGGACTTGGCCGCGAGGATCGGTGTCCCGACGTTGTTGGCCACGTCAATGCCTTTGTGCATGCGGCCCCAACGCCAGCCGTAGCCCGAGGAGAACACCCCCTGGGCGGGCCAGATCCAGCCGTTGCTGCTGAAGGACGGATCCGTTTGCTGGGGCTGACCGAACCGGGGCAGCTCAGGCCAGCTGAGGCCGCCGCTGCCTACGGGATTGAGGCCCAGCACCATGCGGCTGCGGCCCGGTGCCGACTGGGCCAGACGCAGTTGAGTGCCCACCACCAGTCGGGCGGCCTCCAGGCCTGGGTTGAAGCGGAGAATCTCTTGGGGCGTCAGCCCGTAGCGCTGGGCAATCTTGAGCAGATTGTCCCCGAATCGAACCGAGGCCGACTCCTCAACGGGAGGGGGGGACTGTATCGGGGGGTTACGACGGAGCTCCGAGGTGTCCAAGGAGGCGAGAAGCTTGGCCTTACGGGACTGCTGGGAGGGAACCACCAACCAATCACCGGGCTTGAAGCTGTGGTCTTCGTCGACCTCATTAAGTTTGGCCAGCCTGGTTTCATTGACATCCAGCTGCTGGGAGAGCTCTTCGACCGTGACATCGGAGCGAACCTTGATCCAGAGCTTCTCGGTGCTGGGCAAGGCGGCCAGCTCAATCGGAGGCGGGACGTCAAGGGAGCCGAGATCGATACGCTCGGGCTTGGAGTCAGCGAGACCTGGAATGGCAGCGGCCCCGAGCAGGCCTGTGATTCCGAGAATGGGCAGTCCCACCAGTGACCAACGGGTCAGTGGATGGCGTATCAGGTTTTTTAAAGGCTTCATGCAAATTTCCCCATCGGACAAGACCCGGTGGAGAAGCCACTATCCCCAGGTCGGGCAGAGAGTAGCGGCTTGAACCATCCACGGCAAGTCCATGGGGTCGGATGAACGGCTGGAAACGGCGAAAAACATTGTCACTGCAAGAGATCCAGCTGACGGAGGGCCTCGAACAGCACCACCCCCACGGCCACCGAAAGATTGAGGCTGCGCACCCCCCCGCCGGCCCTGGTGCCGCGGGGCATCGGGATTGCCAGGCAGGCATCGGAGCGCTCCAGGAGGGCTACGGGCAGGCCATCGGTCTCGCGCCCGAAGAGCAGCCAGTCGTCGCTCTGAAAGGCAAATCCATGGTGCGGGACGCTGGCCTGGCTGCTGAGGGCCACGAGGCGCCCCCCCTGCCGTTGCCGCTCATGCTCAAACCGCTCGAGGTTGAGATGGCGCTCGAGACTCACCCAAGGCCAGTAATCGAGCCCAGCACGCCTGAGCTGGCGGTCATCGATCGTGAAACCCAACGGTTCGATCAGATGCAACGGCGTACCAGTGGCCGCACAGGTGCGCGCCACGTTGCCGGTGTTGGGGGGGATCTGGGGCTGAAACAACACCACCTGGGGCATCGCCTCAGCCCTCCGGCACAGGAAGACTGCAGGCCAGCAAATCGATGGCACGGCCATGGAGCACGAGCCAAGCGGCCTGGGCCTGGGCCATCAAAAGCTGTTCCAGGCGCCCAAGACGATCGCGGAAACGGCCACCCACCGCCGTGGCCGGCACCACGCCCCAGCCACACTCCTCCGCCACCACCAGCATCGGTGCGGTGCAGGCGCCGACCGCACTGAGCAAGGCCTGCTGCTGGAGCTCCCACTCGCCCGCGCTGAGGTCAAGGTGATAGGCCAGCCAGGTGCCCAGGGAGTCGATCAGAAGCACGTTGTGTGCGGACGCGGCGCGCAGGAAGTCGGGCAGGTCGGCCCCGACTTCCTCAAGCCGCCAGGTGCTGGGCCTGCGGGCACGGTGCCGATCGAGTCGCCGCTGCCAGTCGAGGTCCAGGGGCAAGGCGGGCCCTGTGGCGACGTAGATCACCCCGGCCTCCGCCCGGCGGGCAAGATGTTCTGCCCAGCGGCTCTTTGCGCCTCGACTCGGGCCCGTGATCAGGGTGAGCTCAGCCCCCACCGTTCATGTTGCGCAGGGTGGCCACCGAGGAAGGCGAGACACGGTTGAGATAACGGAAGATCCAGTACTTGAAGATCGTTGCCAGGATCACAGGGAAAGTGGCGATAAATAGCAAAACAAAGTTCTCTTCAGCTGGCAAACCGAAGTGGTGAGCGATGCCTCCCAGCAGGACTGTCCAACCCTCAGGGCTGTGAAAACCAACGAAGATGTCGGTGAATAGGATGATCGCAAACGCTTTGGCACTATCACTGAGGCCGTAAATCACTTCGTCGAGAAAACCGCGCAACACGCGTAGCTCCTGACGTCCAAAGAGACAGACCAGCAAAAAGCCCAGCAAGCCAGCGCCGTCGGCAATGATATTTTTGATCGCATCTGAACTTTGACTATCGGCCTCTTCCTTGAGCTCACTGGCTTTTTCGGCCAATTTCGAGCGCAACTCATCCCGATTGGGAATCTCAGCCCCCCGAAGCAGGGCGTCGAATTCAATCTCAGACTGATAGAGGCGCAGTTGCTTGGCGGCCTCCTCCTCGAGCTGGGGACGTGGATAGGTCAGGAAGGGCAAATCGGGGGCCAAGCGATCCACCAGGGGTGAGATCACATAGGTCCGACTCACCTGCTGCACCAACACGGGCACCAGGATCAGCAGCAACAGAATGCGCAGCGACACGAGGGTGGAGTCCCGTCGGCGCCGGAAGCCGGCCACCACCGTGGCCTCCGCCTCAGGATCCAGCTGGCGACGCACACCATCGAATACCCCCAGCAGACTCCGGGGGAGCATGTCGGGAGAGCGACTGATGCTCGGCAGGGGGCTCCGCCCCAGGTAACGGGCCGTCACCGCCTCAATCAGTTGCAGCTGGCGCAGCTCCTGACCGACGAACTCCTGGCGACGGGGTTCGAGCTGGTCGAGCGCCTGGCGGCAAACCTGGAGGGCAGCACGGAAGCGGCGCAACATCTGCGCCTTGGTGGAGCGGGGAATACTGAGCTCCAGCTCAGGCCTAACCGGACGATCGTTGTAGTACTCCAGCTCAAGGCTCTGAATCAGCAGCGCGGCCTCATAGGCCCGCTCCAGATCATTGCTCAGGTCCAGGGCCTGGGCCTTGCCAAACGTTCCCATCCAATCGGTCAACCCCATGGTGTGATTAGCGGGAGAACACCCACCAGGTCAGCATCGGCACGACGGTGCCCAGCACCAGCAACACGATCACCCAGGTGGTGGCATTGCTGGAGGCGGTTTGCTCGACACTGGGGATGTTGGATTCAACCGCCTTACGCTCGATCTGCACAGGTGGGCCTGGGTCTTCTCCGCCCGAAAGCACCACTTCCAGACGCTCCAGCGCCTCAAGTGAGGCCTGGCGGTAGCGGGCGCCGTCACGGAGAGGCACACCCATCGTGCTGGCGGCCGTGCTCTCCAGCAGAGCGGGGGGCAACTGCTCGAGCAACTCGGGTGAAGCAGCGATCGCGGCCGTGTTGTTCTGGGTCTCAATCAACACCAGCAGCGTGGCCTCATCGGGCGCCGCCACGTCCCACTGCTCCACCAGTTGCTGTGCCAGTTGATCCAGCGACAGGCCGTAATCAAGACGTCCCAGGGTGATCAGGTGGGCTTCGATGTGATCGGCGGACAGCTGCCCCAGCCGGCGCTCCAGATCAGCGATCGCCGCGCGACTGAGCACGGCGGAATGATCCAGCACCCGTTCGGCGGGAGGGCGCTCCGGAAAATCCTGCAGCGCGACGGCCCAGGCAGCCGGGGCGGGGGACAAACCCAGCACCAGAGCCAGCGCAAGAGCAGGCAGAGCGAGCAGGAAGCGGCGGAGGGCGCGTACCACAGGCCTGCGAAGAAAACACCGAACCAGTTTGCCCTTCGGGGCCCGCTCTGTCGCGGACGTCAGAGGAGATCAGGGTGGGCCCTGTGCCAGCGTTGGAGGCGGTGGTGGCAATGGAGGCCATGGGGATTCCCCTCGCCGCGAGGGTGACGCTGGCCTCAGGGCTGCTGGGGCTGACCCTGTGCGTGACCAATCAGTGGACGACGGCGGAGCTCAGCCCCGCCCTACAGCGCTCAGGAGTGCTCGCCGGCCTGTTGTCAGTGGGGTTGATGCTCGTGGCACTGCTCTGGACCCGCATCCAGCCGGAGGCTCCGGAACGGGTGGTGTTGGAGGGTCGCCAGGGTCTTGAGCTTGTGGCAGGTCTACCCGAACCCCTGGCGGAGGAACTGGGTTGGGGCACTCAAATGCTGCTCACGGCCACCCCGGCGGCCTCGGTGCTGGTGCACTGGCGGGGGCGGACCCTGGTGCGGCGAGGGGTGCTGGCCACCGCGTGCTTCAGCCCGGGGGCGATCTGTTCCCGCGCCAGCGCCACGGAACGGGCGATCTCCCTGGTCAACCTGGCGCTCTACCCGGGCCGGGCTGAATTCATCGGCCTGCCCGACGGTGTGCCCGCGGTGTTGATTCAGCCGTTGGGCTCCCAGGGCTGGGTGCTGCTGGGGGGCTGGTCAACCCGTTGTTTCAGCCGCAGCGATGAGGCCTGGCTCCAGGGCTGGGCCCAGAGGCTCAGAACAGCACTGGAGCGCTGGGGGCCCTCTGGGGAGCCTTCGGAGGGAGTTCCAGGAGGGAGCTGACCCGGCCCCCAGGAGTTGTGAACACGGCCAGCCCCTTCGCGCCCAGGGAGCCGCTGACCTCGCTGGCGCGGGTCACTTGCTTGTTGGCCGTGCGCCGCAGAAGAACTCCTCCGGTGGCCTTGAACGCCTGGGTGGTCCAGTTCCAGTGGCAAGCCGTCGCCTGGAGCCAATCGCCGGGTTGACGCAGGTCGCAGGCCTGGGGCACAACGACGCTCTGCTCCTTCTGTTGAATCTCAAATGAAGACCCCTGAATCCGGAGCTGCCCCACAACGGCCGAGAAGGGCCGTGCGCTGGTGATGCGTTGGGTGCCGAAGTTCCAGCGGCTCAGACCAGCCTGCAGCAAGGCTTTTTGGGCTGTGTCAGTGAGTTTCACCGGCGCCTGAAAATCCAGCCACTGCTCTCGGGTGTTGCCCACCAGCCGAGAAGCGCTCAACAGCTGACGGCTGCCTTTGTCACCCTTGCGGATGCCCTGAACCGGACCGCTGCCCAACAGGCTTCCACTGCCGGGATGCCAATCGACGGTGGCCACCATGAGCACCGTCTTGGGCGGTCCCTGGCGCTGGCTTGGGGCCGTTGTCTGACCCTTGGGCGCAATCGGCGCCGCTCCCTTCTGTCCCACGGCTGGACCCGGCTGGGCTTCCCACCGCTCGAGCTTGGGTTGGCCGCGAAGTTCAATCCGATCGAGATCCAAGCGGAAGCGGGCCGTGCTTGCGCTGAGCCGGGATTGGTCGTCAAGCGCCACCGGACGGCGATCGATTTCCATCAGCTGCTGGCGCGGAATCCAGTTCACCCGATCGCCCGTGATCTGCACCGGCCGGTCGCCGATCACCTCGATGGTGACACCCTGCTCAAGGGTGATGCGCTCACCATCGTTGAACACCGTGCCCCTTGCGGCCCGAATGCGATAGCGGGCCTGGCCAGCCGTATAGATCACCCCACGGGGGAAACGGACGTAGGCCATCCGGGCAGCCAGCTCGTAGCGGGCCTCAGGACTCCGCAGTTCCCAGGCCGGGCGCCCCTGGCTGTCCTGTTGACGCAGGTTGAGACTGCGGAACACAAAGGGCAGGGGCTTCTCCTGGCGCACCGGTGTCGACCAGCACCCCGCGAGGGGCAGGAGGAGAAGCAAGGCGAAGGGGTGCAGGCGCCTCACAGGGGTGCATCCAGTTCCAGGCGAGCCATCACCGGCTGGGGCTCCGGTAGAAGCTGGCCGGGGTCCAGGCCACCCCAGCACAGGCGCTCCAGCCAGGGGACATCAAGAGAGGCGGCTGGATCGTCGGCCCCGGACAGCAACCCCTTCGGAACACCGCTGGTCAAGGGCGATTGCCCCAATTGCTCCAGCATCCGCCCGGAGAGATCCGGGACCAGTGGTGCGATCAGCAAGGCCACCAGCCGGGCCGATTCCAAAACCGCATAGAGGTCTTCCCCCACGCCCGTCGAGGCTCCCTCCTGCTTGATGCGGCTCCAAGGGGCGCGCTCGTTGAGGAAGCCGTTGGCCGTGATCGCCAATTGAAGGGCAGCCTGGGCGGCGGACTGAAAGTCAAGGCGCTCCAGAGACGCAATCACTGAATCCCGCGCCCCCGTGGCGGCCTGGGCCAATGGGTGGTCTCCCGCACGGGTGGCACCAGCGGGCGGCACGGCGCCGTCGAACCAGCGCCTTGCCATCGAGGAGGTGCGGTTGAGCAGGTTGCCGATCGTGTTGGCCAGATCGTTGTTGACCAGATCGACGAGGCGCTGCTGCTGGAAGTCCCCGTCATCGCCGAAGGCGATGTCACGCAGGAGATACCAGCGGAGGGCATCGCGGCCACAGCGATCGAGCAGTGCGACCGGATCGAGCACGTTACCCAGGGATTTGCCCATCTTCTGGCCCTCGCGGGTGAGGAAGCCATGGCCGTACACACGCTTCGGCGGCTCCAGGCCGGCGGAGAGCAGCATCGCCGGCCAGTAGACGGCATGGAAACGAAGAATGTCCTTGCCGATCACGTGCACATGGGCGGGCCAGCCGCGGGACAGGGCGGTAGCGAGATCAGCTTCGTCGCCAGGCTCCAGCAGAGCCGTGAGGTAGCCCAGGAGGGCGTCGAACCACACGTAAAACGTGTGCCCGGCATGACCCGGTACCGGAATGCCCCAGGGCAGGTTGACGCGGGAAATCGAGAAGTCACGCAGGCCCTGGGCCACGAAATTCTCCACCTCCTTGCGCCGGCTGGCGGGCTGGATGAAGCCCTCTTGGACGATCAGTGCCTCGATCGCTGCCTGGTAACGGGACAGGCGGAAAAAGAGGTTGAGCTCGTCACGCCACTCCAGGGGCCGGCGGTGGATGCTGCATTCAGGATCTTGGACCTCGTGGGGGTCGTCCTTGAACTCCTCGCAGGCCACGCAGTACCAGCCCTGCTGTCGCCCCTCGATGATGTCGCCGTGGGCCTGCACCCGGGCGAAGAATTGCTCCACCAAGCTCCGGTGTCTGGGGTCGGTGGTGCGGATCATCCGGTCGTTGCTGATCTGCCAGCGCTGCCAGAGCTCCTGGAACTGGGCACTGACCGCGTCGCAATGGGCCTGAGGACTCAGACCGGCGGCCTCAGCCGTGCGTTGAATCTTCTGGCCATGTTCATCGCAGCCGGTGATGAACATCACCGGATTCCCCCGAAGCCGCTCGAAGCGGGCCAGCGCATCACAGGCCAGGGTGGTGTAGGCGCTACCGAGGTGGGGCCTGTCGTTGACGTAGTAGAGCGGTGTGGTGAGGGTGAAGGTCATCGGCGGTGTCATTGGGCCCGCTGCACCGCAAAGGCGGTCCCGCGCCGGGGGCGGATCCTAACCAGCACAGCTTTTCATCCTGCTCTGATCTGCCATGGATCACCCCCTTTCAAGCCCCGGCCCCTCGTTGGTTGCTTTGCACCAGCTGGCCTTGGCCGACGGGGACTTCAGTGCTGAGGAGGCACGGTTGCTGGCCGAGCAGTTGGGCACGGATCTGGCGCAGAAGCCCTGGCAGGCATCCCCTGATGTCAGTGATGCAGATCTCCTGAGTGTGCTGGCCAGGGGCACGCCAGAAGCGGAAAACTTCCTGCGCACGGCCGTCATCGTGGCCTTGGCCGAAGGCCATCTCAGCCGCGAGGAGTTCGCGCTGATCCAGCACTGGTCAGCCCTTCTGGAGGTCGGCGGCGCCGTTCTGACGGGGCTCCATCCCGAGGGAGAAGCACTCGACGGAGTGCGCCGCTGGTTGGATGGCCTCAATCCCCACGACCCTGCCGTGGCGGGCTTCCTGGTGCACCTGATTCCGGCGCAGTGCCCCTTTGAGCGCGACATCATCCTCTTCGGTCACAAGGTGGTGCACGTGCCGCCGATGTGCACCATCAATCCGCTCTATAACCAACTTGTGGCTCTGCGCTTGGGTTGTCTGACCAGCCTGGCGGACGCCCCCCAGGCCGCCAACCATTGATGGCCATCAGCACAGAACGGGCGGCCGTCGTGGTCTGGGGTGGGGGCAGCGGTGGTGTGGCGGCGGCCCTGCAGGCGGCCCGCAGCGGCGCCGACACCCTGTTGCTCACCCCCGGGCCCTGGCTGGGGGGGATGGTGAGTGCCGCGGGCGTCTGTGCCCCTGACGGCAATGAACTCAGCCCGTGGCAAACGGGGCTGTGGGGGGCGCTGCTGCGGGCCCTGCGCCTGGAGGAGCCCGAGGGGCTGGATCACAACTGGGTGAGCTGCTTCGGCTACCGGCCCGCGAGCGCCGAGCGCGTGCTCCGGCGTTGGTTGGCCGCCGAAGCGCGCCTGCGCTGGTGGCCCAACTGCACCCTGCTAGCGGCCCATCGCCGGGGAGCGCGCCTCACCGCCCTGGAGCTGGAGACCCCCGCTGGCCCCAGGCGCGTGGCCCTGGAGGTGGCGGTGGATGGGAGCGATCGCGGCGAGCTGCTGCCCCTGGCCCAGGCCCCCTTCCGGCTGGGCTGGGAATCCCATGAGCAGTGGCAGGAACCCAGTGCCCCCAGCCGCGCCCGGCTGGAATCCGATCCGTTTTTCAGACAACAACCCGTGCAGTCGCCCACCTGGGTGGTGATGGGGCAGCTGGGAGAGGGAGGCGCTCCGATCAAGGGCTCTGGCTTGGCCTCTCCATTCGAGCAGGCCACCGCGTCCTTCGGCCTGGGGCGCACCCTCACCTACGGACGCCTGCCCGGGGGCTTGGTCATGCTCAATTGGCCCCTCCATGGCAACGACTGGCACAGGGACCTCGATCGGGCCTTCAGCGGCGACCCTGGCCAGGAGGAAGAGCTCGCCCAGGCGATGCGCCAGCACAGCCTGCACTTTCTCAGCACCCTTGAGCAGGCCACGGACGGCTGGTTAAAGCCCGGACATGCGTTTCCTGGCCTCACGCCCCCGGCCTCTGCGGCGGAGGGCCCGGAGGGGGATCAGAGCCTCGCCCTGATGCCCTACTGGCGCGAAGGTCGCCGGCTGGTGGCCCGCTCGCTGGTGCGGGAACAGGATCTCCTACCCCAGGGTCCGGGCGCCTCGATCGCACCGCTGCCGTTCGATGACAAGCGCCAGGTGCAAGCCATCGCCGTCGGCAACTACGTCAACGACCACCACTACCCAGGCCCCGATTGGCCCCTGGCTCCCAAGGCCTGTCCCTGGGGCGGGCGCTGGAGCGGCACCCCCTTCACCATCCCGTACGGCGCCTTGATCAGCGCCGACGTGGAGAACCTCCTTGCCGCCGACAAGGCGATCGGCACGAGCCACATGGCCAATGGCGCCACGCGGCTGCAGCCCCTGGTGCTTAATGTCGGCCAAGCGGCGGGGCTGGCGGCAGCTCTCTGCGTGCATCAGGGGATCCGGCCGGCCGATCTCCCCGTGCGAGAGCTGCAGGAGCAGCTGATCAGCGAGGCCCAGGCCCCGGCCGGGCCCCTGCCCCTCTGGGACACCCCCTGGCACCATCCCGATTGGCGCGAACGCCAGCGGTCTGCCCTGCTGGATCCATCGGTCCTGGGGAGCGATGGGCTCTGGCCGAACGCCCCCGAATCACCAAACCACCAAATCCCGGCCGAACCTGGCGAGGCGCACTGGTCCGGCACCCTGCATCCAGATGGCCAGGGGCGCTACCAGCTCACGACAGCAACGGACCAGTGGCCCGTGATCACCCTCGAGCCGCAGCTCCACCGCTGGCTCAACCAGCTAGAGCGCCCCACCGAGGTGGTCTTGATCGGCACCGCCAACCCCTGGGGCCCGTGGCTGCGCGTCTCACGGCTGGCCCGTTGAGCGCACCGCCAGCAACCTGAGCCGATCAGCGAGGCAATCCACCTCGCCCACCCGCACCACCAGCCCATCGCCGGGTTCACAGCCCTCAGGAGCAAGGGCCGGCAGATCCATGGCGAGGGCATCGAGATGCACCAAGGCCAGGCCGTCCTGCTGACGCAACCAGCGCAGGAACAGGGCCGGCCAGGAGCCGTCTAGGTGGCGCTCGAACCAGACCTGTTGCCAGTGGCGCTGATCCTCACGGGCGATCTGAATCGTCTGGCGCAGGGCAGGATCGAGCTGGTCGAGCAAGCCGGCCAGGGCTGACGCTTCCAGAGGGATGTCACCCGCCTGATGGGCCAGCAATTGCCGCTGCACCACCAGGTCGCCATAGCGCCGAATCGGGGAGGTGGCCTGCACGTAAGCCGGCAGCCCCAGGCTGAAGTGGGGAGCGGGCTGGGTCCCCGTGAGACCGCGCGTGAGGCCCCGGCGCAGGGTGGCGTGACGGACGGGACCGGGTGCCAGATGCTCCCACTGCTCAGCTGGAGGCAGGGGGCTGGGGGACTGGCTGCGATAGGGCAGGGCCAGGCCATGGCAGACGCCGTAGTCCGCCACCGCGGCACCAGCCATGATCATCGCCTCGGCCACCAGCAACCGTGCCGGGGAGGGCTCCACCACCTCCACGAGCGGCTCATCGTCTTCGCAGCGGATTCGTCCCTCGCTCTGATCCAGCAGCAGCGCCCCCTGGCGCTCACGCCAGCGGCGGCGGCTCTCCAACAAGAGATGGAGCTCGGAGAGATCGGGATCCTCCGGCGGCGCCAGTTCAATCAAGTCGTCAGCGTCCTCGTAGCTGAGTCGGTAGGTCGGCCGCACCCAGCTGCGCCGGAGCTCATAGCCCGCGAGGCTGCCATCGTCGTGGAGATCGATGCCATAGCTCCAGGCCGCGCATCGCTCCCCCTGGCGCAAGCTGAACGGGCCCGCCGCCAACTCCAGCGGAAACATCGGCACGCTGCCGCCAGCGAGGTAAAGGCTGGAGGCGCGTCGCCGGGCCTCCAGATCCAGCGGACTGCCCTCGGCCACCAGCCGTGCCGGATCAGCAATGTGCACCCAGAGCCGCTGGCGGCCGGCCGCCAGGCGCTCAAGCGAGAGCGCGTCGTCGATCTCGCGGGTGAGGGGATCGTCGATCGTGAAGCTGCGCAATCCCGTGAGATCGAACCGCTGCCCATCCCCAGGCTGGGGCTCCCCGCAGCGCTCCACCAAGGCATCGGCCTGGGCGATCAACTCCGGGCTGAACCCCGCCGACCAAACACTTTGGCGCAGGGAAGGAAGGCTATGGGCCTGCCACTGGCCCAGATCCACCAGCAGATGACGCAGGGCCCCTGGTTCAGGGGCCACCCGCGCCTGCTGCAAACCCTTGAGCAGCTCGGGGCCGAGCGGCTGGTCCTGCTCTCCGGCCGCCCAGGCCAGCAGCTGCCCAAGCTCCTGACGCGACACTGGCGACAACTGCGCCGGATCAATCGGCCGCCGTTGGCGCAGGGCGTCATGCCACTGCTGCTGGTGCTGGATCAACAAGCGTTGGTGACGGCGGCCGTGGCGCAGGGCATGGAGATCCTGCCGGGGGCGAGCTTGGACCTGCCCCTGACGCCAACGAAACAGATCCTGACCCGGGCGCTGCAGCTCCAACCAGCAGGCCGAAGCGGCCACCGGGGTGGAAGATCCGGCCACCAGGCCGACGAACTCAGCGAAGGGGAGAAACTCGCCATCACCATCGAGAAGGAGCCAGGCGGCTCCCCAGTCGCGGCGCCGGGGCCTGGCCGCAGCCAAGGCTGCTTCTGTGAGGCCCCAAGGAGCGACCTCCAACCGGCTGACGGGCTCATGTCCGCGAGGCAGAGCCTGAATCAAATCAAGCTGACGCAAGGGCAAGAGCTGGGATTTGGCCCCAAAACCCACCAGCACCGCTGCTCGGCTGCCCTGTACGGCGGCGATCAAACCAAGCGTGGGGGCCTGCCGATCGAACAGGCCGACCAGATCACCGATGGGCACGCGGGCTCAAGAAAAGAATGTCGGGCAGGTTGCACCCGCCCGCTGGAGCTCAACCCTCGGGGTTGACGAAGGGCAGCAGGGCCACGATGCGCGCACGCTTGACGGCGTTGGTGAGGTCCCGTTGTTGCTTTGCCGTCAGGCCTGTGAGACGACGGGGGAGAATCTTGCCCCGTTCGGTGATGAACTTCTTGAGTAGATCGACATCTTTGTAGTCGATCGGATCACCAGGCTTGATCGGCGAAAGACGCTTCTTGAAAAAAGAGCTGGTCATGGGGGAACGAAAAAAACGGTGAACGAGGAAGAGGCTGCTCAGCGACCGCTGAAGCTCACTTGATCTCTTTATGGACCGTGGGCTTGTTGCAGTGAGGGCAGAACTTCTTGAGTTCGATCCGTTCGGTGGTGTTCCGGCGGTTCTTCTCGGTGGTGTAACGGGACACCCCAGGAGAACGCTTGGCGGGGTTGGACCGGCATTCGGTGCACTCGAGAGTGATCACGATCCGGACGCCCTTGTTCTTGGCCATAAGGACGTTGCGCCGCTGATGGGTAGCGAAGTTGACAGGGATCAACCATACCAACCCATCAGACCCCCCCCAGGGCTGATCCTTAAGATCATCTCTTGTGCGAACAGGGTTCGATGCGGGTCTCCCTCCAGTGGCTCAAGGAGCTGGTGGCCTGCGACACCCCAGCCGCTGAGCTGGCCGAGCGGCTCTCGATGGCAGGCTTCGAGGTGGAGTCGATCGAGGATCTCGCCGCCCAGGCCGCCGGAGTGGTGGTGGGTTATGTCAGCCGCCGCGAGCCCCACCCCAACGCCGACAAGCTCAGTGTCTGCAGCGTCGACGTGGGTGCCGAGCAGCCCCTGCAGATCGTCTGCGGGGCGACCAATGTGCGTGCCGGTCTCCACGTGCCCGTGGCCCTGGTGGGCGCCCACCTGCCGGCGGTGACGCTCACGATCAAGCCGGCGGAGCTGCGAGGCGTGGCCAGCAGCGGCATGATCTGCTCCCTGAAGGAATTGGGGCTCGCCGATGGCTCAGCTGGCATCGCGGTACTCGATGAGTTGCTGGAGTCGGTGCCCCCTGTGGGCACAGCCGTCGGCCCCAGTCTCGGCCTTGATGATCAGGTGCTCGAGCTGGCGATCACCGCCAACCGGCCCGATGGCCTCTCGATGCAGGGCATCGCCCGCGAGGTGGCCGCACTCACCCATGCCTCCCTCACCCTCGCCCCAGCGGCGCCAGTCCAGGCGGCTGAGCCGTTGGGGGTGAGCCCCGACCACCAAGCGGCGATCGAGCGGGGTGGCCTGTTCAGCGTCACGGCCCTCCGGGGCGTGCGCGTCGAACCGTCGCCCCGATGGTTGCAGCAACGGCTGGAGCGCGCCGGGCTGCGGGCGGTCAACAACGTCGTCGACATCACCAACCTGGTGATGCTGGAAACCGGCCAGCCGCTCCACGCCTTCGACAGTGACCGGTTGGCGGCCCTGGGCGGCGGTTCCCTGGCGGCAGAGGCTCTCGGATTGCGGCAGGGGCGAGAGGGAGAGATCTTCGAAGCCCTTGATGGCAGCACGCTGGAGCTCGATGACGAAGCCCTTGTGGTGACCTACGCGGATCAGCCCATCGCCCTGGCGGGGGTGATCGGTGGGGCGTCCAGCGCCGTGCACGGGGGCACCACCAACCTCTGGCTGGAGGCGGCGGTGTTCGCGCCCCAGCAGGTACGCCGCAGCGCCCGCAGCGCCGGCCTGCGGACCGAAGCCAGTGCCCGGTTCGAAAAGGGGCTGCCGCGGGAGGTGACCCTCTCGGCAGCCGACCGGGCCGTGCAATGGCTGGTGGAGTTGACGGGAGCTGAACCCACGGGCCGCTATCTGCACCAAAAACCCCAACAGCCAGCGGAACCCTTGACGCTGCGCCGCGATGCGTTGCACCAGTTGCTCGGTCCTGTGGTGGATGACGGCGAAGCCGGGGATCTGCCCGACGACGCGATCGAGCAGACCCTGGGGGCCCTCGGCTGCGTGCTGAAACCCACCGAACTGGGTTGGCAGGTGGCCATTCCAGCCTCCCGGGCCCTGGACCTCCTGCGCGAGGTGGATCTGATCGAGGAGGTGGCGCGGCTGGTGGGCTACGACCGCTTTGCCACCCATCTGCCCGATCCGCTGGGCCCCGGAGGCCTGAGCCCAGCCCAGGAGGTGGAACGCCGGCTGAGACGGGCCCTCTGCCAAGCGGGGCTGCAGGAAACCTGTGCCCTCTCCCTGGTGGTGGCGGGCCCCGGACGCCTCCCCCTCGCCAATCCCCTGCTGTCCGACTACGGACACCTGCGCGACAACCTGATCGATGAGCTCCTGGAGGCCGCTCGGCGCAACCTCCAGGCCGGCAGCCCTGGATTCTGGGCCTTTGAACTCGGCCACGTCTTCAGCCCGCAGGCCAAAGGGGAACCCCAGCTCCTGCAGCTGGCGGGGGTGATCAGCGGCAGCCGAAGCTCCGAGCTCTGGTCCAGTGGCGGCAAGCCCATCAGCCCCAGCTACTACGAAGCCCGCGGTCTGCTGGAGCGCGCCCTGGGCAGCCTGGGCCTGGACAGCGAGGATCGCCCCCTCCGCCAGCAGCCCCAGCTCCATCCAGGCCGTGCCGCAGAGTTGGTGGTCGAAGGCCGCGGGGTGGGCTGGTTCGGCCAGCTGCATCCCGAACGGGCCGAAGCCCTGGATCTTCCCGAGGCCACTCACCTGTTCCAACTGGAGGTGCCTCCCCTGCTCACGGCCGCCACCCGCCGCAACCGCTGGCAAGCCAGCTTCAGCCCCTTCCCCACGGTTCCTGCCGCCGAACGGGATCTGGCCCTGGTGGTGCCCCGCACCTTGCTGGCTTCACAGTTGCTTCACGCGATTCGCAAAGCCGGCAAGCCCCTGCTGGAGCACGTGGAACTTGTGGATCGCTACGAAGGTGAGCAGTTGGGAGCCGACCGCTGCAGCCAGGCGTTTCGGCTGCGCTATCGCGAGGCCAGCCGCACCCTCACCGATGGGGAAGTGGAGGAGGCCCACTCCCGCATCCGCCAGGCCCTGGAAAAACAGTTCGACGCTCAGCTGCGCTGAGCAAGGGAGTCAGAGGCGCCGCAGGACCGCCAGGCACTCCACGTGACTGGTCTGGGGGAAGAAATCAATCGGTTGCACGCTGATGAGCTCAAGGCGCCCACCGGCGCAGAACAGGGCAAGGTCACGGGCCAAGGTGGCGGGGTTGCAGCTCACGTAAGCCACCCGCGCCGGCGCCAGTTCAGCGATGGTGGCGCAGACACCGGGTGCGAGGCCCTTGCGGGGTGGATCCAGAAGCAGACCATCGGCTTCGGCCAGGGCATCCTCCAGTGCCGTCTCCACCTCCGTGGCGAGAAAGCGGCAGCGCTCGAGCCCATTGCGCTCGGCGTTGGCTCTGGCCTGCTCCACCGATCCGGGGTGTTGCTCAAGCCCCACCACAGAGGCGCCGGTCGCCGCCAAGGGCAGGCTGAAGGTACCAATGCCGCAGTAGGCATCAACCAGGCGCGTGCCAGCTCTGGCAGCAAGCGCCTCGATCAGCAATGGCAACAGGCGCTCCGCCTGAGCCGTGTTCACCTGAAAGAAGGTGTCGGCACCGATGCGCAGCTCTTGAGCTGCAAAACGCTCCAGCAACCAGGAACGTCCCGCGAGGGTGTCGGTCTGAGGGCCGAGCAAGGTATTGGAGGCTTGCGGCTGCAGGTTGAGGCAGACACCCACCAGTTCAGGCCAGCGCTCCATCCAGGCCTCCGCCAGAACCTCTCGGTCGGGCAGATCGCGGTGGCTGCTGATCAGCGTGATCAGCACCTCGCCCGTGTTCCGCCCCAGGCGTAGGGCCAGGTGCCGTAAACCGCCCTCGCCGGCCAGATCCACATCAACGGGCCAGTCGGTCTGCTCCAGATCGGCCTTGATCGGGGCAATGAGCCGATCCAAGCGGGGATCTAGCACCGGACAGCGGTTCATGTTCACGATCCTGTGGCTGCCGCTGCGGTAAAACCCAGCGCGAAGCTTGCCCTCCTCCGTTCGTTCGAGGGGAATCACCGCGCGGTTGCGGTAGCCCAGGGGCGATTCAGCCGCCAGTATCGGTGCGACGTCGAGCTCGAAGCCGCCGATGCGACGCAGTGCCTGCTGCACGGTGTCGTGCTTCCAGCGGGCCTGGGCTCCGTCCTCGAGGTGTTGAAGCGAGCAGCCTCCGCAGCGGTCGGCCAGGATGCAGGGGGGCTTGCGCCGCTCGGGGCTGAGCAGCAGCGTGGAGCGGTGCTCAGCGACCAGATGGCGCTTGGCGCGGTGGCGAACGATCACCTCCACCGTTTCACCGGGCAGGGCCCCGTCAACGAACACCACCTGCACGCCTGTGCGGCCCACTCCCTGGCCCTCATGGTTGAGACCCGTGATCCGCACAGTCAGGCGCGTGCCGAGGCTGGGGGTTTGGGGATCCATCGAGGCTCACACCCGCGCGCTTGGCCCCCGACCCTATCGGCGAGCGCAATGGTGCCCGGGCCCGGCAGATGCAAAGGGGCGTTACACCTCGACCACAATCCCTTTCAGGCAAGGGGGTCTGTCGATAACGTATGAGAGCGCATGGTGCCGTTGATGAGCGTCGTTCGGGATCTGATCCTCCAAGCAGACGACCAGTTGCGGTACCCCAGTGGCGGTGAGCTTCGCTCGATCGTTCAGTACCTCTCCGGCGGGACGGGTCGCCTGCAGGTGGTGCGCGCCCTCACCGAGAACGAGAAGAAGATCGTTGATGAGGCCGCGCTTCAGTTGTTCTCCCGTAAGCCTGATTACGTGGCCCCAGGCGGCAACGCCTACGGCCAGAAGCAACGGGCCCAGTGCCTGAGGGATTTCAGCTGGTACCTGCGCCTGGTCACCTACGGAGTGCTGGCCGGCAGCACTGAGCTGATCCAGAAAATCGGCGTCGAAGGGGCCCGTGAGATGTACAACAGCCTGGGGGTTCCACTCCCTGGCATGGTCGAATCGATCCGCACCCTCAAGGACGCCTCCCTGGTGCTTCTCTCCACCGACGAAGCCGCCCTGGCCGGTCCCTACTTCGACTTCCTGATCAAGAGCCTTCAGACTCCGAACTAATTGTCAACCGGGGCCAACGCGCGAACTCAGAGCTCGCCAAACCGTCCCAAACAAGTTTCAGTCTTGGACGTTAACCGCGTCTCAGCTGAGATCATCGAATCAATTTTCGGGCCCATGGCCGGGAGGCAATCCGCCCGAATGGGGCCAGCAACGCCAGTTCCCGTGCTCGGCTGCCTGCCAGCCCTAAACTGTTAAGAGAGCAGTGGGCAAGGTGTCTGCAGCAGCCATGATGAGGCCCACGGCTGGGCTGACCTGATCCCCCTTTGCCTGCGCACCTTTGGCCCCAGGTTGGACTTCGTTGCCCCTTGACACCACCTCAGAACTCCAGGTGGCAGGTTCTTGGCGAACAGTTGCGAGGTGAGCCCATGAGGCATAGCGCCGTTAGCGCACGAAGGCTCCAATAGTCTCACTTGTATCATTCACGACGCCTTTGAGGACTCGATCCAAGAACACACTGAGAGAGCCGCGAGGCTCCAAGCGAGTCTTCACTCGAGTTCAGCGCCCATCACCTTCGCCCCTGGGCTGAGCACTCTGCCGGCCCCTCGCCACAGACGGCGCCTTCGCAAGGAAGCCATCAATGCATGTCTGCTGTCTCATTCAAGACCCAAAGCTGGTCTTTTTTTGAATAACAGGCGAGACAGCTGGGAGGCCAACCACCGAAGTCCTTGCTTGGCCCATTGCTCCTGATGCTTACAGAAATCGACCTCCAGGCCCAGAGTTGTGCGACATCCGCACGTTGGAGCCCATCGAGAGCTGGCCAAGTCGTGCCGCCATGGCCAGACGCGCGCAGGCAAGGACAAAATGTGAATCGTGGATCTCAGAAGAGACGTCATTCAGGTCTCGATCGGGACCCATCGGCCAAGGGCAGGACAGACCTCAGGCATGGCCCGTCCATCGGCGATGGCCTTCGGCCCTGGAGGATCCCACCCATGGGGCCCATGGGCACTGCGTACCTGTCTTTGACACAGGTACGCAGGTTTCAAATTCGTTTCATGACAAGGCATCACGGAGATGAATGGCGATCTGGACCGTGACGATTGGGTGACTTGGACAACGGGCTGCCCTGAGCCGTTCCCTCCGCTCCCCCACGGGGCAACGTTGAACAGAGCCGGGGCGCATCATGGGGCGCCGCAGGTGGCCTCCAGCGGCCACCACAACACCCACGCTGGCTGCTCCACATGCATGGGCCAGAATCACGCTGAAATGGATTCTTCTATCGAACCGGTGCATGGGCGAACGACACAAACTTACTCGCTGTGTGAGTGCCATGAATTCATCACACAAAACCGACTCGACAGACTGAGCCCAGACGACTCACCCGCCAAGGACGGGTGGCCGTGCCGTCGCCCCCCCTTCGGGATGATCCAAGCCAAGGGATGCCATGAGCCTTCAGCGGACAGCGATCAATCGCTTCAACGGCAGACGGGAGGAACAGGAGCCCCATGGCGCGGCATCGGCGCCATGCAACCGTCAAGCTCCTACCTGCCCCAAGCATCTCACCTGATCCAAATCATGGGACTCATTACTTGTCGCGTCCAGGACAAATAAGATCGTTAAAGGACGAGTGCCAGCCGTCAGCCCAGAGGCCGACGATCGGATCATGCACCTGACGTGGACCCCGGCAGCCGGAGCAGGGTGAATGAGAGTCCTCAGCCGGCCAGACTGGGCCGGGGACTACACCATGAAACGCACCAGACACACAGCGGAGCAGATCATCCGCAAGCTCAAAACTGC
>NZ_JAGQBJ010000011.1 GCF_024345575.1 Cyanobium sp. Morenito 9A2
CGGCGACCCCGGTGTCATCGCCAACAACTACATCGACTACGCCATCAATGCTCTGATCTGAATCCCCCAAGGATCCTTCAGACCTGTTGCCGGGGCCCTCTTTGGGGGCCCTTTTTTATGATTCTCTCCACTGCCTTCTGAGAATTCCAAACAATTGGATCTCGCCAGGCGGGTGTTGCCCAGCCCCTTGAATGGCACAATCGATGCAGACAAGCCAGGGAACCTCTCGGCCATGACGGCCGCCGAATCCAGCCTCCCCAGCGGAGAACCGATCTGCGAAGAAGAAGCCCTGGCACGGCTGCGCCAGAGCGACGACCAATCGCTGCAGTACTACGCCGCTTGGTGGCTGGGCCGCACCCGTAGCCAGCACCCTGAAGCGGTACCTCTGCTGCGCCAGGCCCTGCGCCAGCGCCAGCCCCGCCAGGAGGGCCTGGGGGTGGAGCGCAATGCTGTGGCCCGCAACGCGGCCCGTGCCCTGGGCAAGTTGGGGCAAAGCGAGGCGGTCCCCGATCTACTCGACTGCCTCGACGACCCAGACCACGGCCTGCGGGAAGCAGCCACCAGGGCCCTGGGGGATCTTGGGGCCACCGCCGCCGTGCCGGCCCTCTGCGCTCTGTTGGCGAGCGGCCCGCTCGGGGCCGGAGCCCCCGTGGAGGGCAGCACCCGCCTGGAGGAACCCTGCGAAGCACTGCTGGAGGCCCTGGGCCAGATCGGTGAGGCCAGTCCGGCCGTGCTAAGCACCCTGGAGCTGTTCGTGAACCACGGGCGCCCCCTGGTGCACAGTGCCGCCTGCCGGGCCCTGCTGCAGCTCACGGAAGAAGAGCGGTGGGGCCAACCGTTGCTGGAGCTGTTGCAGCATCCTCAGTTGCAGATCCGTCGCTCGGCCCTGATGGACCTGGGGGCCGTGGGCTGGCGGCCTGCTCTCGATCCCATTTGCTCCACCTTGGCCGAAAACAGCCTCAAGCTGATCGCCCTGCGGGGGCTGGTGGAGAACAGTCGCCGTGACCTCCCCGGGCAGCCTGATACCGCTGCCGTGCTCGCCGCCATGGATGATCTGCTCTGAGCCGCCAACCGCCTTGATCGAAACCCTGATCCGCGAGGTGCGCGAAGCCGACAGCGCCCTGAGCCTGCTGCAGACAACCCGGCGCCTGGCGGCGGCCGCCCACCCGGAGGCGGTCCCATGCCTGGTGGAGGTGCTCGGGTTCAACAACCCTGGTGCTGCTGTGGCTGCCGTCGACGGTCTCATCGCCATCGGTGAGCCCGCCGTCGAGCCCCTGCTGGCCAACCTCGATGAGCACAACTACGGCGCCAGGGCCTGGGCCGTGCGCGCCCTGGCCACGATCGGCGACGTGCGCGGCCTGGGCCTGCTGGAGGAGGCCCTCGGCCAGGACATCGGACCCAGCGTCCGCCGGGCGGCTGCCAAGGGGCTGGGCCAACTCAAGCTCTCGGCCCTGCCAGGAGACGAAGCGGAAGCCCTTCGCCAGCGCTGCTTCTCCGCCCTGGAGGCCGCCGCCGACGACGGTGAATGGGTGGTGCGCTATGGGGTGATCGTGGGACTGGAGCAACTGGTGCTGCCCCTGGGCACCTCCGGGCCGTGGCGGCAGCGGGCGGGGCAAGTGCTCGAGCGGCTGGCCTCAGCAACCAGCGAGGACACGGAAGTGGTGCGCCTGCGAGCCAGAGTGGCCCTGGAACGCCTCAAGCAGCCATGAGTGAACCGCGGCGGGTGCTGTTCGTCTGCATGGGCAACATCTGTCGCTCGCCAGCCGCAGAAGGCGTGTTTCTCCAGCAGTTGACCCAGGCCGGCCTGAACGAACAGATCGAGGTGGATTCAGCCGGTACGGGCGGCTGGCATGCAGGAGAGCGCGCCGACCGGCGCATGCGCCAGGCGGCGGAGGCCCGGGGCGTCAGCCTGCTCAGCCGAGCCCGCCAGATCACCGCAGCCGACCTGAATGACTTCGATCACATCCTCACCATGGACGAGGACAACCTGCGCCAGGTGAAGATCCTGGCCGAAGGGCGGAGCCACCGGGCCCGGGTCGAACCACTCACGACCTACAGCCGCCGCCAGGGGCCCAGTGAGGTGCCTGATCCCTATTACGGCGGCAGCGATGGCTTCGAGCAAGTGCTCGATCTGCTGGAAGACGCCTGCGCCGGCCTGCTGGAGAGTCTGCAGGCGGATCTGGACCACAGCAAACAGCGCAAGGGGGCGTAGGCCCAAGGGGGCCAGGCCTGGGGCCGCCTCAGCTCGCCTCCGGCCAGGCCTCTTCGGGCACCCGCTCGCGGAACAGATCCACCAGGGCCTGGATCACTCCCTCGATCGCCAGCCCATCGGTGATGAGTTCGACAGCATCCGGCGCCTGCCGCAAGGGAGCCACCTCACGGCTGGCATCGGCGTGGTCGCGGCCGGCAATCTGCTGCTGGAGCTCTACCAGGGGCGGCACCGCAAAGCCGCGGCGCTCCAGATCCAAGGCCCGGCGCCGGGCCCGCTCAGCCACCGTGGCCGTCAGGAACACCTTCAGATCGGCATCGGGGAACACCGCCGTGCCGATGTCGCGGCCTTCGGCCACCAATCCGCCGCGCTCACCCATAGCCTGCTGCTGGCGCGTGAGCGCCGTCCGCACACAAGCGTGGGCGGCCACCAGGGACACCTGGCCGGTGACCTCAGGGCTGCGAATCGCCTCGGTGACGTCGTGGCCATTGAGGCTCACGCGCTGTTCACCCACCGTCGCGGTGGTCAGCTTCAGATCGAGGCCCTTCAGCAACGGTTCAATCGCCGTTCCATCCGCCGGATCCACCCCTTGCCGCCGCACCCACCAGGTGAGCGCCCGGTACATCGCCCCCGTGTCGAGGTAGACGAGGCCAAGGCGGGCCGCGAAGGCACGGGTCACCGTGCTTTTCCCCGCTCCGGCGGGGCCATCGATCGCAACGAGAGGCTGACGGGTCATCAAGATGGTGTGGTCGATCAGGCGGCAAGAGCCACAGCGCACCGCTGCGGCCAACAGTCCCAGGCCCGAGAGCCTGGTCAGCGGAGTCAGGCTATGGGGTTGCAGCAGCTCCACGTACTCCACCTCCAGCTCGGCCCGCTCCAGGGCGGTCCGCACCGTCGCCAGCAGCACGGGGGCTGAGCCATCCGCGGAGACCATCAGCGGCTCCCTGGCAGCCGCCAGAGCCTGAGGCAAGGCCCTCGCCCTCAAGCGTTCCAGGGCCGAGAGGTAGCGGTTGCGGGAACTGCAGGCCAGACCATCCCCCTCCCGCACGGTGGCGCAACCCTGCACGCGCAAGGGCAGGCCCAGGTCGGCCACCAGGCGCCTGAGAATCACCAACTGCTGCCAATCCTTCTCGCCCAGCAGCAGGCGCTCGGGGCGTACCAGGCCCAACAGGCGTGCCACCACCGTGGCCACCCCATCGAAGTGGCCGGGCCGATGGCGACCGCAGAGCACCTCCTGCAGCTCCCGGGGGGGACTGAGCCGCGTGAGTTGGCCCTCCCCCCCCGGGAACAGTTCCTCGACGCTGGGCCTGAACAGGGCATCGGCGCCGGCCTCGCTGGCCACCCGTTCGTCCGCCTCAAGGGGCCTGGGGTAGCAGCTGAAATCCTCCCCCGGCCCAAACTGCAAGGGGTTGACGAACACGCTCACCAGCACCCGGGGGGCGCTGCCGGCCACCGGCCGGCCAGCGACCTCCACCAGGCTGCTGTGCCCCCGGTGCAGAGCTCCCATGGTGGGGACGAAGTGCAGTGGCACCGTGCGCTGGGCCGGCGTTTCGCACCAGTGCAGCAGCTCGGCGCGGGTCTGGAGCAGTTGCACGCGCCATCAACAGAAAGGCCCACCCGCCAATGTGACGGATGGGCCTGGGGATCAGTCAAGGCTGGAGGCTCAGCGGAGCACTTCGAGCTTCACCTGGGCCACACCACTGGCCACGACGCCGAGCTGAGAGGCGGCTCCATGGGCCAAGTCGATCACACGACCACCGGTGAAAGGACCGCGGTCGTTGATGCGAACCACGGTGGATCGGCCGTTCCAGAGGTTGGTGACACGCACCTTGGTGCCGAAGGGCAGCGTGCGGTGGGCCGCGGTGAGCGTGCCCTGGCGGAGCACCTCACCGCTGGCCGTGCGGTTGCCGTAGAAACCTGGGCCATACCAGCTGGCCTGACCACTGCTGGTCGCCACCACCCGGGGGGCCACCGGCGCTGGAGCAATCGGCAGGGGCGGGGTGATCGGACGGATCAGCGGCTCGGCGGCGGGAGCAGGCTCCTGGACCTCACGGATCGCCAGCTTGGGGGTGGCGGCAGGAGCGGCCCACTCTTCGCTGTACTGGGCGGAGGCGATGGCCTCGCCGCTGATCGTGCGGCCCGATTGGGCCATGGCGGGGATCAGAACGCTGCTGCCGGAGAGCAGGAGGGCCAGGGCCCCGAGGGAGGTGGTACGACGCATAACGAACGGAACTCGCCAGGTAAAACAGCAGTTACTGGAAATTCAGTGGGCTGTTGACTGTGGTTGCTCCCTCACGAATAGGAGAGTTTGTGGAGCGAACCAGTCGGCGGAGTTCCTAACGGGAATTGACAACGGGGCAAAGTTAAACCCTGAATGCGGTCAAAAAAGTGTGCAGAGGTGCAACCATGATTGATCAGCATTCATGATCAATTGCTCGATCCCAGCCACCCACAGGCCTCGTCCGACCACCTGTGACAGTCATTGATCAGACAACCGAATTGGCCCCATAAGCGCCGCTGATCACCTTCTGGGCCAATCATGAAATCGTCCACTGACAAGCAGGGGACGGCGGCATCGGAGGATCACCCCACAGGCCGTTACCGCATGGATTACCGCACAGCAGGCGTGGATGTGGTGGCCGGTCGGGCCTTCGTTGACCGCATCCGCTCCAGCGTGGATTCCACCCGTCGGCCGGAAGTGCTCGGTGGGCTTGGCGGGTTCGGTGGGCTTTGCCGTCTGCCAGCGGGCCTGCGCAACCCTTTGCTGGTGGCCGGTACCGACGGGGTAGGCACCAAGCTCGAACTGGCCCAGGCCCATGGTCAGCACCACGCCGTGGGGCTTGACCTGGTGGCCATGTGCGTCAACGACGTGATCACCAGTGGCGCCGAGCCGCTGTTCTTCCTCGACTACATCGCCACCGGCAAGCTCAGCCCCGAAGCGATGGCGGCCGTGGTGGAGGGCATCGCCGATGGCTGCCGCCAGAGCGGCTGTGCCCTGCTGGGGGGTGAGACCGCGGAAATGCCGGGCTTCTACGCGCCGGGCCGCTACGACCTGGCCGGGTTCTGCGTGGCCGTGGTCGAAGAACAGGAGCTGATCGACGGCCGTCACATCCAGGCCGGGGACCGGATCGTTGCGGTCGCCAGCAGCGGGGTTCACAGCAATGGTTTCAGCCTGGTCCGGCGGATCCTTGAGCTTGCCGGTGCGGATGCTTCGACCACCTTGCCCCGCAGCGGCCAGAGCGTTCTGGAGGAGCTGCTCACCCCCACCCGCCTCTACGGCTCCCTCGTGAAAGCGCTCAAGGATGCGGCCGTGCCACTCCATGGCCTGGCCCACATCACCGGAGGCGGGCTGCCGGAAAACCTGCCCCGCTGCCTTCCCAGCGGCCTGCGCGCACGCATCGACCCGGGCAGCTGGGAGCGGCCCGAGGTGTTCCAGTGGCTGCAGCAGGAGGGCTCCGTTCCAGAAGACGATCTCTGGAACACGTTCAACCTGGGAGTTGGCTTCTGCCTGGTGGTGCCCCCAGGGATGGAGGAGGCCGCCCTCGCCACCGCCGCCACCGCGGGCCACAAGGCGTGGGTACTGGGCGCGGTGGAGGCCGATCCCGCGGGCGCGGCGAGGCTAGTGGGACTGTCCGGCTGAGGAGTGGCCCCTGGACCGGCCAGGCCTGCCGATTGATGTGCGCTCGCGACGGCACCAGCCTGGGCAGGAACCCGCCGCTCGGGATGATCCTCTGATTAAGGTGCGGCCCCATGGGTCTGCAACCCTTGGGACGCCGCCGTCACATCCGTTTTCATTTTTCATAGGTTTGAGTCGTGACTGTCAGCCGTTCCTCCATCCCCGGTCGGATCACCCGCCGCCGCAGTTCCGCCGGTCCGCTGGCGCCAAACCCGCCCCAGCGTCCCCGCGAAGCAAGCCCCAGCCCCAGTCGGGGCGTGTTTCGGCCCACCTTCCTCACCCTCCGGGACCACGGCAAGGTCTATGTGGCCGACCTGCCCCGTCTCTCCGATGGGCAGTTGACCAAGGTGGGCGAGGAGGCCCAGGAGGTGCTCGAAAGCCTCACCCGCAGACTTCTGGAGCTGGAGGCCCAGCTTTCCCTCTCCCCCGTCGATCGGGAGACCCGCATCCGCGCCTCCACCAAACGCGATGTCACCGAACGCTTCATCGCCGCGGTGGAAGACGAACTGGAGCGTCGGCGCAGCAACCCATCCGCCCGCTCGTCCGCCGGGGAATCGTTGGGACTCACCTTCCTTGAACTCGCCCGCATTCGGCTGCCTGGCGACACCTTCGATGCCTTGATGCAGGAGGCCCTCGCCGCCTGTGACAACCCTGGATCCAGGGAAAGTGAGGAGAACATCGGGGCGATCGAAACCAACGGCAACCACGGGCTCACTCCGCCCCGCCAACCGCCGGAGCCCCCGGTTCGGCGGGAGACCATGCCCGTGGTGCTCACCCCGGACCCCCCCGGCCAGGTGTAACGAGCCATGGGCCGGAGCCCCGTTCAGGTGCTGGTGAAAGGATTGGCCGGCATCGAGGCCCCCAGGGCGAAGGCCACTCCATCAAGTCGTTCCCGGTCTTCGGCGCTGAGCCGCCAACGACGCGCTGCGGCCACATCCTCCACCTGGGCCGGCGTGCGGAGCCCAGGTATCGGCATGGCGCCATGGCTGCGGCACCAATTGAGGGCCACCTGGGCGGCACTGGCTTGGTGGCGCCCAGCCAGGCGCTCGATCTCCTCCAGCAACGGCTGGATGCGGGGCCGCAGGCGGCGGAACAGCAGCCCGCGGGGCCCCTTCGGAAGGGCCCGCTCTGTCGCCGGCCCCTCGGTGAGGAGCCCGAGGGCAAAGGGGCTGTAGGCGATCAGCTGAATCCCCAACTCCCGGCAGACCTCCACCACACCCCCCGGCAGGATCGGCGCCGGCGCCAGCAAGGAGAGCTGCACCTGCAAGCTCAAGAGGCGCACCCCCTGGCGCTGAAGTCGTTCATGGGCCCAGCGCAATCGCTGCGGGCCGAAGTTGGACAGGCCAAGACTGCCGGCGCCGCCGCTGCTGACCAGTCGTGCGAGGCCGTCCAGCAGTGGGCCCTCCTGCCAGGGGGCGTAGCGGGCGGTGCTCCAGTGCAGCTGGACGCGATCGATCTGCCCCCCCAGCCGCTGCCGGGAGGCCGCCAACGGATGATCGAAACCGCCACGGCCGAGGCGCCAGGGGTAGGGAGCCAGCTTCGTGGCCAAGAGGAGCTCCTGGCGCTGCTGCTGCGGCAAAGCGGCTGCGAAGGCACCCAGAAGGCGTTCGCTGCGCCCCGCCAGCCGGCCGGTTCCGTAGGAATCGGCGGTGTCGAAGAAGCGCAGTCCGAGCGCCACCGCCCGCTCAAAAGTGGCACGAAGGGTGGGATCATGGGTTTCAGGTTCGTAGCCCCAGAGGAAACGGTTGCCCCAGGACCAGGTCCCCACCCCGATGCCGGGATCGCCAGGGTCCTTAGCAGTGTCCGAACCGGCCCCCAGGTCCATTCCCACGTCCGCAGCCTCCCCATCGGACCCCATCCTCTGCCGTCACTGCCTGCGCACGGCCAGCAATGGGCTTCGCTGTGAAGGGATCTGCGTCGCCGACAGTGGCTACTGAGATCAGCGTGGCGACCCACAATGGCTGTATCGACCCCCAGCGCGTGATGGAGACCCAGGGCAAGGCCAGCGGCACCAGGGCCCCCTGCGCCGGGCGGACGAGGCGAAGCGATCGGTACCTCGCGTCTCTGGCCGTTGCCCTGCTGCTGGCCTCTCTGGCGCCCATCGGGTCCGCGCTCGCCCGGGATGACTCCGGGAGCTTTGGGCGCTGGCAATGGTCGGTGGGTCGCTGCGAGCGCAACCTGGAGGGCCTTGCACCGTCAAGCTGCGGCCGGGTTCAGGTGGATCAGGCCACGGAGGGGATGCTCACGATCCGCTTCATCGCCAGTGGCCCGAAACGGGATGGCAACAACGTGCTGCTGTTTGTCGGGCTGCTGCCCAAGGGCGAAGCGCCGATGCGCTGCCGCCAGGGGAGCTGCGAGCCGGTGGGCCCCGTGCGCGCTGAGGTGAGCACCGTCAGCGAACACTCCTTCGACGGGCGCGGGGTTGCCGAAGGACTGCCCAAGGCCTGGCCCGCCGAGGGCAGTTGCCGGGTGGCCCTGGCCGAGGTCAGCTGCGAGGCCAAGGCCCTGAGTGGCGAGCGCTGGCGTGCCCAGGCCCATCTTTAGCGGCCGCAGCCGCAGCCCCAAGGAAGAGGCGGCACCCAGATTCGAACTGGGGGTAAAGGATTTGCAATCCTCTGCCTTACCACTTGGCCATGCCGCCGGTGGGGAGCAAACTCCCTGCAGCGGATCGTATCAGCCATGACATGCCCTCCCGTCTGCTGGTCCTGAGCAACGGCCACGGGGAGGACGCGATCGCCGTGCGGATCATCGCCGCCTTGCACCAGCGACGGCCCGATCTGGAGCTGGCGGTGTTGCCCCTGGTGGGGGAGGGGGAGGCCTTCGCGGCGCTCGAAGCCCAGGGGATCCTCAGCAGGATCGGTCCCCGCCAGCGCCTGCCCAGCGGTGGCTTCAGCAACCAAAGCCTGCGGGGCTTGGGCCGGGATCTGGCGGCGGGCCTGCCCTTGCTGAGCTGGCGCCAATGGCGACTGGTGAGGCACTGGGGGGCGAGCGGCCAACCACTGCTGGCGGTGGGCGATGTGCTCCCGCTGCTCCTGGCGGCGGCCAGCGGTGCCCCCTTCGGCTTCATCGGCACCCCCAAAAGCGATTTCACCTGGCGCAGTGGCCCCGGCCGAGCGCTGTGCGCCGACGCCTATCACCGGCTCAAGGGCAGCGAGTGGGACCCCTGGGAATGGGCGCTGATGGGCCTGGGGCGCTGCCGTCTGGTGGCCGTGCGCGACGCCCTCACCGCCCGGGGGCTCCGGCGCCACCGGGTGCACGCCCTGGCCCCGGGCAATCCCATGATGGATGGACTGGATCCAGCAGCGGAGTTCCTTCCCCCCAGCGGCGCATCCCGGCGGGTGCTGCTGTTGATGGGCTCCCGCACCCCTGAGGCGCTCGGCAACCTCCAGCGCCTGCTGGGGGCTCTGCTGCGTTGCCCGCAACCCATGGAGGTGCGGGCCGCCTGCGGAAGCCAGCCCCGGGAGGAAGCTATCGCCGGAATTCTGCAGCGACTGGGCCTAGAGCGCTGCCCGGTGCCAGCCGGCAGCAGTGCCGTAGCCGCCTGGCGGCACCAGCAACGTCCCCTGCGTTTTCTGCTGGGACGGGGGAACCTGGCTGAATGGGCCCGCTCCACAGAGCTGGCCGTGGCCACGGCTGGCACCGCCACCGAGCAAGTGGTGGGGCTGGGTTGCCCGGCCCTCTCGTTACCAGGACCTGGACCCCAGTTCAAAGCCGCCTTTGCCCGCCGCCAGAGCCGGCTGCTCGGAGGAGCCGTGCGCGTCTGTGCCGGGTCGGCCGAGCTGGCGGAGGGAGTGGAGCAGCTGCTGGCCGATGGGGCCCTGAGAGAGCGGCTGGGGCGCCTCGGTCGCCGGCGCATGGGCGCTCCGGGAGGCAGCGCCCGGATCGCCTCGGCGATCGATCGGGTCCTGTTAGGCCCACCGGGTCAAGATGGCATCACCTGATCCAACGGCATGGTCGCCCCCACCAACCCCACCTATGCCACCGCCTACGCGCGCCTGGCCAGCCTGCTCAACATCAGCCTCGCCTCAGCCCGGCGCAAGGTGGATCTGAGGGCAACCCAGGAGGGCCTGCGGGCGATGGAGGACAAGATCGCCCTGGCCGGCCGCATGGCCGAAGACGCCCATGCCGGCAGCGCCGCCAACGGCCAGCTCCTCGATTCATTGCTCACGGCAGTCCAGAGCGAGATGAACTTCATGGACGAAGACTGACCGGTTGTTTCTCAGGCTTCAGTGCTCGAACACTGTGCCGAACCGCGCCCGATCAAGAGCTGCAAATACCGGAATGCAGGCGAAGCAGCGGCGCGCCAGCTCCATCCTTTCCTCCCGCTCAAGCATGGCCACCAGCCGATCCCGGGCCGCCAGCAGGTAGCGAGCGTCGTTGGCCGCGTAAGCCAGCTGGGCCTCACTGAGCTCATCCACCCGGCCCCAATCGCTGCTCTGGGCCTGCTTGTCCAGCTCCACACCCACCAATTCACTGACCACATCCTTGAGCCCGTGGCGGGGGGCGTAGGTGCGGCCCAGGCGACTGGCCACCTTGGTGCAGAAGATCGGCTGCACGGCAATCCCGAGCCCCTCGGCCAGGGCGGCCACATCGAAACGGGCGAAGTGAAACACCTTCTCGATCCCCGGAGCCTCTAGGACGTCCTTGAGCAACGGCGCCTCGTTCTGGCCCCGGGCGATGCGCAGGCAACAGACGTTGTCGTGGTCGTCGGCGATCTGCACCAGGCAGAGCCGGTCGCGTCCATGGACCAGACCCATCGCCTCGGTGTCCACCGCCAGCGAGCCGGAGGCAGCGAACAGTGCATGCCAATCCGCATCAAGGTCACCATCGAAGACGGCAAAGCGGGCGGGAGCGGCGGTGGGCATGGGGGACAAGCGGATGAGGCCATGGTGGCAAAGCCAGAGCCCCCCTCGACCGCGGTCAAAGTGACAGAGAATGGGTTTCCATGGGCAGCCCGCTTGCCGCTCCTCACCTCCCCCACCTCCATGGCCTCCACCCTGCTGCTCACCCTGCTGATGGCGATCGGCCTGGTGTTCTTCCTGCGGGCCGCCAGCAAGGACCGCACCACCGTGGTCGAGGTGCACTCACCCAGGCCAGCCCTGGAGGTGCTCAGCGGCCTCAGCCAGTGGCTGCAGGAGCGGGGTTGGCAGGCAGAAGCAGGCAATCCCGAGCGCCGCCTGCTCAGCTTTACAGGCACGGTCGAGGCCAGCGGCGGCCTCGCCCTGTTGCTCTCGCTGCTCGGCGGGGTGGGAGCCGCCAGCCTGGGCCTGGTGCTGCGCCAGTTGCTGCCCGCCCTCGGCTGGTGGCCCCTGCTGCTCACGGCGCTGGGCCCGCTGGCCGGGCTGCTCTACCAGCGCCGGGCCCGCCGCCAGGAACGGGTGGAACTGCGCCTGCTGAGCGCCGATGACGCCCCCGGCAGCACCCTGCGCCTGCGCGCCCACCGCGACGAATTGATCGCCCTAGAGCTGGAGCTGGGCCCCCGCCTGGAACTCGCCAGCGACGGCGCCCTGATGCAATCACCCATCTGAGACCGATCGCCATGCCTCCCCTCTTCCGGCCCCTGCTCGCCCTCGCCCTGGTGGTCGGCGCAGCTGGAGGTGCTGCGGCCCAGGCCCCCTATCTCCCCAGCAGCGATCCGCTCACCGGACCACGCACGCGGCTGGCCAAGGACTGGGTGGGCCTGAGGTCCTTGCCCGTCGACACGCCGATTCTGCTAATGGCGGGCCATGCCGATTCCCAGGGCGTTGGCGGCGCCGGCACGCCAGGGGCCGCGGTGGCCCTCGCTCGCTGGGCGCCCATGGACCCCTCGATGACCGATGAGCTCTTCTGGAACCTGCAGACCGCCCAGGCGGTGGTGGCCCTGGGCCAGCGCCGGGGCCTGAACATCCGCTTCTATGACCCACCCCTGCGCAGCATTCCCCGGGGCGACGACCCCCGCACCACCTGGAGCGTGGGTCGTGATTTCGTGGCCGCCGGGGGCTACGCCATGGAAATCCACTTCGATGCCTACGGGCCCGATGGCTACGGCTCCGGCCTGATCCCGCCGCTCCGGGCCCAGCCCAGCCGCCTGGATGAAAGCCTGGCCCTGGCTTTCGGGGCGTACCCCTTCTATTTCCGGAACGGCCTTGGGGCGCCCAAACGCGGCATCGCGATCCTGGAGATCGGCAAGCTGGAGGGCACCCTCGAGGCCTCCCTGCGCAGCCCCGCCCATCGGGAGGCCGCCCTGGCCGCCATCGCCGAGCGGGTGGTAAGCGCCCTGGAGCAGGGCCTCAGCCAACCGCCTGGTGCGGCCGACAGAGCTCTTCGAGACTGGGGTCGTCCAGCCAGTTCTGGGGCCGAGTGAACAGATCGGTGAGCAGGGCTTCGCGGCTATCGGGCTCGGGCCTATACCCGTACTCCCAGCGCACCAGGGGCGGCAAGGACATCAGGATCGATTCGGTGCGGCCGTTGGTCTGAAGCCCGAAGATCGTGCCCCGGTCGAACACCAGGTTGAATTCCACGTAGCGTCCGCGGCGGTAGAGCTGGAACTGACGCTCCCGCTCCCCGTAGGCCAGGCCGGCCCGCCGCTCCACGATCGGCACGTAGCTGGGCAGGAAGGCATGGCCACAGGCTCCAGCAAGGGCGAAGAGTTGCTCCCAGTTACGAGGCCGCTCACCTTCGGCCGCTCCTGCCGCCGCCGCCAGACCTTCGGGGTCCTGGCCCTTGTAGAGGTGGCCGGCAGGGTCCTGGTAGTCGTAGAAGATGCCGCCTACCCCCCGGGTTTCGCTCCGGTGCTTGAGGAAGAAGTATTCGTCGCACCAGGGCTTGAACACCCGGTAGTAGGCCGGATCAATGCTGTCGCAGGCGCCCTTCAAGGTGCGGTGGAAGTGGCGCGCATCCTCAAGGAACGGGTAGTAGGGGGTCAGGTCGGCGCCGCCGCCGAACCACCACACCGGCCCCGCCTCGAAGTAGCGGTAGTTGAGGTGCACCGTGGGCAGATAGGGGTTGCGGGGGTGAAGCACCATCGAGGTGCCGGTGGCGAACCAGCGCTGCCCCTTGGCTTCCGGCCGGTGACTGAGGATGGAGGGGGGCAGGTTGTCGCCCTCCACCTCGGAGAAGTTCACGCCACCCTGCTCGAAAATCCTGCCCTCGCGCATCACCCGCGAGCGACCGCCTCCGCCCTCGGGGCGGATCCAGCTTTCCTCCTCGAAGCGCCCCTCGCCGTCGAGGGCCTCCAGACCGGCGCAGATGCTGTCCTGCAGACCCATCAGCAGGGCCTTGACCCGCTGGCGCGAGTCGGCGGGGGGCGCTTCAAGGGCCGGGGCCCCGGCGGTCACACCCTGCGCTGCCACTGCTGAATCCGCCACTGCAAGCCGCGCCCGTTGGGCGCTGAAAACGTGTTCACCTCTCCAGCCTCCCACCCCAGGGCGCCAGCCTTCGAGCGGGACCGTCCCCCGCGGGGGCGCGAGCACCCACAGCGCGGGGTGACTCCTAGGATCCAGGCCCTCACTGCCGCCCCAGATGGCCACCGCTGAACAGGCCCTTGGTGCCCTGGCGCCCCTGAAGGACGCGGGCAGCGGCCGCAGCCTGCTGGAGCTGGCCTGGATCGATCAGGTGCGGGCGGAGGGCGGGCGGGTGGTGTTTCGCCTCGCCCTCCCTGGCTACGCCAACGCCCAGCGGGAACGCATCGCGAGCGAAGCCCGCACGGCCCTGCTGGCCCTCGAGGGCGTCGACGATGTGCAGATCGAACTGGCCCAGGCCCAGGCGGCCCCCATCGGCCAGGCGGGCCACGGCCAGGGGGGCGGCGAGCGGCAGGCGATTCCGGGCGTCAAGCAGGTGATCGCCGTCAGCAGCGGCAAGGGTGGTGTGGGCAAGAGCACTGTCGCCGTCAACCTTGCCTGCGCCCTGGCCGCCTCGGGCCTGCGGGTGGGCCTGCTCGATGCCGATATATACGGCCCCAATGCACCGACCATGCTCGGCGTGGCTGACCGCACCCCCGAGGTGCGCGGCAGCGGTGAGCAGCAAGTGCTCACTCCGGTCGACACCTGCGGCCTCGCCATGGTCTCGATGGGGCTCTTGATTCAGGAGAACCAGCCGGTGATCTGGCGGGGCCCGATGCTCAACGGAATCATTCGCCAGTTCCTCTATCAAGTGGATTGGGGCGAACGCGATGTGCTGGTGGTGGACCTCCCCCCCGGCACCGGGGATGCCCAGCTCTCCCTCGCCCAGGCCGTGCCGATGGCGGGAGTGCTGATCGTGACCACCCCTCAGAAGGTCTCCCTGCAGGATGCCCGTCGCGGGCTGGCGATGTTCCTGCAACTGGGGGTACCCGTGCTGGGGGTCGTCGAGAACATGACCGCCTTCATCCCCCCCGACCGACCGGAGCTGAGCTATGCCCTCTTCGGCTCCGGTGGCGGAGCCCTGCTGGCCGACGAGGCCGGTGTCCCCCTGCTGGCCCAGATCCCCATGGAGTTGGCGGTGGTGGATGGCGGCGATGGCGGCCGGCCCGTGGTGCTGGCCCAGCCCCACTCAGCCAGCGCCAGGGTCTTCCGAGAGCTGGCCCTGCGACTGCCGATCCCGACGCCGGCGGGATGACCATCCCGGGAATCCGTCGTCGGCGCCGCATGTTTTCGGGCCGGGCACCCGCACGCCGCAATCCTTTGGAAGGAGTGGATCTGGTGTTCTGGGGCGTGCCGCTGGCCCTGACCTTCATCGCCGGCATCCTGATCGCCAGCACCCAGAGACAGGCCGACTACGCCGATTGGTACCAGCATTGGATCACCGCCGCGATCGGGCTCACCCTCGCTCTGTTGATCAGACGCCTACCCCTCAACAAGCTGGAAGGCTGGCTCCGGCCCATCTATGGGCTGACCGTGGCGAGCCTGGTGGCGGTTCACTTCATCGGCACCACAGCCCTGGGGGCCCAGCGCTGGATCAACATCGCGGGCTTCCACGTGCAGCCATCGGAGTTTGCGAAGCTCGGGGCCATTCTCCTGCTGGCCGGGGTCCTGGCCCGCTACTCGGTGGAGCGACCGATCGACCTGATCCGTCCGGCCGCGGTGATCTTTCTTCCCTGGCTACTTGTGTTCGTGGAGCCCAATCTGGGCACGTCCCTGGTGTTCGGCACCGTGCTGCTGGTCATGTTGTTCTGGGCCGGCATGCCCCTGGCCTGGGTGGTGTTGCTGCTCTCCCCCCTCGTGACGGCGATCTTGGCCGGTGTTCTGCCCCTTGCCTTGGTGGCCTGGGTGCCGCTCATGGGGGTACTGGCCTGGCGCTTCCTGCCCTGGAAGCAGCTCGGCGTGACCATCGTGCTGCTTGTGCAGGGCCTCTTCGCCGTGCTCACGCCTTACCTCTGGATGCATGGCCTCAAGGATTATCAGCGGGATCGGTTGGTGTTGTTCCTTGATCCATCCAAGGACCCCCTCGGTGGGGGTTACCACCTGCTCCAGAGCAAGATCGGCATCGGCTCGGGGGCCCTGTTCGGCACGGGCCTGATGCAGGGCCACCTCACCAAGCTCCGCTTCATCCCCGAACAGCACACCGACTTCATTTTCAGCGCCCTAGGCGAGGAGACGGGATTCCTCGGATCAATGCTCGTGGTGATTGGCTTCGCCTTGCTCTGCTGGAAGCTCCTGCAGATCGCCGGACGCGCCCGGACCGACTTCGAATCCCTGGTGGTCATCGGCATCGGCGCCATGGTGATCTTCCAGGTGATCGTCAACATCTTCATGAATATCGGCCTGGGGCCCGTCACAGGCGTCCCCCTCCCCTGGATGAGTTACGGGCGCTCCTCGCTGCTCGTCAACTTCATCGCCCTGGGGCTCTGTGCCTCGGTGGCGCGGCGCAGTCAGGCCGCCCAAGGGCGCTGGTGAGCGACACCAGCCTGGAGGCCCTGCGGCGGAACCTGGCCAAGGGGGTGCCACCGGGGCATTGCGATGAGGACGCCGTGCGGCGTCAGTGGTGGGCGGCCTTGGCCACGCTCCAGGACGACCTGCTGCAGCCCCGCTCAGCCCTCCGGGGGGTCTGGCTGGCCTCCCCTTTGCCGGCGCTCTACGAACCTGAGCTGCTGCGCCATCTCCGCGGCTGGGTCTGGGCCCCGGAAGACCTCGGCAATCTGCTGGGCCAGGGGGCGCCCATGCTGCCTGGATCCTCCCCTGAGCCAGGGTCCACGGCGACGGCCGGCGAAGGCTTCGAGCGACTGGCCCTCGAGAACAACGACGGGACCGATCCGTTGCTGCTGGTGATCACACCGCGGGTGCAAGTGGCCCTGGCTCTCCATGGCCCCCCCGAGCGCCGCCAGCTACTGGTGCGTTTCGATCCAGTCACCCTGTCGGCCACGCTCACCCTTCTTGACCAGCGGCTGCGGCGCAGCAACCCGGAAGCGGGGCAGCGACTCCGCAGCGCCATCGGAGCCCTGGGGCCCTTGCACGGAGACGACGCCACGGCGCCAAGCTTCTGGCCCAGGCTGGCAGAGCGCCTGGCGACCATGGCCCCGAGTGTCACCCTGCAGCCTTTGGTGCATGGGGGCGGCGGCGAAACGAAAGCCGCCAGCAGCGAGCTGGCCCTGCTGGAGGCGCTCACCCATGAGGTGCGCACGCCCCTGGCGACGATCCGCACCCTGATTCGCTCCCTGCTGCGTCGCGCCGATCTACCTGCCCTGGTGCGTCAGCGCTTGCACGCCATCGACGGGGAATGCAGCGAACAAATCGACCGCTTTGGATTGATCTTCCATGCGGCCGAACTGCAGCGGATGCCCCGCAACGAGCAGCCCCTGGCCCGCACCGACCTGGCCCAGCTGCTGATGCGCCTCGAGCAGATCTGGCAGCAGCAACTGCAGCGCCGCGACCTGGGCCTCATCCTGGACATCGCCCCGGACCTACCGCCGGTGCTCAGCGATCCAAGCCGCCTGGAAACCATGCTGGGTGGCCTGATCGACCGTTTCAGCCGCCGGCTGCCGAGCGGCTCGACGGTGCAGATCAGCCTCCAGCCGGCGGGCTCCCGCCTCAAGCTGCGGCTCCATGGGGTGGGGCGATCGGAGTGCTTGCCGGCGGGGCACGGCGCCGATGGACCCAGCGCCGAAGTGGTCGGACCCGTGTTGAGCTGGAGCCCGGAAACCGGGAGCCTCCAGCTCAGCCGCCAGGCCACCCAGCGGCTGTTCCACAGCCTTGGCGGCAGGCTCACCGAACGGGGCGACCGGGGGCTGACGGTGTTCTTTCCCTTGGCTGGAAGCGGCCCGGCCCGTTGAGGTTTGTTGACGGGTGTGACGACAGCCCGGCTCCAAGCCGACAGCGCGAAAACTCAGTGCTAGCTTCCAGCCCGAAACGGCCTGCCGACTCCCCCCACCACAGGAACAGCCCATGACAGCAACGGCGCTGAGCGGTCAACTTCCGAAGTACATCGGCAGCACTGGCGGCCTCCTCAATTCGGCTGAAACCGAAGAGAAGTACGCCATCACCTGGACCAGCACGAAAGCCCAGGGATTTGAGATGCCCACCGGCGGCGGCGCCGAGATGAACGAAGGCGAGAACATCCTCTACTTCGCCCGCAAGGAGCAATGCCTTGCCCTCGGCACCCAGTTGCGCACAAAATTCAAGCCCCGCATCGAGGATTACAAGATCTACCGGATCTTCCCCGGCGGCGACCTTGAATTCCTCCACCCGAAAGATGGCGTTTTCCCTGAGAAGGTGAACGAAGGCCGCGCCATCGTGGGTCACAACCCCCGGCGCATCGGCGACAATCCCAACCCGGCCAACCTCAAGTTCTCCGGCCGCAACACCTTCGACGCCTGATCATTCGGGCCACCACCTAGAAAGGCGGGGTGCGTGGCGCCCCGTTTTTTATGCCCGCCCAACACCGAAATGCCCTTCCCCGATCGCACGGCCTTTCAGGAGCAGGCGGCGGCAGGGCTCACTTTTCTGCCGGTCTGGAGTTGCTGGCCCGCTGATCTGGAAACTCCCCTCACCACTTGGCTCAAGGTGGGTGCCAGCGCCAGCCATGGGGTGCTCCTTGAGTCCGTGGAGGGGGGCGAGCACCTAGGCCGCTGGAGCTACGTGGTCAGTGATCCGCTCTGGACTCTGACGGTGCGGGGTGAAGGCGCCGAGCAGCGCTGGCGCGATGGACGGCTGATCGAGCACAGCGGCAACCCCTTCAACCTGCTGCGCCAGTGCCTGGCGCCCTACGCCAGCGCACCCGTGCAGGGGATGCCGCCCTTTGGTCAGTTGTTCGGCTTCTGGGGCTACGAACTGATCCGCTGGATCGAACCCAGCGTCCCTGTTCACCCCAGTGATCCCAGCGGACCGCCCGACGGCTGCTGGATGCTGGCCGACAGCCTGTTGGTGTTCGATCAGGTCAAGCGTCAGATCACGGCCGTGGTCTACGCCGACCTCAGCGAAGGCGTCGACCCGGCGACGGCCCATGGAGTAGCGGTGGCCCGGCTGGAGACCCTGGAGCAACGGATGCATCAGCCCCTGCCACCTGGGATCGCCCCGTTGGCCTGGAACCCAAGGCCAGCCTTCGATCTGCCCAACCTCAGCAACCGCACGCCGGAGGATTTCAAAGCGGCCGTGGCCAGCGCCCGGGAGCACATCGCCGCCGGGGATGTCTTCCAGTTGGTGCTCAGCCAACGGCTCGAGACCCACATCGATCGGGATCCCTTCGATCTGTACCGCAGCCTGCGCATGGTGAACCCCTCGCCCTACATGGCCTTCTTCAATTTCGGGGGCTGGTATCTGATCGGCTCCAGCCCCGAGGTGATGGTCAAGGCCGAACCGGGTGAGGGGGGGGTCAAGGCCTCCCTGCGCCCCATTGCCGGCACCCGCCCCCGAGGTGGCAGCGACGCCGACGATCTGGCCTACGAGCAAGACCTGCTGGCCGATCCCAAAGAACGGGCCGAGCACGTGATGCTCGTGGACCTGGGACGCAACGACCTGGGCCGGGTCTGCAAAGCCGGCAGCGTCAAGGTGGCCGAGCTGATGGTGATCGAGCGCTACTCCCATGTGATGCACATCGTGAGCGCCGTCGAAGGCGTGATGCAAAACGGACGCGACATCTGGGATCTGCTCATGGCCGCCTTCCCCGCCGGCACCGTGAGCGGGGCCCCCAAGATCCGGGCCATGCAACTCATCCACGAACTGGAACCCGATGCCCGTGGGCCCTACTCCGGCGTCTACGGCGCCGTCGACCTGGGCGGGGCTCTCAACACCGCGATCACCATTCGCACGATGATCGTGCAGCCCTCTCCCGGGGGGGGCTGGAGCGTGAAGGTGCAGGCCGGCGCTGGCATCGTGGCCGACTCCCAGCCGGAAGCCGAATACCAGGAAACGCTCAACAAAGCCCGAGGCCTGCTCAAAGCCCTGGCCTGCCTCGAGTCAGAGCCTGCGCCGATCGCTGCAACGGCTCCAACCCTCGCGGAGTCGGGGCGATGAGCACAGCCCCACTGCTCAAGGGCTTCGAAGTGGAGCTCTACACCGGCCGCCCCGACGGCACGGTGGTGGGGGTGGCCTCAGAGGCCGCCGCCAGCCTGGAGGGGTTCGTGACCGAACCGGACCACCGCAACCTCGAATACACCACCTCCCCCGATGCCGACTACGGCCACCAGCTCGCCCTGCTGCTGGCCCCGCGCCGCGCCCTGCGGGCCTGGCTAGCCGGCCGCGGCCTCACCCTGCTGCCGGGCAGCACCCTCAGCCTGGGGGACAGCCGCCGCTTCGAGCGCTCCGACCCGGGCAACGACTACCACGGCTACATCGAGAGCACCTATGGCACCCGGGTGGTGACCGCCAGCGTCCATATCAATTTCGGGCTCACCGCCATGGAGGAGCTGTTCGCCGCCTGCCGGTTGATCCGTTGCGAGGCCGCCCTGCTGCTGGCCCTGAGCGCCAGTTCCCCTTTCCTCGATGGGCAGGCCACCGGAGCCCATTCCCAGCGCTGGCTGCAGTTCCCACTCACCCCGCCCCAGGTGCCCCTTTTCCATTCCCACCAGCACTACATCGACTGGATGCTCGACGAGCTAGCGGCGGGATCGATGCAGAACGTGCGCCACCTCTGGACCTCCGTGCGCCCCAACGGCGATGACCGGCCCTATGGCCTGAACCGCCTGGAGCTGCGCATCTGCGACCTGATCAGCGACCCCGCACAGCTGCTCGCCATCACCGCCTTCGCCGAACTGCGCCTCCATCAGCTGCTGGCGGACCCCGCCGCCCATGACCCGCTGCGGGCCAGCCGCCTTGATCCGGCGGCCCTGGCCGCCCTGGCCGACAGCAACGACAGGGCCGCGGCCCGCGCCAGTCTGGAGGCTGAGCTGTTGGATTGGCGCACGGGGGAGCCGGTGATGGCCCGTTCATGGATCCAGCGGGAACTGGATGCGCTCGCGCCCTTGGCCCGGGAGAGGGGCCTCACCGCGGTGCTCGCACCGGTGGCTGAGATCCTCAACCATGGCAACCAGGCCATGCGCTGGCTGGAGCGACACCGCCAGGGCGAGAGCATCACCACCATCCTCAGCAGTGCCATCGTTGCCATGGTCGACGAGGAAAGTGCCCTTGACGCTCGCTTGGCGACAGTCTCCGCAGGTCCTTTGGGATGATCATGGTTCCTTCCCCACCGTGCCCGCTCCCATGCGGCAGCCCGTGACCCTCTCTGAAGCGAGCACCGCCGCCCTGGCTCAGCCCCCTGCCCCCCAGGTCACCCGGCTGTTGGGCGAGCGGCTTGAGTTGGTGGAAGACCTCTGGCAGACCGTGCTACGCAGTGAGTGTCCACCGACCCACTCCGAGCGACTGCTGCGCCTCAAGCGCTTATCCGACACCAGCAATCACGAACTGGAAGGGGAAGCAGCGGCGGCGATCGTCGCTCTGATCAGCGACATGGACCTCACCGAAGCGATCTCGGCAGCCCGGGCCTTTTCCCTTTACTTCCAGCTGGTCAACATCCTCGAGCAGCACATTGAGGAAGACAGCTACCTGGCCAGTCTCAAATCCAGCAACCACGAAGCCGACAGCGACCCCTTCATACCGCCCCTGGCCAACCAGACCGATCCAGCCACCTTCCGGGAGCTCTTCAGTCGACTGCGGGGGCTCAACCTGCCCCCTGCCACGCTGGAATTCCTGCTGAGGGAGCTGGACATCCGCCTGGTGTTCACCGCCCATCCCACCGAAATCGTGCGCCACACCGTGCGCCACAAGCAGCGGCGGGTGGCGGGGTTGATCCAGCGCCTGCAGCACAGCCACCTCCACGCGCTCGACGATCAGGGCAGCCTGCGCCTCCAGCTTGAGGAGGAGATCCGCCTGTGGTGGCGCACCGACGAGCTGCACCAGTTCAAGCCTTCGGTGCTCGATGAGGTCGACTACGCCCTCCACTACTTCCAGCAGGTGCTGTTCCACGCCCTGCCCCAGCTCCGCCAGCGGCTCCACAGTGCCCTGCAGCAGAGCTACCCAGATGTGATCCCCCCCCGGGACGCCTTCTGCACCTTCGGCTCCTGGGTGGGGGCTGACCGCGATGGCAACCCTTCGGTCACGCCTGAGATCACTTGGCGCACGGCCAGTTACCAGCGGAGGCTGATGCTGGATCGCTACGTCCACGCCGTCAACAACCTGCGCGACCAGCTCAGCATCTCGATGCAATGGAGCCAGGTGAGCACCCCGCTGCTGGAGTCCCTGGAGATGGACCGGCTGCGCTTCCCTGAGATCTATGAGGAACGTGCCGCCCGCTACCGGCTCGAGCCCTACCGCCTCAAGCTCAGCTACATCCTCGAGCGCCTGCGGCTCACCCAGGAGCGCAACCAACTGCTGGCGGAGGCCGGCTGGGAATCCCCATGCGACGCGGCACCGACGACGGCCGGGGGGGGCCTCGGTGCCCAGGCCCCCCAGGACCTTCACTACGGCGGCGTCGATGAATTCCGCACCGACCTTGAGCTGATCCGCGACAGCCTCGAGGCGACCGGCTTGAGCTGCGAACCGATCCTGACCCTGCTCAGCCAGGTGCACATCTTTGGCTTCACCCTCGCCAGCCTGGACATCCGCCAGGAGAGCACCCGCCACAGCGAGGCCCTCGACGAACTCACCCGTTACCTGTTGCTACCCAAGCCCTACGGGGAGATGGACGAGGAGGAGCGCATCGGCTGGCTGCTGCAGGAGCTGCAGACCCGCCGGCCCCTGGCACCGGCCGCTGCCCACTGGTCAGCCGCCTGCGCCGAGACCTTTGCGGTCTTCCGCATGCTCAAGCGTCTGCAACAGGAGTTCGGCCCCCGTATCTGCGGCACCTATGTGATCTCCATGAATCACACGGTGTCCGACATCCTGGAGGTGCTGCTGCTGGCCAAGGAAGCCGGGCTGGTGGACCCAAAGCTGGGTTCTTCCGAGTTGCTGGTGGTGCCCCTGTTCGAAACCGTGGAGGATCTGCAGCGGGCGCCAGCAGTGATGGCGCGGCTCTTTGCCGAGCCCTTCTATCGCCAGTTGCTGGCCAGCAGCAGCCCCGCCGAGCTGCCCCTGCAGGAGGTGATGCTCGGTTATTCCGACAGCAACAAGGACTCCGGTTTCCTCTCCAGCAACTGGGAGATCCACCGGGCCCAGATCGCCCTGCAGAGCCTGTCCACCGACCAGGGGGTCGCCCTGCGCATCTTCCATGGTCGCGGGGGCTCGGTTGGCCGCGGCGGCGGCCCCGCCTATCAGGCGATCCTGGCCCAACCCAGCGGCACCCTCAGCGGTCGCATCAAGATCACCGAGCAGGGGGAAGTGCTGGCCTCCAAGTACTCCCTGCCGGAGTTGGCCCTCTACAACCTCGAGACGGTCACCACGGCGGTGCTGCAGAACAGCCTGGTGAGCACCCACCTTGATGAAACCCCCAGCTGGAATGAGCTGATGGGCCGGCTGGCGGCCCGCTCCCGCACCCACTACCGCTACCTGGTGCACGACAACCCCAACCTGGTGGAGTTCTTCCAGCAGGTCACCCCGATCGAGGAAATCAGCAAACTGCAGATTTCCAGCCGGCCGGCCCGGCGCAAGAGCGGCGCCAAGGATCTTTCCAGCCTGCGGGCGATCCCCTGGGTGTTTGGCTGGACCCAGAGCCGCTTTCTGCTGCCCAGCTGGTACGGCGTCGGGGCGGCCCTGCAGGAGGAGTTGGAGCGGGACGCCGAGCAAGGGGAGTTACTGCGCCTGCTGTACCAGCGGTGGCCCTTCTTCCGCATGTTGATTTCCAAGGTGGAGATGACCCTCTCCAAGGTGGATCTCGACCTGGCCCACCACTACGTTCGCGCCCTCGGCCGCCCCAGCCACCGGGAGCCGTTTGAAGAGATCTTTGAGGCGATCGCGGCGGAATACGTGCTCACCCGTGATCTGGTGCTGATGATCACCGGTCACCGGCGTCTCCTGGATGGCGATCCCGCCCTGCAGCTCTCGGTGGACCTGCGCAACCGGACGATCATCCCCCTGGGCTTCCTTCAGGTGGCCCTGCTGCGGCGGCTGCGGGACCAGAACCGTCAGCCACCGATGAGCGAAGGAGCCAACCCCTCCGGCGATGGCCGCACCTACAGCCGCAGCGAACTGCTGCGGGGTGCCCTGCTGACCATCAACGGCATCGCCGCCGGCATGCGCAACACCGGTTGAGAAGCTTTGATTCCCTTCCGCAGTAGCCCCAGCCAACCGCGCCTGCCGGAGGGCTACCGACTCGAGACCAGCCCCGCCCCCAGACCCCACGAGCTCGATGCGCTGCTTGTGAGCTGCGGCGATCGCTCCCGCACGCCCGAGCTGATTGAGCGCGTGCTCGCTCGCAGCATCTGGCACCTGCTGGTGCGCAATCCCGAAGGCCAGCTGGTGGGGTTCGTGCGCGCCACCAGTGATCTGGCCCTCAACGCCAACCTCTGGGATCTCTCGGCGGCCCCGAGCGAGCCTGCGAGAGCCAGCGTGCTGGAGGCGCTGGTGCACGGAGCCCTGCAACGACTGCGCCGAGAGATGGCCGGCTGCAGCATCTCTCTCTCGGCGCCACCGGAGGCCCTGGAGGCCTTGAGACGCCATGGATTCATCGTGGATCCCGGCGGAATCCGGGCCATGGGTCTGACGCTCGCCCGTCCGGTGGAGAGCGTGGACTGAACACACGAGCATGGAGGGACTCGAACCCCCGACATTCAGAACCGGAATCTGACGCTCTATCCAACTGAGCTACATGCCCTCGCCATGGCCCAAAGCCATGGCCACCGACCGAAAGCAGGCTCCCGGTGGATGGGGTTACCTTAGCCGCACGCCCCCCGGACCCATGCGGCTGCATCGCCTGGAGCTGCTGCAGTTCCGCAACTACGCCGCCTTGAGCCTCGAGCTCAGCTCACCGAGGCTCCTGGTGATCGGCGACAACGGCGAGGGCAAATCGAACCTGCTGGAGGCGGTTGAACTGCTCGGGAGCCTTCGCTCCCACCGCACAAGCCGCGACCAGGATCTGATTGGCCAGGGCGAATCCCTGAGCCGCCTGGGCGGCTGGAGCCCCGACGGTGATCACCTGGAGCTGGAATTGCGCCGGGTAGGGGGTCGCCAGGTCAGGCGCAACGGCAAGACCCTGGAACGCCACCTGGATCTGCTCGGCCCCCTGCGCTGCGTGGGCTTCAGCGCCCTCGACCTGGAGCTGGTACGCGGTGAGCCCTCCCTGCGGCGCCAATGGCTGGATCGGGTGGTGCTGCAGCTCGAGCCGATTTACAGCGAACTGCTCTCCCGCTACGGCCGGCTGCTGCGCCAGCGCAGCCAGCTGCTGCGCCGGGGGCTGGGCCGGGCCCATCTCGCTGACTTGCTGGGGGCCTTCGATCAACAAATGTCCCTGGTGGGCACACGGCTGCACCGCCGCCGCCGTCGGGCCCTCGTGCGGCTGCAACCGCTGGCGGCCGCCTGGCAGGAACGGCTCAGTGGCGGTCGCGAACAACTTGAACTTCGCTACCAGCCCGGCAGCGTGCTGGAGGGGGAGGAGGCCGAGGCCCCCTGGCGCGAGGCCATCGAGGCCCAATTGCTCGCCCAGCGGCAAGAGGAACTGCGCTCAGGGCACTGCGGCGTCGGGCCCCATCGCGATGAGGTGGAGCTGCGGCTGGCGGACCAGCCGGCGCGGAGATACGGCTCGGCCGGGCAACAGCGCACCCTTGTGCTCGCCCTAAAGCTCGCTGAGCTCGAACTGGTGCAGCAGCTCTGGGGCGCGCCACCCCTGCTGCTGCTCGATGACGTACTGGCAGAGCTGGATCTCGGACGCCAGCACCTCCTGCTGGAGGCGGTGGGAGAAGGCCACCAATGCCTCGTCAGCGCGACCCATCTGGGGGCGTTCAGCGGGGGCTGGCGCAGCCGTTCTCAACTTGTGCGGGTGAGCGGCGGAGCGATCAAAGTGGAACTGGCGCCCCCTTGATCTGTGGCCGGGGACACCCATTGCTAGCCGCAGAGACAGCAGGGCACAAGACGTGCCGTCTCTGCGGCGTTATGGTGATGAGCTGTTTCCATGGATCTGATGACCCAGACCCTGCCCACCCTCCACCCCAACCCGGGATGGAATGGAGCCCAAAGCCCCCTCTCCTCGCCCCTCCCCATCCCCAGTGCCACCGACACGGTGGGCAAACACTGCATCCTCGAGCTCTACAACTGCAACAGCGAGAAGCTCGACGACGAAGCCTTTCTCAGGACCGCCATCACGACAGCAGCCAAGCGTGCGGGCGCCACACTCCTGAATCTGATCACCCATCGGTTTGAACCTCAGGGGGTGACGGGGCTGGCCCTTCTGGCGGAATCCCACATCTCCATTCACACCTGGCCCGAATCGGGTTACGCCGCCGTGGATGTCTTCACCTGTGGTGATCACACCATGCCTGAGCGCGCCTGCCAGGTTCTCAGCGAAGAATTGGGAGCCGCCCACCACAAGCTCACCAGCTTCCGGAGGGAGACCCCAGAGGCCCTGGCCGAAGTTGAGCGAACCCCCCTCGCCGCCTGAGCGCAACGCCCGCCGCGCCTCAGCATCTGGCGCGGCACACCATCCCAGCCAGACGTCAGGCGGCCAAGCGGTCGCGGTTGAGCTTGCCACTCACCAATCCCTCCAGGTCGAGGCTCACCGCGGAAAAGCCCAGATCCGCAAAGACTTCGACGAGCTCCTGGCGCCAGAGCCCCCCATCCCCAAGCCGCCCCAGAAGCCCATCCAACTGCTGAGAGGGCACCTCAATGCGCGCCGTTTCACCCTGGCTGCGCACGCGCAATTCGGCGATGCCCTGGCCCCGCAACCAATCCTCTGCGGCAGCAACCCGGCGCAACCGCGAGGCATTGATCGGCTCGCCATAGGGAAAGCGGGAGGCGAGACAGGGCTGGGCTGGCTTGTCCCACCAGGGAAATCCCAGGGCCCGGGATATCTGGCGCACCCCCTGCTTGTCTATGCCACGTTCCGCCAGGGGGGAGCGCACCCCACGCTCGCGGGCGGCGCGAAGTCCCGGTCGGTGATCGCGCAGATCGTCGAGGTTCACCCCATCCACCACCAGGGCCACCGCCGCCCCGCTCTGCTCCGCCAACACGTCCGCCAGGGGGGCCAACAGGCTGTGGAGCTCCCGCTTGCAGGCGAAACAGCGATCGTCGGGGTTAGCGGTGTAGGCCGGATCGTCAAGTTCGCTGGTGGGAATCTCCCGATGGCGGATCCCCATCCAACGGGCCTGGAGTTTGGCCTCCTCCTGCAGGTGGGGCGCCAGGGCCGGCGAGACGCCCGTCACCGCTAGGGCCCGATCCCCCAATTGCTCGGCGGCCAGGGCCGCCACCAGGGCGCTGTCCACCCCGCCGGAGTAGGCCACCACCAGTTGGCGTTGCGCCGCCAGCCACTGGCGAAGATCCTGCAGCGCCAGGTCCAGGCACTCAGGCAGGGTCTCGCCGAGGCGATGGGGGAGAAAACCGGTCTGAAGCGGGCCCAAGTGGCTGGGGAGAGGTCGTTAGGATCCAACGGTAAGAGGCCCGGCGATGGCACCGCCCAGCAGCTCTGAGCGAACCGCAGGCACCGGTCGGGGCATCGGCATTCGCACCGCCTCCGGCAGCAGCGAGCGCAGCAGCGGTCAGCTTCACGTCTATGACGGTGACGGCAAGGGCAAAAGCCAGGCGGCCCTGGGGGTCGTGCTGCGCACCATCGGCCTGGGGATCTGCGAGCAGAAACGCACCCGGGTGCTGTTGCTGCGCTTCCTCAAGGGGCCCGGCCGCGCCTACGACGAAGACGGAGCGATCGAAGCCCTGCAGCAGGGTTTCCCGCACCTGATCGACCAGGTGCGCACCGGCCGGGGCGACTTCTTCACGGCCGCCGAGGCGACCCGTTTCGATCGCCAGGAGGCACAACGGGGCTGGGACATCGCCAAGGGCGCCATCGCCAGCGACCTCTATTCAGTCGTGGTGCTCGACGAACTCTCCCCCGTGCTCGATCTGGGGCTGCTCGACGTCGACGAGGTGGTCCGCATCTTGGCCACCAAACCCGGCGAGATGGAAGTGATCGTCACGGGCCGCGGCGCCCCCCAGAAACTGGTGCAACTGGCCGACCTGCACTCCGAGATGCGCGCCCACCGCCGCGCCGACGGCGATGCCATCGGCTTGGAGGGGATCGAGATCTACACCGGAGAAGGCAAGGGCAAGTCCACCAGCGCCCTGGGCAAGGCCCTTCAGGCCATCGGCCGCGGCATCAGCCAGGACAAGAGTCACCGGGTGCTGATCCTGCAATGGCTCAAGGGCGGCAGCGGCTATACCGAAGATGCAGCGATCGCCGCCCTGCGCGAGAGCTACCCGCATCTGGTCGATCACCTGCGCTCCGGGCGCGACGCCATTGTCTGGCGGGGCCAGCAGCAACCGATCGACTACGTGGAGGCGGAGCGGGCCTGGGAGATCGCCCGTGCCGCCATCTCCAGCGGTCTGTACAAAACCGTGATCCTCGATGAGATCAATCCCACGGTGGACCTGGAGTTACTGCCCGTGGAGCCGATCGTGCAGACCCTGCTGCGCAAACCCGCCGAAACCGAGGTGATCCTCACCGGCCGCTGCAAGAACCCCCCCGCCTATTTCGACCTGGCCAGCGTGCACTCGGAAATGGTCTGCCACAAGCACTACGCCGAACGTGGTGTCGACCTCAAGCGCGGCGTCGACTACTGAGCCCGGCCTAGCAAGGGGGGCTCCGTAGCAAGAACGCTCAGTAACGGGAGACTGTGGAATCCACCTCCTGGCTCCAGGCGTCGATCCCGCCGCTCACGTTCACACCTCTGATGCCATGGCGCCCGAGGGCAATCAGGGCCTTGGCTGAGCGGCCTCCCATCTTGCAGTGCACGTAGAGCGTCTTGCCAGCGGAGAGTTCCCGCACCTGCTCGATGGCTTGCCCTCCCTCGATCTGGTCGAGGGGAATCAGCACGGCACCCTCGATCGCGGCGATCGCCACCTCCGGGGGGTTGCGCACATCCAGCAGCACAAGTTCACTGCGGTCGCCATCCAGCAACCGCTTGAGCTCGCTGACGCTGATCGCGTCCAGGGATCCAGCCTCCTCCTGGCCCGGCGCCGTGCCGCCGACGCCACAGAACTCCTGATAGTCGATCAGCTTGTCAATCACCGGACGCTCGGGGCTGGGCCGCAGCTTGAGCTCGCGGAACTTCATCCGCAGGGCATCGAAGAGCAGCAACCTGCCGCTGAGGGTGGTGCCGATGCCGGTGAGGATCTTGATCGCTTCGGTGGCCTGGATCAGGCCGATGATCCCGGGCAGCACACCCACCACACCACCCTCGGCGCAGGAGGGCACCAGGCCCGGCGGCGGCGGCTCGGGGAAGAGGTCGCGGTAATTGGGGCTTTCGGCATCGAGGTTGAAGACCGTGGCCTGGCCTTCGAAACGGAAGATCGAGCCGTAGACGTTGGGTTTCCCCAGCAACACGCAGGCGTCGTTGACCAGATAACGGGTGGGGAAGTTGTCGGTGCCGTCGCAGACGATGTCGTAGGGGCGGATGATCTCAAGGGCGTTCTCGCTGGTGAGCGCCGTTTCGTAGAGATCCACCTGGCAGTGGGGGTTGATCTCGTGGATGCGGTGCTTGGCCGATTCGATCTTGGGCTTGCCCACCCAGCTGGTGCCGTGGATCACCTGACGTTGCAGGTTGCTGGTGTCGACCACGTCGAAATCGACGATGCCAAGGCGGCCCACGCCAGCGGCGGCCAGATAGAGCAGCAGCGGCGACCCGAGACCTCCGGTGCCCACACAAAGCACCGAGGCAGCCTTGAGCCGCCTCTGGCCCGCCATGCCCACTTCAGGAAGGATCAGGTGGCGGGAAAACCGCGCCACCTCGTCGGGACTGAGTTCAATTCCGGTGGTGTCGGGGGGAAGCATGGGCAGGGGCGGCCGGGAAGAGGCCGAGATCAAGGCATGGCCCCAGTCTCACAAATCCCCGTCCCCGCCCGACGCGCCCCGGCCAGCGGCTGGGCCACCTTCGCCATTCCCGATCAAGGCAAGCCGGTGCGGGTCGCCGGGCGACGAGGGGAACCACCAGGCCCCCAGTCCGCCGTTGTCAGGCCCTGGAGTGCAAATCAACATCAGGGTTGGTGCCAGCACCCAGGCGCGATCGATCGCCGAGGGAACCGCTTCGCCCTCGGGGTGACTGTGGGCGCTGCCCAAGACCTGGAGCCCCTGGCGACGGGCCCATTTCTCGGCCAGCAACTGCTCCCTGGGGTCGATCGCAAAGCGGTTGCGGCGGCTGGCCGACGGGGCCATCCCTTGGTCCCGTTCCAGCCGAGGACCGGGCATGGCAGCCAGGTCAAATCCGAAGGTCTCTGGCCAGCCCGCCCCCCAGACATTCAGGCAAGGCCAGACCACCTCAAGCGTCAACAGGGAGCCATGGGAGCGTCCCAGCAACAGGGCGCAGCCTTCCTCAGGCGCTGCGGCCAGGAGCCCCTCCACGAGCACCGCGGACCAGTATCTGTCCAGCCACAAGCGCTCTGGCATGGGAGGCCCTACACCGATACGTTAGGGCGTTAGAACCTGTAGCCCAATCAGATTCATGAGCGACGAGACAACTGACGTGAAGGAGCCTTCCCTGTTTTCCGCCGTCTCTCCCAGCACAGAAGAAGTCGGCGCGGGCTTCTCTGAGCGCTACAGCGAAATCCTCGGCAAGGTGAACACCGCCCTCGACCAGGTGGATTGGAGCCAGATGGGTCGCGTCGGCAAAGCGGCCGGCATCCTGCTGGCGGTAATCGTGGCTCAGGTGCTGATCAAAGGGGTGCTGGACACCATCAACCTTCTCCCCGTGGTGCCGGGCCTGCTGGAACTGCTGGGCCTGGTGGTGGTGGGCCAATGGAGTTGGCAGAACCTCACCACCAGTGACAAGCGCAGCGCCGTGGTGAGCCGCCTTCAGGGGCTGCGAAGCGAATACCTGGGCTGATCCAGCTCCTCAAGCCTCCACTGGTGGGTTCCGCAGCAGCGCCAGGATCCGTCGCTGGGCCTGGGTGCCATAGCCCCCGCCGAACAGGTTGGCGTGGTTGAGCAGGTGATAGAGGTTGTAGAGATCCACCCGAACCCGGTGAGCCGTGGGCAGGGGCCATTCCGCTTCATAACCAGCGAAGAAGCTGCTGGGGAAGCCCCCGAATAATCTGGCCATGGCGAGATCCACCTCCCGATCGGCCCTGTAGACGGCGGGATCGAACAGGGCACCGCCGCCGCCGGTAAGCACACCGGCGTTGCCGCTCCAGAGATCGCCATGCACCAGGCAGGGCTCGGCAGCATGATGCGCGAGCCATTGCGGCACCTGCTCCAGCAGCACCTCGGACCCCTCGAAGCTCTGGCCTTGGCGCTTGGCCCAAGCCAGCTGCTCCCCCAGACGTCGCTCAGCGAAAAATCGACCCCAATCGGCCATCCAGCCGTTGCATTGGGGTCCTGAGCCGATGAAGTTGTCCCTGGCCCAGCCGAAATCCCCTGGGCCGCTCTCCAGGCTGCGGCGGTGCAACCGGGCCAGGCCCGCTCCCAGGGAGCTCCAGGCACCGGTCTCTCCAGCCCCGTTCAGGGGGAGCCAGGTCATCACCAGCAGGGCCAGGTCCTCCCACTGGCCGCAGAACAAGGGCCTGGGGACCTCCAGATCGGCCCCAGCGGCGGCCGCCAGGGCCCCCAGCCCCTCGCACTCAGCCTCCAGCAGCGGCAGCTGAGGGGCCCTGTTGGTCTTGGCAAACAACCGGCGGCCATCGGTGAGCTGCAGGCTCCAGGCGCTGTGGATGCAGCCGCCACCCACCGGCTGCGCCGCCGTCACCGCCTCCCCCAGCAGGAGGGCGATCGCCGCCACGGGGGGGGCATCGGCTGGAGGCATCGAGGCGATCCGCGTTGGCGCTCCAAGGCTGCCAGCATTCCCGGGCCCCGGGCCACGACCCATGCCCCCTGCCGACCGTCTGGCCGCTGAGGTGTGCGACGTGGTGGTGGTGGGAGGGGGCATCGGCGGTCTGACGGCGGCCGCCCTGCTCGCCAAGGCTGGACTGCAGGTGGAACTGCTGGAGGCCCACCACCAAAGCGGCGGCTGCGCCGGCACCTTTCGCCGCGGCCCCTACACCTTCGATGTGGGCGCCACCCAGGTGGCGGGCCTCGAAAGCGGAGGAATCCACGCCCGCCTGTTCGCCCACCTGGGGGTGGACCCCCCCGCCGCCAGTCCCCTGGATCCAGGCTGCAGCGTGCTGCTGGCGGGGGAGACCACTCCGATCCAGCTCTGGCGCGACCCCCAGCGCTGGGCCCTGGAACGGCAACGGCACTTCCCCGGCAGCGAGCGTTTCTGGCAGTTCTGCGGCAGTTTGCATGCGGCGAACTGGGCCTTCAATCGGCGCGATCCGATCCTGCCGCCCCGCAATGCCTGGGACCTGGCCACCATGCTGGGTGCCCTGGGTCCAGCCCCACTGGCCAGCGGTCTGCTGGTGGGCGCCACCGTGCTCGACCTGCTGCGGCTCGCGGGCTGCGCCGGCGACCAGCGCCTGCGGCGCTTTCTCGATCTGCAGCTGCGGCTCTACTCCCAGCAACCAGCGGATCACACGGCGGCGCTCTACGGCGCCACGGTGCTGGCGATGGCCCAGGAGCCCCTTGGTCTCTGGCACCTCCATGGTTCGATGCAGACACTCAGCGCCGCCCTTGAGCAGGGCCTGGCCCGGGCGGGCGGCCGGCTGAGGCTCCGCCATCGGGTCGAGCGGTTGGTGCCCCCGGGCCAGCACCCGACCCAGGGGACCTGGCGGGTGGAAGGCCAATGCCACGGCACCACCCCGTTCCAGATCGCCGCCCGTGACGTGATCTGCACGGCGCCGGTTCAAGCCCTTCCAGCCCTGCTTGGAGAGTCCCTGCCTCTGGGCTACCGGCGGCGCCTGGCCGGCTTCGATGACCCCTCCGGCGCCCTGGTCTTTTACGGGGCGATTGATCGCGATCGACTGCCCGCCGAGCACCCGTTGCACCTCCAGCTCGAGTGGGGGGATCCCGGCCCCCTGTTCGTTTCGATCAGCGCCGAGGAGGACGGCCATGCCCCAGCGGGCCAGGCGACGGTGATCGCCAGCGTGTTCACGCCTGCCCGCCCCTGGTTCGAGCACGGGGAAGACACCTATCAAGAACGCAAACGAGCCGCCCAGGCGGGCATCGAGGCCGGCCTGGTCCAGTTGCTGGATCTGGCCCCCAAGTCCTTCAGGCACAGCGAGCTGTCCACGCCCAGGGGATTCCTGCGCTGGACGGGCCGGCCCTTCGGCTTCGTGGGCGGCCTCGGCCAGACCCCTGGCCGGTTCGGTCCCTTCGGGCTGGCCAGCCGCAGCCCCCTGACGGGCCTCTGGCTCTGCGGCGATTCGATCTTCCCCGGCGAGGGCACCGCCGGGGTGAGCCAATCGGCCCACATGGCCTGTCGCCAACTGCTGGCACGAAGAGGCTTCTCCCTCAGCCTGGCCGGCTAGTCAACGGCACAGCGGCAACCACTCAGAGGAACGGTGGACGCAGCTCCTGGGCCAGGCGTAAGGAGGCCTCGAGCTGATCAAAACGCCCCTGCTGCACCAGAGCCTGAAGGGCCCCCAGCTGCTGGCCGTAGGCCAGCAGCGCTTCGCCGAGGGCGGCTTGGTTGTGGGTGGCCATCAAGGTGCCCAGCTCAGGATTTCCTCCCCCTACCCTGGTGGTGTCGGCAAAACCACTGGAGGCCAGGGCCCGAACCAGGCCGGCGAGCTCCGGATCGGGAGCGGCGTGATCAGCCGCGAGCAGCAGTGCGGCACTCACGAGCACAGGCAGGTGTGAAATCAGCGCAACGGCCCGGTCATGGGCAGCGGCGGCACAGGTGATCCAGCGGGCCCCCACCACTTCCGCCAGGGCTTTCACCTGCTCAAGGGCTTCGGGATCGGTTTCCGCAGCTGGGGTCGCCACCCATGGGCGCCCCTTAAACAGCTCCCGCTGACCCGCCTCCACCCCGGCAAGGGCCGTGCCCGCCATGGGATGACCGGCGACAAAGCGCGGCCAGAGGGGCTGCCAACGGTCCAGCACCGGCGCTTTGACCGAACCCACATCGGTCAGCACGGCTCCGGCCGGCAGGGCCTCCAGCAACGCGGGGGCGGGATTGAGCAAGCGGTCCAGTGGCAGGGCCAACACCACAAGGTCGCAGTCCACCAGGACCTGAGAATCGGTGGCAATGCGATCGGCCAGGCCCCGTTCGATCGCCCGCTGGGCCGTGGTCTGCCGGTGCACCAGCGCATGGACGCGGGCACCATGCGCTCGAAGATCCAGGGCCAGGGAGCCTCCGATCAACCCCAGGCCAACGATTCCCACCGGCCGCTCCCGCCACAACTCTGTCATTGCCGGTACGGCCTGCTCGGGCCAGCTTCCTACGCTTCCGCCATGTTGGAAGCCCGCGCTCACCACCAGCTCAAAGCTCTGCTGCGTCAGGAGGGTGCCGCGCGCTGGCCCCATCACCTGACCCTCAGCCGGCTGGTGGCCAGAAGCCTGAGGCGCGGCGATCAGACCTTCGTGCGCTTAAGCGCGGGCCGTGATCCCAGCTGGCTGGTGGGACTGCTGGTCCCCTTGGCCCTCAGCGAGGCCCCGGTGGCCCTGGTGCTCAGTGCCGCGCTGCGTCAGCGCCTGCTCCACCAGGAACTGCCCCGGCTCAAGGCAGTGGGGTTGAACCTGCCCTGCTGGGAAGGAGAAGCCGCGCCAGCGGCGGCACGATTGTGGCTGCTGAGTCCTGCTGAACTGGTGACCGCCTGGCGGCGGGACGAGCTGGGAGAGCGTCAACTGGTCCTGCCAGAGGCGGAAGGACTGGAACGGGCCCTGCGCCAGGCCCTGGGAGTCGTGCTCGAAACCAGCCACTGGGAGATGTTGCGGCGCAGCCTGCCGGCCGCCGAAGCCAGCCTGCTGGCCCTGCATGAGCGCCTGAGCCGGCGCATCTTCAGCCATCCCTCCAACCCCGCTCTGCAGGTGGCCCTCAGGCCGGAGGAGGAGGCCCCCCTCGCCCAACTGCTGCAACTGCTCGATCCCTTGCCAGATCCGTGGCCCCGCTGGCTGGAGAGCCAAAGCCCCGACTGGACCGGCTGGGCGACGGTGGATCCCCAGCTGCTGCAATGGACACTCCACCGCCAACCCCTGGAGCCGCTGGAGGTGATGGCAGGCCTGCTGCGGGGCCGCGGAACCGTCCTGATCGGTTCGGAACTGGGGGTTCCGGGCGGCAGCCCCTGGTCGGCAATGGCCAAGAAGGCCCTGGGATTCGATCCCCAGGTGACGGTGCGGCTCAGCGATCCGCCCCTCCAGGACCCACTTCCCATCCACGCTCCCCAGCGCCAGGCTCTGCCCAACAGCCCTGATTTTGGACAGCACCTGTTGGAGCACAGCCGCCGGCTGGTGCTGGGGCAGGAGGGCCTGACCGTCGTGTTGATCGACGACGGGCCCCTGCGGCTGGATCTCATCAGTGCCCTGGCCGCCGAGTTCGGCAGCCGCGTGGATCACCAGACCACGGCCCCCGAGAGCAACGGGGTGCTCTGCTGCAGCTGGGACTGGTGGCTGGCGCATCAGGAACGCCTGCCCCTTCCAGGCCAGATCGTGGTGGCGCTCCTGCCGATCGCCAGCCTGGAGGATCCCCTCACCGCAGCCCGAGTGTGGGCCCTGCGCCAACGGGGCCGCGACTGGTTCCGGGAGCTGCTGTTGCCCGAAGCTCTCAGCCGGATGCAACGGGCCGTGGCAGGACTGCGCCGCAGTGGCGGAAGGCTGGCCCTGCTGGACGGGCGGGTGCGACGGCGCAGCTGGGGCCGTCAGGTACTGGAGGCCCTTGAGCCCTGGGTCGACTTGCCACGGCTGATGCCCCGCTGATCGCTTTTCCGCTCGTCCGCTGCTGCAAAAGGGATCGGCTGATGCCCTCTCGCTCGGCCATGGGGCCTTAACCCCTGCCTGGACCTCTTCAGCCTTGAGCCTGCCCCGCAGCGCTGGTGGCGGCGGTGGCACGGGCTCACCAATGACGACCGATAACCTGAGCGCGATCCAAGCAGGCATGGAGCCATGGGAGAGGCCAAGCGCAGGGCGGAGCAGGGACTGCCCCCCCGCAAACGCAAACAGGAATCCGGCCCCAAGGACACTTCACCGCGGCTGGTGAGCTGGTTGCCGTTGAGCCAACGTCAGGCGAGCCGTTTCGTGGAGGTCTCCACCCAGGGGGCCTGGTACGGCATCGGAGCCCTTGCCCTGTTCTGGGTGACCGTGCGCTTCATCGGCCCGGCGGCCGGCTGGTGGACCCTGGCCGACGGCTGAGGGGAGCTCGGCCTGGGCTGAATCAGGCCCCAGGCCCAAAACCGCATCCCCTGACACTGAGTATTTATACACGCACAAATCGAAAGAAATCCTTAGGATGGGGAGACTGTTCAACAGCGCACCATGTTTCCTCGACTCGCCGAGCACTACCGCTCCGTCGTCCAGGATCTGGTGATGAGCCTGCAGTCCCTGGCCATCAGCCTTCAGGCCCAGGGCCTCTCGGCCACCTGCTACGTCTGCGGTGACGGCCATGACGGACAAGGCGCCTCCTTTGTGGCCGCCCTGGGTGAGGCCCACATGGTGCGCTTTCTGGTCTCGGACTTCGGCATCAGCTGGGTGGAATCCCACAACGGCCATGAGCTGGTGAAACTGGAAGGTGCCGATGCCATCCAGGAATTGGAGCGCTTGGCAACCTTCCTCCAACGCGGATCCTCCGGGGACTCCAACCCTGAGGCAACGCTTCCCACCGCCAGCAGCTCGGCCAAATCCAGCGACTGATCAACGTCACCCCAAGCTCACAGCCTTCCCTGATGAGCCAATGGCGATGGGCCTGAATGCCCAACCCCGGCATCAATCCAATGGCACCTGGAACGCGCCCTACAGCAAGGGTGCGCAGGGGGGTCACAACAGACGCCCCCAGGCGCGGTCAATCCACCTGGGGCAAAGCCTGTTCCTCCTCTTCCACCGTCACCGGAACAGGGGTGGAGGCCAGCTTGGCAGCGGCAGCGGCCAAGGGCTTCATCGAATTGGCGGTGACGTCGGCTCCCTCAGTGAGTTTGCGACGCACCAACGCTTCGATCACTTCCTTCTGCTCAGGGTTCTGCTCCAACCAGACGATGGTGTTGTCACGACCTTGGCCAATGTTGTCTCCCTCGTAGCTATACCAAGCTCCTTTACGCACCACCACACCGGTTTCCTCGGCCATGTCGAGCAGACAGCCCAGGATGCTGATGCCGCGTCCGAAGAGGATGTCGAACTCAGCGATACGGAACGGGGGGGCCACTTTGTTCTTGGCCACCTTCACCTTGGCGCGGATGCCGTATTCCTCGGTGCCACGCTTGAGCGTCTGAATGCGGCGGATGTCGAGGCGCACCGAGGCGTAGAACTTCAGGGCGTTGCCGCCGGTGGTGGTTTCAGGGTTGCCATAGGTGACGCCGATCTTCTGGCGCAGCTGGTTGAGGAAGATCACGGTGCAACCGGATTTGCCGATATTGCCGGTGATCTTGCGCATCGCCTGGCTCATGAGCCTGGCCTGGCTGCCCACCGACAGATCACCCATCTCCCCTTCAATCTCCGCCCGGGGGGTGAGCGCCGCCACCGAGTCGACCACAACGATGTCGACGGCGGCGGAGCGCACCAGCTGGTCGACGATCTCAAGGGCCATCTCACCTGTGTCCGGCTGGGACACCAGCAGGTTCTCAATGTCGACACCCAGAGCGGCGGCATAGACCGGATCCAGGGCGTGCTCCGCATCCACGAAGGCCGCCACGCCGCCGCGTTTCTGCACCTCGGCGATGGCGTGGAGGGTGAGCGTGGTCTTGCCGGAGCTCTCCGGGCCGTAGACCTCCACCACCCGCCCCTTGGGGTAGCCGCCACCCAGGGCCAGATCAAGGGTGAGCGCACCGGTGGAGAAGGTTTCCACCCGCATGCGGGAGGCATCCCCCAGGCGCATGATCGAACCCTTGCCGAAGTTGCGCTCGATCTGGTTCAGCACCAGGCCCAAGGCCTTGTCGCGCTCACTGGCGCGGGCCTCGGCGGCCTTGGCCTCGGAGCCCTTGGCGTCGCCGGAGCGGGCAGCGGTGGTCTTGGGGAAATCAGCAGGCATGGTCGACGTGGTCAGCGATGGAAGGGGCAACGTGGTGGGCCCCACCTGGGGCCAGCTGACAGGCCCCAGGTGGGGCGATGGCGGCTTCACGGAAGCCAGTGCCACCGCTCCCACCCGGCGTATCGCCTAGTACAGACGTACCCTAGCGGATCAGAGCCACCCCGCCAAGGGGGCCGCCAGGCGCTCCGACTCCAGCAGCCCAATCCCTGCGGGCAAGCCCTCACGATCCCCCGGTCCCAGGTACCCCCACGACACCAGAAAGCAGCGCACCCGCTCGAGTCCGGCGGTGGCACGCACCGCCTCCAGCGTTGCGCGGCGGTCTTCGATGAACCAGAGGGGCCGCCCCGTGGCCGCCAGGCGCAGCAGCACCTCTGGCTTGCTGCCCTGCTCATGGCCGAACACTTCGAGCGGCTGAAGGCCAAAACCCGCCAGCAACTCCCGGGCGAAGTCCGCCCCCTTGGTGGTGAGCACGAGCCAGTCGGCGCCTTCCTCCGCCAGGGCGTGCAACCGCTCCGCTACCCCAGGGAACAGATGGTGCAGCGCCAACCAGGCGCCGCGATCGGTGGCGATCGCCAGGCGCCGCACCTGCTCCAGAGCCGCCTGCAGGCGGGCGGGATCCCAGCCCCGACGCCCGATCGCTGCACTCAAAAACAGCTCGTAGGCCCCCAGGACCGCTTGTGGATCAAAACCAGGCCGGCCCAGCTCAGCAGCCACCAGCACCATCTCCCAACCATGATGAATCAGGGGCCGCAACTGGGCGAAGGCCGGCGGCGCCTGGTCGCCCAAGCTCAATTCCGGATCGAGCTCCAGAGCCGCCCGACGGGCGCTCCACCAGTACTCGGCCATGCCATCCACCAGCACGCCATCGAAATCGAAGACCAGCAGGGGGCCGCTGCGGGGGGAGGCTGGGGTCACCGGAGGACCACGCGCGGAGGCTGAAAAACTGGGCCGCTAGGATTCGAACCTAGGAATGGCGGGACCAAAACCCGCTGCCTTACCACTTGGCGACGGCCCAACGCACCAGCGCATTGCTGAGCGCCTAGCTAGTTACCCACAGCAGGTCGCCCTCCGTCAATCTCCGCCGGGGGGTCCGTTGGCGACGGGCAAAGACCAGAGCAAACGCCAACAGACTCAGGCCGGAAACACCCGCAGGCGCCGGCTGGCGCCAGTGCCGAACTCGGCCCAGCGCAGGCGGTAATGGCCCACCAGCTCGGCCTGGAGATTGCGCACGCGATCGCTGCGGGGCAGCAACTCCACCGGTCGCCCCTGGGGGAGGACCACCCGCTCCACCGCCTCCCGGCATTCCTCCATCGCCGCCACGCTGTCATCAAGCCGGTCCGTCGGGACGGTTTCGCTCCCCCACGCTGGGCGATGGCGCAGCAGCCGCTCGAAGGCCCGCTGGATCTGATGGAGGCTGTCGGACTTGATCACAAGGATCGGCACCCCGACGACCTGGGCGAAGCGACGCAGCTCGGGATCTCGCCCCAACTGCTGGCGAACACTGAGAATCGCATCCGCCTGCTCCACCGCCTCCGCCCGTACCACCGCCATGGAGCGGGCGCGGAGGGCCTGGTCCACCAGGTGCTCGCTGAGGCCCAGACACAACACCCGCAAAGGTGCCGCCCTCTTCGGCCCACTCTCGGCAGCGCCGGGGCTGCGCTCGCAGGGATCGGGCATGGGCACAGGCACCAGTGAAGGTCGATCCCGAAGCGACCGCAGGCGGGGAGTGGGGGGGGGGATCGAGCCCATCAGGGGAGCCAACCGCCGTGGTGGCTCAAGGCCGGTCCATCCGCCGAGATCCGCCAGCCGCAATCGCCCATCGGGGGCCAGTTCGCGCACCTGGGGCCGAGGGGGCTCGCCCCGCAGCAGCAGATCCACGGTGCGGGCCACCTCCCGGTGAACCAGCCACTGACTGCGGGCCTGCATCTCCACCGCCAGAGGGAAGGTGGGCTCCGCGCAGCGCTCCAGCACGGATTTCTGCGAACCCCGACGACGGGCCTCCTCATCCCCGAGGGTGACCGATTGGATGCCGCCCACCAGATCGCTCAAGGTGGGGTTCTTGATCAAATTGGCCAGCTCGTTGCCGTGGGCCGTGGCCACCAGCATCACCCCACGTTCGGCAATCGTGCGGGCAGCCAGCGCTTCGAGCTCCGTGCCGATCTCATCGATCACGATGACCTCGGGCATGTGGTTCTCCACCGCCTCAATCATCACCTGGTGCTGCAGCTCGGGCCGGGCCACCTGCATGCGCCGGGCCCTGCCGATCGCAGGATGCGGGATGTCCCCATCACCCGCGATCTCGTTGCTGGTGTCGATCACCACCACCCGTCGCTCCAGGTCGTCGGCCAGCACCCTGGCGATCTCCCGCAGGGCCGTGGTCTTTCCCACCCCGGGGCGCCCCATCAAAAGCAAGGATTGACCCGTGTCCAGCAGATCCCTGACCATGGCCACGGTGCCGAACACGGCGCGGCCCACACGGCAGGTGAGCCCCACCACCTCACCAGAGCGGTTTCGGATGGCGCTGATGCGGTGCAGGGTGCGCTCAATGCCGGCGCGGTTGTCACCGCCGAAACGGCCAAGCCGCTCCACCAGCGCCTTCAGGTCAGCGCGCTCGATCGGTCGCTCCCCAAGGGTCAGGGCCCGGCCGGGGTATCGGGCCTCGGGCACCCGGCCCAGGTCAAGCACCACCTCAAGCAACTCCTCCCGGGCCTCCGGCGCCGCCAGGGACTCCTGAACGGCCTCAGGCAGAAGCTCCAACAAACGATCGAGGTCGTCGGTGATCCGCTGAGGCGCCATCGAAGCGGTGGGGTCCGGGGTAGGGGCTTGCATGGCGGCCGCCACCGACTCAGAGGTGACCCCCATCCTCGGTCCGCCAGGGGGTCACCAGGGCGCGGGCATCCTTGAGTGCTACCTCCACAAGCTCCCGGTCATCGAGCAAGCGCGTTTGGCGCCGCTGGGCCTTGAGCAGATGGGGCTGCAAGCGGCGACGGGCCACACCCCCGAAGGCCACCCCGGCCGCACCGCCCCTGGGCCGGCCGGAGCGCTTGGCCAGTCCCTGACAGAGGGCCAGGGTGAGGCCATTGGTGCCCCCGGCCAACTGAATCGGGCCCGGCGGAGCCATGGCCAGAATCCTCTCCAGCAGGAGTACGGCCGCCCGGGCGGTGCCGGCCCCCACATCCCCACTCATCGGCCGGCCATCAAGTTGCCAGAGAGGCTTGAAGCCATTCCTGCGCAGCAGGGCGAAGCGCTGCCAAAGTTCCTCCGCCAGCCGTTCCGGCCGGATTGGGCCGAGCCCTGGATCATGCTCCGCCGTCGCCGGCTCCAGGCCGCAACTCACCGCCAGCCGCTCAAGGGCAAGGCCGGAGGCTTTCACCTGCGCCAACCGCTCGGCAAAAGCCGTCGCCCGGCCGGGGCGGGTGTGGATCTCCACCGCCTGGGGCTGCAACGCCCTCAGCAAGGGCGCCACAGCGGGTGGAGCCAGCTGATGGTCTCGTTCCTCGATCAGCCCCCAAGGGCAGACCGGCAGGCAACGCCCGCAGCCGTAGCACCGCTCCTCAAACACACCGGCGCTCGTACCGATGGCCAGGGCCGGACAGACCCGCTGGCAAGGGCGAGGACAGCCAGGCGGACAACGCTCTGGGTCGAACCAGGCCTTGCGGAAATGGGGATCGGCCCCGTCGCTGAGGCTCAGCATCAGCCAAGGGGGCGGGGCGCCGCGCTCGAGTGCCCAGGCCATCCCCCGGCGGGCGGCCGCCACCACGGCGCCGTCGGCGGCCAGATCAATGCAATCAACACCCGCAAGGGTGTAGATGCCGCAGAGATCCTCAATCGCCGCCAGATCCTGGTTGCTGGCGCCGCAGATCAACTTGACCCAGCGGCCAGCGGCCAGCGCTTGCTCAGGCAGCAACGAGGCTTTCAAGCGACTGCCAGCGCAGGCTGCGCGCGCCTCCCATTTCCACTACCACGTGAAGGCGGGGCACGCTGCGACTGAGCTGGATCAAGGCGCTGAGTTCAGCGTTGGACAGCACCTGCCCCTCCAACAGCCAGAGCACGATCGGGGCTTGCTCCTCCAGCAGGGCACCCAGCTGGGGCATCACCTGCTGCACCTCGCCCACCGCTGCCCCCTTGCCGACGCTGTGGTGACCCAGGTGGGGCGGTCGGATGCCGTGGAGCTCAAGCAAGTAAGCCTGGAGATCCCCCAACCCCCGGGCCGAGGTGATCTGGGCCTTGTAGCCTCCAGCCCGCAATCGGCGCAGCAGCCGCGTCTCACTGCCACCTTCCAGGGGCGCAAAGACTGCCACGGCCCCGAAGCGCTCAAGTTCCTGGCGAAATCCTCGTCCGGAGAGCAACAGAGGCATCGGAGCAACCCTTGAGATCGGCACAGTTTGGCAGTTTCTCAGGAAACCTTGGCGCAAGGCCCCGGAGTCGTTGTCACCCACCAATCAGTTGGTGAAGGACCATGGGGTATGTTGTCTGCTTGTGCAACCGTTCTGTGCCCGTCCGCTAGCCGGGCCTCCAGCACGCTGCACCAGGTCGTCATTGGTGACGGCCTTCCCTGGCCAGTGCGGCCTTCTCCTTGGATCCGTCCATCAGGAAGCCGTCGGGAAACTGTCGAAACGCCCTTGGGCCACCCCGATCCTGCATCGGTACCGCTCCAGGTTCCTGTTCCACAAGTCCCAGCCTGCTGCTTCGCCTCCCGCTAGCCCACCTGGATCATCCCGAAAGGGACCGGCTCCAGTGCCGTTTGCGTCCGATCGAATCAGCCCTGGCCCATCGCCAAGCCCTCGGGCCGTGCGACGGGTAGTTCTGCTGGCGTTTATCAACCTCCTATGTCCATCGGCATCCTCGGGAAGAAATTGGGCATGTCCCAATTCTTCGACGATGCGGGCAGATCCATCCCGGTCACTGTGATCGAGGCGGGTCCCTGCCGCATCACCCAACTCAAAAGCACCGGCACCGACGGCTATGTCGCCGTGCAGGTCGGTTTTGGCGACATCCGCGACAAGCTGGTGAACCAGCCCGCCAAGGGGCACCTGGCCAAATCCGGCAGCGAGCCCCTGCGCCACCTACGTGAATACCGCGTCGACAGCGTGGAAGGCCTCGAACTGGGTTCCCAGATCACGGTCGCCGCTTTCGAAGCCGGTCAGAAGATCGATGTCAGCGGCGACACCGTCGGCCGTGGGTTCACCGGTCTGCAGAAGCGCCACGGTTTCAGCCGCGGTCCCATGAGCCATGGTTCGAAGAACCACCGTGAGCCCGGCTCAATCGGGGCCGGCACCACCCCCGGCCGGGTCTACCCCGGCAAGCGGATGGCGGGCCGCTACGGCGGCAAGCAGATCACCACCCGCGGTCTGACGATCCTCAAGGTGGACACCGAGCGCAACCTCTTGGTGGTCAAAGGATCCGTTCCCGGCAAACCCGGCAGCCTGCTGAATATTGCCCCCGCCAAGCGGGTGGGCACCAAACCTGCTGACGGAGGGGCGTGATGGCTGACCTTTTGATCCGCGACTGGCAAGGCAAGGACGCCGGCAAGACCAGCCTCGAGCTCCGCGTTGCCAAGGAGTCCAGCGCCAACGACCTGGTTCATCGCGCCGTTGTTCGGCAGCTGGCCCACGCCCGCCAAGGCACGGCCAGCACCCTCACCCGCGCCGAGGTGCGTGGCGGTGGCCGCAAGCCCTACAAGCAGAAAGGCACCGGCCGGGCCCGCCAGGGTTCGATCCGCACCCCCCTGCGCCCCGGCGGTGGCGTGACTTTCGGGCCCAAGCCCCGCACCTACACCAAGGCGATGAACCGCAAGGAGCGTCGCCTTGCCCTGCGCACCGCCCTGGTGAGCCGCCTCGACAACCTCGTGGTTGTCAAGGGCTTCGCCGCAGACCTCGAGACCCCCAAGACCAAGGAGATCACCGCTGCCCTGCAGCGCCTCGGCATCGCCGAGGGCTCCAAGGTGCTGCTGGTGCTTGATGGCGCCAGCGAGGCTGTGCGCCGTTCGGTGCGCAACCTTGAAACCGTCAAGTTGATCGCCGCCGATCAGCTCAACGTGTTCGATCTTCTCCACGCCAACACCCTGGTGGTGAGCGAAGAAGCTCTCGCAAAAATCCAGGAGGTCTACGGCGATGACTGAGCGTTTCGCAGGTCGGCTCGCGGATGTGATCCGTCGACCGCTGATCACCGAGAAGGCCACCCGCGCCCTCGAGCAGAACCAGTACACCTTTGAGGTGGACCATCGGGCCGCCAAGCCCGACATCAAGGCCGCCGTCGAACAGCTGTTCGATGTGCGTGTCATCGGCATCAGCACCATGAATCCCCCCCGGCGTTCCCGACGGGTGGGCCGTTTCGCCGGCAAGCGCGCCCAGGTGAAAAAGGCGGTGGTGCGCCTGGCCGAAGGCAATGCGATCCAGCTTTTCCCTGAGTCCTGAGGGGTCTGAACCGTTATGGCAATCCGTAAGTACCGCCCCTATACCCCTGGCACCCGCACCCGGGTGGCCAGCGACTTCAGCGAAGTCACCGAGCGCAAGCCCGAACGCAGCCTTGTTGAGGCCAAGCACCGACGCAAGGGACGCAACAACCGTGGCGTCATCACCTGCCGCCACCGTGGCGGTGGCCACAAGCGCCTCTACCGCCTGGTCGACTTCCGCCGTGACAAGCACGGTGTGGCTGCCAAGGTGGCCGCGATCCACTACGACCCGCACCGCAACGCCCGCTTGGCGCTGCTCTTCTACGTCGACGGCGAGAAGCGCTACATCCTGGCCCCGGCCGGAGTCGAGCTGGGTCAACAGGTGATCTCCGGCCCCGAGTCGCCGATCGAAGTCGGCAACGCCCTGCCCTTGTCGGCCATCCCCTTGGGCTCCAGCGTCCACAACGTCGAGCTCTATGCCGGCCGGGGTGGTCAGATGGTGCGCACCGCCGGCGCCAGCGCACAGGTGGTCGCCAAGGAAGGGGATTACGTCGCCCTCAAGTTGCCCTCCACCGAGGTGCGGCTGGTCCGCCGTGAGTGCTACGCCACCCTCGGCGAAGTCGGCAACGCCGAAGTACGCAACACGAGCCTCGGCAAGGCTGGCCGCAAGCGCTGGCTGGGCCGTCGCCCCCAGGTGCGCGGCAGTGTGATGAACCCCTGCGATCACCCCCACGGTGGTGGCGAGGGTCGGGCACCGATCGGACGCTCCGGTCCGGTCACCCCCTGGGGCAAACCTGCCCTGGGCCTCAAGACCCGCAAGCGCAACAAACCCAGCAACCGGTTCGTGCTCCGGAAGCGTCGCCGCATCTCCAAGCGGAGCCGTGGCGGACGGGACTCCTGATGCTCATCACCGTTTTGTTGTCTGCTTAAACCGCCATGGGACGTTCACTCAAAAAAGGCCCGTTTGTGGCCGACAGCCTGCTCCGCAAGATCGAGGCTCAAAACAGTGCTGGGGACAAGGGCGTGATCAAAACCTGGTCACGCGCTTCAACCATCCTGCCGACGATGATCGGCCACACCATTGCCGTTCACAACGGCAAAGCCCATGTTCCCGTCTACGTGACGGAGCAGATGGTGGGTCACAAGCTGGGGGAATTCGCCCCCACGCGCACCTTCCGGGGCCACATCAAGGACAAGAAAGGTGCCCGTTAAGGAACGACTCGTTATGGCCCAATCCACCCCCACCACCCAAGCCCTTGCCCACGGCCGCTTCATCCGCGGATCCGCGTCCAAGGTGCGCCGTGTGCTCGATCAGATCCGCGGCCGGTCCTACCGGGAAGCGCTGATCCTCCTCGAGTTCATGCCCTACCGCTCCACCGGACCCATCACCAAGGTGTTGCGCTCCGCCGTGGCGAATGCTGAGCACAACCTGGGTCTCGACCCAGCCACCCTGGTCATCAGCCAGGCCACGGCGGACATGGGCCCCTCCCTGAAGCGGTTCCGGCCGCGCGCCCAGGGCCGTGCCTACGCCATCAAAAAACAGACCTGCCACATCAGCATTGCTGTGGCCGCCACCACCGCCTGACCCCCGAGGACACCGACCGATGGGACACAAGATCCATCCAACCGGACTGCGCCTGGGGATCACCCAGGACCACCGCTCCCGTTGGTACGCCCCCAGCAAGACCTATCCACTCCTCCTCCAAGAGGATGATCGGATTCGCACCTTCATCCACAAGAAGTACGCCAGTGCCGGCATCAGCGATGTGCTGATCGCCCGTAAGGCCGACCAACTTGAGGTTGAACTCAAGACGGCACGCCCCGGCGTCCTGGTGGGCCGCCAGGGCAGCGGCATCGAAGACCTGCGCACCGGCATCCAGAAAACCATCGGTGATGCCCAGCGTCAGGTGCGCATCAACGTGGTGGAGGTCGAGCGGGTCGACGCCGACGCCTACCTGCTGGCCGAGTACATCGCCCAGCAGCTCGAGAAGCGCGTGGCCTTCCGCCGCGTGCTCCGCATGACCGTCCAGCGCGCCCAGCGGGCTGGGGTCCTGGGTCTGAAGATTCAGGTCAGCGGTCGTCTCAATGGCGCCGAAATCGCCCGTACCGAATGGACGCGTGAAGGCCGTGTGCCCCTGCACACCCTGCGCGCCGACATCGACTACGCCACCAAGGTGGCCACCACCACCTACGGGGTGTTGGGCATCAAGGTCTGGGTCTTCAAAGGTGAAGTCCTCCCCGGGCAGCAGGAACAACTGCCCGTGGGTGCCGGCCCCAAGCGCAGGGCCAACCGGCGGCCCCAACAGTTCGAAGACCGCTCCAACGAGGAGTGATCAGGAGACCTGAACCATGCTGAGTCCAAAACGCGTCAAATTCCGCAAACAACAGCGGGGCCGCATGAGCGGCGTCGCCACCCGGGGCAACACCGTTGCCTTCGGTCAGTTTGCGCTTCAAGCCCAGGAGTGCGGGTGGATCACCTCCCGCCAGATCGAGGCCAGCCGTCGGGCCATGTCCCGTCACGTCAAACGGGGCGGGCAAATCTGGATCCGGATCTTCCCGGACAAACCCGTGACCATGCGCCCCGCCGAAACCCGCATGGGCTCCGGTAAGGGCAATCCGGAGTTCTGGGTGGCCGTGATCAAACCGGGTCGGATTCTCTTCGAGATGGGTGGTCCTGAGATCACCGAAACCATCGCGCGGGAAGCCATGCGCCTGGCGCAGTACAAACTGCCGATCAAAACCAAGTTTCTGACCCTGGCTGACCAGGAAGCGGAAACCACCCCGGACACCGCTCAACCCGTGGAGGCCTGACCCATGGCACGCCCCGACATTGCCGAGCTGCGCAAACTCAGCGACGGCGAACTCAACGAACAGCTCAATGGCCTCCGCCGCGAACTGTTCGACCTGCGCTTCCAGCAGGCCACCCGCCGGCTGGAGCAACCCCACCGTTTCAAGCTGGCCCGCATCAAGCTGGCGCAGCTGCAGACGGTGCAGTCGGAGCGTCAGCGCTCCACCGTCTCCTCCTGATCCACCACGCACTCGCCATGGCACTCAAGGAAAGGGTCGGCACCGTCGTCAGCGACAAGATGGACAAAACGGTGGTGGTGGCGGTGGAGAACCGCTTCCCCCATCCCATCTACCAAAAGACCGTCAGCCGCACCACCCGCTACAAAGCCCACGATGAAGCCAACGCCTGCAGCGTCGGCGATCGGGTTCGGATCACCGAAACCCGCCCGCTCAGCCGCACCAAGCGTTGGACCGTGGCCGAAGTTCTCACCCCCAACGGCGCCAGCTGAGGAGTTCTCACCATGATTCAGCAGGAAACCTTCCTCAACGTCGCTGACAACAGTGGCGCCAAGCGCATCCAGTGCATCCGGGTGCTCGGTACCAACCGTCGCTACGCCCACGTGGGCGATGTGATCGTTGCTGCCGTCAAAGACGCCATGCCCAACATGGGCGTCAAGAAATCGGATGTGGTCAAAGCCGTGGTGGTGCGCACCCGGGCCACCCTCCGCCGGGACACGGGCAACTCGATCCGCTTCGACGACAACGCCGCGGTGATCCTCGGCAACGACAACAACCCCAAGGGCACGCGTGTCTTCGGTCCCGTCGCCCGCGAACTGCGGGAGCGGAACTTCACCAAGATCGTGTCCCTCGCTCCGGAGGTGATCTGAGATGGCGACCGCCACCGCTAAAGCCAAGCCCACCCAGCGCATCAAGCTGCGCATCCGCAAGGGCGACACCGTTCAGGTGATCGCGGGCAAGGACAAGGGCAAGACCGGCGAGGTTCTGCGCACCCTGCCCAACGAAAACCGCGTAATCGTGCAAGGCATCAACTTGCGCACCCGTCACGTGAAGCCCACCCAAGAAGGCGAAACCGGCCGCATCGTCACCGAGGAAGCCTCCGTGCATGCCTCAAACGTGCAGCTCTATTCCACCGAGAAAAAGGTTTCAAGCCGAGTGGAGCTCGTCGTCGACAAAGACGGCACCAAGAAACGCCGCCTCAAGAAGACCGGCGAACTCCTGGACTGAACGCCAACCTCCTTCTCACCCCGTCCCGCGTCCCTGTCCGCCTTCTGACAACGCCCAGAAGCGCACCCCTCCCTTCCGTCATGTCACTGAAACAGCGCTACCGGGAGACGATCCAGCCCAAGCTGCTCAAGGATCTCAACCTCTCCAACATTCACGAAGTCCCCAAGGTGGTGAAAGTCACCCTGAACCGGGGCCTCGGTGAAGCCGCCCAGAACGCCAAGGCCCTCGAAGCCTCCATCACCGAACTGGCCACCATCACCGGCCAGAAAGTGGTGGTGACCCGGGCGAAGAAAGCGATCGCCGCCTTCAAGATCCGCCAGGGCATGCCGATCGGTGTGGCCGTCACCCTCCGGGGCGAGCGGATGTACGCCTTCCTGGAGCGCCTGATTCACCTGGCACTGCCGCGCATCCGCGACTTCCGTGGCGTCAGCCCAAAAAGTTTCGACGGCCGGGGAAACTACACCCTGGGGGTTCGGGAGCAGATCATCTTCCCCGAAATCTCCTACGACAAGATCGACGCCATCCGGGGCATGGACATCACCATCGTGACCAGCGCCCGTAACGACGAAGAGGGCCGGGCCCTCCTCCGTGAGATGGGAATGCCGTTCCGCAGCAACTGAGCCCTCTTCGGACCCGACCATGGCCAACCACGACCCGATTTCAGACCTGCTCACCCGCATCCGCAATGCGAGTGAGAAAAAGCACGAGAACACCAAGGTTCCTGCTTCGCGCATGGCTCGCAGCATCGTCAGGGTGCTGCAGCAGGAAGGCTTCATCGCCGAGATCAGCGAAGAGGGAGAAGGGGTGCAGAGCCTCCTCGTCCTCCAGCTGAAGTACAGCGGCAAGCACCGTCAGCCCACCATCCGCCGCGTGCAGCGGGTCAGCAAGCCCGGCCTGCGCATCTACAAAAACACCCGTCAGCTCCCCAAAGTGCTGGGGGGCCTCGGAGTGGCGATCATCTCCACCTCAAAAGGTGTGATGAGCGACCGCGACGCCCGCAAGCAGGGTGTCGGCGGCGAAGTGCTCTGCTACGTCTATTGATCTGGGAGATTGATCCATGTCACGTATTGGTAAAGCACCGATCACCGTCCCCGCCAAGGTGACCGTCAGCCTCAATGGCCTGGCGGTGACCGTCAAAGGGCCCAAGGGTGAGTTGTCCCGCACCCTCCCCGATGGGGTGCTGATCAGCCAGGAGGACTCAACCCTCCTGGTGACACCCGTTAACAGCAGCCGCCGCTCCCGAGAACGCCACGGCCTCAGCCGTACCCTTGTCGCCAACATGGTGGAGGGGGTGAGCCAGGGCTTCACGCGCAAGCTTGAGATCATTGGCGTGGGCTACCGGGCTCAGATCAAGGGCCGCAATCTGGTGGTGCTCGCGGGCTACAGCCACCCTGTGGAGATGGTCCCCCCTGAAGGGATTACCTTCACTGTGGAGAACAACACCTCCGTGTTCATCTCCGGCGCTGACAAGGAGCTGGTGGGCAACGAAGCCGCCAAAGTGCGCGCCATTCGTCCTCCCGAGCCCTACAAGGGCAAGGGCATCAAGTACGAGGGCGAGCGGATCCTCCGCAAAGCCGGCAAGACCGGTAAGAAATGAGGTCGATCTGACCGCCCCCACCCCGTACCGCCATGTCCTCCAACTCCCGCAAACAGCAGACCCAGAAACGGCACCGCCGTCTCCGTCGCCATTTATCCGGCACCGCCCTGCGTCCGCGCTTGGCCGTGTTCCGCTCGAACAACCACATCTACGCCCAGGTCATCGACGACGACACCCAGAGCACCCTGGTGGCCGCCTCCACCCTTGACAAAGACCTGCGCACCGCCCTCGCCACCAGCAACACCACCGATGCCTCCGTGGCAGTGGGTGAGCTGGTCGCCCAGCGTGCCCTGGCCCAGGGAATCCAGCAGGTGGTCTTCGATCGCGGTGGCAACCTGTACCACGGCCGGGTGAAGGCCCTGGCTGACGCTGCCCGGGAAGCGGGCCTTCAGTTCTGATCCCTGCTCTCACCATGACCGAAACCAACAACCAGATTCAGTCCAACGACATCCCGGCGGCGGCCGACGTTCCTGCGGCGGCCGAAGGCCAGCAGGAACAGCGGCGCGGTGGCGGCGGTGGCCGCAACGAGGGCAGAGGCGGTGACCGTAAGGGCGCTGGCCGCGGCCGCGACAACCGTCGCGGTCAAGAGCGTGACTCCGAATGGCAGGAGCGCGTGGTGCAGATCCGTCGTGTCTCCAAGACCGTGAAAGGCGGCAAAAAGATGAGCTTCCGGGCCATCGTCGTTGTCGGCAACGAACGCGGTCAGGTGGGTGTCGGCGTCGGTAAAGCCGGCGACGTCATCGGTGCCGTGCGCAAGGGCGTCGCCGACGGCAAGAAGCATCTGGTCAAGGTGCCTCTCACCCGTCACAGCTCGATCCCCACCCTCAGCCGCGGTGGTGACGGTGCCGCCAGTGTGCTGATTCGCCCCGCAGCCCCCGGCACCGGGGTGATCGCCGGCGGCTCGATCCGCACAGTTTTGGAACTGGCCGGGATCAAGAACATCCTGGCCAAGCGTCTGGGCAGCAAAACCCCCCTCAACAACGCCCGCGCCGCCATCGACGCCCTTGAGGCGCTTCGTACCCACAAGGAGACCGCCAAGGAGCGTGGCATCTCCCTCGAGCAGATCTACTCCTGAGCACCACCATGACCTCCCTCCGCCTCGATACCCTCAAGCCCCAGGCCGGATCCCGGCGCCGCAAACTGCGCAAGGGTCGCGGCATTGCCGCAGGCCAGGGTGCCAGCTGTGGTTTCGGGATGCGCGGTCAGAAATCCCGCTCCGGCCGTCCCACTCGCCCGGGTTTCGAGGGTGGCCAGATGCCCCTCTACCGGCGCATCCCCAAGCTCAAGCACTTTGAGCTCGTGAACACCAAGGAGTTCACCGTGCTCAACGTCGCCAAGCTCGCTGAGCTCAAGTCGGGCACCACGGTGACCCGCGATCTGCTGGTGAAAGAGGGCTTGCTCACCAACCCCAAGCATCCCCTCAAGATCCTCGGCACTGGCGAGCTCAACGTGAAGCTCACCGTCCAGGCCGCCGCCTTCACCGCCAGCGCCCGCGAGAAGATCGAAGCAGCCGGCGGCAGCTGGGAGATCGTCGACTGATCGCCCCTTTGCGCACTGCGGTGCCCCCTGCCGCTTCGCGCCCCTAGGGTCCAGGCCGTCCGTCCTCGCCATCCGCTCATCCGGATGCTGTGGGCGGACGGCTTTTCCCTTTCCAGCCCCAACCCCTTCGCCGCCATCAAGCCATGCTCATCAGCCGGGGAAGAAACCCCAGTGCCGGGGAAATCCTCACCCAACTGGTTCAGGCCAAGGGCCTGCGCGATCGGGTGTTGATCACCCTCGGGTTGCTGTTGATGGTCCGCTTGGGCATTTATGTGCCCATGCCCGGCATCGACCGGCTGGCCTTCCAGGAGTTCATCTCCAAGGGGGGGCAGTTGATCGGCTTTCTCGACATCTTCACCGGGGGCGGCCTCTCCACCCTGGGGGTCTTTGCCCTGGGAATCCTGCCGTTCATCAACGCCTCGATCATCATCCAGCTGCTCACGGCCGCCATCCCCAGCCTTGAGGAGCTGCAAAAAAACGAAGGAGAGGCAGGTCGGCGCAAACTTGCCCAGATCACGCGCTACGTCGCTCTCGGTTGGGGCATCCTGCAGAGCACGGTGTTCGCTCTGATCCTCAAGCAATATGCCCTTCCCGGGCTGAGTGAGCCGGTGTTCGTGATTCAGACCACCCTTGCCTTGGTCACCGGTTCGATGGTGGTGATGTGGGTGAGCGAAGTGATCACCGAGCGGGGCATCGGCCAGGGAGCCTCCCTGGTGATCTTCGTGAACATCGTCGCCACCCTTCCCAAGGCCCTGGGGTCCACCGTCGAATTGGCCCAGAGCGGCGACCGGAGCACCGTGGGGGGGATTGTGATGCTTGTGCTCGTCTTCCTGGTCACGATCGTGGGGATCATCTTCGTGCAGGAGGGCAACCGCCGCATCCCCATCGTGAGCGCCAAGCGCCAGGTGGGCCAGAGCAGCACCCTGGCGGCCCGTCAGAGCTACCTGCCCCTGAAGCTGAACGCCGGTGGTGTGATGCCGATCATTTTCGCTTCGGCCGTGATCTTCCTCCCCCTGACGATCGCCAACGTCACGCGTTCTCCCTGGCTGATCCAAGCCGCCAGCTACCTGAACCCCAACAGCAGCACCCCCTGGCTCTATGCCCTGGTGTTCTTTTCCTTGATCTGCGGATTCTCCTTTTTCTACGCCACGCTCACCGTCAATCCCGTCGACATTGCGACCAACCTCAAGCGCAGCGGTGTGGCCGTGCCCGGGGTCCGTCCAGGATCAGCCACAGCCCTCTACCTCTCCGGCGTGCAGAACCGGCTGACCCTCCTTGGGGCGCTGTTCCTGGGGGCGGTGGCCATCATTCCCTCGGCGGTGGAGGGGGCCACCCAGGTCCGAACCTTCCAGGGGCTCGGCGCCACGTCGCTGCTTATCTTGGTCGGGGTGGCGATCGACACGGCCAAGCAGGTTCAGACCTACGTCATTTCCCAGCGCTACGAAGGCATGGTGCGCCAATGAGTCAACGCATTCTTTTTCTCGGCCCTCCCGGAGCCGGCAAGGGCACCCAGGCTCAGCTCCTGTGCGACTCCAGCGGGCTGTTGCACCTCTCCACCGGCGACCTGCTGCGGGCTGAAGTCAAGGCCGGCACGGACCTAGGGCTGGAGGCCGAGGCGGTGATGGGGCGCGGTGAGCTGGTCAGCGATGACCTGGTGCTGGCGATTGTGCGCAGCCGCCTGAGCAGCCACGCCGGCGGCTGGCTGTTGGATGGCTTCCCGCGCAACCTGGCCCAGGCCGAGGCACTGGAAACGTTGCTGGCCGAACTTGGCCAACCGCTCGAACAGGTGGTCCTGCTCGAGCTCGACGACAGCCCGCTGGTGGAACGCCTGCTGGGGCGCGGCCGCGCCGACGACAACGAAACGGTGATCCGTCACCGCCTGTCGGTCTACGCCGAGCAGACGGCGCCCCTGATCGAGCATTACCGCCAACAAGGTCTTCTGGTGAACGTGGAGGCCTCTGGCACGGTGGAGGCCATCGCCTCGCGCATCAGCACGGCACTGGATTGACCCGTGTGGTAGGGTCGCTGTTTGCAAACTCGGAGAGTCCACCACCATGAAGGTGCGTGCCTCAGTCAAGAAAATGTGCGACAAGTGCCGGGTGATTCGCCGCCACGGCCGGGTGATGGTGATCTGCACCAACCCCAAGCACAAGCAGCGTCAGGGCTGACCTGACCTCTCCCGCCTCCCCCCACCCTCGGGCGGCGGTCTCAGCACCCTCGGGTGCCCTTCAAGGCCTGATTCCAGGCCACCCCCCTGCTCAACCGATCGTTTTTTCGTGGCTCGGATTGCCGGCGTCGACATCCCTCGTGACAAGAGGGTCGAGATTGCACTCACCTACATCTATGGCGTCGGGCTGACCCGGGCCCAGAAGCTCCTCGCCAAGACCGGGGTCAACCCCGACATCCGCGTCAAGGACCTTGACGACGCCGATGTTCAAAAGCTCCGTACGGCGGCTGAGGGCTTCACCCTCGAGGGTGACCTGCGCCGCCAGGAGGGTATGGCCCTCAAGCGCCTTCAAGACATCGGCTGCGTGCGCGGCCGTCGTCACCGCATGGGCCTCCCGGTGCGTGGACAGCGCACCCGCACCAACGCCCGCACCCGCCGCGGGGCTCGCAAGACCGTGGCCGGCAAGAAGAAGTAAGCCCCCTTGTGAACCCCCATCGGGGCGTTCCACTTCCCACCTCTCCCCTACCAGCCCCCCTCCATGGCGAAGCCAGCCAAGAAATCCGGCGCGAAGAAGACCAAGCGCAACGTGCCCAACGGTGTCGCGCACATCCAGAGCACCTTCAATAACACCATCGTGTCGATCACCGACACGGCGGGCGAGGTGATCTCTTGGTCATCGGCCGGTGCCAGTGGCTTCAAGGGTGCCCGCAAAGGCACCCCCTTCGCCGCCCAGACGGCCGCCGAAGCCGCCGGTCGCCGCGCCCTGGAGCAGGGCATGCGCCAGATCGAAGTCTTGGTGCGCGGTCCGGGCTCCGGCCGTGAAACCGCCATCCGCGCGCTTCAGGTGGCCGGCCTCGAGATCACCTTGATCCGCGACGTCACGCCGCTGCCCCACAACGGTTGCCGGCGGGCCAAACGCCGGCGCGTTTGATCCTTTGAAATCCGGCCCGTCGAGGCCCGCTTCCCTCACCTTTTCGAGCTTCGCACCGTGCTGCAGTACCAGATCGATCGGACCGAACACCAGATCTCCGACGACCGTTCCCAGACCGGCGTGTTCGTGATCGGCCCCCTTGACCGGGGTCAGGCCATCACCCTGGGCAATGCCCTGCGCCGGGTGCTGATGGGGGGCCTTGAGGGCAGCGCCATCACAGCTGTGCGCATCGCTGGCGTCAACCACGAATACGCCACGGTGCCCGGTGTACGCGAAGACGTGCTCGACATCTTGCTCAATTGCAAAGAAGTCACCGTCAACAGCCGCAGCCGTGACCTGGAGATCGGTCGTCTGGTGGCCAACGGCCCCGCCACCGTCACGGCCTCCGAGCTGCAGTTCTCACCGCAAGTGCACGTCATCGACGGCCAGCGAGTGATTGCCACCGTGGCCGAAGGCCACAGCCTCGAACTGGAAGTCCACGTGGAGCGCGGCATCGGCTACCGCCCGGTGGATCGTCACCACGAAGACGTCAGTGCCATCGACCTGCTGCAGATCGATGCGGTCTTCATGCCCGTGCGTCGGGTCAACTACACCGTCGATGAGACCGCAGTCGGGGAAGGTGGCTCCTCCCGTGAACGTCTCCGCCTGGAGATCCAAACGGACGGCTCCGTCACCCCCGACGATGCCATGGCCCAGGCGGCCAATGAGTTGATCGCCCTGTTCCAACCCCTCGCCAGCCTCACCTTGGTGGATGAGCCGGGCCTGGAGCCGGAGCCTTCAGCCGAAGCCCAGATCCCCCTCGAGGAGCTGAACCTCTCGGTTCGTGCCTACAACTGCCTCAAGCGAGCCCAGGTCAATTCGGTTTCCGATCTCATGGGCTTCAGTTACGAGGATCTCCTTGAGATCAAGAACTTCGGTTCAAAATCGGCCGATGAAGTGATCGAAGCGCTTGAGCGCATCGGGATCTCCCTGCCCCAGAGCCGCACCAGCGCCTGATCGGCGGCCCAACGTTTCCCTTCCCCAGCCTCAGAACCATGCGACACCAGTGCCGAGTCCCCCTGCTGGGACGCCCCGCCGACCAACGCAAGGCTTTGCTCCGTGGTCTCACCACCCAACTGATCCGCGAAGGCCGGGTGACCACCACCAAGGCCCGCGCCAAGGCCTTGCGCAATGAAACCGAGCGCATGATCACCCTGGCCAAAGAAGGCAGCCTCGCGGCCCGCCGTCGCGCCATCGGCTACATTTTCGACAAGCAGTTGGTGCACGCCCTTTTCGACAAAGCCCAGGAGCGTTACGGCGAGCGCAACGGCGGCTACACACGGATCATCCGCACGGTGCCCCGCCGGGGTGACAACGCCGAGATGGCCATCATCGAGCTGGTCTGAGCACCCCAGCCGACAGCTCTCAACGGGCCGCCCCGAGCGGCGCGCAGGCGGGGCGCCAAGCGACTCGAGCAGAACGCCGCATCGCCCTCTGCCTTCAGTACGACGGAGCGCCCTACCGGGGTTGGCAACGCCAGCCCACCGGGCTCAGCGTTCAGCAGGTCCTTGAAGAGGCCATTGCCTGTCTGGATCCCGATGGCCATGCGCGTGTGTCTGCTGCCGGCCGTACCGATGCTGGCGTCCACGCCGCCGCCCAGGTGGCGCACTTCGACTGCGCTGGACCCATCCCAGCTCAACGCTGGCCCGCAGCCCTCAACGGCCGGTTGCCCCCCAGCCTCCGCGTGCAGGCGGCGGCGGCTGTCCCCTCCGACTGGCATGCCTGCTTCAGCGCCGTCAGTCGGCGCTACCGCTACACGATCCACAACGCCCGGCAGCCGAACCTTTTTCTGGCTCCCTTTTGCTGGCACCGCTACCAGTTGCGTCTGGATGAGCAACTGATGCGGACCAGCCTGGGCAGGCTCCTTGGCCACCATGATTTCTCCGCCTTCCAGCGGGCCGGCAGCAGCCGCTCCCATGCCCGCACCACCGTCCAGGAGGTGAGCGTGGAGCGCCAGGGCGATCTGATCGTGACCGAGATCCAGGCCAGCGGCTTCCTCTACGGGATGGTGCGCCTGCTGATGGGCCAACTGGTGGCGGTGGGTGAAGGCAGGCTCTCCCCCGTTGAATTCGAGCGCCGCTGGCGCGAGCGGGCCCGAGGCGAGGTCAAAGAAGCGGCCCCACCCCAGGGCCTCTGCCTGCTGCGGGTGGGCTACCCAGAGCCTGTTTTCCCAAAGGCTGCGTGGTACGATTGCCAACCGAGGTATCTCCTCGAGATTCCTGATCCACCGGAGCTTTTGCCCCCTCTGCCGGCCCCCTGAGCCGGCAGAACAATGGATCAGAGCTGGGGAATCATCCCCCTCCTGAGTGCCCCCGATCCCACCAGCCCGCCCCTAAGACGCGCCTTGAATCAAGGCCGTCCCCGGCGAAGCGTTAGGGTCAACACAATGCGTCTGCGGCACTAGAACTCCGGTGCCCTGCCGTCACACTCCCTGTCCAGCCCCATCCATCGGGATGGCGCGCTACCGATCCGGCCAGCCGGTGCGATGAACAAGACTCTCGTTCCCCAGATTGATTCCCTCGAGCGCCAGTGGTTTCTGGTGGACGCAGCGGATCAGACCCTCGGCCGCCTGGCCAGCGAAGTGGCCCAGGTGCTGCGGGGGAAGAACAACCCCAACTTCACCCCCCATCTCGACACCGGTGACTTTGTCGTTGTGATCAACGCCGACAAGATCCGGGTAAGCGGCAACAAAGCCACCCAAAAGATCTACCGCCGCCACTCTGGTCGACCCGGTGGCATGAAGACCGAGAGCTTCGAAGCTCTCCACGCCCGCCTGCCCGAGCGGGTGGTCGAGAAGGCGATCAAGGGCATGCTTCCCCACAACGCCCTCGGCCGTCAGCTCTTCCGCAAACTGAAGGTCTACAAGGGCGCTGAACATCCCCATGCCGCCCAGCAACCCAAGGTCCTCGCGCTCGATCCCGCCACCTCCGCCCCATGAGCACTCCCTCCAATCGCGTCGTTTACTGGGGCACCGGCCGTCGCAAGACCGCTGTCGCCCGTGTCCGGGTGGTGCCCGGCACCGGCACCGTCACGATCAACGGACGCCCTGGCGACAACTACCTCAACTACAACCCCAGCTACCTGAGCGCGGTCAAAGCACCCCTGCAGACCCTGGGGCTCGCCAACGACTACGACTTGCTGGTCAATGTGCGCGGCGGTGGCCTCACCGGCCAGGCCGACGCGATCAAGCAGGGTGCCGCTCGGGCCCTTTGCGACCTCTCCCCCGACAACCGCAAGCCCCTGAAGACCGAAGGGCACCTCAGCCGTGACCCCCGCGCCAAGGAACGGCGCAAGTACGGCCTCAAGAAAGCCCGCAAGGCTCCTCAGTTCTCCAAGCGCTGATCCCCACCATGGCCAAGCCCGACATCCATCCCACCTGGTACCCCCAGGCCAAGGTGATCTGTAATGGGGAGGTGATCATGACCACCGGCTCCACCTCCCCCGAACTGCACGTCGACGTGTGGAGCGGCAATCACCCCTTTTACACGGGAACCCAAAAAATCCTCGACACCGAGGGACGTGTGGACCGTTTCATGCGCAAGTACGGCATGGCCGGTGCGGCCTCCGACGTGAACGAAACCAGCCCAGCCAGCGAGGGAGCCACGGCGACCTCCTGAAAGGATCGGTTCAAGCGATGGCACAGGCCGGGTGCTGAAAGGCATCCGGATTTTTGCCGTCTGGAGCTGCCGCACTGATCGCCATGGACGCCACCTTCCTCAGCGAGCGCCTGGAGACGGCCTGCCGCACCTTCGCCAGCCTTGAGCGGCAACTGGCTGATCCCGACGTGGCCGCCAACCCCGGCCAGCTCGAGCGCATTGCCCGCGAACGTTCGCGGCTTGAGCCATTGGTGAATGACTACGAACAGCTCAATGGTCTGCGGCGGCACCAAAGCGAAGCTCGCGAGCTGCTGCGCAGCCACCGCGGCGACATCGAAATGGAACAACTCGCCCAGGAAGAGCTCTGCGATCTGGCGGCCAGCATCGCTGCACTGGAACAGAGACTCACCCTGGCGTTGTTGCCCAGGGACCCGCGGGATGAGCGCAGCGTGATGCTCGAGATCCGGGCCGGTACCGGCGGTGATGAGGCGGGGATCTGGGCCGGCGATCTGGCACGCATGTACGAGCGCTATGCCCAGTCGCTGGGCTGGCAGGTGGATCCGGTCAGCGCTTCGGAAGCCGATCTGGGTGGCTATAAAGAGCTGATCCTCTCCATCCGCGGCGAAGGGGTCTTCAGCCAGCTGAAGTACGAAGCCGGCGTGCACCGGGTGCAGCGGGTGCCGGCCACCGAATCCCAAGGGCGGGTGCACACCTCAACAGCCACAGTGGCGGTGATGCCCGAGGTCGATGCGGTGGAAGTGCAGATCGACCCGACCGACATCGAGATCAGCACGGCACGCTCGGGCGGCGCCGGCGGCCAGAACGTGAACAAGGTGGAAACGGCCGTGGATCTGCTGCACAAACCCACCGGCATCCGGGTTTTCTGCACCCAGGAGCGCTCCCAGCTCCAGAACCGCGAGCGCGCCATGGCGATCCTGCGAGCCAAGCTTCTGGAACGCCAGCTGGCCGAGGCTGCCGAGAAGGAAAGTTCAGCGCGCCGGGCCCAGGTGGGCAGTGGTGATCGCAGCGAGAAGATCCGCACCTACAACTACAAAGACAACCGCACCACCGACCACCGCCTGGGACGCAACTTCGCGCTTGAACCGGTGCTGCAGGGGCAACTGGGGGACCTCATCGGCAGTTGCATCGCCGCGGAACAGCGCCGGCAACTGGAGGAACTCGCGCACAGCTCTGCCGGATGAGCCGCCTGGCTTGCCTCCGCTCAGGCCCCAATCACGTATTTGGCCCATTCCTGGTGGGTGCCGGCGCGAATCTGGCGGGTGGCCTCGAAGTAAAGGCTGCTGATCGGCCGCCGGGGTTCGCGGGCCAGGGGCATGCCCGCCTCCCGGGGGGTGCGGTTGCCCTTGCGCACGTTGCAGCGCAGGCAGGCCGTGGTCACGTTCTCCCAGCTATCCCCGCCGCCGCGGCTGCGCGGCAGCACATGGTCGATGGAGAGTTGCTCCCCTTGGAAGCCGCAGTATTGGCAGCTGTGGCCGTCGCGGTGGAAGACGTTGCGGCGGGTGAGCGGCAACTGCTTGTAGGGCACGCGCACGAATTGGCGCAACCTGATCACGGTGGGGAGGTGATGGTCGGGGCGAATGGGCCGTCCCAAATCGTGCTCCAAGCCCTCAGCCTTTCCTTTGAGCAGCATCACCATGGCGCGGCGCCAGGTGGTGATGTTCAGCGGCTCATAGGAGGCGTTCAGGACAAGAACGTGGCGCATGCCAGTTCCACTGTTGGGGGGCATGCTAGGTGGACTTTGCCCCGGGCCTGGTGTCGAGCGACGCTGTTGGCGCCTCTCCCCGCCTTCGCCCCCTGAGCGGCCCGGTCCCGATGGTGTTGCCCGACCCCAGCGAACTGGCAATCCTGCTGGACGGTGAGCTGAGGGGTGACTGGCAAACCGCGACCAGATCAGCCCCCCTGCGGACCGCCGCCATCGATTCCAGGCGTGTGCGCAGCGGCGATGTGTTTTTCGCCCTGGTGGGCCCCCAGAACGACGGCCACACCTATGTGGAGGCCGCCCTGGCCGCGGGGGCGGCTCTGGCGGTGGTCCAACGCGGCTGGAGGCCCAGCGCCTGTCCTCTGCCACGGCTGGAGGTGGAGGCCCCACTGGCGGCCCTGCAGGCGCTGGCGGCCTGGCACCGGCGCCGTGCCATGGGGCGCGTGCTGGCGATCACCGGCAGCAACGGCAAGACCGTGGTGAAGGAGGCACTCACCGCGCTGCTGGCCACGCGCTACAAAGTGGCCGCGTCTCCGGGCAGCTGGAACAGTCAGGTGGGGGTGCCCTTGGCGGTGCTGAGCGCACCGCTGGGCACGGAGATCGGCGTGTTCGAGGCAGGGGTCTCCGCCCCCGGCGAGATGGCGGCCCTGGCGGCGATCCTGCAGCCCGATCTGGGGGTGCTCGTCAACGTGGGCCTCGCCCACATCGCCGCCTTCGGCACACGGGAGGCCACCGCCCGGGAAAAACTGCGGCTGTTCGCCACGCTGCCTGCCGAGGGGTGGGTAATCACCCCGGACGACCCCCTGGTGGCAGCGATGCCGATGCCCTGCGAGCGGCTGCTGGTGGGGAGTCAGCCCCGGTTGCTGGAACAGCGCCCCATTCCCAACGGCACCCTGCTGACCCTGGCCTTCACGGACAGCACTGTGCACATCCCCGTGCTCAGTCGTTCCGCTCCCTTGATCGACGACCTGCTGATCGCGATCACCGCTGCCGTCCGCCTCGGGGTCAGCACCGAGGCGGTGGCCACCACCCTCCACGAGTACTCCTTCGGCCCCACCCGCATGGAGACCTGGCGCACACCCGATGGGGTCACGATCATCAACGACGCCGCCAGCTCCGATCCGCTCTCGGTCCAGGCGGCCCTTGACACCGTGGCCGCCGGCCCCAGGGGCGGGGGCAAGCGCATCTTCGTGTTCGGCGGCATGGGCGAGCTGGGGGAACTCGATCAGCGCGAGCACCGGATCATCGGCCGGGTGGCGGCGGAGCGCGGCTTCACCCACCTGGTGTTGCTGCCCCATCCCTCCCAGGCCCAGATGGCGGCGGCCTGGCGCGAGGTCCAGCCCGAAGCGCCGGTGCTGGAGGTGAACCTCTCCGACCTGCGGGAAACCGTGCGTCGGCTGGCCGAACCCGGCGACACGCTGCTGATCAAGGGCCCCCGCAATGAAGGGCTCGCAGCGGCGGCGCGAACGATCTGGGAGTCGATGGCACCTAGGCGATTCCAGGTGGACCTTGGCGCCATCGCTGAAAACATCGCCCGCGTGCGAGCCCTCTGCGGGCCAAAGGTGGCCATCCTGGCTGTGCTCAAGGCCTGGGCCTATGGCACCGAACTGGCGCGGGTGGCCAGCTCCCTGCAGGAGAGCGGCGTCGATTGGATTGGCGTCTCAGCTGCCGATGAAGGGGCGGTGGTGCGCCGAGCCGGGGTGCACCTTCCGATCCTCGTGATGCTGATGAACGGCGAGGAAGTGGACAAGGTGGTCCGGTACCGGCTGACGCCCGTGGTCTATTCCCTCGCTTTCGCCCGCACCCTGGTCGAGGGCCTGCGGGCCCATGGTGCCAGCTGCGAGGTACACCTGGAGATCGACACCGGCATGGGGCGCCTGGGGGTACCCCCCGCCGAGGCCCTGGAGGCCGCCCGTCTGCTGCGCCGCTCGGGGGTCACCCAACTGAGTGGCCTGATGACCCATTTTTCCTGCGCCGACGACCCCACTGCCGATGGGCACAGCCAGGAACAATTGGAGCGTTTCGAGCTGGTGGTGGCGCAGATCCGCGCAGAGGGGGACCCCGAGGAGGCCCTGATCGTCCATGCGGCCGCGACGGCGGCGGCCCTGCGCTTCCCCCGCTCCCGCTTTGACATGGTGCGCCTGGGCCTCGGGCTCTACGGCATCCATCCGTCGGCCGCGGTCGCGCGAACGCTGGACCTGCAGTTGGCGGTGGCCTTCGTGAGCCGTCTGGCCCAGGTGTCGCTCTGGCCGCGCGGCCAAAAGGTGGGCTACGGCGGCACCTACGTGGTGGAGGCGGAGGCCTTGCGTGTGGGCATCGTCGAGGCCGGCTACAACGACGGGGTGCCCTGGCGCCTGGCCGGGGCCGGCGAGGTGATGGTGCAAGGCCAGCGCGTACGCATCCTCGGCCGCATCTCGATGGATTCAATGGCCGTGGACCTCTCGGGGGTGCCGGAGGCGGCCGTGGGCGACGAGGTGCTGATCTTCGGCGCCAGCGAGGGGCAGGAGCTGCGGCCCGAGAGCGTGGCGGAACGGGCCGGCACGATCCCCTACGAGTTGCTGGTCAACGTCGACAGCCGCCGGGTGCAACGGGTGTTCCGCGGCGACTAAGGCGCAGGCAGAGGTGGCCGAGCGACAGCACTGATAAGCTTTCAAGGCTGCTGGAGAGGTGGCTGAGTGGTTGAAAGCGGCTCCCTGCTAAGGAGTTACAGGAGGCAACTTCTGTCGAGGGTTCGAATCCCTCCCTCTCCGTTCCCAAGTTCTGTTCAGCCGGGTTGACGCCCGTGGTCGCAGGCCCTTTCAGTCGACTGGACTGACGCTGAGGGTACGGGCGATCGCCGGCAACAACGCGCCGTCGGCGGCCCGCTCCGCCCCCTCGCTGAACACCACCAGCAGGAATGGTGCCTGGCCCTCAGCCTCGACATAGGCGGCGTCATGGCGGGCCTGGCTCATCCAGCCCGCCTTGCTCCACAACCTGGCTCCCTCCGGCAGACCCTCCCCCAAAAAGCCATCCACCTGATTCTCCGGATCGGCTTCGCGATCGGCCGGATCGAGGGAGCGATCAAGCAAATCGCGCAGGCGAGCGCAGGCGGGTGGCGACACCAGCGTCCCGGCCAGCAGCCCATGCAGGAGGCGTGCCGTGGCATCGCTGCTCAGGCGGTTGCGATTGTCCACGGCCGCTCCATAGAACTGGCGCTCACGGCCAAAGGGCCCGTCCCCCCAGGTCTTCTGACAGGCGTTGCAACCCGACCACTCCGCCCAGCCCAGCCCAGCGAGCCATGCATTCACCAGCTGGCGCTGGGCCTGCCAGGCGGCCAGCCGTGGGGCGGGCAAGTCCGGGCCACTGGTGGTACCGCTGAGCAGATCCACCAACAGGCCTGTGGCGTCGTTGCTGGAGTCGCGGATCATGTCTGCCATCGCCCGCCGCAGCTCTGGGCCGTCCTCCAGCAACTGCTGCTGCAGCCAAGCCTCTACCGCCACCGCATAAACGAGCTTCACCACGCTGGCGGGATACCGCTGGCGCGAACCGCCCCAACTGGCCCCAGAGACCGGCAGGCCCCAGAAGGCCGACGGCTCGAGACCCGCCCCCTGATCGATCAGGCTGCTCCGATAGCGCAGCCAGGTGATCGAGAGCTGAGTTCCCAGCCCCGGACGGCCCTCCAGTTCAAGGCGCTCGACCAGCGCCTCCAGGATCGAGACCATCGCCTCGTCGGGGCGGTAGAACGCCATCGAAACAGCCAACAGCAATGGCGAGATTAGGCACCTTGGATCGAGCCGACCTCCCCACCGGCACCCCAGCCGCCCCTGAGTTGCTGCAAGGAGGCAGCCACTGGCTGCTGCAGGGCGACCTGAACGGCTACAGCCGTCCCACCGGCCAGGGCCTGGCCACCCAGGCGCGAGCTGGTCGGGGCCTGCGCGTGCTGGCCAGCCCAGAGCCACGGGGCAGTCGGCTGCGCGTACGGTTGTTGGAGGACGGCTACCCCTGCTGGGTGGAACCAGCCGATCTGCTCGGCCGCGCCACGGCCCGGGGACCCTGGCGCGCGCGGTTGCTGGAAGCAAAGGCGATTGAGGCGGCGACCGCCGGCGTGATGCATTTCGCCGACCAGGCCCAGAGGATCAGCAATCACTACCTCTGGGGAGGGAGCCTGGGCCCCAACTACGACTGCTCAGGCTTCATCCAAACGGCCTTCGAGCGCTCAGGGGTGTGGATCCCCCGTGATGCCTACCAACAGGAGCGATTCTGCCAACCCGTGGCTGTGGGGCCAACGGTGTTCAGCCTGCTGCGGCCTGGGGATCTGATCTTCTTTGGCACACGCCAGCGCTGCACCCATGTGGGCCTCCACCTGGGCAACGGCCGCTACCTGCACAGTTCCGGCCGCGCTCACGGGCGCGATGGCCTGGGTGTAGACGGCCTCAGCCCTGCTGACACCGATCCCGTAGCGAGCCACTACCGACGCGAACTGCGGGGCGCGGGCCGGGTGGTGCGCTGCCATGACGGATCGACCCTTGCCTAAGTTGCAATGATCCACGGCCCCAACCCAGGCCCCCATGAGCGAGTCCCAGGCCCCCGAGGTCTCGATTGTGGTGCCCCTCTTCAACGAGGCGGAGAGCCTGCCACCGTTGGTTGAACAGTTGCTGGCCAGCCTGCGCCCCCAGGGACGCAGCTTCGAGCTGGTGCTGGTCGACGATGGCTCGGTGGATGCCACCGCCAGCGTGCTCACGCGGCTGGCGGAGACGACCCCCGAACTGGTAGCGGTGCTACTGCGTCGCAACTACGGTCAGACCGCCGCCATGGCCGCCGGTTTCGATGCCAGTGTCGGGGCCTTGATCGTGACCCTTGACGGGGACCTTCAGAACGATCCGGCCGACATCCCTTTGCTGCTCAAACGTCTGGAAAAGGGGTTCGATCTGGTCAGCGGCTGGCGCCACGAGCGTCAGGACGGCGCCCTCAACCGCCTGCTCCCCTCCAAGATCGCCAACGGCCTGATCGCCCGGGTCACCGGCGTGAAGCTCCACGACTACGGCTGCTCGCTCAAGGCCTACCGACGCGAAGTGGTCGCCGACATGAACCTCTATGGGGAGCTGCACCGCTTCCTGCCAGCCCTGGCCTTCATTGAGGGGGCACGGATCACCGAGGTGAAGGTTCAGCACCACGCCCGGCGTTTCGGCCGCAGCAAGTACGGGCTGGATCGCACCTTCCGGGTGTTGATGGACCTGCTCACCGTGACGTTCATGAAACGGTTCCTGACCCGACCCATGCACGTCTTCGGCCTTGGGGGGCTGGCGGGAATCGGCGCCGGTCTGCTGATCGCCCTGCATCTGAGCTACGCCAAGCTCGTGCTGCAGGAAAACATCGGCAACCGACCCCTGCTGATGGTGGCCGTGCTGGCCATCGTCACAGGGGTTCAGCTTTTCTGCTTCGGCCTGCTGGCCGAACTGCAAATGCGCACGTATCACGAAAGCCAGGGCCGGCCGATCTACCGGGTGAGGGCCACGATGCGGGGAAGGCTGGGCACCTGAGCCGCCGTCACCGGGGAACACCTACGCCCCGGAAGGGTGCAATCGCCGCCGCCGCCAGAGCCACCACAGCTGCATCCCCATCGCGCAATCCCCGACGCAGCCAGGGCAGACCCGAGGGGTGAGGCCACTGCTGGCACGCTGCCATCGCTTCGAGCCGATCGGCAGGGCGTCCTTGCCACAGCCCCCTGATTCGCCCCGCGCAGCCAAGCACTCCCGGGGTGAGACCCCCCGGTCCGCAATGATCGCCAAGGGTGCGTCAACCAGTTCCAACGCCCGGTTCAGAGCCGCCCCAGCTGCCGGAGGGCCGTCAGAACCGTCGCTGCGCAAAGGCCAATCAGGGCTTGCATCATCTGATCGAACGACCTCCAAGGGACAGGTCTGGGCGGGTTGAACTTTTATGTCGCCACTTGATCCTTGCTGGGGGCCCTTGGGAAGAGCTCCTTACAGTACCGGCGGTAGCTGTGTTGGCCCAAGCTGATGACTGGAGATTTTGTCGTTGCCTGGTTGCCGTCGGTGTTGGTTCCCTTTGTGGGAATTCTGGGTCCGGCGATGGCGATGGCCCTGCTGTTCAACGTGATCGAAGCGAGCGACTGACGTTCCGATCGCCCTTCCCTTCGCGCTTAACCCTTCCCCCTCAGCCATGACCGTGACCCCCGTGGCCGACCCCTGTGTCGGCAATCTGGCCACCCCCGTCAACAGCAATTACTTCACCAAGGCCTTCCTCAACGCCCTTCCGGCCTACCGTCCCTCCCTGTCACCCAACCGACGGGGCCTTGAGGTGGGCATGGCCCATGGGTTCTTCCTCTACGGACCCTTTGCCCTGACAGGCCCCTTGCGCTCCACCGAGTACGCCAGCACGGCAGGTCTGCTGGCCTCGATCGGCTTGGTGACGATTCTCACCGTCTGCCTGTCGATCTATGGCACCGCCGGCAACGGTCCCAACGTGCAACCTCCCGATGCCACGATCGCCAATCCTCCCGCTGACCTGTTCACCAAGGCCGGCTGGGCTGAATTCGCCAGCGGCTTCTGGCTGGGGGGTTGTGGTGGTGCGGCCTTTGCCTGGTTGCTGGCAGGCACCGCCATCGTCGCCCCCTTGGTGAAGATCGCCAGCGGCGGCTAAACCGTGGGCTGAATCGCTCATAGATTCACCTGATCCCACCAAGGTTCGCCTCTTACACCTCGCCCCGCCTCGCCGGGGCTTTTTTATGGTCGCCAGAAGTGCACACAGCCGCCCTGTGATCCAGGCGGACAGGAGGACGTGCCCAGGGCGGGTAGGCCGCAAGGCGGAGGGTGGGCAGGTTCATTGAACAACCGAAGAACGCCAAGAACCTTGGGCCGCATGCAGAGCGTCAAAAACCAAGCGAGCACCCCCTGAGTGACATCAACCATGGTGAACAAGGATGGATGAAGCACACTCCTGCCTACTTAAAGCAAGACTTTAGATATTGCGCTCAAAAAGAGACCTGAAGACTTGTTCAGTTTGAATTAACCCAGAGGTGAAGGGATTGGAGAACAGATCGAGAAACAGCGCTGGCAAGGGCAAGGCAAGCAACAAGGCGCCACCATTGATCCTATGGCGCCAACCACCTCGAGCCGTGGAGAAAAGAAGCACCGCAATAGCAAAATAAAGCACGATGACAGCCAACCAAAGGATCGACTGAAAATTTGGCTTGGCCTGGGATAGACGCTTCTCGCGAGCGTCGATAATGTTGTAGAGAATCTCCGCAGACTTTTGCTGGTAAAGCGTGGCTGCAGGAGACTCCTCAATGCCCTTGGGCAAGTTCGCATTTTTGGACGAGAAGAACAACTGCAACTCATCAAGCGCTAACGAGGTCTCGGGGCTGCGCTGACCGGAGCGCATGGTCTTGGATTCACTTTCAGCGATCGAATCGGCATAGTCGTAGACCAGTCGGCGCGCCTCCACCCGCTGCTCCTCTGGGAGAACTGAAACAATCGCTCCGAGCCTGTTCAACGTGACCGCTTCGGCGGTGGCGGTGGAATTCAGCTCCAGGACATGAATGAAAGCATTGGAAAGCAGAAAGGCCGTCACCAGACCAAAGATGCTAGCCAAAGGTCCCAGCATGATTGGATCGAACTGGTCACTCAGGAGCTTGCGGCGCCGCAAAAAGGACACAAGCTTAAGCGCCAAGAACACCAGCACCAAGGCGATTCCGTAGATGCGGATTACTCCGACCAAGAAGGGGAACAGCTGATTGATGAAGAGCAACATGAGCTAAATGGGAAAAAGGTTGCGACAGAACGGACAGAGTCAGTGAATAAAATTGGCGCCGCCACCCATCATGAATGTGAGCTGAACAAAGTCACTTCCATTGTGATTGGTCGGTGAGAAGGACAGCTTGAATCCGCCGAAGTCAACATTGCTCATCGACTCCAGACCTCGCCGCAAAGAGACCCGAGTCGGATTAGGCCCTGCCCTACGTAACGCTTCGACGGTAGTCTTGGCAGCTAGAAAACCTTCGAGGCTGTAGAAGCTAAAGCGAAGACGTGGATCCGAGCGGCGCAGAATGCTCTGGTACTCGTGCACGAGAGGAACTGTGGCATCCCAGGGGAACGGTACGACCTGGGTGATGCCAATGTTGCGACCCAAGGGGCCCAAGGCCTTGGCGAGGGGAATACTTCCAACGAACGATAGGCTCATCAACTGGGCTTCGGACCCCAGTGACTTGATGTTGCGCACAAAACTGGCCGCCGTTCCATAGGTGGTGACCATCACCACAGCATCGGGCTTGGCATCGTGAATCAGCCGGGCCGCTACTCCTGTCTCCAAGCTGTTGCGTTGGACAGAGGCCTTTTGCACCAGCTTCATCCTGCGCCGAGCAAGGGCAAGTTCAACGGCACGCAGCCCGTCGCGGCCATAACCATCGTATTGATAGAGCACCGCCACATCGCGAAAGCCATAACGGACCAAGTAGGAAACAATCCGCTCGGCCTCTTGGTTATAACTGGCCCGAATGTTGAAGATCAACGGATTGGTGGGGGTCCGAATCAATTGGGCACCACTCACGGGAGCCACCAGGGGAACGCCCTGGCGCCTCATCTCTGGCAACGCAGCTTCTATTCCAGGAACACCAATCAGGCCGAACAGAGCGTAGACCTTCTGCGATCGAATCAGATCGTGCACATTGAGGCGGGTTTTGCCAGGGTCATATTGATCATCAAGCACTTGGACAGCTATTTTTCGGCCATACACACCGCCCTGGGAATTGACCAGATCAAAGTAAGCCAAGGAGCCCGCCACAAAGGCTTGCCCCAGTTGTCCTGAGGGACCCGTCAAGGGGACCGACTGTCCAAGCAGGATGGTTTGCTGGTTGATGCCGGCCTCCGAAGCACGGAGCCAGATGGCGGGAGCGATCACCGCGAGGGCACCTCCCGTTGTCACCAGGAGGACCAGCCATCGGCGGCGCGCAGGCCCTAAGGAACACCAACGAATAGCCACCAACCTTGCACGTCTACGGATGCCGAACATTCGTGAGAATTCTGCTGTGCATTAATCACAAAGCTAATCCCAGCAACGATCAGAAGAAACGAATCCTCGCATCCATTGACCCATGAAAAAGCCCCGGCTGACGCCGGGGCAATGGAGGTAAGGTGCGTCCCTCGAGGAAGGGTGCTTATCCGAACTTGCCTGATGTGGAAGCGATCAGGAAGGCCGCATAGGTTAAGACATAGCCGACTGAGAAGTGAGCCAGACCAACCACACGGGCTTGGACAATCGAGAGGGCCACGGGCTTATCGCGCCAGCCAACAAGGTTGGCAAGCGGAGTGCGCTGGTGGGCCCAGACGATGGTTTCGATCAACTCTTGCCAGTAACCGCGCCAGGAGATCAGGAACATGAAGCCCGTCGCCCAAACCAGGTGACCGAACAGGAACATCCAGGACCAGACGGCCAGGTTGTTAGAGCCAAACGGGTTGTACCCGTTGATCAGCTGAGAGCTGTTCAGCCAGAGGTAATCACGGAACCAGCCCATCAGATAGGTGCTGGATTCGTTGAACTGAGCCACGTTGCCCTGCCAGATGGCCAGGTGCTTCCAGTGCCAGTAGAAGGTAACCCAACCCACGGTGTTCAGCGCCCAGAAAACCGACAGATAGAAGGAATCCCAGGCCGAGATGTCGCAGGTACCGCCACGGCCAGGGCCGTCGCAGGGGAAGGAGTAGCCGAAGTCCTTTTTATCGGGCATCAGCTTGGAACCCCGGGCATCCAGGGCGCCCTTCACCAGGATCAAGGTGGTGGTGTGCAGGCCAAGCGCGATGGCATGGTGCACCAGGAAGTCTCCAGGGCCGATCTGCAGGAACACATCGGTGTTGCCGGAGTTCACCGCATCCAACCAGCCCGGAAGCCAGACGGCGCTATCAGTGCTCGCGATGCTGCCGGAGCTGGCCAGCAGCACATCCATCCCGTACAGAGCCTTGCCACTGGCGGCCTGCACGAACTGGGCGAACACAGGCTCCACCAGGATCTGCTTCTCGGGGGTACCGAAGGCCACGACCACATCGTTGTGGACGTAGAGGCCCAGGGTGTGAAAACCGAGGAACAGGGAAACCCAGCTCAGGTGGCTGATGATCGCTTCTTTGTGCTCAAGCATCCGAGCCAGAACATTGTTCTTGTTGGCTTCGGGGTCGTAGTCACGAATGAAGAAGATCGCACCGTGGGCAAAGGCACCGACCATCAAGAAGATGGCGATGTACTGGTGGTGCGTGTAGAGCGCCGCCTGGGTGGTGTAGTCCTTCGCGATGAACGCGTAGGACGGCAGCGCATACATGTGCTGCGCCACCAGGCTGGTGATCACGCCAAGGGAGGCCAGGGCCAGACCCAGTTGGAAGTGAAGGGAGTTGTTGACTGTGTCGTAGAGGCCCTTATGGCCAGCGCCCAGGGCGCCACCGAAGGGAGTTCCCTTGGGTGGATTGTGGGCCTCGAGGATTTCGCGAATCGAATGACCGATCCCGAAGTTGGTCCGGTACATGTGACCGGCGATCACGAAGATGCAACCAATCGCCAGGTGGTGGTGGGCAATGTCCGTGAGCCACAGTGCTTCTGTCTGGGGGTGGAAACCACCCAGGAAGGTGAGGATCGCGGTGCCGGCTCCTTCCGAAGTACCGAACATTTGGTAGGCCGTATCCGGGTTCTGGGCGTAGACCCCCCAATTACCCGTGAAGAACGGCGCCAACCCAGCCGGATGGGGAGCAACCGAAAGGAAGTTGTCCCAACCGACGTGCACACCCCTTGATTCGGGGATCGCCACGTGGACCAAGTGACCGGTCCAAGCGATGGAACTGAAGCCGAACAGCACAGCCAGGTGGTGGTTGAGCCGGGATTCAGCGTTCTTGAACCAGGCCAAGGACGGCAGGAACTTGGGCTGCAGATGGAGCCAGCCGGCGAACAGGGCCCAGGCCGAGAGGATCAACAGGAAGATGGATCCCTGATAGAGCTCAGCGTTGGTGCGCATTCCGATCGTGTACCACCAGTGGTAAAGACCTGAGAAGGCGATGTTCACCGGAGAGGAAGCGCCGGCCTGGGAGAAGGCCGTGATGGCCCCCTGGCCGAAGTGAGGATCCCAGATCGCATGAGCGATGGGACGGACATGCAGAGGATCGGCGACCCACTGCTCGAAGTTGCCCTGCCAGGCGATATGGAACAGGTTCCCAGAAACCCAGAGACCGATGATCGCGAGATGGCCGAAGTGGGTGGAGAAAAGCTTTTGGTAAAGCTTTTCTTCCGTGATCCCGTCATGGCTCTCGAAATCGTGAGCCGTGGCAATCCCGTACCAAATACGGCGGGTTGTGGGGTCCTGTGCCAGACCCTGGCTGAACGAAGGAAATTTCGTTGCCATTGGGAAAGGTCAGGTGTGAGGTCAGCCGACCGCAATGAGTCGGGACAGGAAGAAAGCCCAGGTGGTGGCGATACCGCCCAGGAGGTAGTGGGCAACGCCCACGGCACGGCCCTGAGTGATGCTCAGAGCGCGTGGCTGGATGGCCGGAGCCACCTTCAGCTTGTTGTGAGCCCAGACGATGGACTCGATCAGCTCCTGCCAGTAGCCGCGGCCGCTGAACAGGAACATGAGACTGAAGGCCCACACAAAGTGCGCACCCAGGAACATCAGGCCATAGGCACTCGAGGAGGAGCCATAGCTGTTGATCACCTGAGCGGCCTGGGCCCAGAGGAAATCACGCAGCCAACCATTGATGGTGATGGCGCTCTCGGCGAAGTTGCCGTTGGTGATGTGCGAAACGGAGCCGTCTGCATTCACCGTTCCCCACACGTCGCTCTGCATCTTCCAGCTGAAGTGGAAGATCACGATCGAGATCGAGTTGTACATCCAGAAGAGGCCGAGGAACACGTGGTCCCATGCCGACACCTGGCACGTACCGCCACGGCCGGGGCCGTCGCAGGGGAAGCGGAAGCCCAGGTTGGCCTTGTCGGGCACAAGCCTGGAACTGCGGCTGTAGAGGACACCCTTCAGCAGGATCAGCACGGTGACGTGGATCGTGAAGGCATGGATGTGGTGGACCATGAAGTCGGCCGTTCCCAGGGGGATCGGACCGGCGGCCACCTTGCCGCCAACGGCGACAACGACACCGTTGAACACTTCGCTTACACCGGCCAGCGCATTGGGAGCGGTGGTGCCGGCAGCAGCGGCGTGCAGACCCTGAATCCATTGAGCGAAGATGGGCTTCAGCTGAATGGCCGAGTCACTGAAGAGGTCCTGGGGGCGACCCAGGGCACGCATGGTGTCGTTGTGGATGTAGAGGCCGAAGCTGTGGAAGCCCAACCAGATGCACACCCAGTTGAGGTGGCTGATCAGGGCATCACGGGCCTTCAGCACCCGATCCAGCACATTGTCAATGTGCTTAGCGGGGTCATAGTCGCGGATCAGGGCGATAGCGCCATGGGCGCTCGCACCAACGATGAGGAACCCACCGATCCACATGTGGTGCGTGAAGATCGAGAGCTGGGTGGGGTAATCAACAGCGATGTAGGGATACGGAGGCATCGCATACATGTGCTGAGCAACAATGATGCTCAGCGAGCCGAGAAGAGCCAGGTTGATGGCCAGCTGGGCATGCCAGGACGTGGTCAGGAACTCATAGAGACCATCGTGGCCCTTGGGGGCTGGGAACAGCAGGGGATCACCCTTCTGGCCCTCGAGGATCTCCTTGATGCTGTGACCGATGCCCCAGTTCGTGCGGTACTGGTGACCGGCGACGATGAAAAGCACCGCAATCGCCAGATGGTGATGGGCGATGTCAGTCATCCAAAGGCTGCCGGTTACAGGATTCAACCCGCCCTTGAAGGTCAGGATGTCGCTGTAGGCGGCCCAATTGCCGGTGAAGAACGCCTGGAGGCCGGCCCCGAATCCTGGGAACAGCTGGGCGATCAGATCCTGGTTGAGGAATTCGTGAGGCAGGGGGATGTCCGCCACCGAAGCGATGGTCTTGCCATTGAGCACCAGGGGCTTCCCGGCATCGATGGCATCCATCAGAGCAGTGGTGGGCAGGGACACATGAATCAGGTGCCCTGTCCAGGACAGGGATCCCAAGCCCAGGAGACCGGCCAGATGGTGGTTGAGCATCGACTCAACGTTCTGGAACCACTCGAGCTTGGGAGCTGCCTTGTGGTAGTGGAAGACGCCGGCGTTCAGCATCAAGCCCGCCATTACCAGCGCACCGATGGCGGTGCACAGCAACTGGAACTCGTTGGTGAAGCCCCAGGCCCTCCAGACATGGAAGAGGCCGGAGGTGATCTGAATGCCGTGGAAACCGCCACCCACATCCCCGTTAAGGATTTCCTGGCCAAAGATCGGCCAGACCACCTGCGCACTGGGTTTCACGTGCGTGGGGTCGGCCAGCCAACCGGAATAGTTGGAGAAGCGGGCACCGTGGTAGAAGGCGCCGCTCAGCCAGATGAAGATGACGGCCAGATGGCCGAAGTGAGCACTGAAGATCTTGCGAGAGACCTCTTCGAGATCGCTCGTGTGGCTGTCGAAATCGTGAGCGTTGGCGTGGAGGTTCCAAACCCAGGTGGTGGTTTTGGGACCTTTGGCGAGGGTGCGATCGAAATGTCCGGGCTTGCCGAACAACTCGAAGCTGACAGGAACGGGGTTCCGGTCAACCTGGGCCTTCGCCGTTTTCCCACGTTCTGGTGGGCTGATGGTCATCGAGACGTTCCTCGAGGGACGGGGTCGAGGTGGAGGTCCACCCCTCCGACCGGGCCGGAACGGCCAGGCCGGTGGGCCTTACGAACCCCCGGAAAGGCCGGGGGGTTCATGGGGCACCAGCGCATGGAGCGGGAGCAGCCCGAAGGCCGAAAACGCTTGCCATGACTGGAGCTGGGGCCCCATTGAGGGGACCGCTGGCGAAAGTATAGGGGCCACATCCAAAGCACATAGGCGGGCAGTTACAAAGGTTCAATGCCGCCGCTATCCAGTCTGCGACTGGGCTCTTGACGGCGGATTGTGTTAGCGAATGAAGGCCTGTTGGGACTGAATTGTTATCACCATTGCCGGGGATTTCATCGGCTCAAGCATTGATCCAAACCACCCGCCATCCTGGGCAGCAGAATGCCGCCAGCACGGCACCCCGACGCGAGGAGACAACCGCATGCTGGCAGCGGCGCTTCGGGGGCTGACCGCCCTGATGCTCGTGGTGATGACCTTGCTCTCCACGGGCTGTCAGGGACAGTCCCACCTCCCTTCACCTGAGCCGGTGCTGGGCCCGAGCCAGCCCAGCGGCAATTTGCAGGAAGTGGCCCCACCCGGTGCCGTCTTGCAGCTGCAGACCCGCCTGGCGGGCCACCGGCCGCGGGTGACGATCCAGGCCCCCGCCAACGGAAGCCTGCTGCCCGCAGGGCCCTGGGAGCTCACGGTTTCCGTGGAGGATTGGCCGCTGGCCGACGCCGGGCCGCTCGGGATCGGCCCCCATCTGGTGCTGCAGCTCGATGGGGAGCCCGCTATCCGTGTCACCAGTAACACGCTTCCGATCAAGGTATCGATGCCTCAGCTGGGCCCAGGCAGCCACCGGCTCACCGCCTATGCCGCCTTCCCCTGGGGCGAAGCCCTGAAGCAACCGGGAGCAAGTCAACAAATCACACTGCACCGGGTGGCCCCCAATCCCCTGTCCCTGCCGGCGGAAGGAAGCCCCCAACTGATCCCCGTGCCCGCGGCGCGCGCCAGCAGCGGCCAGCCCGTCCTGATCGATTGGTTGTTGCTGGGGGCCCCCCTGCAGCATCTGCGCGACGGAGACGACAGCTGGCGGCTGCGGGTGACGGTCAATGGCGACAGTTTCCTGCTTGATCGCCAAGCCCCCCTCTGGCTTCAGGGCCTTCACAACGGCAGCAACGCGATCGTGCTGGAACTACTCGACCAGGTCGGTCAGCCGCTCAACCCACCCTTCAACAGCGTGGTGCAGGAGCTGGAGCTGACGGCTGATCCCCTCCGGGGCTGGCAGCTGGGCCAGCTCGCTGACGATGACCTGCAACGGCTGCTTGGTGTGGCCACCGCCGGGCCAGCTGAGCTGGAACCCTCGCCGTCACCTGCCACTCCCGCCGCCGAAAACCTGCCTGCTCCCCCAGGATCTGAGCCAGCGCTGCCCGTGGAAGCGGCGCCACTGCCCCCCTTGGCGCCCCCGGCCTCCCTTGACTCGCCAGCCAGCAGCCCTCCGGAGGAGCCAGCCGCTCAGCAGCCTGGCCCCGCCGCCGCCAGCCCCGCAGCCCCGATCACCGAGCCGGCTCAGCCGATGTCCCTACCGCTAACCGCTGCCCCACCAGACCAGCCCCCGACCCCAGCTACAACGTCAGCCAGCGCCCCTGAGCCCAGCGCTGAAGCGTCTGAGCCAGCCACAGCTCCATGGCCCGAAGCCTCACTCGATCAGGCCCCTCCCAGGCCCCGAGACCTGGTGAACCCCGACGGGACCCTCGTGATGCCCCCAAGCGAGGGACCCCTAGGCCGCCTCCGTGCCAGGTTCGCTCGATGAAGGAGCAACCGATTCGGGGCCTGGGCCTCAGCCCCGCCGCCACTCCCGTTTTGGAGCGACTGCGGCGGGCGGGCTTACTGGATGAGGTGGGTCCAGCCGGTGAGGCCGGCTCCCTTCTGCGGTGCCACTGGGAGGAGAGCGCGGCCTTTGTGGTGGTGGGCGCCTGCGGCGCGGTGGTGCGCTTGATCGCCCCCCTGTTGAGCGAGAAGAGTCTCGATCCTGCCGTGGTGGTGGTGGATCCCCAGGGGCGCTATGCGATTCCGCTGCTGGGGGGCCATGGCGCCGGCGCTGAACCACTCAGCAGGCGGATCGCGGCCCTGCTGGGGGGCGAGGCGGTGCTCACGGGCGCCTGCGCCGCCAGTGGACGACTTCCCCTCGACAGCTTCGGTGCCGCCTGGGGTTGGCGGCGGGGCCAGGGCGACTGGAGCCCGCTGATGAAGGCCATCAACCAGGGGCACCCTCTCCAGCTGCGCCAGGAGAGCGGTAGCTCGCTCTGGCGCCAGTCGCCGGCGGCCCAGCAGCTGGCGCTGATCAAAACCCTTCGTAGTGACGGGTCTGAACCCACACTGGTGATCAGCCACTCGCTGGGGGAAGGTCTGCGCTGGCATCCGCCGAGCCTCTGGCTAGGGCTGGGCTGTGAGCGCAACACCAGCCTCAGCCTGCTGGAGCGGGCCGTCGACCGCAGCCTGGCGGCCCATGGGCTTGCAGCAGAGGCCGTGGCGGGGTTGGCCAGCGCCGAGCGCAAAGCCGACGAACCGGCCCTGCTCGAGCTGGCCCAACGACGGGGCTGGCCCCTGCGCTGTTTTGAAGCCAGCGAACTGGCCCGTGTGACCGTGCCCAACCCCTCGCCCGTGGTGGAGCAGGAACTGGGAACCGCCAGCGTGGCCGAAGCCGCCGCCCTGCTGGCGGCGGGAGCCGGGGCCCAGTTGCTGATGGAGAAACGGATTGAGCGCCCCCAGCGGGGCGAGCAGGGCGCCTCCACCCTGGCGGTGGCCCTCTGTGCCAGCCAGCAGGCGCCCCAGCGGGGCCGCTTGCATCTGGTGGGCAGCGGACCGGGTTCGCTTGAGCTGCTGACCCCCGACGCACGCCAGGCCCTGGCCGAAGCCACGGTCTGGGTGGGCTATGGCCTCTACCTGGATTTGCTCGAACCCCTGAGGCGCCCCGATCAGGTGCGCCTGGATGGCGTACTCACCCAGGAAACCGAGCGCTGCCGCCAGGCGCTCGAACTGGCCGCCCAGGGCCTGACCGTGGCCCTGGTCTCCTCAGGGGACAGCGGCATCTATGGCATGGCGGGCCTCGCCCTGGAACTTTGGATGGCCCTGCCCCAAGGCGGACAGCCAGGATTCCAAGTGCACCCCGGCCTCTCGGCACTGCAATTGGCGGCCGCCCGGGTCGGGGCGCCGCTGATGCACGATTTCTGCACCATCAGCCTCAGCGATCGGCTCACCCCTTGGCCCACGATCGAGGAGCGCCTCAAGGCCGCCGCCCTCGGGGATTTCGTCGTTGCCCTCTACAACCCCCGCTCCCAGGGCAGGCAATGGCAACTCGAGCGCGCCAGGGCGTTGCTGCTCGAAGGCCGGCCCGAGCACACGCCCGTGGTGCTGGCGCGTCAACTTGGACGCCCCGAGGAGTTTGTGCAGCTCAGCACCCTCGGCGAGCTGCCCTTTGAGCAGGTGGACATGCTCACCGTGGTGCTCGTGGGCAACCGCAGCAGCCGGGTGGAGCAGGGCCGCATGGTGACCCCCCGGGGCTACCCAGGGGCGGTGCTCGCTTGACTCAGGAAGAGGAAATCGGGATGACAGGATTCGAACCTGCGGCCCCTTCGTCCCGAACGAAGTGCGCTACCAAGCTGCGCCACATCCCGATGGCCGGAGTGTAGGTGATGGGGGCCGCCCTCTATCGAACGGGGATTCCTAAAGTGAAATCCCGCCGACTGCCCTCCGCCGGAGTGGTCTGAGCCCGTGCTGAAGCCCAACTGGTTGCGCGTCAAGGCGCCCCAACGCGAACGCATCGGGGCCGTGGCAGATCTGCTTCTCGACCTCAAGCTCAACACCGTCTGTCAGGAGGCCAGCTGCCCCAACATCGGCGAGTGCTTCGCCGGCGGCACCGCCACATTCCTGATCATGGGGCCCGGCTGCACGCGTGCCTGCCCCTACTGCGACATCGACTTCGACAAGAGCGTGCGGGAGCTCGACCCCAGCGAGCCGATTCGGCTCGGTGAGGCGGTGGCGCGCCTGGGCCTGCGCCATGTGGTGATCACCTCGGTGAACCGCGACGACCTCGCCGACGGCGGTGCCCGTCAGTTCGTGGCCTGCATCGAGGAGGTGCGGCGACGCTCGGCGCACACCACGATCGAGTTGTTGATTCCCGATTTTTGCGGCAACTGGGAGGCCCTGGCCGCCGTGATGGCAGGGGCGCCCGACGTGCTCAACCACAACATCGAAACGGTGCCCCGGCTCTACCGCTTGGTGCGCCCCCAGGGAATCTACGAGCGTTCGCTGGAACTGCTGGATCGGGTGCGCAAGGGCTGGCCGCGCACTTACACCAAAGCAGGGTTGATGGTGGGCCTGGGCGAGAACGATGGCGAAGTGCTGGATGTGCTAGCCGATCTCCGGCGCCATCAGGTGGACATCGTCACCATCGGCCAATACCTATCCCCTGGACCCAAGCATCTGGACGTCCAGCGCTTCCCCACGCCCGAGCAGTTCGAGGGCTTCCGCCGGCACGGAGAGAGCGAACTGGGCTTTCTGCAGGTGGTCAGCTCACCGCTGACCCGAAGCAGTTACCACGCCGGTGAGGTGCAGCGCCTGATGCGCGAACACCCCCGCTGAGCCGCCCCCACAAGGGAAGCGCTCAGACGACCACCTGCTCCCGCTGGCCCAAGCCCACGGTGGTCAACTCACTGGGAGGAACCAGCACCTTGAAGCGCCCGCGCCACAGGGGCCAATGGGCAAGGATCTCTGCCGCCTTCAAGCTGCCGGTGTGATCGAGATGGGCCTCCAGAAGCGGTTTGAGCAAACGCTCCTGTTCAGGGGTTTCAAGGCCGTGGAGGCTGACGGTTTCGCCATTGAGTAACGAGGCCAGGCCTTCCCGCTCGTCGAGCAGGAAGGCCACACCACCGGTCATGCCCGCAGCCACGTTGCGGCCAGTGCTGCCCAGCACCACCACCACGCCTCCCGTCATGTATTCACAGCAGTGGTCGCCGGTGCCTTCGACCACCGTGCGAGCACCACTGTTGCGAACGGCGAAGCGCTCCCCGGCGCGGCCGAGGGCGAACAACTCACCACCGGTGGCTCCATAGAGGCAGGTGTTGCCCAGAATCACCTGATGACCGGCATCGTTGCCCCCAGGCGGGGGCACCACCACGATCCGTCCGCCATGGATGCCCTTGCCGACATAGTCGTTGGCCTCCCCCTCCAAGCGCAACTCCATACCCTGAAGCAGGAAGGCACCGAAGCTCTGGCCAGCAGCGCCGCCAAAGCGCAGGTTCACGGACCCCTGGAATCCGGCGTTGCCGTGGCGGGCGGCAATCTCACCGGCCAGACGGGCGCCAACGCTGCGGTCGGTGTTGACGATCGCCAAGGAACGGCTCACCCGGCCGTGGGATTCGATCGCGGCTGCGATGGCGGGATCGGCGAGCAGGAGATCTTCAAGGATCGGTCCATTGCCATGGGCCTGGGTCGCATGCTGCAGCCAACTGCGATCCTCGGCCCCGGAAATAGGATCGAGCAGGCAGGAGAGATCAAGGAAGCTGGTCTTTGCCAAGGCGATGGAACGCGGCTCGAGCATTTCAGTGCGCCCGATCAAATCCTCCAGCCGCGCCACTCCGAGCACACTCAGCAGCTGCCTCACTTCCTCGGCCACGAACAGGAAGAAATTCACGACGTGCTCAGGCAAGCCGGTGAAGCGCTTGCGCAGGGCTTCCTTCTGGGTGGCCACACCGACGGGGCAATTGTTGGTGTGGCAGACCCTGGCCATGATGCAGCCCTCGGCAATCATGGCCACCGAGCCAAAACCAAACTCCTCCGCCCCCAGCAAAGCGGCCAGAATCACGTCCCAGCCCGTCTTGAGGCCGCCGTCGGCGCGCAGCAGCACACGATCACGCAGACCGTTCTGCAGCAGAGAGCGGTGCACCTCGGTGAGACCGAGCTCCCAGGGACTGCCGGCGTGCTTGATCGAGCTCAGGGGCGAGGCGCCGGTGCCGCCATCGTGGCCCGAGATCTGAATCACATCGGCGTTGGCCTTGGCCACACCGGTAGCGATCGTGCCGATGCCGATCTCCGAAACCAACTTCACTGACACCTGGGCGGCCGGATGGACTTGGTGAAGATCGTGGATCAGCTGAGCCAGGTCTTCGATTGAGTAGATGTCGTGGTGAGGCGGCGGCGAGATCAGTGCCACGCCTGGCTTGCTGTTTCGCAGCCAGCCGATGTAGTCGTCGACCTTGGGGCCTGGCAACTGGCCGCCTTCGCCGGGCTTGGCCCCCTGGGCCACCTTGATCTCCAGCTGGCGGCCGCTGCGCAGGTATTCAGGGGTGACACCGAAGCGTCCTGAGGCGATCTGCTTGATCGCCGAGCAAGCGGAGTCGCCGTTGACAAGCCCCCTGATGGTCGGAAGCGTGGGCGAATGGCCGCTGGCGTCGACATCGAGGAGGGCGTGGTAGCGGGCCGGATCCTCGCCCCCTTCGCCGCTGTTGCTCTTGCCGCCGATACGGTTCATGGCGACGGCCAGCACTTCATGGGCCTCCCGCGAGAGGGCGCCCAGGCTCATGCCGCCCGTACAGAACCGGCCACAGATGCTCGCGACGCTCTCCACCTGATCCAGGGGCAGGGGAGCGGGGGCTGGCCGAAGCTGCAGAAGATCGCGCAGGGCCGTCACCGGCCGGTGCTCCAGCAGGGTCCTGTAGATGGAGAAGTGGTCGTAGCCGGGGCCGGCGGCAACGGCCGCATGGAGGGCCTTGGCCATCTCCGGGCTGTTGAGATGGAATTCACCGCCGGTGCGGTACTGCACGAAGCCCATGAATTCGAGCTTGGTGCGGTTGAGTTCGGGATAGGCCTTGGCATGGAAGGCGAGGGTCTCGCTCGCCAGGTCCGTCAGGCTCAGTCCGGCCACCCGGCTGGTGGTGCCGGTGAAGGCGCGCTCGATCAGGTCGGCCCCCAGACCGATGGCTTCAAAAATCTGAGCCCCGTGGTAGCTGGCCAGCAGAGAGATGCCGATCTTGGAGAGGATCTTGCGCAGCCCATCCTCAAGGGCCTTGCGCACGTTGGCCTGGGCTGTGGCCGCATCGATCCGGGGCAGCCTGCCCCGCTCCATCAACGCCTGGGTCTTGGGATGCACCAGCCAATGGCGCGTGGTTTCCAGGGTGAGCCAGGGGCAGACCGCGCTGGCGCCGTAGCCGATCAGACAGGCCAGGTGGTGGGTGCTCCAGCACTGGGCTGTGTCGATCACCAGGGAACAGTGCAAGCGCAGGCCTAGGTCAAGAAGATGGTGATGCACGGCACCCACCGCCAGCAGAGGGGAGATGTAGGTGGTGCCCGCACTGAGGCCACCGCCGACCCGGTCCGAAAGGATCAGGATCTGGTTACCGGCGCGCACCGACTCGACGGCTGCCTCGCAGAGATCGTTCACGGCCTGCTCCAGACCTTCCGGACCCGCCAGCACCGGCAGCAGGGTGGAGAGGGTGGAGGTCGGCAGGCCCTGCCCGGAAAGGGCCGCCAACTCGGCCTCGTTGAGCACTGGGGTGGACAGGTGCAACACCTGGGCACCCGTGGCCTGGGGGCGCAGGGCGGAACCGCGCCGTCCCAGGTGCATCTCCAAGCTCATCACCAGCTTCTCGCGCAGCGGGTCGATCGGCGGGTTGGTGACCTGGGCGAAACGCTGCTTGAAGTAGTCGTAGAGAAGGTGGGGCTTGGAGGAGAGCACCGCCAGGGGGATGTCGTCACCCATGCAATAGGTGGGCTCCTTGCCGGCGCCGGCCATGTCCTCGATGATCAGGTCCAGGTCTTCGGAGCTGAATCCGAAGGCGGTCTGCAGTTGCAGCAGTTCCAGGTCCCCCAGCGAGCGCACCTGCTCCCAGGGTTGGGTCGCCAGGCTGCGGCGGTGTTCTGCCAGCCAGGCGCCATAGGGGTGGCGTTCGGCGGCCTCGGCCTTGACATCCCAGTTGTGAAGCAGTCGGCCCTTCACCAGGTCCACAGCCAGCATCTGGCCGGGGCCGAGACGGCCCTTTTCGATGATGGTGCTCTCCTCCAACTCCACCACGCCGGTTTCTGAACCCATCACCACCAGGCCATCGTTGGTGATGCAGAAACGCGCCGGACGCAGGCCGTTGCGATCGAGGGTGGCGCCGACACTGAGGCCATCGCTGAACACCAGAAGCGCCGGGCCGTCCCAGGGCTCCTGCACACAGGCGGAATACTCATAGAAAGCCTGGATGGCAGGCCGGCTTTCAAGTTCGGGCTGCTGACGAAACGCCTCCGGCACCAAGGTCATCAGGCTGTCGGTGATCGGCCGACCGCCGCGCACCATCAGCTCGAGGGTGGCATCAAGGTTGGCCGAATCGCTGAAGGAAGCGTTGACGACAGGCTTGAGATCGGCCGTCGCCTCGCCCCAGACCTCATCGAGGTGGGATTCGGAGGCTTTGGCCCAGTTCAGATTGCCCAGGAGGGTGTTGATCTCGCCGTTGTGGCCCAGCAGCCGCATGGGCTGGGCCAGGGGCCAGCGGGGCAAGGTGTTGGTGCTGAAGCGCCGGTGATAGACGGCGTAGCTGACCGCGAAACGCCCATCGCGCAGGTCGCCATAGAAGGCATCCAAGACCTCTGAGCGCACCATGCCCTTGTAGACGACGGTGCGGGCGCTGATCGAGGCGAAATAGAGATCGCTGGAACCGGGGCCCCAGGCCTCCCGAGCCCGGTCACCGATGCGGCGACGACAACGGAACAACAGCGCTTCAAGCGCATCACCGCCTTCGCTGGCCTCCACCAGCCATTGCTCGATCACCGGGGCCGTCGCCCGGGCCAGGGGGCCCAGCACGGTGGAATCGACCGGCACGGCTCGCCAACCCACCGGGCGGAGGCCCAAGCGCAGAGCCTCCTCATCACAGAAACGGCGCGCGAGCTCCCGACGCTCGGGATCACTGGGCATGAACACCATCCCCAGGCCCCGAAGGCCCGAAGGCACCGTGGCCACCTCGGGCCAGACCGCCTCCAAAAAGCCCCAGGGGATCCCGCAGAGGATTCCGGCCCCATCGCCGGAATCGCCATCACCGCCGCAACCACCCCGGTGCTCCATGCACTGCAGTCCGCGCAGGGCCTGGCGAAGAATCCAGTGGCTGGCCTCGCCGCTCAAACGGGCCAAGAACCCCACGCCGCAGGCGTCCTTCTCTCCGGCAACCGCCACCGGAGCTGGGCTGTCGCAACGGGGCCAAACGGGGCGGGAGGGAAGTGGCATAGCCCGGGAATCAGCGACTGAGACCGCGGAGCAGCCCAGGGAAGGGGTGACCGCTTCTACGATCTCTGATCCTAGGGACTGAGTTCCTCCTTACCGTGAGACGGGGAACGGAGAAGCCCCATGAACGGAGCTAGGTTGCGCTCAACGAAGCCCGGGGCCAAATGGCAGCATTCATGCCCCTGTTGAGCATGGCCGTGCTGCCGGCACCGCCGCCGCCACTTCCCATCGAGCGCAGCAGCGAAAGGGACCTGCCGCCATGGGTCAAGGGGTCGGAAGCAGTCCAGGAGGGCCAGGCGATCGAACTCAACGGCCAACGCCTTCAGGCCCGTTGGCGCTGGCAGGACGGGCCAGGGAGAAGACCAAGCCAGCTCTGGATCCCCCTTGATGTGCTTGAGGCCCAGCTCGGCTTTGTTCGCCGCGACCGGTCCAGCGGCGAACTGGAACTGGAGTGGTTCGGCCAGAGCCTTCAGGTGCCATCAGCCGATCAACGCAGCCTGCAGGATGAGGTTGCAGTGGATGTGGCCCGCCCCCTGCTGGCCGCCGGAGCGCGGGTAGAGCCCATGGGGGGGGTGCTTCAGCTGCATCTTTCGACACCCCAGCTCCTGCGGGTGCGCTCCCGCGACGTCAATGGCAGTCGGCGGGTGGTGCTGGATCTGAGCGGCCCCACCTGGTTGCGCCAGGCCGACGCCCGACTTGCCCTCGATCTCACCAGCACCACCGAGCTCCAACAGCAGCTCCAAAGTCTCGGCCTGTCGGTGCGACCGGGGCCGGTCAAGCTCTCCCTGGGATTGGGTGGCGCGGGCGCGGACACCCGCATCAGCACCCTGGGGGGGCCCAACCGGGTCGTGATTGATCTTTCCAATGTCGCTGCGGGACGTGTTGGCGACACCGACGCCAACAACGGTGCGGCCACGGCAGCAGAGCCCAACCTGCGTGATCCGCGTCTGCTGGCACTCCTGGGCTACGGGGTGCAATTGGGCCGTGAGGTGCATGGCCTCGGTCAGAGGCGCCTGTTGATCAGCAGCGTGCGGCTCGATCCACGCCTGGCGAGCCTCGACCTGCGGCCGCTCACCCGCCCCGATGGCATGCAGGGGCTATCGAGCCTGCCGGTGCTGGCCCAGCAGGAACAGGCGGTGATCGCCATCAATGGCGGCTACTTCAACCGGATCAACCGCCTGCCCCTGGGCGCCGTGCGCGTCAGCGGCCGTTGGCTGTCCGGGCCGATTCTCAACCGGGGCGCGATGGCCTGGCAAGACGGTGAACTTCCCCGCTTCGGACGCCTGACCCTCCAGGAAACCCTCGCCGATCGCTCTGGCCAGCGCTGGCCGATCACCCTCGTCAACAGCGGCTATGTCCAGCGCGGCATCAGCCGCTACACCGCCGACTGGGGCCGCTTCTACAGGGCACTGAGCGGAGCCGAAACGGGGCTGCTCCTGCGCGGCGGGGTCGTGCTGGAGCGCTACGAAAGCGACCAGCTGAGCCAGGGGATTCCCCTCAGCGGTGACGATGTGCTCCTGATCGGTCGGGCTGGCGCAGTGCTCCCCTGGGGGGTGGGCGAACGCCTGAACCTGAGCAGCTGGAGCAGCGATCCCCTTGGTCTGCAGCCCTACGTGATCGGCGGAGGACCACTGCTGTTGCAGGGTGGGCGCATCGTGCTGAATGGCGGTGCCGAGAGTTTCAGCCCCGCCTTTCTTCAGCAGGGTGCCCCACGCACCGTGGTGGGAAGCGATGGCCGCCAGCTTTGGCTCGTAACACTTCAGGGAGTGGGCCATGGGGGGCCGACGCTGGGTGAAACCGCCCTCGCCCTGCAACAGCTGGGGTTGCAGGAGGCCCTTAACCTTGACGGTGGCAGTTCCACCGGACTGGTCATCGCCGGCACCCACACGGTCAAAGGTCGGGGGGTGAGCGCCTCGATCCACAATGGTCTGGGGCTGATTCCCCGCCGCACCGTGCAGGTCCCGGGGGGCGGCAGCCTCACCAGCCAGCAGCGCTAGCTCGGCCCCGGTCCCGGCCATGGGAAACCTGGTCCTTCGGGCCGCCAGAATGACTGCTTCCATGATCAACACTCATGCCCAAGGCTCAGAGCCTGCGCCTGAGCGCGGCCGCCGCCGCTGAGCTGGGGCGTCAGGCCGCCGTCGCCGGCACCCCAGGGGTCATGCACCTGGATCTGGTGGAGAGCAGCTGCGAGCGCTGGGCCTTGCGCATTCGTCCTGGCCATCTGGCGGGGGTGCCCGTGGCCCGAGCCGATGGCATCACCCTCCACGCCCCCGTCGACCAGCTGGCGCGTCTGAACGGCCTCAACCTCGACTATCGGGGCGATCTCAGCGGCGGCGGTTTCCTGATCCGCCCCGATGACGGGGTGCGCTGCTGCGTCTGCGGCTCCTCCTTCAGCCGTCCCGGGGAGGGTGGGACGGCGACGAAGTAAGGTGGCGGATTGTCGAAACGGTCGGACGTCCGACCCCCACTCCGGCCCTCGATGCCCACGATTCAGCAGCTGATCCGCACCGAACGGCAGCGCCTCACCCGCAAGACCAAGTCACCGGCCCTGCGCTCCTGCCCGGAACGCCGCGGTGTCTGCACCCGCGTCTACACCTCCACCCCCAAGAAGCCGAACTCGGCACTCCGCAAGGTGGCCCGTGTGCGCCTCACCTCCGGGTTTGAGGTGACTGCCTACATCCCAGGCATCGGCCACAACCTTCAGGAACACTCCGTCGTGCTCATCCGCGGTGGCCGTGTGAAGGATCTGCCCGGTGTCCGCTATCACATCATCCGCGGAACCCTTGACACCGCGGGCGTTAAGGACCGCCGTCAATCTCGCTCCAAGTACGGAGCCAAGACCCCGAAGAGCTGAGTCCGGCCCGGCCGTTCCCCAGCCCTTCACTCACTCCCGTTCCTGACTCCCTGCTTACAGGTTTATGTCCCGCCGCAATGCCGCCGAAAAGCGCCCGGTTCTGCCGGATCCGCAGTTCAACAGCCGATTGGCCTCGATGATCGTGGCCAGGTTGATGAAGCACGGCAAGAAATCCACCGCCCAGCGGATCCTCTCTGACGCCTTCGGCCTCATCAACGACCGCACCGGTACAGATCCGCTGGAGTTGTTCGAAACCGCCGTCCGCAACGCCACTCCCTTGGTGGAAGTGCGCGCCCGACGCGTCGGTGGAGCCACCTATCAAGTACCCATGGAAGTGCGCCAGGAGAGGGGGACCGCCATGGCCCTCCGCTGGCTGGTGAACTTTTCGCGCGCCCGCAACGGTCGCTCCATGGCCCAGAAACTGGCCGGAGAGTTGATGGATGCGGCCAATGAGGCCGGCAGTGCCGTGCGCAAGCGTGAAGAGACCCACAAGATGGCTGAAGCCAACAAGGCTTTTGCCCACTACCGCTACTGAGCTCAAGCGGTCGAATCAAGGGCAGATTCGACCCCTGCAGAACCGCCCTGTAGAGTTACGCCCGCTTTTTAGTTGACAACCTTCGGAGAAGTTCCCCGTGGCCCGCGCCTTTCCCCTGGAACGCGTCAGAAATATCGGTATCGCCGCCCATATCGACGCGGGCAAAACCACCACGACCGAACGGATTCTGTTCTATTCGGGCGTTGTCCACAAGATGGGTGAGGTCCACGACGGCGCCGCCGTCACCGATTGGATGGAGCAGGAACGTGAACGTGGCATCACGATCACCGCTGCGGCCATTTCGACCAGCTGGAAGGATCACCGCATCAACATTATTGATACCCCCGGTCACGTCGATTTCACCATTGAAGTCGAGCGCTCGATGCGGGTGCTCGATGGCGTCGTAGCAGTTTTCTGCGCCGTCGGTGGCGTTCAACCCCAATCAGAAACGGTATGGCGCCAGGCGGATCGCTACAACGTGCCCCGCATTGTGTTCGTCAACAAGATGGACAGGACTGGGGCCAATTTTCTCAAGGTGGTCGAGCAGATCAAGGATCGCCTCAAAGCCAAAGGTGCTCCGATCCAATTACCGATTGGCGCCGAAGGCGACCTGAAAGGAATCATCGATCTGGTGCGTCAGAAGGCGATCATCTACACCAACGACCTGGGCACTGACATTCTCGAAGAGGAGATCCCCGACGACATGAAGGAAGAAGCCGCCCAATGGCGGAATCACCTGATGGAAGTCGTAGCGGAAACGGATGAGGAGTTGATTGACGCCTTCTTGGAGAACGGCGAACTCACCGATGAGCAGCTCATCAAAGGCATCCGGGTCGGCGTGGTCAAGCACGCCCTGGTACCGATCCTCTGCGGCTCGGCCTTCAAAAACAAAGGCGTCCAGCTGATGCTTGATGCTGTCGTTGACTACCTGCCGGCACCGGTCGACGTGCCCCCGATCACCGGCCTTCTGCCTGATGGCAGCGAGTCCTTCCGTCCCTGTGATGACAGCGCCCCGTTCAGCGGCTTGGCCTTCAAGGTCATGGCTGACCCCTATGGCAAGCTCACCTTTGTGCGCATCTACAGCGGTGTGCTCCAGAAGGGCAGCTACGTTCTCAACTCCACCAAGGACAAGAAAGAACGGATTTCACGTCTGATCCTGCTCAAAGCGGATGATCGCGAGGAAGTCGATGAGCTGCGCGCGGGTGATCTAGGCGCCGTGCTTGGCCTCAAAGACACCACCACAGGGGACACCCTTTGTGTCGAGAACGATCCGATCATCCTGGAATCCCTGTTCATCCCCGAACCAGTGATTTCAGTGGCGGTAGAGCCCAAGACCAAAGGCGACATGGAGAAGCTCTCGAAAGCTCTCCAGTCCTTGGCTGAAGAGGATCCCACCTTCCGCGTGTCTACCAACCCGGAAACCGGCCAGACAGTGATCGCCGGCATGGGTGAACTTCATCTCGAAATCCTCGTTGACCGCATGCTTCGGGAGTTCAAAGTGGAGGCCAACATTGGTGCGCCTCAGGTCTCCTATCGGGAGACAATCCGTGGCAGCGCCAAGGGTGAAGGCAAATTCGCCCGCCAGACCGGCGGCAAGGGCCAGTACGGTCACGTGGTGATCGAAATGGAGCCTGGCGAGCCTGGTACAGGCTTCGTCTTCACCAATAAGATCGTTGGTGGCATCGTCCCCAAGGAATACATCGGGCCTGCTGAAAACGGCATGAAGGAAACCTGCGAATCAGGCGTGATCGCGGGTTACCCGATGATCGACATCAAAGTCACCATGGTTGACGGGTCTTACCACGATGTGGACTCCTCGGAAATGGCGTTCAAAATCGCTGGCTCCATGGCCTTCAAAGACGGCGTCAAGAAGTGCAACCCTGTTCTTCTTGAGCCGATGATGAAGGTGGAGGTCGAGATCCCCGAGGATTATCTCGGATCAGTGATCGGCGACCTTTCCTCCCGTCGTGGCCAGGTCGAAGGGCAGTCCATTGACAATGGGCAGTCCAAGGTCCAGACCAAAGTGCCTCTGGCCGAGATGTTCGGCTACGCCACCCAGCTCCGATCCATGACTCAGGGTCGGGGTATCTTCTCGATGGAATTCAGCCACTACGAGGAAGTTCCTCGCAATGTCGCTGAAGCCATCATCTCCAAGAATCAGGGCAATTCCTGATCTTCACCTTCTAAAACCACCCCCCGATTCTTTTTCATCATGGCTCGCGAGAAGTTCGAAAGGACCAAACCCCACGTCAACATCGGCACCATTGGCCACGTTGACCACGGCAAAACCACCCTGACGGCCGCCATCACCAACGTGCTGGCCTCGCTGGGTCAGGCCAAGGCCCAGGCCTATGACGAGATCGATGGTGCTCCGGAAGAAAAAGAGCGCGGCATCACCATCAACACTGCCCACGTTGAGTATGAAACCGGCAAGCGGCACTACGCCCACGTGGACTGTCCGGGTCACGCCGACTACGTCAAGAACATGATCACTGGTGCCGCCCAGATGGACGGTGCCATTCTCGTGGTCGCTGCCACCGACGGCCCCATGGCCCAGACCAGGGAGCATATCCTTCTGGCCAAGCAAGTGGGCGTGCCCGCGCTGGTCGTGTTCCTGAACAAGAAGGACATGGTCGATGACGAGGAAATTCTTGAGCTCGTCGAACTGGAAATGCGTGAGCTGCTGAGCAGCTACGACTTCCCCGGTGACGACATCCCCGTGGTCGCCGGCTCGGCCCTCAAGGCCTTGGAGCACATCCAAGGTGGCGGCAAAGGCGTCCGCGGTGAGAACGAGTGGGTCGACAAGATCCTCGACCTGATGGATGCGGTCGATGAATCGATCCCCGAGCCTGAGCGTGAAATCGACAAGCCTTTCCTGATGGCCGTCGAAGACGTCTTCTCGATCACTGGCCGCGGCACCGTCGCCACTGGTCGGATCGAGCGAGGAAAGGTGAAGGTCGGCGAAGAAATCGAAATCGTGGGAATCCGCGACACCCGCAAGTGCACCGTCACCGGCGTGGAGATGTTCCGTAAGCAACTCGAAGAGGGTCTGGCTGGCGACAACGCCGGTCTACTGTTGCGCGGCATCCAGAAAGAAGACATCGAACGCGGCATGGTGCTGGTGAAGCCCGGCTCCATCAAGCCCCACACCAAGTTCGAAGGTGAGGTTTACGTGCTCAAGAAGGAGGAGGGCGGACGCCACACCCCCTTCTTTGCCGGTTACCGCCCGCAGTTCTACATCCGCACCACGGATGTGACCGGCCAGATCACCGCCTTCACCGCCGACGATGGCAGCAATGTGGAAATGGTCATGCCCGGAGACCGCATCAAGATGACCGGCGAGCTGATCTGCCCGGTGGCCATCGAGCAAGGCATGCGTTTCGCCATCCGCGAGGGCGGTCGCACCATTGGTGCCGGCGTGGTCTCCAAGATCCTCGACTGAGGCTGATCTAGCCTCTTGGGGTGGGGTTCAAACCCCACCCTTGAGCGGACCTTTCACAGCACCTCGACAACCCAAGACGGCCCGGCCGCTGCCCCATCAGCCGGAGTGCTCACCTCCTGCCGTCCCCTGCGCTCTTTCAATCAACGCCATGTCCACCGCTATCCCCCAGCAGAAGATCCGCATCCGCCTGAAGGCGTTCGATCGCCGCATGCTCGATCTCTCCTGCGAAAAGATCATCGAAACCGCCGATCACACCGCCGCAACGGCCATCGGCCCCATCCCCCTGCCCACCAAACGCAAGATTTACTGCGTGCTGCGCTCGCCCCACGTGGACAAAGACTCCCGCGAGCACTTCGAGACCCGCACCCACCGACGGATCATCGACATCTACAGCCCCACGGCGAAGACCATTGACGCTCTGATGAAACTGGACCTGCCCAGTGGCGTTGACATTGAAGTGAAGCTCTGAGCCCATGTCCGGCGCTGGTAGCCCTGGATTGTCCTTAGCATCAGGGCTCTGGTTGCGGTCCCCCAGCCGGCTGACTCCAGGCCTCCCACCTTCGTTCTGCCGCCGCGCAGCATGACCCCGTGACCGATCTGTCCGTCAGGGAACTGCCCCTTTTCCCCCTGCCGGATGTGGTGCTTTTCCCCCAGGAAGTGCTCCCCCTCCACATCTTCGAACCGCGTTACCGCATGATGCTGAGCACGGTATTGGAGAACGACCGCCGCTTCGGCGTCGTGCGATGGGATCCCCAAGCCCAACGGATGGCCGATGTGGGCTGCTGTGCTGAAATTCTGCAATGTCAGACCCAAGACGACGACCGCAGCAACATCGTCACCTTGGGGCAGCAACGGTTTCGGGTGCTTGATGTGGTGAGGGAGGCACCGTTCCGGGTGGCCATGGTCAGCTGGATTGAAGACGACAGCGCCGCTGACCACGCTGAACTCCAGCGTCTTTCTCTGGACGTCACCAAAGCCCTGCGGGATGTGGTTGAGCTCACGGGCAAGCTGTTTGGCAAGATCACACCCCTGCCGAGCGACCTGCCCGACCTGCCTCGAGAGTTGTCCTTCTGGATCGGCTCACATCTGGGTGGCCCGGTGGCCGACCACCAACAGACGTTGCTGGAGATCACCGATACCGGTGAACGCCTGCGCTTGGAGTTCGACCTGCTGGATCGCACCCGCCGCCAGTTGGCGGCACGCACCGTGTTGAAGGACACCTTCAAGGATCTCGACGACCCAGACCCCACCTAAAGAGAAGCGTTTGGCAATTCCGGGGCCAATTCCGCTGGCAGCACTTCTGGCGCTTGCTTTTCTGGCCGCAGCGCTGCTGCTCTGGCAGCGCCAGGGCCGCCGTTACCAGAGCACGGCCTCTGTGGCGGAGGCCTACGACCGCTGGACCGAAGACGCGCTGCTCGAGCGCCTCTGGGGTGAGCACGTGCACCTGGGCTACTACGGCAACCCGCCCAGGTCGGTGGATTTCCGCCAAGCCAAAGAGGACTTCGTCCACGCTCTCGTGCGTTGGAGTGGCCTTGACCGACTCCCCGCCGGCAGCACCCTGCTGGATGTGGGCTGCGGCATCGGTGGCAGCGCGAGGATCCTGGCCCGTGACTACGGCTTTCAGGTGCTGGGCATCAGCATCAGTTCCGGCCAGATCGAGCGCGCCCGGGCCCTGACGCCTCCAGGTCTTTCCTGCCGCTTTGCCTGCATGGATGCCCTCGCGCTGGATCTGCCATCGGCAAGCTTCGATGCGGTCTGGAGCGTGGAGGCGGGACCACACATGGCCGACAAGCAGCGCTACGCCGATGAACTCCTACGCATGGTCAGGCCCGGTGGCCGCCTGGCGGTTGCCGACTGGAACCGCCGTGATCCGGAGCGTCAACCCACGACGGCCCTCGAACGCTGGGTGCTGCGCCAACTGCTCGACCAATGGGCCCACCCGGAATTTGCCAGCATCCCCGGCTTCCGGCGCCATTTGGAACAAAGCAGCCAACTGGGGGGAGCCGCGACCGTCAGCACAGACGATTGGAGCGTCGCCACCCTGCCCTCCTGGATCGATTCGATCCTGGAAGGGGTTCGCCGGCCAGGCGCCGTGGTGGGATTGGGTCCCGGCGCCGTGGTCAAGGGGCTTCGGGAAGTTCCCACCTTGCTGCTGATGCACTGGGCCTTCGCCACCGGGCTGATGCAATTCGGGGTATTCCGCTTACGTCAAGCTCCCTGATGGGCCCTGGCTCTGGGTATCAGGAGGGGGCTGATCCTCGCTGGCGACCAAGTTGGTGAGCGGGTAAGCACCGAACAGGGCAAGGTGCTCACAGAGCGGACGGAGTTCATCGAGGGCCTGCTCCAGTGGCAGGCGACCCTCGCTGAGCTCCAGATCAACAAAAAAGATGTACTCCCCCATTTCCCGCTTCGAGGGCCGCGACTCGATTCGGCTCATGTTCAATGAGCGGCGCGCGAAGCAACCCAGGGCCCCCAGCAACGCCCCCGGGCTATTGGCTTGGAGTGAGAAGGCAACGCTGGCCAGGGGACCATCAAGGCCGCGCTCGCCCCGGCGCAGCAGCAAGAAGCGCGTGCAGTTCCCGGGCACATCGTTGATTGGGTAGGCGAGCACTTCGAGGCCGTGCTTTTCAGCCGCCTCCAGGGAGGCCACAGCGCCGCGGAAACGGCTGCCGGCGACCATTCGGGCCGCCTCCGCAGTGGAGCTGGTGGTGAGCTGCAGGGCCCTGGGCAGCTGATCGCCCAGCCACTGGCTGCACTGGGCCAGGGCCTGCGGATGGGAGAGAACTTCGCTGATGCCGCTGATCGGCCCACTGCCCACCAGAGCATGGCGGATCGGGAGCACCAGGGCGTGGGCCACCGCCAGTTCTGGATGTTCCCAAAGGGCGTCAAGGCTGGCGGTGACACCCCCCTCGACAGAATTCTCGACCGGCACCACGGCCCCGTCACAGTCGGCACTGGCGAGGGCCTTGATCACTGCCCGGATGCCCATCTGGGGCACAAGATCAGGGTTGGCCACCCCACTCAGCTCCGCCAGCCGCAGGGCGGCCTGTTCGCCGTAGGTGCCGGCCGGGCCGAGGAAGGCGAGGCGCATGGGAGGGCCGGATGGGGGGATCGATAGGATCATGCCGCGCCGACCCTCAGGCCATGAACCTGACCTTCAGCGCCTCCCAGAGGCTCGTGATCCCGGTGCGGGAGCAGGCGGAGCGGCTCGACGAGTACCTCGCCGATGAGCAGCGGATTATCAAGGCCCTGTTCGATCCCGTCCAACTGAGCCTCCTGGGACCTGGCCGCTACCGCTATGAGGTCACAAAGCTGCAGGTGTTCCAACTCCAGATCCAGCCGGTGGTGGAGATGGAGACGCGCAAGACCCCTGGCCGTCTTGACATCGAAGCCACTGATGCCCAGCTCGTGGGCCTCGGCATGGTGGAAGAGTTCCAGCTCAGCTTGAGCTCCTGGTTGCTGGCCAAGGGCCAAGCGTTGGAAGGGGAAGCCTCGTTATCGGTCAGCGTCAGCCGGCCGCCGCTGCTGAGATTGATCCCTGTCTCGGTGCTGACGGCCACGGGCGGCTCGCTGTTGGGGGGCCTGCTCAAGGGCATGAAGATTCGAGTCAGCCAGCAGCTGCTCAAGGATTTCCAGCAGTGGTGCTTGAGCCACTGAAGAGCCGCACCAGAAAACTCTGGCGGTGCAGGTCGGTGGCCCCGCGCTCCAGCAACGCCTGACAATGCAGGGCAGTGCCGTAACCCATGTGGCGCTCCAGCCCATAGCCAGGGTGGCGCTGGCCCAGGCGCTGGATCAGTCCATCGCGGGCCTCCTTGGCAAGCACGCTGGCAGCGGCGATGGCGGCGCAATCGCGATCGCCGCGCACAATCGTGCGCTGCTCACCCTCCCAGCCACGCAGTGGCAGCACCCCATCGACGAGAACCAGCGACGGGGTGAACGCCAGGCGCTGGAGGGCCCGGCGCATGGCCGCCTCGGTGGCCGCTCGGATGCCCTCTCGATCGATCTGCCTCGCTGAGGCCTGGCCAATCGCCCAGGCCTCAGCGACGGCGGTGATGCGAGGCACCAGCAGACGCCGGCGGCGGGCCGTGAGCGCCTTGCTGTCGGTGAGTCCCTCGGCTTCCAATGAAGTGCTCGCTTGACGTGATAGCACCACCGCCGCCGCCAGCACCGGCCCGAAGAGCGCCCCCCGGCCGACCTCGTCAACCCCGGCACAAACGCCAGGGTCATGCAGATGCCAGGGGTCGTTCAGCTGGCGGCGGAAGAACGGCGGCGGCGGCGGCGGGGCTCACCATCAGCATCGACATCAGCAGGAACTGGGTCCTCTGCCGTCTCCACCAGGCTGCTCACGGCAAGGCGGCGTGTGGGCGCGGGTGGGCTGTTGGAGACCACCACCGCAGACCGGACAGGCGTGGGATCGATCGCCACGGTGACGAAAGGGACTTCCGCCGAGTCGTCAGCCCCGGCGCCGTAGGGCTCAAAACTTGCCACGGGCAACGGCGTGATCTCCACCAGCGAAGGCAACGCCGACTGATCTTCCGTGGGGTTGGCGTGCTCACTGTCACTGGACTCCTCGGCGGTTCCATAGCGACCCGGGCTAGCACCGCCCTCTCCGCCACCCCGCTGACGCCGACGGCGGCGGGGCCCGGAGGCCGAGAGCTGCTGGCGGGCTTCATCGAGAATCGCCTCGGCATCCTCACCCGGGCGCACCACCCGCACCACAAGATTCTCCGTGCTGGGAACGGGATCAAGGAGAAGCGCTGGGTTGAGACCAAGCCAGCCAAAGACGAGCTCCTGCTCAGGCTCCATCGAAACAGCCACAAGGTCGGGTTCCGGCCGACGGCTGGAGCCGCCCTCCGATCCACCGCCGTTGGAATAAGTTCCGTTGGACGGCGTGGTGGGGGAGGGGAGCACGGGAATGACGGCGAACTCGTCAGCGGAGCCGTAGGCGGAGACCGGAGCTGGGCTCGCGCTGGCCTCGTAGCCATCGCCACCCCCGCGGCCCCCGCGGCCCCCGCGGCGGCGGCGGGGGGAGGACTCGGTGGCCACGGAGGAGCTGGACACCTCGGCCCGGGCGGAGGCGGCGGAGCGCACCAGACCGGTCTGAGTCGCCAGGGGCTGCAGGGTGTCCTTGCCTGGCAAAACGGCCACATGACCAAGGCCACCGCAGCTGGGGCAGGCCCGGCCGAAGAGCTCATAGATGTTCTGGCCCTGACGCTTGCGCGTGAGCTCCACCAAGCCCAATTCCGTGAGCTGGGCGATCTGGGGACGGGCGGTGTCGTCGCGGGCCGCCTGGGTGAAATGCTCCAGCAACTGGAGCTGATCGCGACGGGACTCCATGTCGATGAAGTCGATGATCACCACGCCGCCAATGTTGCGGAGCTTGAGCTGGCGGGCGATCTCCACCGCCGCCTCGCAGTTGGTCCAAAGGACCGTCTCGCGAGCGTTGGCCGAGCGCGTGAACGAGCCCGAGTTGACGTCGATGACGGTGAGCGCCTCGGTGGGCTCAATGATCACGTAGCCACCCGACGGCAGGTCGACCCGGGGCTTGAGGGCATCGCGAATGGCCGCGTTGACCTTGTGGTGCTCCAGGATCTCGCTGGACTCCCGGTGATGTTCCACCAACAGGTTGGCCTGGTCGGCACCCAAGAAGGCATTCACCCGGGCCACGCCCTCGGCACTGTCGACCACGACGCGCACCACCTCAGGGCTGTAGAGGTCGCGGAGCACGCGGTGGATGAAGTCTTCGTCGCGGTTGAGCAAGACCGGCGGCGCGGCCGTCTCGGCCGCCAACTGGATGCCCTCCCACTGTCGGAGCAGGCTCTCTAGATCATCGATCAGCAACTCCTCGCTGACCCCTTCGGCTTCAGTGCGCACCAGGAGGCCGGAGCCGGGGGGCTTGATCAACACCCCCAGGGCCCGCAGACGGTTGCGCTCGTTCTCGCCGTTGATGCGGCGGGAGATGTTCACCCCCTGGCCGTGGGGCTGCAGCACCAAAAAGCGGCCGGGCAGGGTGAGGTTGCCGGTGAGCCGCGGACCTTTGGTGCCCGTGGGCTCCTTCATCACCTGTACAAGCACCTTCTGGCGGGGCTCGAGCAGTTCAGTGATGCCGGCCGCCCCCTTCCTCAGCCGTAGCGGGCCCAGATCGGTGACGTGGATGAAGCCGTTCTTCTCACCTTCGCCGATGTTGACGAAGGCGGCATCGATGCCAGGGAGCACGTTTTCGACGGTGCCCAGGTAGACGTCACCGATCTGGTAACGCCCCTGGGCCACGACCAATTCGTCAACACGGTCGTCGTTGAGGACCGCCGCGATGCGCAGTTGCTCGGCGATGACGATCTGCTGGGGCATGGAGGAAAGGGAGGGAGGCTCAGCGGAGCCCTGCCGTACGGGAGGGAACATCCCCTGAAGGGAACGCAAGCGGACCGAACCCTGTCCCAGCGCTGCTTCCGAGGGCGCTGGGGAGGGACTGGGGAACCGTTGCGGGAAAGAAGCTCAGAGTGGACGACGGCCGGTATGACGACTGCGGAAACCCCGCCAGTTCGGCAGGGGGAGACGGCCGGTGGAACCAGGGGTGAAGACAGCCCGCGTGCGCATCGGATCGATCGGTATGGCCTGAGCCCTCGATCGATCAACAAGGCGCAAAAAGCAGGAGACGCGCGCCCAAAATCCAAACGGTGCCGAATGAAACGGCTTTCTGGAAATGGGGTTTCAAGAAAGCTGATTCGGAAGGCAGGCTGCAGATTGTGATCTGCAATCGTTGTGCCGTCTTGGGTCAGATTAGCACGGGCCTCTGATCCAATGCGCTCTCACCCCGTAAGCCCAGTTGCTCGCGGCACAACCGGCCCAGGGCCAGGGGCCGCTCGAATCGATCGGCGAACCAGCTCTGCACCTGCTCCGGCCGGAGGCTGCGCCCCTGGGGGTCAATCCTTGCGTGGTAGCGCAAACGGACCGTGCCCTGCGGATCCGTGGGCCCTGGCTGCAGACACGCCAACTCCTCCAGGTAGGGGCGCAGGTCCCGCTCCCGTGGACGCCCCTTCTTGTCAGTGTCCTGCCAGATCCACTGGGACGCGACCAACAACGCCTCCACGGCATGCTGCCATTCGGCCGACCCCAGCGGGACCGGGCCCGGATCCAGCAGCTCCAGGCTCCAGGTGGAGGCGACCAACTCCTGGGACAGGCTGGCGCCGCCCAGCGGGACCTCGCGCACCGACAACAGTTGAAACCCCGCCGGGAGCTGGGCCTGGAGCCGCCTGAGCACCTGCTCGGGGGCGGTGGGCGCCGCCATCTCCAGATCCAGCCAATCGCCAGCCGCCTCAACCCCCAAAGGCAGGGCCAGGGCGAACTCCAAGCGGGGCAGAGGGTGGAAGCCACCGGTGAAGCTCACCGGCAGGCCGCTGCGGCGCAGGGCGCGCTCCAGCATTCTCACGCCATCGAGGTGGCTGAGCAGGGCCAGATCCCCCGTCTTGGCGAAGCGAAAACGCAACCGCTGCAGCCGTTCGCTGGCGGGCGCCCGTGGCGGCAGAGGGGCTGGAATCGGCGGGGGCGGCACCACCACGTTGTGGCCGAACTCAGGGCCACAGACCCCACAGCTGCTGCAGCCGTCAAAGGAGCAATCGGGCACCACCATCGCCGCGAGCGCCCGCTGCAGGTCATCCGCCAGCCAGGTCTTGTCGACACCGGTGTCGATGTGATCCCAGGGCAGGGGCTGGTGGCAGAACGCCGCCAGATCAGCGGCGCTCAGCGCTTCGGTGGCCGACCAGCTCCCCAGCTCCAGGGCCCGGTAACGCCCCCCCAGACCCGCCGCCTCGATCGCGCTGGTCCAGGCCGCGTGGGTGCGCTCGATCGTCTCGAACCAGGCATCGAGGCCAGCGCCGGCGCGCCAGGCGGCCTCGATCACCGGCGCCAGGCGCCGGTCACCCCGACCGACGAAGTCCTCCATCGCCGAAAGGCGCGGATCGGTGAAGTTCGTCTTCAGCCCCCGCAACGCCCGCAGCTCGCGGCGCAGCAGCTCCTGGCGCCGGCGGAATTCGCCTGTGGAGACGCTGTGCCACTGGAAGGGCGTGTGGGGCTTGGGGGTGAAGTTGCTGATCGTGAGGTTGAGCTCCAGCCGCCCGAGATCGCGGCAGTTCTGCTGCAGCTGCCGGCAGGTGATGGCGATGCCGACCACATCGGCGTCGGTTTCCCCCGGCAGGCCGATCATGAAATAGAGCTTCACCCGGCGGTAGCCGTTCTCCATCGCCGTGCGGATCCCCCGCAGCAGCTCGGCATCGGTGAGCCCCTTGTTGACGATGTCCCGCAGCCTCTGGCTGCCGGCTTCTGGAGCGAAGGTGAGGCCCGAGCGGCGGGTGCCGCCAAGGATGTGGGCGATGTTGGAATCGAAGCGGTCCACCCGCTGGCTCGGCAAGCTGAGGCTGACGTTGTGCTCCGCCAGCCGGTTGCGCAGCTCCACCCCCACCGCCGGCAGGGCCAGGTAGTCGGAGCAGCTGAGTGAGAGCAGCGAAAAATCGCTGTAACCCGTGCGCTCCATGCCGGTTTCCACCGCCTCGATCACCGCCTCGGGCTCCACATCGCGGGCCGGGCGCGTGAGCATGCCCGGCTGGCAGAAGCGGCAGCCGCGGGTGCAACCCCGTCGGATCTCGATCGTGAGCCGGTCGTGGACCGTTTCGATGTGGGGCACCAGCCCCATGGCGTAGTTGGGCATCGGCGTGGCCACCCGCCGCAGCAGCCGCTTGGGAAGATCAGGTTCGAGCGGCACGATCGACACCCCATCGGGGCTGGGTCCGTAGAGGCTGGGCACATACACCCCGGGCACCTGGGCCAGGTCGCGCAGCAGTTCGCGGCGACCCAGGCCGGACGCTTTGGCCTCGGCCACCACCAGGCCGATCTCCGGCAGCAACTCCTCGCCATCGCCGAGGGCGATGAAATCGAAGAAGGCGGCGAAGGGCTCCGGGTTGCTGGTGGCGGTGGGACCACCGGCGAAGATCAGCGGCGGGGCCGCCGGATCGGTGAGGGGACGATCGCCCCGCTCGCTGGCCCGGATCGGGATCCCCGCCAGATCGAGCATCTCGAGGATGTTGGTGGCCCCGAGTTCGTAGCTGAGGCTGAAGCCGAGCAGGTCGAAGGCGGCCAGCGCCCGCCGACTCTCGACGGCAAACAGGGGCTGGCCCTGCTCCCTGAGCCGCCCGGCCAGGTCGGGCGCCGGCAGGTAGGAGCGATCGCAGAGCTGCCCAGGGACAGCGTTGAGGATCGAATAAAGAAGAATGTGGCCGAGATTGCTGGCCCCCACCTCGTAGAGCTCGGGGTAGGTGAGACACCAGCGCACCCGCGCCGCCGGCCAGGCCTCGCTCCAGTCGCGCGGCTCAACGCCGCGCTCGTTGCCGAGGTAGCGACCGGGCTTGGCGATGCCCCGATCCACCAACGGCCCGAACGGCACGGGCAGCTCACCGGTGCGGACCTGAGCGGCTGCGGCTGTCATCGGATCAGGGCCGCAAGGCGGATTCCGATCGTAGGCAGGCCCTCTGAAAGCTGCCTGGCGGGGCGACGCCATAGGAGGATGCCGCCCATCCAAGCCGGCGTCGCTCTCCCGTGGTCCAGGTCAACGGCAATTACCTCAAACTCAAGGCGGGTTATCTGTTCCCCGAGATCGCCCGGCGGGTGAAGGCGTTCAGCGAAGCCCACCCCGAGGCACCGATCATCCGCCTGGGCATCGGCGATGTCACCGAACCCCTGCCGGAGGCCTGCCGCACCGCCATGAAGGCGGCCGTGGATGAACTCGGCACCCGCGAGGGCTTCCACGGCTACGGCCCCGAGCAGGGCTACCTGTGGCTGCGCGAGGCGATCGCCCAACACGATTTCCAGTCCCGCGGCTGCGACGTGAGTGCCGAGGAGATCTTTGTCTCCGACGGCTCCAAGTGCGACAGCAGCAACATCCTCGACATCCTCGGCGAGGGCAACCGGATCGCCGTCACCGACCCGGTGTATCCGGTCTACGTGGACAGCAACGTGATGGCGGGGCGCACCGGCGACGCCGACGGCGCCGGTCAGTACGGCGGCCTCACCTACCTGCCGATCACCGCCGCCAACGATTTCACCGCGCCCCTGCCCGAGGGCCAGGTGGACCTGATCTACCTCTGCTTCCCCAACAACCCCACCGGCGCCGTGGCCACCAGGGCCCAGCTCAAGCGCTGGGTCGACTACGCCCTCGCCAACGGCGCCCTGATCCTGTTCGATGCCGCCTACGAGGCGTTCATCCAGGATCCGGACCTGCCCCATTCGATCTATGAGATCGAGGGCGCCCGCCAGTGCGCCATCGAGTTCCGCTCCTTCTCCAAGAACGCCGGCTTCACCGGCACCCGCTGTGCGCTCACCGTGGTGCCCCGGGGCCTCAGCGGCACGACGGCCGATGGCGAGCCGGTGGAGCTCTGGGGCCTGTGGAACCGCCGCCAGAGCACCAAGTTCAACGGCGTCAGCTACATCGTGCAGCGCGGAGCGGAAGCGGTGTACTCCCCCCAGGGCCAGGCCCAGGTGAAAGCCCTGGTGGGCTTCTACATGGAGAATGCGGCAATCATCCGAAGGGAGCTATCGGCCGCAGGCCTGAGCGTCTATGGCGGCGAGCAGGCCCCCTACGTGTGGATCAAGACGCCGGCAGGGGTGGATTCCTGGGGCTTTTTCGACCTGCTGCTGAGCCAGGCGAACGTGGTGGGGACCCCAGGCAGCGGTTTCGGCGCCGCGGGCGAGGGCTACTTCCGGCTCTCAGCCTTCAACAGCCGCGCCAACGTGGAAGAGGCCATGACCCGCATCGCCGCTGTCAAACTTTGATCGACGTTGCCTCTAACCCCATGGCGGTGGAGACGCCCAACCGCAGCCCCGGAGGGGCCACGGTGCTCGACAAGGATCTGCAACGGGTGCGCAAGCCTTCGCCCCGCTACAGGGTGCTGCTGCACAACGACCCGGTCAGCACCATGGAGTTCGTGGTCTCGACCCTGCGGGAAGTGGTGCCGCTCCTGAGCGAGCAGGATGCCATCGCCGTGATGCTCGAAGCCCACAACACCGGCATCGGCCTGGTGATCGTCTGTGACATCGAGCCGGCGGAGTTCTACAGCGAGCGCCTCAAGGCCAAGGGGCTGACCAGCTCGATCGAGCCCGAGGGCTGAATGCTTTCCACCCCGCCGCAGGCTCCTAGCCCCCTCGGCGGGGTTTGGGGCAAAGGCGGGTGGTGGGCCACCGTCGGTTACTTGCCCCTGCTCCTGCTGGCCGGCTGGCTTCTGGCCAGGCCCCTGGCTCTGCTGGCTCCGGGCCTGCGGCCCGACCAGGTGAACCTGACGGGCACGCTGGTGAGCTTCGCTCTGCTGCTGCTCACCCTGCCGGCCTGGCTGCGGAGCCGCTGGGATGAGCCGCGCGCCTGGCGCCGACTTGGGGTGGCCGTGCCCCTGCCATCGGCCCTGAAGGCCCTCTTGCGAGGGCTGATCAAGGCCCTGTTGCTGTTAGCGCTGGTGAGTGCTGGACTGCTGTTGGGTGGCGCGGCCAGAGTGGGAGAGGGGATCACGGGCCCTCAGATGGCCAATTCCCTGGCCCTGCTGCTGGGGGTGGGCTTCGCCGAAGAGCTGCTGTTCCGGGGCTGGCTCTGGGGCGAACTGGCCCTGGGCCTCGGTGGCCAGCGGGCGCTGCTGCTCCAGGCCTTGATCTTCAGCCTGGTGCACCCCTATCCCCTGGACCAGGGCTGGCCGGCGCTCTTGGCCCTCAAGGGTGGCCTGCTGCTCTTGGGGATCGTCCTAGCCCTGCAGCGGCGTGCCGATGGGGGCGTGCTCTGGGGGGCCGTCGGGCTCCATGGCGGCCTCGTGGGGGGCTGGTTCCTGCTCCAGGGGGGGGTGCTCAGCCTCACCAACGGCGCTCCGCTCTGGCTGGTGGGGCCCGGCGGCCTGAGCCCCAACCCGATCGGGGGCCTGCTGGGCTTGCTGGGGCTCACCGCCCTGCTGCTGCTGCGCCGGCGCTGGTGGGGCGAGACTCAGGGCTCTGGCCATCCCCCCCCGTCGTGACCCTGCAGCCCCGGCGACGATTTCTCGCGCAGGCCGCCGTGGCCTCGTTGGGCCTCTTCGGTATGGCGGACACCGTCCGAGCTGATGCCCCCGAAGAGGCGCTCAGCACCTGCAGACCCGTCGATCCGCTCCGGGCCCTGCTTGAGGGCAACGCCCGTTTCGCCGCCGCCTGGATCCAGGCCGATCGAGCCAGCGCCCCAGCCAGCCGCAGCCGCGCCCTGAGTCGCCTCTGGCGCCACAACTGCATCACGACCGCCTCCACCCTGGTCGGCGGCCAGGCCCCCTGGGCCGTGGTCCTGGCCTGCGCTGATTCGCGCGTGGCCCCGGAGTGGATCTTCGATGCCGCCCCTTCGGATCTGTTCGTGATCCGCAGCGCCGGCAACACCGCCTTCGACGATGCCGTCGCCTCCTTGGAGTACGCCATCGATCACCTGGCAGTGCCCCTGGTGCTGGTGGTGGGCCACAGCGGCTGCGGGGCCGTCACCGCCGCCTTGGGCTCCGCTCCGCTCACGCCGCTGCTGAGCGAGCTGGTGGCACCGATCCGGGCCAGCCTCCAGCCCGGCGACGACCTCCAGCAGGCGGTCGTCCACAACGCCAAGCGCTCCGCCGCAGAGCTGAGCGCCAAGAGTGATCTGGTGCAACGGGCGTTAACCGAGGGCCGGTTGACGATTCGCTCCAGCGTCTACGACATCGCCAGCGGCAAGGTCACGCTGCTGAACGTCTAGAGAGATCCTTCAGCGCACGGCATTGGCCAGGGCCCGCCGGCCCTCCACCGGCGCTTTAAGAGCCTCTTCCAAGGGCGCCACGCCGTAGTCGCGCTCCAGCAGAGCCAGCACCGTGCGGCCGAAATCACGGGAATCGCTCTCAAAGGCCTCCAGGCAGAGACGACCGAACACCCGACCCATGGGTTCAGGGTTCCAGAGCAGCTTTCGGGCCGTCCAGGGCATCATGCTCATCGGGTTGTAGCCCGGCGTCAGCATCCCCTGCTCGAAGCCGTACTGCTCCAGGTGGGTGTGGGGCTGCAGTCCGATGAAGAAGATGGCCGGCTCCACCTGAGCCGCGCCGAAGATCCGCTCCAATTCGCGGTGATAGGCGATGGTCTGGCGGATGGTCTCGGGCCGCTCGTCAATCACGTTGAAGGAGTAGTTGACAGAGACCTGGGCGCGAAAACCTGCCTTCACCAGCAGGCGGCAGTTCTCCAGCACGGTGCGCAGGTTGTAGCCCATGCGCATCTTGCGCACGAGCTCCTGGGAGCCGGAGGTGATGCCGATCTCGAAGTAGTCCATACCTGTGGCCACCATCAGCTCGGCCAGCTCGGCGTCGAGGTTGTCGGCGCGGATGTAGGCGGCCCAGTGGATATCGGCCATGCCGGCAGCGGCGATGGCGCGCAGTAATTCCTTGGCGTCCTCGATGTAGCGGCGGGCCGGGATGAACTGGGCGTCGGTGAACCAGAAGCCGCGCACGCCGCGGTCATAGAGCTGACGCATCTCCGCCACCACCTCTTCCACGGGGTTGACCCGCACCTGCTTGCCCTCCACCACCGTGTAGACGCAGTAACAACAGTTATGGGGGCAGCCACGTTTGGTCTGCACGCCCACGTAGAAATCACCGCCCTCGAGGTACCAGTCGAGCTGGGGCCAGATCGAGGCGATATAGGGGTAATCGCAGGCGGTCTTGACCACGCCCGCGGGCTGTTCATGGATCAACCCCGGCCGCGGCGGCTCCCCCACCACGAAGCAGCGCTCGCTCTCCAGGCTCTCGCCCTGGATCAGCTTTTCCAGCAGGGGCTCCCCCTCGCCCACCGACACCACCGTGCCCCGGGGCAGCTTCTGGCCGAGCTGTTCGTAGAAGACGCTCACCGCCCCGCCACCGATCACCACCTTGGCCCCGGGATGGAAGCGGCGGGCCCGCCGCAGACCCCGGCGCACCAGGCGCAAGTTGCGCCAGAGCTCGCCATAGAAGGCCGCCATCAGCCGCAGGCCCCCCAGGGCCCCGCGCAGCCGGCGCAAGGGGTTGGCGGCGTAAAACACCTCGAAGGAGTGCTGCAGGGGGTTGCCGCTGCGGCCGTCCACCGGGGCATAGATCTGAATGTCACGCCAGGAGAACACCAGCAGACTGGGGCGGAAGGCCTCGATCGTGGCCAGCAGGACCCGTTCCACATCCAGCGCCGACAGCGCCGCCAGATCCAGGATCCGCTGGGGCAGCTCCGGAAAACGCTTGTGAAGATGGTCGGCCAGGTAGACCGGGCCAACCGGGAAGATCGGGTTGCACGGCAGGCGGATGAGCAGCACCCGCTGGGCCGGGTCGATCGGCGACATCCGAGCGCTCAGGCGAGCTTGGACGCTAACAACTCCGCCAACGGGACCGGCCGCAGCGACCCGGGGGGACAACCGCCCCGGCGGCCCCTTACCCGATCCTTAGCCTCAACCTTTCCACACAGGGCGCAACGTTCCGTTACACTTCTGCAGGCAGCGCCCGTCCCGGGTGCCGTCCTACCTAACCGTCTCCTTACGGGGGCAACCTCTCGCTCTTATGACCACCACCATTCAGCAGCGCTCCGGCGCTTCTCCGTGGAACCAGTTCTGTGAGTGGGTCACCTCCACCGACAACCGCCTCTACGTGGGTTGGTTCGG
>NZ_JAGQBJ010000012.1 GCF_024345575.1 Cyanobium sp. Morenito 9A2
CGTTGCCACCTACTCGTTTGAGCTCAAAACTCCCACCACCGATGGTCCAGGGGTTGAGAGCAACGTCTTTACCCTGAGCACGTCCGATGGCACCACCAGCTCAGCGAATGCGACGCTGACCGTCAACATCACCGATGATGTGCCGGCGGCTATCACTGATCGTGTGGAGCTTGCGGGTGGTTCCATCACACCGGAGAAACCCAATATCCTCATGATTCTGGACTTTTCTGCCAGCATGCAGGGGAATAACTTTAGCGCTCTTAAGGCGGGTCTAACAACACTTGCAGAAGCCTATGAAGCCAGAGGCGGCTTTACTATGGAAATTGTTGGATTTGGAGGATCCGCAACGGGTGTCAAATCAACGAACGGAACAACGTTCACTCCTACAACAATCCTTTCAGAAACTTTTCTGTTTACAACTGCTGCACAAGTTAAAGCATTCATCAATTCAATCGCCAACACGACGACCGCACTTGACCCCTGGGGTCCAGGCAGTGGTACAAACTACGACGCAGCAGTACTGGGCGGTGTCAGGTACTGGGATTATGCCAAGTCACTCATTTCTGGAGAGACAACAGGAAATTCAGTTGCTTACTTCATATCAGATGGGGCACCCAGCACTACCGCCAATCAACTCGACGCAACTCAACAGAGCAACTGGGAAACCTATGTCAACAACAATTTTTCTAAATCCATCGCGATTGGTATTGGGGCGTCAGCGCCAGCCGATGCCGATCTCCAAACAGTGGCTCATACTCCGGGGGGTCCGTCTGGGAACACTGATGACACAATTTATGGAGCAAGTACGACAGATAACTCTGCTCTGATTCAAGCATTGCTCAATGCTTTGAATAGTGTTCCTACTGTTTCCTCCGGCAATTTGCTCCCCAACGACGTCCCCGGAGCTGACGCTCCCCTGACACTTGTTTCAGTCACCTATGGATCTACCACGGTGACATTCAACTCAACCACCACATCCGCCAGCTTCGTTACGGCAGCAGGCAGCGTGGTGATCAACAACACTGGTGGTGTCACCATCACTGGCGTAACAGGTAATACTACTGGCCTTACAGATTCTATTTCATACATAGTCAAAGACGCAGACGGTGACGTAGCGACATCGACTTTAGTAATCAATCAAGGCGTCACATTGATTGGCACAAATGCCGTCAGCACTCTCACGGGAAGTTCTTATGCTGATGTCCTTTATGGTGGACTCGGCTCTGACAGCATGACCGGAGGAGCCGGTGCCGATCGCTTCCTCTTCCTCAAAGGACAAGGTAGCGCAGCGGACATTGACACGATCACGGATTTCACCACTGGTGTTGATTCTATCGTGGTGCAAGGCTCAAGTATCTCTCAGGTTCAAGTATCAGCCGCGACAGTGACAGGCAGTGGGGCTACCACGGTCAGAGATTACACTGTGACCATCACTTACATCGATGGCACAGCTAACGACACGTTCAAGATCAAGCTGACAAACAACAATTCACTTACAGACGGCAACAAGACAGGAACCATTGCTACTCCCAATGGCATTCAAATTTCCTCTACGTCGGCCACGATCGATGGCACCATCGTTGGCGCCACCCTCTACATCGACATCAACCAGAACAACCAGGAAGATAGCGGCGAACGTCTAGGCGTCACCGATGCCAAGGGCCATGTGGAATGGGTGGTCGATCTCGGCAAATTGGATGTCAACGGCGACGGCCAGTACACCCTTGGAGAAGCCCGAGCCGTTCAATCTGGTGGCCTTGACGTTGACACAGGCCTGACCTATGAGATCAATCTCTACGGTCAGGTGGGCGCCTCCATCGTCTCGCCTCTCACCAGCCTGCTGCAGACGCTGCTGGAATCTGGGAGCAGCCTCGCTTCGGCCAATGCCGAGCTCGCCCAGCATCTGGGTCTGCCTGTGGGAGCCGATCTCACCAGCTTGAACCCGATCGAGGGCAGCCATCAGGTGCTCGTCCAGAACGCGGCGGTGATGACCGCAGCCGTTCAGTTCTCTGAGTTGGCGGCTCTTCACCTCGCTACTGATGAGGGCCATGCCTCCTTCGCCGTGTTCCAGGCCATTTCCACGGCTATCACAGCTTTATCCGATGGTCAGGTGGCTGACTTCAGTGACGCGACTCTGCTCCAATCGATCTCCAGCCATCTTGGCCTCTCGGACTTTGCCGGGCAGGATGTGGTGGAGTTCATGGTTGCCAGTCAGCTTGCTCTCCAGCACAGCATCGATAGCCTCCAGCCTGGCGACAATTCCCTTGCGGCGATCAGTGCTGTGCAGCAACTCACCCAAGGCTCCTATGCCGATGTGCTGCAATCTGTCGCGACCGGTGACCTCTCGGTCCATGCTCTTGATGACCTGACCCACACCCTCACGGCCTACAGCCAAGGGGACATCAGCATCAGCCAGCTAAGCAGCTTCGATCATGCCTTGAATGCCGCTAACGCTGATGATCAGATCACTGATCTTGAGTTCACCCAAGCCCTTACCACACTTCCTGGTCACACCGAACCTGCGGCCTTGGTGCTGGTTGCCGATGATGTACACGCTTTGGTCGATAACTTCCTCACCAACCTCCACACCAACGACAGCGACGGTACTGTTCTTAGCCATAACGACGTGGTCTATGAATTGGATGTGGCGGTTAGCGCCTTCATCACGGACCACGGCATCACGGCCGATCAGTACCATGACATCCACCAGCAGGTAATCGACCACATCGCCCAGGATCTTCAGGACCATGGTCTGGTTGATTCCACTGCCATCCAGCACGATCCCGCGGGCCATGCCGATGGCAGCGATGTTATTGCGGCCCTGGACACCCACTTCCAGGACCTCTACGACACCCACGTCATTCACGATGTCCATGTCGACGATTATTCGTCGCATGTGTGATTAGCTTGATCACAGGCCCAGTTTGCTTAAGCACCATACCCCGATTGCTTCGCCTCTCGGGGCTTTTCCTAAGCTTGCCTGTGACGGCGACGGCTTCCAATGCTGTACGCATTGAAACGATGGGCGCGCAGGCATCGCTTCATCAAGCTCCAGTTCGTCTCCTGGGTTAGCTCCGCCTGCAAGACGTCGCCGACCTCTGGCCATGGCGTTGATCAGTCCATCATTATCTGTTCCGCTGTCCTCAGACAGCCCGGTATCAATGACGTTGGCGGGAGTGATGGCTCCCGCCACTGATTCAACGATTCATTCGTACCTGGGTTGTTTCCATTGTTATGTTGCGCTGATTTTTTCTGATCTCGAAAAGTTTTCATCAGCTGCCCACCACTTCTTCGGCACCTCCAACGTGTCAACCCGACATCCGTGGTTCTGTGGATCGGCATGCGCGCTCTTGCCAGGTCCTGCAGATCGTCCATCTGTCCGACGGACCCAGGAGTCGATTGGTCGCGTCACACAGGTCGTTCGCCAGGGGTCCGTTGAGCTCACTCTGATATGTCCCCCCCCCCCCCTTGAGGCTCCAGGTGCCATGGGAGTGAGAGTCCATGCTGCAGCTGCTTCAACAGCCTCCAGGGGCCTTCGACGCCTGATGAGTTTGCCCTGGATCTGTGGATAGGTCGCTATGGGTCACGCCATGACCATCAGACTCTCCATCGATGACCTACCCCACCAAGCCCCGGTGCCGATTCACGGCGCTGCGGAAACAGGAGGCTGTCGCGTTCTGCCCCCAGGATGGCCTCTCCTGCTCCGCCGTCGCCCGGCGGCTCGGCCTTCCCTCCAGCAGCCTGGCCCGCTGGGTGCTCCAGGCCCGGATAGCCCGTGATGATGGCGGCCCCGGGACCCAGGGCCTGCTGACCATTGAGGAGAGGGCAGCGTTGAACAGGCTCCGCCAGGAGAACCGAGAGCACAGGAGGGAGAAGGATTTTCAGGCTGGCGGCAGCGCACTTTGCGTAGTCCGCAGGTCTTCCCTTTGCGGTGAGAGCAGCTGCCGCCGAGAGGTTTCGGTTGATCCACCATCTGACGGTCCGCTTCTCCGTCTCCTGGCTGTGCCGGCAGCTTGGGGTGGCCCGCAGTGGCTCCTCCGCCTGGCTGCAGCGGCAGGAACACCCAGGACCCAGGGCTCGTGAGAACGCTGTGATCACCGCTGAGATTCAGGAGGTGCTCCAACGGCACCGTGGCTTTTACGGCTCCCCGCGCGTCCACCGGGAGTTGGCGGCTGGCGGCCACGAGGTCGGCCGCCACCGTGTGGCCGGGCTCATGAAACGCACTGACCTCAAGGCCAGGACCCGCAGGGGGTTGCGGCCCTGTCGCAAGGCCAGCAGCGGCGCCTGCGGAGTGGCGAAGAATCTGCAGCAGCAGGACTTCCAGCCTCCGGCTCCGTAGCCGCAGACTTCTCGCGCAGCGAGTATCGCTGCTGGGCTGGTGACATCACCTGCATCCGCACCACGGCCGGCTGGAGGTACCTGGCCGTCTGGGTCGATCTGTTCAGTCGCCGGGTGGTCGGCTGGAAGATCGACCGCCGGATGGAGGCGTCTCTTGTGGTGGAGGCGCACAACCGGTCCCTTGGCCACCGGCAGGTGGAGCCAGAGCAACTTATCCTCCACACGGATCAGGGCAGCCAATACCGGGCTGCTGACTACCGCGATCTGCTCAGGGAGCAGAAGATCGTCTGCAGCATGTCCGCCAAGGGCTGATGCTGGGACAACGTTGTGGTGGAGAGCTTTTTTCCACCCTCACACTGGAATTGGACCTCGATGACAATCGAGAGGTGCTGATCTCACCCCAGCAGCTGCAGCGTGACCTGGCCTTCTGGGTTGATGGCTACTGCAACTGGGAGCGTCGCCATTCAACAATCGGTTACCTCAGCCCGATTGATGATGGGCAACAGTTCATCACTGCCCTTCAACTCACCCCTGTGAAGCCCTGAGCGGTGTCCACGACATCGGGGCAACCACTGACCTATGCACCTCAGACCAGCGGCAAGGCCGAAGCTATGGCCTCCAGCCAACTTCGTCTACATCTAAACGGTCCTGGCGGAATGGACTTGCGTGATCGCCAACCAGACATCAGATGAAAAAAATCAGCTGGCTACCACGCCATCTGGGGCCAGACGGGAGCAGAAGGTGTCACATGGTTCGCTATGGTCTTGTACTTCGGCAATGCCCCCAGGGGTTGCTGATTGCTTAATGAGTTAGTGGGAACAATGTCGATTTAGCTGTGACTTGCTGCAGCACTCCTGCGTTGCTGCGATCGGCGTGTACCGAGGACTGACAACCAATCGTCATCAAGTTCCGCTGCAATGGTTCTGCTGAATCAGGAGGTCATGATCGACGCGAACCGTTCAGTGTCCGTTCGCGTTCCCTGGAGCGTGCAAGTGAAATCCCCAGACAGGAGCAGGGGGTTGATGGAGGCGTGATCAGGCCAGATCCTCAGAAACAGAAGGGAAGAAACTGGGTATGGCAGGCGGTGTAGCCATCAACCAGAGGACCGAGACCGATCTGGTGGGCAATGCCGGCACCGGTCAATCCCTCTGTGATAATGCCGATCACGATGCCGAGCATGGCTGCGCGGCCATTGAAAAGCTCAGCACGCTTGAGTTGCTCCATGTGGACCTGATGGATAGGGCCGTCCTGGAAGAAAGTCTTGTTGGCTGGGGTGTTGGTCATTGATCTGAACAGATTTGTGGGAGGTGTTTGTGGGTCAGTCCGCGAATCTTGGCTGTAGCAGTGCAAGGCAAACCCAGGCACCGATGAGGACGATGCTGAGGGAGGCAATCATCGGTGCCTCGGCGCAAGGTCGCTCGGACGACTGAGCACATAGGTCACCATGGAGGTGAGGGCGAGGACAAGGCCGATGACGGCGGTGATAGCTGTGGTGTAGTCGCTGCTCATGGCAATCAGCCCAGACCGATCTGGGAAAGGATGCCCTGGCCGGTGAGCAGTTCGGTACCAAGTCCGATCACGAAGCCGAGCATGGCCAGACGGCCATTCCAGGTCTCAGCGAAAGCAACGAAACCAAAGCGCGGGGAGGAATCAGCCATGTCTGTTTCAAAATGTTTCGTGAATTGTAACAGGTTGTAAAGGCAGGCGTGTGCGGCCGGTCGGGGAAGCACTTAGCCGATGGCCTGTGGCTGCTGCGCGAAGCCCAGCGCAGACGGCCCAGCCGCTGGGGCCCTGACGATCCAGAGATCCCGACCCGGGCTGCCGGTGAAGGTTTGGCCATCGTTCCCCTGGCCAAACCACGTAGACGACCTGGAGCCTGCAACAACTTGCTGATTGCTGAACGGCCGCCGGTGAACAGGATGGATCGGGTTGTTTCGGATTTGTGCCCGTCAGCCCACCCCGGTGGCCCTTGTCTGCGCAGGCAGGTCCTTGTGTTGAAGAATCCGCCATGTCAGCGTCAGCGGCAGCCTGCGCAGGCCACCCTGACCCCGGCTGAGCCCGCTGGCCGTTCAGCGCCGGCAGGGGCGCACCAACAGGCCCTGCTTCGGCGAGGGGCTGGGGATGAGGCTGAGCGTCAGGTCCTGATCCGGCTCCAGCTCCACGCTCAGCTGTTTGAGCAGCCCCACCGCCAGCAGGCGGATCTCCAGCTCGGCCAGCGCCTTGCCCAGGCAGACCCGCTCACCACCTCCGTAGGGCAGCAGGGTGACGGTGCGCTCGACCGCCAGGTGACGCTGGGGCCGGAACACCTCCAGATCCTCGCTGCCGCTTCCGTAGCGATGGCTGGCGGCGATGCTGACCTGCACCACCCGATCGGCCGGCACCAGCACACCCGCCAGGGCAATCGGCTCCCGGGTGCGGCGGAAGAAGCCCCCCACCGGCGGGGTGAGCCGCATCACTTCTTTCAGCGCCGCATCGAGGCGCGGGGCACGGCTGGCCTCAAAGGCGGTCACGGCCTCCCCGGGCGCTGGAGGCCAGGGCAAGCCGTCGAGTTCCTGCTGCAGCCAGGCCAGCTCGGCGGGGTGTTGCAGCAGGCTCAGCAGCAGGCAGCTCAGCGAAGAGGCGGTGGTTTCGTAGCCGGCGAACAGCAGCAGCAACAGCTGCTCGGCCACGTCGTCATCGCCCAGGGGAAGGCCAGCTTCATCCAGGCCACCGGCCAGCAGATCGAGCCCGCCGGCCGCGAGGGGCGCTCCAGCGGCTGCGGCGCTCTGCGCCTTCTTGAGCACGGCGCCCAGGCGTTGAAGCAGCCGTTGGCGGGCCTGAAGGGCTTGGGCGTAGGGGCTGCCGGGCAGGGCGAACGGCAGGGAAAACAGTCCCTGGCACCAGGTTTCGAAGTCCACGAACAGGGCCTCGCGATCGACGGGATCCAGCCCCAGCACCGTGCTGGCGATCACGCTGAAGGCGAAGCGCCTCAGCTTGGGCACCAGGGCCACGGGCGATGCGCCGCCGAGCAGCTCCCCGCTGAGCTCATCGACCAAAGCCACGATCGCCGGGCTGTAGCGCTTGAGGGCAGAGGAAGCGAACAGCTGGCCCACCACCCGACGACGGGCCTTGTGATCGACGCCGTTGCGGTTGGCCAGCGACAGGGGTCCCAGCAGCTTGCGCACACTCTCCGGCCACCATCCCTCGACGGCATCGCCCTGGGCGAACAGGTCGCTGATCGCCTTCTCCCCCCGGATGAACACGGTGCGCTGCCCCAGAAGGGTGGTGCCGTACACATCGCCGTAGCGCTCGAAGCGGGAGCGGGCGAAATCTGGATCACGAAGGAAGGAGAGGGTCTCGAGCACCCCGCTCACAGCTGGCGTGATCGGCAGCGGCCGAAGGGTGGCGGGATCGAACAGCAACCAATGTCTTCCTCAGTGCTGACCAGACTGGCAGCGAGCAGCCGGCACTGCGAAGGCCCCGGCTGGCCGCGCAGCTGCCAGGCTGAATCGCCCTGCCAAGGAACCATGGCGCCCAACGCGACCATCGCGGTGGCCCTGGAGGGGCAACTCCGGCTCGATGACCAGCCCGCTTTCCACGGGGCCGTGGCGCTGGCTCGCCGCCATCGCGGCGGCCGCCTGGTCGTGCTCGCCTGCCGCCCTGAGCTCCAGCGCCTGCGGGGAGCCCCCCAACGACGCTTGGCCGCGGAGGCGATGGCTTCGTTGCAGGCTCGCCTGGCGGAGGCGGCCATCCCCCTGCTCCATGTCCCCCAACTCACCTGCGCAGCGGCGCTCGAAGCGAACCGTTCCCTGCTGCGCCACGATGCCGTGCTGCACTGCCGCGAGTGCCGGCTCTTCGCCGACTGGCCGGTGGCGGCCGAGACGTTTCCTCGCATGTTCTCGGACTTCCGCCGTGGCCTGAGCCGAACTCCGGAGCCACCGTTGCCCCCAGCAGATCTCGCCGGGCTTGGCGGCGGGCTGCAGGACTGGCCCGAGGCCTGGCTCAGGCCGCCGGCACCAGGTCCGCCTCCAGCGGCCCACGGCGGCGATCTCCGCAGCGCCTTTCCCTTCAGCGGCGATGAGCCCAGCGCCCTGGCCCGGCTGCAGCACTACCTGTTCGGCTCCGATGGCCTGCGGACCTACAAGGCTACCCGCAATGGTCTGGTAGGCACGGAGTTTTCCTCGAAGTTCTCCCCCTTCCTGGGCATCGGCTCCCTCTCGGTGCGGCGAATCTGGCAGGAGCTGCTCCGTTACCAAGCGCTCCATGGCGCCGATGAGGGTTCCGAGTGGATGAAGCAGGAACTGCTCTGGCGTGAGTTCTTCCTCTGGTCGGAGCAGCGCCATGGCGCCGCCTTCCACGCCCCCGGCGGCCTCCAGAACCGGCCGCCGCAGTGGGACGCGGACCGGGAGCGCTTCGCCCGCTGGACCCGGGGCGAGAGCGGCCATCCCCTGATCGATGCCCAGCTGAACGAACTTCTGGCCACGGGGTACCTCTCCAACCGGGGCCGCCAATGGGTGGCCTCCCATTTCGTCAACGAGCTGAGCCTGCCCTGGACCTGGGGCGCCCGCTTCTTCGAGTGGGCCCTGATCGATGCCCACCCCGCCGTGAACACCGGCAACTGGGCCTACCTGGCCGGTGTGGGCTCTGATCCCCGCAGCTTCGGCGGCCAGCCGCGCCGCTTTGATCTCGAGCGCCAGGTGCGTCTCTACGACCCCGGCCAAACCCACCGCCAACGCTGGTCCTGACGCCATGGCCCTGACCCTGTGACTTTCACCCTGATCCTTGGCGATCAGCTGCACCGCGGCTGGTTCAGCCCCTCGCCCCTTCAGCTCGCTCCCGGCAGCCGGGTCTTGATGATCGAAGACCTGGCGGTGGCGTCCGCCTACCGCTACCACCAGCTGCGCCTGCTGCACACCTTCGTGGCGATGCGCAGCTTCCGCGATGCCCTGATCAAGCGTGGCGCCTTGGTGCATTACTTCGAGTTGCCGGCCTCGGCGGGTGTGTCCTTCTGGGAGCGGCTGGCGCTTGAGCTGGCCGGAGGCCAAGAGCTGCGGGTGGCGGAGATCGCCGACCGGAGCTTCGCGGCGCGGTTGGAGCGGTTCTGCCAGGAGCAGGCGGCGACCCTCACCGTGCTGCCCTCGCCCGCTTTCCTCGAATCGGGGGCCGAGAGCCGGGCCTGGTTTGAAGGCCGCCGCCGCCCCTTCATGAAAACCTTCTACGAACGTCAGCGCCGGCGCCTGGGACTGTTGCTCGAAGCCGACGGTTCGCCGACCGGCGGCCAGTGGAGCTTCGACGCGGACAACCGCCGGAAGCTGCCGAAGGGATACAGGGAGCCGCCGCTGCCGGCGGTGGCGGCCAGCCCCCATGAACCGGTGGTGCGGGCGCTGATTGCCAGCCACTTCGCCGATCACCCCGGAGAGCTGGGGCCGCTCTGGATTCCCTTCGATCACGCAGGGGCCCAGGCCTGGCTGCAGCAGTTCCTGATCGAGCGATTGGAGGAGTTCGGCCCCTACGAAGACGCGCTGAGTGCCCACCACGACACCCTGAATCACTCCCTGCTCTCTCCCCTGCTCAACATCGGTCTGCTCACGCCCGCCGGCGTGATCGAGGCGACCCTGGCCCACGCGCAGAGCCGGCAGACCAGCGACCGACCGGTCCCGATCGCCTCGCTGGAGGGGTTCCTGCGCCAGGTGATCGGCTGGCGTGAGTTCGTGCGCGGCATCGACCTGGTGCACGGCCAGCGCCAGGCGAGCAGCAACTTCTGGAACCACCGGCGCCGCCTGGCCCCCTGCTGGAGCGAGGGCAGCACCGGCCTGCCACCTCTGGATGCCGCGATTGAGCGGCTGAATCGCCTGGGCTACAACCACCACATCGAGCGGCTGATGGTGATCAGCAACCTGATGCTGCTCTCGGAGATCCATCCCGGCGAGGTGCACCGCTGGTTCATGGAGCGCTACCTCGATTCCTACGAGTGGGTGATGGGCCCCAATGTGTACGGCATGGGTCTGATGAGCGATGGCGGCCTCTTTGCCACCAAGCCCTACATCAGCGGCTCCAACTACATACTCAAGATGGGCGATTTCAGGAAGGGGCCCTGGTGCGAGATCTGGGACGGTCTCTACTGGCGCTTCATCGAGCGGAACCAGGGGTTCTTCCGCGGGAACCCCCGCCTCTCGATGATGGTTCGCCTGCTGGAGAGGATGGATCCCCTGCGGCGGCAGGGGTTGAACACCGCAGCGGAGGCGTTCCTGGAGCGGGCGACCTTGGGGGCCTAGTGAGTCGACCACGACCCCGCTCAGGAACGACGACACCCGGCTCGAGCACTCAAGGAACTTCAGCCTCCACGGCGTTTCGGCCACCATGGCCCGACCGCTCCACGTCCAGGATCCTTTCCTCTGCTGCTTCCTGTGGGGGGTGTGCCTCGGGCCGGGTCAGGACTGATGGACAGGTGCAGGAGGATGTCAGGCCAGATCCACATCCACCGATGGCACTGATCCCGCGCTGGCGCTACATGAGCGAAGAGGCGAAGGCGCTGACCAAGCGAACGGCTGTGTCGGCTCTGGTGGTGCTGCTGGTGGTTCTGATCTTCCGGGCGCTGCTCCCCTGGGTGGTTGTCGCACTGGCGGCCTGGTGGATGTGGAAGGCAGTGGGCAAGTAGGTCTCCTTGGCTCCGCCGTGGGGAAGGGGCAAGCCCTGCCCCTCTGGACTCCTCCATCAACCGTTCGCCCAGATCCGTTCCAAAGCTTTGCGATTGATCCACCAGACCCGCAGACCGCCGAAAACCAGGGCAAGCAGAGCGCGTGGGAGCGAGCCCCCCGTTCAGGTGGTCGATCACGCCGCCTGCCGGCCCTTCGCCCATTGGCGCTCCAGAGACGCGCGAAACAGCTCCACACCATTCGCTGCTGGCACAGGGTGTCTGACGGCCCAGTAGATCCGCCAGACCTTCAGAGCCACGGCCAAAGAAAAGACGGCCCAAGGCCCCAGGATCCAGAGTGAAGACTCCATCTCTCCATTCTGGCCCAGGAGCCCGGGCACCGCTTCGTCTGCTGGTGTTGTCTGACTGACCATGGGTTCTCTTCCCTGATGCCCCATCCCATCGACCACCCCACCAAGCTTTGCCTGGTCTGTGGGCGACCCTTTCAATGGCGCAAGAAATGGAAAGACGTTTGGGAGGAGGTGCGTTACTGCTCAGGGCGCTGCCGCCAAAACCGCCACCGGAGGACCTCCTTGGAAGCTTCGACGGGTGGTTCCACGACGACGCCCGAGCTCACCCCCCCCAGGTCCCTCCCCCTAGGGTCGAGGACCTCGATGTTTCAGGCCTCCCATGCAATCTCCGATGCGCTCCGGCGCAGACAACGGCTTGGGCGGCCTCTGGCAGCTGACCGTTGCGGCGATTCTGGTCGTGCTGCTGCTGCTGTCGCAGACGGTGTTCATTGTTCCGGCGGGCACCGTCGCGGTGGTCACCACCCTCGGCAAGGTCACCGGTGTGCCGCGGCAGCCGGGGGCCAACTTCAAGATCCCCTTGGCCCAGAACACCTCGCTGTTCGATGTGCGCACCCAGGTGAAGCCGGAGCAGTTCTCCACCCTCACCAAGGATCTGCAGGTGATCCAGGCCACCGCCACGGTGAAGTACGCCATGAAGCCCGACGAGGCGGGCCGCATCTACGAAACGATCGCCACGGACGACCAGCAGATCTATCCGCGGGTGATTCAGCCCTCGCTGCTCAAAGCGCTCAAGTCTGTGTTCTCCCAGTACGAACTGGTGACGATCGCCACGGAGTGGAACTCCATCTCCGAACTGGTGCAGGAGAAGGTCGCCGATGAGCTTCGCAAGTTCGACTACGTGACCGTCCAGGGTCTGGATCTGACCGGTCTGCAGATCGCTGAGGAGTACCGCGCCGCGATCGAGCAGAAGCAGATCGCCGAGCAGCAGCTGCTGCGGGCCCAGACGGAAGTGCTGATCGCTGAACAGGAGGCCAAGCGATACCAGACCCTCAACTCCAGCCTCGATGACCAGGTGCTCTACAAACTGTTCCTCGACAAGTGGGATGGCCAGACCTCGGTGGTGCCCGCCCTGCCGGGAGCGGCCGGGGGCGGCAATCCGGTGATCGTCAACGGGCGCCGTTGATCTCCGTGCTGGTGACGGCCCAGCAACGTCGTTCACCGCGATCCCCGCCAGGATCGAGCTCCTTTCGCCACCCCCCCCGCCCGTGTCCAGCTTCGATCGCCGATCCGTCCTGCTGGCCCACAACGCCGGCGTCTGGGAGGGCTGTTTCATCCGTCTGGATGGACGCGGCGTTGAGAGCGAGCGCTTCGGCACACGCCTGCTGGTGCAGGAAACAGGCGGCCAGATCGAAGCGGCCCTCACCTACCTGAACACCGGCAAGCTGGCCACCATGGGCTTTACCGAGCCGCCGGATCTGATGGCGATCAGCCCCGAGGGCCACTGGAGCCTCGGCCCCGACAGGACCGGCCCCTGGCCCGCGGTGATGGAGCTCTGCCTGGTGGACGGCGAGCGCCGCCGGCGGGTGGTGGTGCGCCACGGCGCCGAACGGCTCGAGAGCGTGGTGGTGGTGGTGGAGGCCCGTCCCGGGGTGGCGGATCCGGCTCCGGCGGCGCCCCTGCGGGCGGCGGTCCTGATGGGGGGCGATGGCCCTGCCTGCACCTGGCAGCTCAGCGCCGACCTCACCCTCACCACAGCGCTGGAGCGGCGCATCGGCGCCCCCCTGGCGGTGACGCTCCGCTGGCAGAGCACGCCCGGCCGGGAGCTGGTGCTGGAGCGGGCCTATGGCGCCAACGGCCTGCCCCAGGTGGCGCCTGCGCTGGTGTGAGCGCGCACGGGGGCCTTCCAGTGTGATCATCACCATCGACGTCCACCGAGCTCCCCTGAGGGAGCGCATGCCATGACGACCCCGCCTCCGACTGGCGTTCCAACGGCGCTCTCCGGCCTCGGTGGCTTGGCCCACATCGGGATCCGCGTTCACGACCTGGAGCGATCGGCGGCCTTCTACGCCCGGCTCGGCTTTCAGTTCGTGGCTGGGCCGATCGGCCCTGAACCGGTGGCGATCCTCAGCCACCCCAGCGGCCTGGAACTCAATCTGATCCTCAATGCGCCCACGGCGGCGGCGGCCAACGTCCTGATGGACGGCCCGGACAAGCCGGCGGGCCTCACCCACTTCGCCCTGCTCTGCAACGACCTGGACACCGCGATCAAGGAGCTGCGGGCCGTGGGCCTGGAGCCGAGCGCCGGGCCGGTGGACTTCGGCGGCCAGGCCCGCGGCCTGTTCCTGCGCGATCCCGACCGCAACGTGATCGAGCTGCACCAGCGGCTCTGATCTGAGGTTCTTTTCTGAGTCCCTGGTCGGGGCAGTGGAGCGGTGAGGAAACGTGAAGCCGCTGCTGAGCCGCGGGAGTGGCCCCGACAATGGGAGCCAGGGACGTCAGGATCCTTCGGTTTGATGCCCATGAAGGCGCCCCTGAGTGAGCGAGAGAACGAGCGGCTGGAAGCTCTTCGCGACTACCGCATCCTCGACACAGCGCCCGAGCGGGCCTACGACGATCTGACGGCCCTGGCGGCCTACATTTGCGATGTGCCCATCGCCCTGGTCAGCCTGGTCGACACGGACCGGCAGTGGTTCAAATCGAGGTTCGGCCTGGAGGCCACAGAAACCAGCCGGGACGTCTCCTTCTGTGCCCACGCCATTCTCGAAGACGACATCCTGGTGGTCCAGGACACCCACCGCGATGCCCGCTTCGTCGCCAATCCCCTGGTCACCTCGGAGCCCCACATCCGCTTCTATGCGGGCGTCCCCTTGCTCTCGCCTGAGGCCTTGCCCCTGGGCACCCTCTGCGTGATCGACCACAGGCCAAGGGAGCTCAATGCCGCCCAGATCCGGGCCTTGGAGGGGATCGCCCGCCAGGTGGTGACCGAGCTGGAGCTGCGGCGGGTGTCCGCCCGGCTGGCTGAGGCCCTGGAGACGATCAACCTGATCGAGGGGCTGATCCCGATCTGTTCCTATTGCAAGGCGATCCGCAACGACGCCGGCTACTGGTCGAGCGTGGAGGCCTTCATCAAGCAGCATGCCGATGTGTCCTTCACCCATGGGGTGTGCGAGGCCTGCATCGACAAGCACTTTCCTGAGGTGGCTGAGGCGATGCGCCAGCAGGACGCCGGGCGTCCTTGACGCGCTGGCCAGGGCTCACGGCGCCGGTGCCCACGCCCAGCGCCAGCGAACTGGGAGGCGGCGAGATGGGGTGCCGCACGACGTCCGCCGGTCGCAGGAGACAGACGCGATGATCAGAAGCCGGTGCGGGCCAAACTCCATCGCCCACCCTTGATCCGTGCGTTCAACACCACAAAGGCGAGCAACCGCCAGGGAACTGGCGCGATCCCCGGGCCCCATCGGCTCCAGGCTTGTTCTCGCCCTGCTGGCGGCGCTGACCCTGCTCCCCGCCGCCCTGGCCCAGCCGGGGATCCCCATCCCCCTGGCGGAGCCCCGGGGCCAGACCCTGCTGCTGCAGAGCAGCGACCGCGCCGACTACGGACCGCTGGCCGAGCAGTTCCTCACCCAGGCCAACCCAGCCTACTGCGGCGTGGCCAGCACGGTGATGGTGCTCAGCAGCCTGGCGGTGCCGGCCCCGGCGGCGGCGGGTTACGGCCGCTACCGCTTCTGGACCCAGGAGAATGTGTTTGAAGCCGCCGCCACCCGGGCGGTGCTCAGCCCCGAGCGGGTCCGCCGCCAGGGCATGACCCTGGAGGAGCTGCGGGCGCTGCTGGCCAGCCATGGACTGCAGGCGCGGGCTGTCCCTGGCGATCGCCTCAGCCTGGCCCAGTTCCGGCTGATGCTGCGCAGCAACCTCAGCGAGGGGGGCGATCGCCTGCTGGTGAACTACGACCGCAGGGCCCTCGGCCAGGCCGGTGGCGGCCACATCTCCCCCCTGGCCGCCTACCACGCCCCGACGGATCGGGTGCTGATTCTCGATGTGGCCCGCTACCGCTATCCATCGGTGTGGGTGCCCCTGGCGGATCTGTGGCAGGCGATCCGCACGATCGACCGCAGCTCCGGCCGCAGCCGCGGGGTGGTGGTGGCGCGGCCGATCTGACGGGGAGACCTCCGTAGGCTTGGGACGGCGGTGTGACTCCCCGGGCTGACGATGCTCTTTCAGATCAGGCATGCCCTGCGCTACGTCTACGACCGCCCGGTGTTCCTGGAGCCGATGACGGTGCGGCTCACCCCGCAGCAGAACGGCCACCAGCGGCTGTTGCAGCATCACCTGCGCGTCATGGCCGAGCCCGCCGGCCTGAGCCGGATCGTGGAACCCGACGGCACCGATGCGCTCGTGGTCTGGTTCGACCGGGAGCGGGCGGAACTGGAGATCGAGATGGAATCGGTGGTGGAAACCCTGCTCGAGAACCCCTTCGGCTGGATCGAGACCCATGGGGCGGCCCAGAAGCTCCCCGTGGCCTACCCGATCGAGGCGGCCGACTCCCTGGCGCCGACCATGGGAGCGGCGACATCAGGGTCGGTGCGGGTCTGGGCGGAGACCCTGGCCGAGGCGGCCGATCGATCAACCACGGCCTTTCTGGTGCGGCTGGCCGATGAGATCCACGCGGGCTTTCACCATGTCGGACGGCTCGATGGCGATCCGATGACGGCGGAGCAGACCTTGCAGACCCGAAGCGGTGCCTGCCGCGACACGGCCACTCTGTTCGTGGAGGCCTGCCGCAGCCAGGGCCTGGCGGCCCGCTTCGTGAGCGGCTATTCGATGCACCATCCGCCGGAAGTGAGCGAACACGAGCTGCATGCCTGGGCGGAGGTCTACCTGCCGGGGGGCGGCTGGCGCGGCTACGACCCCAGCCTCGGCCTCGCCGTCGCCGATGGCCATGTGGCCCTCGCCGCCGCGCCCGATCACCGCCTGGCGGCACCGGTCACGGGCACCTACCGCGGCACGGGCGTGGGCTCACAGATGACCTACAGCGTGAGCGTCAAGGCGACGGAGGCGGAGCCTGAGCTGGAGTGGACACCTTGATCAGCAACGGCTAGCGGGCGACGGAAGGAAGCGAGGCCCTCGCCGTCGTCCTGGCTCCCTTAGTCGTCCTGAACTGTCGCTCGATGGGGAGGTTGGCGCCATTCCTTCAGCCGGTCCCGCAGCTTGTGCTGAAGAATCAGGCCGGCCAGCACGACGGTGACGGCATTGGCGACCATCAGCGGGCCGTTCCGCGTCAACACGCCGTAGACCAGCCAGAGGGCAATGCCGCTGGTGAACAGGCTGTACATGCCCAGGGAGATGCCACGGGTGTCCCCGCGCCTCAGTGTTTTGATCGCCTGCGGAATGAAGCTCAGGGTGGTCAGCGTGGCGGCCCCATAGCCCAGCAGGTCAATGGTTGTTGATGGTGGAGCCATGGAGGTTGTCAGGGCTTTGAGGCTAGGGCGAAAGGTGGCTGGGGCTGATTGCAGCGGTTGCCAGGTCTTTGGCTGATTCGTCGTCAGCTGGGCCCCCGCAACTGGGCGCCTTGCCATCGCGAGTCTTGGCTGAGCGGTTGTTTATCGCGGAAGCCCGGGGGCAGGGGATGCCTCTGCCCCTGGCCACGCGCCGCAGCGGTGCCGGCTGCTCAGGCGTCTCCGACGCCCGATCCTCCTGGGCCTCGCACTGGCTCAGACGCGGGCGGTTGGTGGAGCCGCAGGCCCGCAGTTTGGAGTGGACAAGCCGTCTTCCGCCAGCACAAGGTTGATGGCCCGCCACCGATCACCTCTGCAATGGTGGGGCCATGCTGCTGGCCCTGCTGCACGCGGATGGTGTCGCCGACACCGATCGAGAGCACCGTGGCGGAGCGTTGTTGGTTGGCCTGCGCCGTGCCTACATAGAAAACGTTGCCCCACCCAGCGATGAACGCAGCGGCACCGATCAGCAGCCACCTGATCAAAGGCTGAGCACAGGCTCGATCTGCTCCAGCAGCGCTGGCAATGGCTCGCTCAACGTGATCCACACCTCTTCGAAGTCCCCGCGGTCCGAGGCATGGATCAGCCCATCCCGCATCTCGGCCATCTCCCGCCAGGGAATCTGCGGATGGTGCTGAGGTCAGGAGTCACTCAGACGCTTTGCTGGCCACGAACGTCTCGCGATCGGGGATGGGGAATCCTTGAACCCGACGGATCGCGGTCAGGATGTCGGCCATGGCATCACGGTCCCTTGGCTTGATCACAGGGGAATGGCGTCCCGCTCGGCAGAAGCCAGGACAGCAGGCTTGAGATTGCGTCGGCGAATCAGATCCACGCGGCAGTGCAGCTTGTCCTCCAGAGCCAGCTTCAGGGCAATGCGCCCCAGCAGACCGGTGCGGGGGGGGGGGGGGGATGTCCACGAGGAGATCCATGTCACTGTCAGCTCAAGCCTGATCACGGGCCACCGAGCCAAATGCCGCCACATTGCTGGCGCCGTGCGCCGTTGCGATCTCCCTGATTCTTGGAGCCTGAGCCAGCAGGTCGTCCAGGCGCATGGCTACCCAGAAGCCATGGCCAGCCTAAGAGAGACAGCTCAGCTCGGCACGTCTCCTCGCGGCCTTGTTAGGGCCGAACTCAGTTCCAATGAGAAGGGCGCCCCCTGTCGGGCGCCCTCGGCCGGTTGCAGGGAACTGACTTGAACAGCCCTGGTCGAGGCCTCTGATTCATGGATAGAGCCGCCTGCCATGGTTGTGAGGACGGCAAGCCGATCCTCCCGAGCGCCGGCGGGGGGAGTCTGGATTCATCGCTATTAAGCCTGGATTGAACGCCATTCAGCAAGGAGAGGCCATGACCACGACCCTGGAGAGACCCACCACGCTTCAATGCGACTGCCCGAGCTGCCACTGCACGCTGCAGCCAGATAGCCCGTGCCGCAACGGCGTCCTGCGCTTCTGCAGTGACGCCTGCGCCAAGGGCCATCCCAACCAGGAACCCTGCCCCGCAGGTTGCGGCTGCGACTGCCACGGCTGAGGCCTGGGGTTTGTCCTGCCGAGCTCAGCGATCGGCTTCGATCAGCTGCCTCGATCCGCCCGGCGTCGACAGCGGCCTGGAGGCTGGCGTGATCGCGCTCCGTTTGGTCGGCATAGGCGGTGGCGAAGCGTTCGATCGCCCGGTCGGCCGCCTCCCCCACACCCAGGTAGCCGCTGATCATGGCAGCGTCACCGCCGCGGGCGTGGGCGTGGGCGCGGGCCAGCGACCGGCCGCAGTCGTCGGCGTCATCGTGGAGTCGCAGGGGGGAGATGTCCTCGATCGGGTACGACAGTTTCATGTCACACGGCTGCAGCACGAAACAGTCGTTGCCGATCCGGCTGCGGAACCAGCCGAGAAACAGATCGTTGCCGGATTGCATCAGCCGCTGGCCCATCACGACGCGCTGGCCGTGGTTGGTCAGGGTGTAGGGCTCCAGCACCGACGGGTTGGCCTGCTTGATCTGCAGGATCAGGGGATGGCCATCCTCGGAGACGTGCAGGGCCACCAGGCAGCGGGTGCCGACGCTGCCGATTCACACCACCTTGAGGGCCACATCCTCGAGGGTGTAGCGATCCAGCAACACACGCAGCTCATCGGACAGGGAGAGTCGATAGTCCTCCAGGTCTTCGCTGATCCCCTGCTCCAGTTCTCCATGGCAGACATGGGTGAGCACGGGAGGTTGGTCGGTGAGCCGGCAAGGGCCATTCGCCAGGGTGGTGATCTTGGGGAACAGCTGATCCGCGATCCGCCGGCCGGCCTTGGCGGTGATCGACTGGCGTGACGTTCTGATGGCCTTGGTCGGTGCGGCCTCGATCAGATCGTCGGCATCAAAACGGGCCTATCAGACCTCAAGCGGGCTGGCATGGATGTATTTCCGCAGATGCTGCCGGTAGGAGCGGACGTAGCGCCGGGCGGCTTTGCGGCACTCCGCTTCGTAATGGTTGTTGTCGCGGCCGGCCAGCACGAAGCTGGTGGCCAGACGCCTCACGTCCCACTCCCAGGGGGCGGGGATGGGGATCATCCGGGCTGTGATTGTCTCGCCGCCGCCGCTGAAGCGAACCATCTACTGAACGCCGGCGGAGATGCTCGCACAACGGGAGAGAACCGCGGCCCAGTGAAGAGGTGCTGAACATGGATTGAGCCACTGCGCGACAGTGGGCACCCCGAAAGCAGAAGGCACTCTGCGCGATGAAGCACAACTACAGTTGGCACCATGGCTCACAAAGCCTATGACCGATTGGGTCGATTAATGATCATGCCAACTTTCCCCCAGTGATTCACATAAGCCCCGGTCAGTGGTACCTGGGTCTCAAAGCAGGCCAGTCACAAGCCCGAAGTCCATCAACTATCAGCAAAGGAGTTCACGATGAGTCAAACAAGCAAGCCCAACATCCTGATCATCTGGGGCGACGACGTCGGCATGTGGAACATCAGCGCCTACCACCGCGGGATGATGGGTGGCAGCACGCCGAACATCGACAGCATCGGCAGGGAGGGCCTGATCTTCATGGATCATTACGGCGAGGCCTCCTGCACCGCCGGACGCGCGGCCTTCATCACCGGGCAGTATCCGATCCGGGTGGGTCTGGCCACCGTGGGCCTGCCTGGAGCGGAACAGGGCCTCAGTAAGGCGGATCCAACGCTGGCCAGCCTGATCAAACCGCTCGGTTACACCACGGGACAGTTTGGCAAGAACCACCTCGGCGATCGCGATGAGCACCTGCCCACCGCCCACGGCTTCGATGAGTTCTTCGGGATCCTGTATCACCTCAATGCTGGGGAATACACAGAGCAGTATGACTTTCCGAAAGACCCCGAAGTCGCCAAGCAGTTCGCGCAGCGCGGCGTGATTCACTCCTGGGCGAATCCCGATGGCACCCAGAAGATTGAAGACAAAGGCCCGTTCGGGCAGCAGCGCCAGCGCACGTTGGATGCTGAGATCCTCGTCGAATCCAAGCGCTTCATCCACGAGGCGGTCGAGGCTGAGAAACCGTTCTTCGTCTGGCACAACACCACGCGGATGCACTACCGCACCAACCTGTCGCCCGAGTACGAGGGCAAGAGTGGCTATGGCCTCTATGCCGACGGCATGATGGAACTCGACGACACGGTCGGCGAACTCCTCAAGCAGCTCGACGACCTGGGCGTCGCGGACAATACGATCGTGATGTTCTCCACCGACAACGGCCCGGCCATGAACAGTTGGCCCGATGGCGGTAACACCCCATTCGGCGGTGAGAAAGGTGTCGGCGGTAAGGAAGGTGGCTTCCGCGTGCCGATGCTCGTGAAGTGGCCCGGCAGGATCCCCGCGGGCCAGACGACCGGTGAGTTCATGACCATGCAGGACTGGATTCCCACCCTGATGGCCGCTGTCGGTGAGCCGAATGTGAAGGAGAAACTCCTCACCAGTTACCAGGCGGGCAAGCAGACCTACACCCACATCCACCTCGATGGGTACGACCAGACCGAACTGATCACCGGTAAGGGCAAGTCCAAACGCAAGGAGTTCTACTACTTCACAGAGACCAAGCTGCACGGCATCCGCTTCGGTGACTGGAAGTTCCTGTTCGTCAAGCAGGACAAGTGGTTTAACGGCGTCCAGCAGAACATGCTGACGCCGCTCGTCACCAACCTGAAGCTTGATCCGTTCGAGCGCATGCATGAGGCACGCGGTTTCGACGAATGGCAGGAGAACCACGCCTGGACCTATGCGCCCGCCTTTGCTCAGGTCGGCGTACTGATCAAGTCGCTCAAGGACTATCCCCCGCGCATGGCGAGCCTGGACTTCAACATCGACGAAGCCATGAAGGCGCTCACGCCCAGGGGGGATTGAGAACGCTCCCTGTCGTTGGTGATTGAGCCAGCAGAACCGTTGCGTTAGCTGGCTCAATGACATAGATTAAAAAAATCAACCCGATCGATTCGGATGAAACAAATCACCCTGAAGGTCTTGAACCTCGCGGGCGTTGTGATGGCACTCGGCATAGTAGCCATCGCCCAGCCGGTTAGCGCGCAAAGTCCCGTTCCCAAGCAGAAGATTACGCACCAACGCGCCTCTGAAGCTGGCGTCAAGGTGACGCCGGAAACCTACATCCGCGCAGAAACCGATCGGCAGTTTGCCGAGATTGTAAAAATGGCTGGAGGCGTCAATCGCTTCTATCACTTCCGCACTCCCACGCCGCTCGACAAGCAGAACGTCGTGCGGATGAACCGCGATACGCTTTACTCCATGGGTATTGTCGATACCTCCAAGGGCGCAACGATTTCTGTCCCTGAACTGCCAAAAGGTCGCTATGCGTCAGTGTACCTCGTGGACAACGACCACTACACACCCTTCGTGATCTACACCGCGGGAACTCACGAACTACCGAAAGACACCAGATACCTGGGCGTCGGAGTACGCATCCAGGTGCTCAATCCGAAAGACCCGGACGAAATTGCCTTGATCAATAAGTTGCAGGATCAGTTCGTCATCAAGGCTGGCAACGCCGATCCACTGCCCACATTCAAGTGGGATCGCCCCTCTCTGAAGACCTTGACCGCGCAGTATGAAAAGGATTCAGCGCAGTACAGCAGTTGGAAGGGGATGCAGGGACCGCGCGGTAAGGTTGATGAAACGACCCGTCACATTGCGGCTGCGGCGGCCTGGGGGCTCTTCCCAGAATGGGACGCCACCTACCTGAACTACAGCGGCGGCCATGATCCAAAGGTTTGCCACACAGCCACCTACAAGGTGCCGGAGAACAAAGCCTTCTGGTCCATTTTGATTTACGGCAACGATGGCTTCATCAAGAGCGAGAACAGTCTGGTCAATTCCTCGAATGTGAAGCTCAATGCCGACGGCACGTTCACCGTGTCTTTCGGATCAAAGCAACTGTGTGGTGCCGTTCCGAACCGGCTGGATGTGACCGAAGGATGGAACTTCCTCATGCGTGTGTATCGTCCAGGGCCATCCGTCCTGGATGGAAGTTACAAGCTGCCTAAGGCAACGCCAATTCAATGAGCTGAGATGACAAACTCAACATTCGCTTCACCGTCTGATTTTGGAGTGACGGACACCGCTTACAAAGTCTCGGAGACCGATTTCAACATCAAACGAAGCCTTGTCAAGGCGGGCATCAACACCTGGGCGCACCAACGCGATGTCAGCAACGTCAAGACACAGCAGGTCATCCGGGAGAACCAGGATGTCCTCTATTCCAGCGCTGTGGTTGACGTGCGGAGCGGAGCGACCTTCTCCGTACCCACAAGCACTACCTATCACATCATCGAAGTCATCGATCAACAGAACTACATCGTCGGCGTGGTGTACCCCGGCGAAACATTCTCCATTACGCCCGACAATCTATCTTACGGCTACTACGTTTACCTCAACATGCGCATTCGAAAGCTTCCGGATACGCAAGGTGGACTCACTGCCACCCACCCACTTCAGGAGATGGCAGCCATCGAGGCAGCCTCAGCGATTCCCTATGTAACTCCTGACATTGTGATCGATCAGCCACAGATGGAGGCGATCCGCATGGCCCTGATCAAGGACGTTCAGGCTGGAAAGCTGCCTGATACCAGCAGGGCTCAAGGCGGGGTGACGGATACCGAACCGCAGGCGCATCTTTACGCCACCGCCTACGGATGGGGTGGTCTCTCGGTGGAACATGCCGCCTACGCTCCGATCGCGAATCGTACGGAGATCAAGGAGGGCAAGGCTGCGCCATCGAGCATCACATTCACGCCGCCGGAAATCGATGCTGAGCGAGGCGGTTTCTGGTCGATCACCACGTACAACAGTGAGGGCTGGCTGGCCAGGGACAAAGCCGCCATTTCGAATTCTGAGGCCATCCCTAACCCAGACGGTTCTTTCACGATTCGGTTCAATTCTACGGGCAGCCCGAACAACGTCGAGACACCTTCACCCTTTACCGCTCTGCTTCGAATTTACGTCCCCAGGTCAAAGGAGATTGCGATTCAATATCTAAACGACGAGGCCAAGAACTTGTTAATCAAGTAGTTCCACTCTCGTCAACGAGGCCGAACTGACCAAGCGCGACACCGGCGGCCCCAGGGACACGCCGTCAGGGCCACACAGGCTGGCGTGGTTGATGGGGCCAAGGGACCCCCTCCCAGGCGGTGCGGTGGCGCCATGGGTGCTGAGCCAACTTTCCAGCCCTCTGCCTGCAGCGCCAACACAGCGACAGAACAGGCGTTCTGAATCTCCCTCGATGCGTGTCCATGGGCACCAGCTCCCGTGACACCACCTGGCGCGGCGGGTCATACAGCCTTTGAGGCGCCCAACCTGCTGCGGGCAGCTCAAGAGCATGAAAACAACCACTGTGAGCGACTCTGCCCCTCCATCCATTGATCAGCCATCCATTGATCTGCCAGCGATGGGGGGACGCCTGGGCTGTGCTCAACGTGCCACGGAGTTCTTGGGCAACGCGAGCCATCGCCCCTGGTTTCTGCATCGCCGTTGGGCGCCCCACACGGGACGCCCCTTGCATGGCCTTAACAAAGCGCCCCAGAGAAGCTCCCAGGGAGATCAGACTCCCCACTGCCGCCCTCTCTTCGCTCGCCCATGGGCCTTGCTGGAGACGCCGGCGCTGGAGCGGACCGCCAGGCGGAGCCAGCCGACGGTCCCGCGCAGGCCAGCGCTGACGACAGCACGGGGAGGAGCGCTGTGGTGCCAACACGCATCAGGGCCCGATCGAGGCGCAGCGATCTCCGAGCGGAAGCCCATGGGCCCATCGTGGAACCATGGTCATCCTTGAAGTGTCCGCATGGAAGCCTCAGCAGCGGAGAACGTCGCCGACTACCCCCGGCCTCCGGCCCTGCGCGTCAGCCACTCCCATGTCCTGGTCCGAGCCCTCGGTGAGCTGCTCTGCGAGACCCACCAGTCGTTGCAGGTGCTCGAAACCTTCCATCCACCCACCTACTACCTGCCGCCGGAGGCGATCGCGCGGCATTGGCTTGAGCCGGCGCCCGGCCGCAGCTTCTGTGAGTGGAAGGGTGTGGCCCAGTACTTCGATCTGGTGGTGGGGACACGACGGATCGAGCGGGCCCTCTGGCACTACCCCGAGCCGAGCGCGGCCTTCGCGGCCCTGGCGGGCTGGTTTTCCCTCTATCCAGCCCAAATGGACGGCTGCTGGGTGGACGGTGAGCTGGTGCGCCCCCAGCAAGGGGGCTTCTATGGCGGCTGGATCACCAGCACCGTCAGCGGCCCCTTCAAAGGTGATCCCCTCCACCCGGAACTGGTCTGAACGACCACGCTTCACCGATGAGCCGCCATCAGCCCAGGCGCTGGCAGCTGGGGGACCAGTGGGCCAAGCCCCCGGTGGGTCTGTTGAACCCATCCAATCGATCGACGTCCCCTGCGTTCGCCAGCCACTGGGCATCTGAACCATCGGGGTGGGCTCGGCCCTGGGGTCAGCACCGCGGGAGGAACCGGGGTGTCAAGCGCCAACCGCAGGATTGGATCGATCCCGCCCTGTAAAGGCGATCATCGATCGCTGCAGATACAATCGATTGGATCCACTGTTGCCGCTCACTTGCAGACATTTGTGGGACCACTCCGCAGGGCCTTGATCTATGGCCTGATCAGCTATGTGGGACTTGTTCTGATCAACAACTCAGAGCTGGAACTCCGCAACATGTGGATAGCCTATCTGCCGATGTTCGTCGGTGTCTATGTGGTGACGCAGTGGCTGGACAGGAGGTTCGGAAGCTGAGGGCCAGGCAGCCATGCCACCTCACCGCAAGGCCGACGCCTGCGCCTGGGTGGTCACGTTTGTGAGTTGGTCCAACCCACCAGCACCGCCACGGCGGCATCCGATTCGTGACGCCCCACCAGCGTCAGCGTGGCCAGGCCGACGAGATCTGTCTCCGCCGGGCCCCTGCCGACGAGCTAGCTCGCCAGCGCTACCCCCGTCGTTGGACACGATGGTCCCGCTGGCGCTGTCAGGCCGAGGTGATCTGGTTCAATCCACCACGTCCTGTCATTGACGCCGAACCAGGCTCGTAGGCCATGGTCCCCTGATGAACAACAGGGGCATCAACGTCTTTGGCAGGGGGGGCAGGATGGGCAGGGCCTCAACTACAGAGCTGTGACACCGCTTTGGGCTGTGTAGTTTCGCTTGCCCAGGTCCCATTGCTTCCGGTAAGCCTGCGGCTGGGGCCTGGAAGGTTCAAGCTCGGCCTGGGCAGGAAGCTTCTCCTCCTTGGGAGCTGCCTTCGGCGAGAGACGGGCGTTTTGTTTCTCCAGCTGGAACAGCTGTTTGGCTTCTTCGACCTGCATCCCTTCCTGCGGCTGACGTCAGCGGTGGAGGGTCGGGTCGGTCGGCTTGGATCGCGCCGATGGCCCAGCAGCCATCGGCGACGCCCTTGCCCTGGGCGATCTGCTGCTTGGCTGTTTCGTTTCCTGGTGCATCCCAGGCCCAGCCGGGCTGGATGGGCGGGGTCCACGTCACTCCGATGACGCTTCCGCTCCCCTGGGGACCCCTGATCGCTGCCCACGACATCGGGGCAACCCAAGGTCCAGAGAGACCTTGCATCGAGTCGCCCATCCCGGCTGAGCATCGGCGCAACGGCGATGGGCAGATGGAACGGCAGTAGCCGATTCGCCCTGGCCTCGCCTGTGACGACCATGGAACATGGCACCGAACCCCTGGCTCAAGGGGCCTGGGTGCCCCGCTCAGACCAGGTTTCTACGCCTGGGATTCAAGAGCGCCACCAACGGCAGTCCTGCCAGACAGAGCACCCCCATCAGCGACCACAGGCCCACTGCGTGGCCCTGGCTGTCCAGCAGTTGACCGGCCAGGAGTGGCGCCAGGAAGGCACTGAGGGCGAAGCATTGTGAGAACAGGGCCATCGCCAGCCCTTGGTGCTCCGGTGGGGTGAGCTCCACCACAGCTTCGGTGGCGGTGGGCAGAAACGCCGCCTCCCCCAGGGCCAGGGGCAGCTGCGCCAGCAGAAGCACGGCGCCACTGGCCAGTCCCAGAGCGGAAAGCGCCAGCAGGGCATTGCCCAGGGCAAAACAAACCAAGCTGAGTCCCAGGCCGAAGCGCACCGGCCGGTCCGCCAAGGTGCGCCCCACCGGCCACTGGAGCGCCAGCAGCAGAATCAGTTGCAGCCCGATCAGCAGGCTGCCCAGCTGCTCGCCCATCGCCGGACGGCCCAGTCCGCCCCGGAGCAGGTCGAGGGGGAGGGCGCTCTGCAGCAGGGCCGGCATTGCCGTGGCCAGCACCGTTACCCCCAGCATGGGCAGCAGTGGTGTCCACCAGCGCTTCGCCCCAGCGATGCCTGCGGCAGCGGCCCGGGGTGGGGCCAGGGGCAGGGGGCGCAGGCCCAGCACCGCGATCAGCACCACCATGCAGATGATGTCGACCAGGTAGATGCCGCGCAGCTGGCCGAGCTGCGCGAGCAGCGCCCCCAGCAGTGCCCCGGTGGCGATCCCGGCGGCATCGGCGCTCCGGGCCAGGGCATACCCCCGGCTGGAGGGGAACGAGCCGCAACACTGCGCCACGGCCAGCTCGATTGCGGGCCAGTAGAGCCCCATCGCCATCCCCAGCAGCAGCTGGCCGCGCAGGTAGCCGCCGAAGCCATCCGCCAGCACCAGCTGGGTGTCGGCCAAGAGCGAGAACAGGGCTGCGAGCTGCACCGGCACGGAGCCCTTGAGCCCCCGATCCAGCAGCCAGCCGCTCAGGAAGCGCCCCACGGTGCCGGCCAGGGCCGCTGCGGCCAGGCCGCGGCCCACACCGGTGGCCGAGACGTGCAACGCATGGAACACCATCGGCGTCAGGTAGAGCACCCCGCCCGCCCCCACGCTCGCGATCATTCGGATCAGAGCGACTTCGCGCAGCGGCACGGGAAACTGGCACCACCAGGCCCTGGCCCTGGATTCCGCACGAGGCTGTGTCAAACCGCTCCCGCTGGTTGTCGATGCTGCTCAGCAGTCTGCTGCTGGGGGGCGCCCCCGCTGGGGCTGCCGAGCAGCTCGACGTGCACCTCGACGGGCTCATTCTGCCCTTGGACCTCCGTCAGCTGGAGGACTGGAGCCGTTCCCCCACCAGCCCCCAGGGGGACCTGGGGGTGTGGATGACGGCGCTTGATGCGGGAAGCCGCGAGGACTTGGCGCGGTTGCTGCGGGCGCCGCTGCTACGCGATCGCAGCCTTGGCCAGCAATTGCTTCAGAGCTGGGCAGGACGCCAGGTGGTGGCGGAAGTGGGGGAGCTGATCAGCGCCGAGGGCGGCGGCAGCGGCGAACTGCTGCTCTCCTCGTTGCGGGAGCTCCTGCGGCGACAGGCGCAGGTGAATGTGCTCGATCTCCTGCGGGCCGTGCCGGTGCAACGGCTGACGCTGCAGCTCGATGGCCTGATCAGTCTGGCGGACCGGTGGCGCCATCAGTTGCAGGAGCAGGGGCGGGCGATGGAACGGTTGCGGCAGTTGTCCCTGCCGCTGACGGTTTCGCCCGCCGAGGCGACCGCTGGCGGCCGGGTCGGTTCTGGGGACCTGGCGGATCGTCCCCCTGCCCCCGAGCGCCTGTCGTTGCCGGTGGCCCACCGGCCAGGTCCCCTCCCGTTGCTGCTTTGGCGCGCCCGGCCTGAGCGCCAGCGCCATTGGGTGTTGCTGATGCCCGGCCTGGGGGGCAGCGCTGAACAGTTGGACTGGCTGGGGGCCGAACTGGCGGCCAGGGGCTGGTCGGTGGTGGCCCTGGAGCACCCCGGCAGTGACGAAAAGGCCGTCAAAGAGTTGCTCGATGGCCGACGGCCCTTGCCGGGGGCAGAAACCCTGCCCGATCGGCTGGCGGATCTGGAGGCGGTGCTCGACGCTGAACGCAGCGGCCGGCTGCCCCGGCTTGGCGATTCGGTGGTGTTGATGGGCCATTCCCTTGGCGGACTCTCGGCACTGCTGGCGGCGGGGTTGCGCCCGGAACCGGGCCTGGGTCGCCGTTGCCAAAGGGCGCTTGATGCCATCCCTTTGATCAACCTTTCGCGGCTGTTGCAGTGTCAGCTGGAACAGGTCAACCTGCCCCCCGCCCGAACGAGCGTGCCGGTGGCTGGTGTGGTGGCCTTCAACGGTTTTGGCAGCCTGCTCTGGCCCCACAGGGGTCTGCAGCGCTTGAAGGTTCCTGTGCTGCTGCTGGGGGGCAGTCTCGATCTGGTCACACCACCGGTGACGGAGCAGCTGGATCTATTCCTGCCCGCCAACCACCCCCTCAGCCGTCTGGTGGTTGTCGATGGGGCCAGCCATTTCTCGCCCGTGCGTCTCCCCTCAAGGGAGCAGGCCCTGTTCAAGATCGGCGACGCCCTCGTAGGGGTGGAGCCCTTGCAGGCCCAGGCGCTGATGCTGCAGCTCACCACGGGTTTCCTCGCCGGACTTGATCAGGGCAGGGGCTTGCCCGCCCAGAAACTCCAACGGGAGCGTGTGACCGCCTACGTGCTCGATGCTGAGGCCGCCGAGCACTGGCGGCTGGGACCCTGAGGCTCAGAAGCGGATGCGTGGATCCAGCAGCGCCACGAGCACATCCACCGTCACGCTCACAAGCACCACCAGGGCCGCCACCACCACCACGATCCCTTGCACGAGGTTGTAGTCGCGCTGGCTGATCGCCTCCTGCAGCCGGAAGGCAATACCAGGCCAGGAGAAGGTGACCTCGATCAGCAGCGCCCCACCGATGAGCGAGGCCACGGTGATGCCGGTGATCGTGAGCACGGGCAGCAGGGCGTTGGGCAGGGCATGGCGCAGCACCACCTGCCGTTCGCCGATCCCCCGGCTGCGGGCCGCCTCCACATAGTCGGAGCGCAGGGCGCGGCGCAGATTCAGGCGCAGGGCGTTGTCAAAGATGCCGCTGAGCAGCAGACCGAGGGTGGCCGCCGGCAACACCAGGTGGCGCAGGCTGCCGAGCAGTTGTTGGCTGTTGCCCGCCAGCAGGCTGTCGAGCAGGTAGAAGCCCGTGCCGCCCGGGGGCATCAGGGTGGGAGGGAAGCGGCCGCCCACGGGAAACCACCCCAGACCGACCGCAAAGATCAGCTGGACCACCATCGCCGCCCAGAAGGGGGGTAGGGCGTAGGTGCCGATGCCATACAGCCGCCCGGCCAGGTCGAGCTTGCCTTCGGGCCTCGCGATGCCGCTGAACCCAGCCGCCAGCCCCAGGACCGCCGCGATCAGCAGCGCCACCACCCCCAGCTCCAGGCTGGCGGGCAAGCTCTGGCGAATCACCTCGGCCACAGGGGTCTGGTTCGTGAGTGATTCGCCCAGGTTTCCCCGCACCAGATCGTTGAGGAAATGGCCGTACTGCACCAACAAGGGCTGATCGAGACCGAGCTGCTGGCGCAGGGCGGCGCGGGCCGCCTCCGGGGCGCGGGTGCCCAGCAGGGCGTCGATGGGATCCCCCGGCGCCACCCGCAGCAGCAGGAACACCAGACTGGCGATCAACCACAGCATGATCGGCGCCAGGGCCAGGCGGGCACCCACGTAGCGCACGAGCTCCCGGCGGCGGCTCATGGCTTGGGGCCTCCCATTCGCTGTTGGCGCAGGCGGCTCAGCACCACTCGGCCGGAGCCATCGAAGGCGGGCTTGCTGATGGTCGGCCGGCTCCAGGCCCGTGGCGCCACGAGCCAGACCGGCAGGTAGGGCACCGCCGCGGCCGCCTCGGCCTGGATCGCATGGATCAGGGCCAGCCGCTCTGGCCCTGAGATCCCTTCGCTGCGCCGCAGATCGGCCTCCAGGCCGGGGCGGGTCCAGAAACTGCCGCTGGCGGCACTGGGCCCTTTGAGGCAGTGGTTGCCCTGGGCCTGGTCACAGCCCAGCAGGGGGGTCAGGTAGTTGCCGGCATCGGGGAAATCTCCCATCCAATCCAGCAGGATCAACGGGAAGGCCCCATCCCCCAGCTGGCGGTAGGCGGTGGTGGCCTCCATGCCTGTGATCTCCAGGCGGACGCAATCGCCCAGGTCCCGTTGCAGCTGGGCCTGCCAGGTGAGCGCGAAGAGGCGATCGGAGGGGACGTTGGAGCGAAAGGTGAGCGGCAGCTCAAGGGTGCGGCCGCGGCAGTAACCCGCCTGGCTGAAGAGCCGGCGGGCGGCGGCCGGGTCGTAATCGGGCCAGGCCCGGGGGCTGGAGCCTTTCAAGCTGGGCGGCACCAGGTCGCGCAGGGGGACGCGCAGCCCCCGGCTGACGCGTTCACTGATCAGGTGCCGGTCGAGGCTCAGGGCCACGGCCCGCCGCAGTGTGAGCCTGTTGAGGGGGGGCTGGTCGGTGAGCAGGCTGAGGTAGCCGATCTCCAGGGCTGGTCCCACCCCCTCGTTCAGTTGGCCCTGCGCAGCGGCCTGGTGCAGGGCCTGTTGCTGGTCCCCATCGAGGCTGGTGGAGAGCAGCACATCCACTTCACCGCTGCGCAGGGCCCCGTAAAGGGCGGTGGAGTTGGCAAGGCTGACTAAATCAAGGCCGCTGTTGGCGGGACGTTCGCTCCAGTAGCGATCAAACGGCTCCAGCCGCTGCTGCTGATCGTTGGCGCTGGTCAGTCGGTAGGGGCCGGTGCCGATGAAGCGGTCGTTGAGAAAGCGCTTGCCGTAGGCCCGATAGGCCGCAGGGGAGAGGGGGGTGAGGTTGACGGCGCTGAGCAGCTCCGGCAGGGCCGCGAACGGTCGTCTCAGTCGCAGTTCCAGTTCGTAGGGGCCGCTGGCGCGCACGGCGCTGAGCCGATCCCCCACCAGGTAGCTGAGCTTGCCGATCGCCATGAACCGCTGGAGCGTGAACACCATGGCGGCGGCATCGAAGCGGCTGCCGTCGTGGAAATGCACGCCCTGGCGGAGGGGCACCCAGGCGGTGAGTCGATCGGCACTCAGCCGGGGCAGGGCCGTGGCCAGCCGAGGCACGATCTGGCCCTGTTCATCGATCGCGTACAGGGGGTCACCCAGGGCGCTCAGCAGCTGCATGGCCCCGAAGCTGTAGGCCTGGGCCGGATCCACCGAGTCGATGCGGTTCTTGCTGGCTACCACCAGGCGGCCGGATTGACGCGGAATCTGGCAGGCGGCCAAGGGAAGGAGAAGCGCCCCGGTGAGGGCGATTTGGGCCAGCCTGTTCAGCGCGCGCAAGCCCGTAGGTTCAGCAGCCTGCCATTCAAGACCGCTGCAGGCTGCGGCGGGGCAGTGGATGGCGTTCGTTGGCCACCTGCTGGAGGGAGATTTCAAAGACGGGCGATCCGTGGGGTGCCAGGGGCCAGGCGCGCACCCAGCAACGTTCCTCCCTGTCATCGACTCCGATCACCTGATACAGCTGTTCGTCAGTTTGGAGACGGATGCAATCGCCTTGGTGAAGTGTCATAGGGGCGGCTTCGCTCGAAAAGAGTTGGTTGGGATTCAGGGGTGGAGAGAAGAGGTGCGTGAGGCCAGGGCTGCTGGGCTGGTGCCTGGATGGGGGTGGGTGCCGATCGCTGGGAGCTGATGGTTGACCCGATGGAGCGAGCAAACTCTTAAGGATTCCTTCCATCTTGGCCCACCAGCAGGGGCCATGGCCCCTGCTGGTGGGTTTTGTCAGAGAGTCCTGAGCGTTGCGGCCACTGTCTGCACCTCAGGCAGATCAGCGATGGCGGCCAGGGCGGCCCGGAAGCTGGCCTCACTCACCTCGTGGGTGATCACCACGATTTCAGCGGCCCCGCCGGAGGTCTCGAACTGCACGATCGACTGGATCGACACCTGCTCACGGCCGAAACAGGTGCCGATCCGGCCGATCACCCCCGCCTCGTCGGTGGTCTCCAGGCGCACGTAGTTGCGGTGCTGGGTGAGGCCGCTCTCCACCAGCCGGCATTGGCGCCAGCTGCCGGCCGCCAGGAGCGGGTCAAGGGCGCCGTTCGCTCCGGCGGCCTGGCGGATGCCGGCGATGTTCAAGATGTCGGCCACCACCGCCGAAGACGTGGGCCCGGCGCCGGCGCCGGGTCCGTAGAACATCACCTGGCCCACGGGCTCGCCCTCCACCAGGATCGCGTTGTTCACCCCGTGGACCCCCGCCAGGGGGTGGTCTTTGGGCAGCAGGGTGGGGTGCACCCGCACATCCAGCTGCTCGGTGCCATCGGGGTCGCTGCCCAGGTGCTCGGCCACCGCCAGCAGCTTGACGACGAACCCCAGCTGGGCGGCGTAGTCGACGTCGCGGGCCTCCAGGCGGCTGATCCCTTCGGTGGGGATGGCGCTGCGCTCAATGCTGCCCCCATAGGCCAGGGTGGCCAGGATCGAGATCTTGTCGGCGGCATCGCCCCCTTCCACATCCGCAGCGGGATCGGCCTCGGCGTAGCCCAGCCGCTGGGCCTCGGCCAGCACATCGCCATAGGCGGCCCCTTCGGAGGCCATGCGGCTGAGGATGTAGTTGGTGGTGCCGTTGATGATCCCGCTCACGCGCTGAATCCTGTTGGCTCCCAGGGATTGCTTCAACGGTTCGATGATCGGGATGCCCCCGCCCACGGCCGCCTCGATCAACACATAGACCCCCCGGGCGGCGGCGGCGGCGGCGATCTCCTGGCCGTAGCGGGCGATCACGGCCTTGTTGGCGGTGACCACAGGCTTGCCCGCGGCAATCGCCCGCAGGATCAGGCTGCGGGCCGGCTCAAGCCCCCCGATCACCTCCACCACGATGTCCACGGCCGGATCGTCCACCACCGCCTCGGGGTCGGTGGTGAGCAGGTGATCGGCGAGGGCCACCGGGCGGGGCCGCGACACATCACGCACCGCCACCCGGCGCAACTCCAGCTGGCCCACCAGGGGATGGCGCCCTGAGGGGTTGGACAGGATGTCGGCCACACCGGCTCCGACCGTGCCCAGACCGAGCAATCCGACGCCGATGGTCATGCCGTTGGACCCCGCAAACCCCTGATCCTAGAAATCCCCTGGTCAGGCAGCTGGCTCTAGGCCACGGGCCTGGGCCTGCATCGCCTTGAGGATGTTCAGAAAGCCATTGGCTCGGGAGGGCGTGAGGCTGGCCTGGAGCCCGGTGTCGGCCAGAAACGCCGCATCGATCGCCGCCGCTTCGCTGGGGCTGAGCCCCTCAAGTCCTTCGATCAGCAGGGCCAGCAGACCCTTGGTGATCTGGGCATCGGAATCCCCTTGCCAGTGCAGGCGGCCCTCCACAAGTTGCGCCACCACGTACACCTGGGAGACGCAGCCGCGCACCTTGAAGACGTCCTGGCGCAGCTCCTCGGGGAAGGGGGCGAGCTTGCGCGCCAACCAGAGCACGTATTCGTAGCGGCGCTTCGGGTCACTGGTGCCCCGGAGCCGGGTCACGATCCGATCGAGCGCCTCACTGCCGGTGGCCATCACTCCACTCAGGTGCGGGGGCCGCGCCGCGCGAGCCGCTCGGCCGCCAGCACGCCCCCCAGGCCGCCCAAGCTACCGAGCAGCAGCAGGCCGTGCAGGGGCGTGAGGCCGAAGGGAGCGTTAGCGGGGCTGGACTGCTGGCTCAGGCGGTCCAGCTGGGCCGTGCCTGTGGTCACGGGCAGCTCGAGGTAGTCGCGGTGGCCGGGGCCGCCGTCCACCTGAACTTCCCAGGTGCCGTTGGCTCCTTTGGGCAACGCGAAACTGAGGCGGCCACTGCCGTCGGTGCGGCCCACCTCGATGGCCGGACCCCCACCGGGGGGCACCAGGCGCACCAGGGCGTTGGCGGTGGGGTCACCGCTCGAGAAGTGGCTTTGCAAGGTGAGCCCATCGCGCACCGACTGCAGGCGCTCGAGGCTGCTTTCAATTGCGTGGGCTCGGGCTGCCCCGCCGTCGAGGCCACTAGCCATGGTGACCGTCAGGGCCAGGCCACCCCAGAGGCCTGAGCTCCACAGGCTGCCTGCAAGGCCACCGGCGTAGGGAGAGCCGACGCGAAGCGACGATGATCCAGCTGGTAGAAAACGATGGGCCATCGGAGGGCTGTCGCGCTTCGGTGATCCAGTCAAGCGCAGGCTCAGGAGGCGGACCAACGGCCGCTGCTGCCTTGGCCAGCCTGGACCATCCGCACCATCGAGCTGACCATCAGCGAGAGCGCTTCGCTGGTTTGATCGCGATGGCGCAATTCGGCGGCGATCACCCGATCGGCGGCGGAACCTTTGCCGCTGATCGCGGTGGAGGTGCGGGCGGCCGGGGAAAGCATCTGACCGACCGATGGTGATTCCACAGAGCAAGCCTTGCGCGCAGACAAGATCTTGGCAAATGAGCGATCCAAACGCTCGTGGGGGAGCAAGCCCTTACACAGGTTGCAACCAATGGAGCCCGTTTTCATCCAACCTGCCGTCGAAGGGCACATCCCAGGGATCAGCCGGAAGGGTTGGCACGGAGCATCCGGCTGGGGCGACGATCAAGGCGGGGACGGCCCGCCAGGCGGGCTCCTGCCGCAGCCGGTCGTACCAGCCGCCCCCTGAGCCCAGGCGCAGTCCGCGGCCATCGAAGGCCAGGGCCGGCACCAGCATCAGCGCCAGTTCTGCCGGCTCCAGGGCTCGGCCGGCGGCCGGGGCGGGCACCCCACAGCCATCGCTTTTGAGTGGTTCAGCGGGATTCCAGGCGCGATAGGTGAGTTTCAGGTGGGAATCGACGTTCCGTGCCACCACCGCTGGCAAGGCGAGGCGCCCAGGCAGCCGCTCCGCCAGGGCGAGCAGGTCGGGCTCGCCGGCCAGGGGCCAGTAGAGCCCCAGGCGTTGACCTGGGCCCACCAAGGGGGGCACCACCACAAGGGCGACGTTCAACAGTGCCTGCTGGGATGCTTCCAGCAGCGCCAGGCGCCGTGGCCGCCACTGCCGGCGCAGGGCAGTCTTGGCGGTCCCGGAGGCCTGCGGCCAGTCGTTGTTCATCGCTGGAACCAGCCCGTGAGCGCCACCGCCAGGGCATCGGCAGCATCATCGGGCCGGGGCGGTTGCTCCAGGTTCAGCTCCCGCATCACCGCTACAAGCACCTCGTCCTTGGCGGCGTGGCCGGAGCCGGTGAGGGCCAGCTTCACCTGCATGGGTGGAAACTCCACCGCCGGCACGTTCAGGCGGGCCAGGGTCATCATCACCACCCCCCGGGCCTGCACCACGGAAATGGTTGTGCTGGAGCGGTAGAAGAAGAACTTCTCCACCGCCGCCAGTTGGGGGCGCCAGGTGCGCACCAGGGCACGCAGGTCCCGGGCGATCTCGACCAGGCGCTCCCCCTCGGGTTGGCCGGCCTCGGTCTGGATCACGCCGCAATCCACCAGAACCTGGCGGCCGGCGGCGATGTCGATGACCCCATAACCGACCCGGGCCAGGCCGGGGTCGATGCCCAGGATCCTCACCCCGCCAGCACGAGGCTGAAGGCGCTGCGATCGCTGGGCTCGGGTCGCTCGAACACCTTGCAGAACACCTTCACCACCCGATCGCCGGAATCGATCTGTTCGAGCGGGTCCTTGCGCAGCCGGTGGCGCAGGCAGCAGGCCACCACCCGGGCCACGTCGTCGTCAGTGACTTCACTGCGCCCTTCGAAGGCAGCCAGGGCCCGGGCCGCCCGGTTGGTGACGATGTCGCCGCGCAGGCCGTCCACATCCAGTTCACCGCAGACCGCCGAGATGCGCAGGCGCAGGTCGGGGTCGAGGGCCACTTGGGGAAGGCGTTGCTGGGCCTCCAACACCTTCTGCTGCAGGGCGTCCTGGGTGGGCTGCACTCGGTCGTTGAAGCCATCGGGGTCGGCATCGAAGCCCGTGCGCTGGTCCACCACCTGCACGCGCAGCTCCGGCTCGCGCACGGTGCGCACTTCGACGCTCATGCCGAAGCGATCGAGCAGCTGGGGCCTGAGTTCGCCCTCCTCAGGGTTGCCTGAGCCGATCAGCACGAAGCGGGCAGGGTGGCGCACCGACACCCCTTCGCGCTCCACGGTGTTCCAGCCGGAGGCGGCCGAATCGAGCAGCACGTCCACCAGGTGGTCGTCGAGCAGGTTCACCTCATCGACGTAGAGCAGGCCGCGGTTGGCTTTGGCCAGCAGCCCGGGCTCGAAGGCGCGGATGCCTTCGCTGAGGGCCTTTTCGATGTCGATGGTTCCGCAGAGCCGGTCTTCGGTGGCCCCCAGGGGCAGGTCGACCATCGGCACCTGGCGGGGTTCCACAGGCAGGGTTTCGCCGCCATTGGCCCGCTGGCGCACCTCGGCGCTTTGCAGGTCGGGATCCGTGGGGGAGCTGTTGTAGGGATCACCCGCCACCACGTCGATCTCGGGAAGCAGGTCGGCGAGGGCCCGGATCGCCGTGGATTTGCCCGTTCCCCGGTCGCCCATGATCATCACGCCGCCGATGCGGGGATCGATCACATTCAGCAGCAGGGCCAGCTTCATCTCCTCCTGGCCGACGATGGCGGTGAAGGGGAAGACCCTGCGCTTCCGGTTCGGACTCACGGCGTGCCTGGGGAAACTCCGGATTGTTTCACAGCCGGCTTTGGCCCTCCTGCCTGAACCGGCTCAGCCAAGGGCAGCAAGCTCAGCGCCTGGGGCGGGGTGGCATCGGCTGGATAGATCAGGCGCACGCGCAGGCGCCGCTGCTCCCGGGGCTCGAGGCTGACCGTGCCGAGGGCCGGACCGCTCTGGCCCTGGCGCAGCACGAGGTGGAAGCCCTGGGGGCCCATGGGGCGGCCGGAGGCGCCATCGAGGCCCCGCACTTCGATCAGGCCGCGGAAGGTCACGGCCCGGGGCGGGGTGGTGTTGAAGCGCAGCCCACCGATCGGGGCGTCGCCCTTGAGGGGAGAGTCGAGGGCCAGCTGCAGGCGCACCGGGGCGCCGGTGTCGTTGACCAGGGGCAGGGTGAGGTCGTATTCGATGCCGTAGTTGCCGTGGGCGGCCCAGGCGGTGTCGGGGTAGCGGCTTTTCAGGGGGGCGGTCTGCACCTGACCGCTGCCGAGGCGGCCCCGCTCCAGGCTGCTGATCGGCCAGGACACGGGGGCACTGCGCACCGAAAGGGTGGCCCTGCCCGGGTCGGTGAGGCTGGCGCGCCAGAGGCTGCCCTGCTGGAGACCGCTCACGCGCGAGTAGATGATCGGCCCGCTGGTGCCCAGCGGCGAGGGGGGGTGCTCCTTGGGGCTGAGCTCGCCCTGGAGCAGCCTCAGCCATTCCGCTGTGGCGGGCGGTTGGTCACCGCCCAGGCTGGCCAGGGTGGCCACAGACACCGGTCCATCGCTTTCAAGGCGCAGCTGCAGGTTGCGGCCATTGAGCAGCGGGTCGAGGCCGCGCACCGGCAGGGGCAAGGCCAGCAGGGTGGTGAGCTCGCCGGGGGCCAGGGTCCATTGCTCCGGCAGCAGCGGGTTGCGGGGTTGACGGGTGAGCAGTTCTCCCGCCACACGGCTGCCAGGGCCGGCGTAGGGGCCCTCGCCGTTCTGGGCGAGCAGGGGGGGCAGGGGAAGGAAGGGGGCGGCCGGCTGACGCGGATCACTGGATTGGGAGAGGGCCGTGGCACCGGCCAGCAGGCGCAGGCGCACGGGCCGGTGGCTCCGGGGAGCGGCCACCACCCCCAGCCAGAGGGTGGACGCCGCCGTTTCCGGCCGACCGGCGTAGACGTGGTGGCTGAACAGTTCGAAGCGGCCTTGAAGGGGCAGATCCAGGTGGGCTCCGGGCACCGCCAGCGGTTGGCCGCCCAGCACCGCCTTGGGCTCGAAGCTGGAGAAAAGAATCCCGGGGCTTCGGATCAGTTCGGGGTTGTTGTCGTTGATCACCAGCACCGGATCAAGCCTCCCCGGCAGCGGCCTGACCTGCTGGGGTCTCAGCACCACCTCGGGTGAGGGATTCGCCCCCGCCAGGAGGGTCTGGGCCCCGCCGGGGCCAGCGACGATCAGGGGCAGAGCCAGCAGTGCGGCAACGACAAGTGGTCGGTTCATGGGGATGGTGCGCTGGCGGCCTTGGGATCCACCAGGCTTTGGGCCGCGGCCGCGGCCATGGCCCTGATCAGGTCGGTGGAGCGGGGATCGTTGAAGGGGCCTTTGACCATGAAGGCGGCCACGGCCCGATGGCCATTGGGCAACTCGATCAGGCCGGCGTCGGCGTAGGCGATGCCGATGTCGCCGGTCTTGTTGTAGATGGTGATGCCCTTGGCCAGCAGTTCGCTGTCGGGGTCGGAGGAATCCCCTCCCAGTCCCTGCAGGACCCCGAGGGGGATCAAGGTGTTGGTGCGTGATTTCCCCATGATCTCCCGGAAGAGGTCCCGGGCCCGGGGGCTGAGCTTGTCTCCGGTGTCCACCAGGGCGATGGTGCGGGCCAGATCATGGGCACTGGTGGTGTTGGTGCCCTCGAGATCCGGCAGCCAGTTGTTGATCACCGAGGCCCCCAGCCCCAGCGCCTGGAAGCGGGCGTTGAGGGTCACCTTGCCCCCCAGACGCTTGATCAGCAAGTTGGTGGCGCTGTTGTCGCTGACCCGGATCATTTCGGTGGCCGCCTCGTAAAAGGGAAACCGTGTGCCGAGCGGTTTGTTGGCCATCCAGCCGGCACCGGCGCCGATCACCTCCTTGCTGAGGATCAGGGGCTCGTTCCAGCGCAATTTGCCTTCATCGAGATCCTCCAGGGCCGCCAGCAGAATGGGGCTCTTGATCGAGCTGGCGGCCGGCAGGGGGGTGTCGGCATTGAGCTGGGCGTAACGACCGTCATCGAGCACCAGCAGGAATCCTGAGGTCTGCAGACCCTTCTGGGCTGCAGCGAGGGCGGCCCAGCGCTGGCTGAGCTCCGTGAGTTCGGTCTTGGTCTCGAAGCGACCCAGGGGCAGACCCCGAGGCAGGCCACGTTCCAACCCAGGCACAGGGGGAAGTTTCGGAGGCGTCAGGCCATTGACCCCCGCCAGTCGGGGGGCCAGCACCTTGAGGGTGGTGCCGGTGATCACCCCCAGACCCACGCCGATCACCAGCAATCGCAGCACCAGCCGCAGGGGACGTCCCCAGCTGCCTGAACCTGGGCGGGTGGAGCGGCCGGAACTCACGGTCGGAGGTGTTGCCGGGAACTGGGGCGACCCTAAGGGGTTGGCCTGCGGCTCGCCCAGCGCAGTTGCCGGACCATGCCCCGGACCAGGGCCACTTCCTCGCTGCTGATCTGCGCCCGTTGCAGCAGGGTGCGCACCTTGGCCATGCGGGCATGGCGGGTGTGGGGCAGCAGGAATCCCACCTCCAGCAGCAGGTTCTCGGCATCGCTCAAAGTGGCTTCCAGGTCACCGCGCAGTGCCGGATCGTCGATTGACCCAGGGGCGCTCAGCGCGGCAGGTCCTGGCGCTGCGGGGGGAAACTCCGCGAGCCGCCGCAGCTCGTGCAGGGCGATCGCCACCGCGTGGGAGAGGTTCAAGGAGGGGTAGCCGTCGTCCGTGGCGATGCGCAGAACCCGGCCCGCCAGCAGCAGCTCATCGGTGCTCAGGCCCCGGTCCTCGCGGCCGAACACCAGGGCGGTGGGGGCGTTCTGCTCCGTGGCCCGCAGCCAGGCCAGGGCGTCCACCGGCGCCTCCACCGGCACGGCAGCGGAATCCACGCGACCGCTGCAGGCCACCACCCGGCGGCAATCGGTCAGGGCAGCGGCCAGGTCGTCAAACAACTGTGCTTGCTCCAGCAGGGGTTGGGCGTGCACGGCCATGCGCCGGGCCTCTTCCCCCAGGTGATCGCAGCGGGGTGCGACCAGCCGCAGGTGCTGAAGCCCGAAGTTGGCGGCCAGGCGGGCGACGCTGCCCACGTTCAAGGGGCCGGCTGGCTCCACCAGCACCAGCACGGGTTGGACCGCGCTGTTCACACGAGGCTGTGCAGGTAGGCCAGCAGATCGGCCATCGCCTGGGGTTCGGGCTGGAACTTGGGCATCGGTGGGGTGCTGCCGCTGACCACCTGGTGGATCAAACGCGCATCGGAGCGGCGCTGGCTGACCCCATGCAGGTTGGGGCCCACCAGGCCCTGGGCGGCGATGCCGTGACAGCCGGCGCAGTTGATCAGGAACAGGCGGCCGCCGTTCTCGGCTGAACCCGTGTGCTCCAGGGTGCTGACGGTGTAGGGATCGCTGCGGGAGGCAGGGAGCACCACCAGCACGAGAAGTAGGCAGGCGGCGCTGGCCAGCAGCAGCAGGGCGGCGATCAGGCCGCGACGCGGCGGCGCAGGAGTGGTGCCGTCGGCTGTGCCGGTGGCAGCGACGGGCGGGCTGGTCACGGTTATGGAGGGTTGATTAACAAGCCTGCCTCGGCCATGGAAGAATTGTGCATCGAAGCCTCCGCCAGCTCCCTCCATGATCGAACCCCTGCTCTGCGGCATCGTGCTCGGTCTGATCCCCGTGACGCTGCTGGGTCTGTTCGTGGCTGCCTGGAACCAGTACCGCCGCGGCAGTGCCCTCGAGGGCTGAAGTCGTACCAACCCCCAAGCGGCTGGCTCCTCAGCGGCTGAGGATCAACAGACTTGTGCTGCCATAACGGCGTTGGCCGCGGAGGGCCCAGCCATCCGGTACGTCGGGGATGGCGGTGCTGGAGCATTCCCACACCATGCGGCCCTCCGGTGTCAGCCAGCCGCGCTGGGCGATCCGTTCGGCCACCGGTCCGTGGAGGCCTGCTCCGTAGGGCGGATCGGCGTAGATCAGATCGAAGGCTGTCACTGGCGCTGATTCCAGCCAACCCAACACCTCCCGGGCTTCCAGCTGGGTGCTGGGGCGCTTCCCCGACCCTGCCAGGCCCAGGGCCACCGCCTCCAGGTTGCGCCGGGCAGCGGCGGCCACCCGGTGATGCCGTTCAACCGCCACCACGGCTGCGGCCCCCCGCTGCAGGGCCTCGCAGCCCATCACGCCACTGCCACAGAACAGATCCAGCCAGCGGCAACCGGCCAGGTCCGGCGCCAGCAGGTTCATCACCGCCAGGCGAACGCGGGCGGTGGTGGGGCGGGCGATCTCCCCAGGCGGACTTATCAGCTTGCGGCCGCCACTCAGCCGCAGGCTCATCGCACCAGCGCCGCAGGTCGCTCCACCCACGCGAGCCAGCGGCGCAGCAGCGCCTGGCCATCGCTGGAGGATTTCTCAGGGTGGAACTGGCAGGCGGCGATGGGGCCCGCCCAGATGGCGGCGGCCACCTCGGTGGCGCCGAAGGCCACCCGGGCCGTGATGCAGGCGGGATCGCTGGGGTCGGCGGCGTAGGAATGCACGAAGTAGACCCAGCTGGGCGATTCGGCGGTGATCAGCGGGCTGGGGGTTGCCGGAATCAACGGGGCCCAGCCCATGTGCGGCACAGGATGGCCGGGGCTGCGGGGCAGGGCGCGTACCCGACCCTTGATCAGGCCCAGGCCTTTGGACTGGCCTTCGTCGCTGCCCTCGAACAGCAGTTGCAGCCCCAGGCAGATCCCCAGCAGGGGGCGCCCGGCGCGGGTCCAGGCCTCCAGGGCCGGCACCAGCCCCGAGCCCTGCAATCGCTCCATCGCCGGATCAAAGGCTCCCACTCCCGGCAGAACCAGGGCCTGGCAGTCGGCGAAGGCCCCAGGCCGTTGCAGCAGCACCACCTCGGCCCCCAGGCGCTCGAAGGCCCGGGTGACGGAATGGAGGTTGCCCATGCCGTAGTCGATCAGGCCGATGCGGCTCATGGTTCCACGGCGCAGAGCCGCTCGCCTGGATGTTCCAGGGCTCCGCAGGGGGGCAACTCAAGGCTGTTGAGACGGTCGATCAGCTGGTAGAGCCTGCCGATGCGGCGCTTGTCGATCTGAAGGCGCAGGCAGGGCCGCAGGATGCCGTTGTCATCGCAGCTCTCGCCCGGCTGGATCGATCCCTCCTCCAACAGGTCGGCGAAGGCGTGGTTGAGCTGGCCCAGCTGGCTGCTGGGGAAGGGCACGTGCAGCAGCAATTCCAGTCGGTCGGCGCCGAACTGGGCGGTGTGGAAGACCCGGTAGAAGCGGCAGATCAGCTCGATGGCCCCATGGGCGGAGCGGGCTCGCATCAGCAAGGAGCTGTCCTCCGGGGAGATCAGCCCCCGCTGGGCCAGGCCCTCATGCACGTGGCGCTCCCAGCCCTCCCAGAAATCGTCACCCTCCGGGGCCAGCAGCACCAGGGGAATCGGCGGGGTGCGGCCCGTCTGGATCAAGGTGAGGGATTCGAACAGTTCATCGAGGGTGCCGAAGCCCCCGGGCAAGACCACCAGGGCGTCGCTTTCGCGCAGGAAGAAGAGCTTGCGGGTGAAGAAGTAACGGAAATGCAGCAACCGGCCATCGCAGCCACTGACGTAGCGATTGGCGTGCTGCTCGAAGGGCAGGTCCACATTCAGACCGATGCTGTTCTCACAGCCTGCGCCCTGGTTGGCGGCCTCCATCACGCCGCCGCCAGCACCGGTCATCACCTCGAAACCCTGGGCTACCGCCACCTCCGCCAACTCCTTGGCGACCGCATAGGCCGGCTCGCCGCGTGCCGTGCGGGCCGAGCCGAACACGGTGATCTTGCGGGTGGCCCGGTGGGGATGAAAGACCGCCAGGGCCTCGCTGATGTCGGCGAGGGAACCGCTGATCAACCGCCAGCTGTCTTCGTCCGATTCATTGCGGCTGATCTCCAACAGGCTTACCAAAGCCCGCTGGATCAAGCGCCGTTGGGGGTGCCCCTGCAGCGCGGTCCTGAGGGCCTCCAGGGGACTCTGACCAGGCAGATGGGGAGGGGTGGAGAAAGCGCTCAGAGGTATTTGGTGATAGTGCCGGAGAGGGTCGTCTTGGGCACAGCGCCCACCACGGTGTCGACCTTCTGGCCACCCTTGAAGACCATCAGGGTGGGGATGCTGCGGATGCCGTACTGGCTGGCAACGTTGGGGTTCTCGTCGGTGTTGAGTTTGAACACCTTGATGCGTCCTTCGAATTCCTTGGCGATCTCATCGACGATCGGCGCCACCATCCGGCAGGGGCCGCACCAGGGGGCCCAAAAGTCCACCAGCACGGGAACGTCGCTCTTGAGCACGTCCAGCTCAAAGGAGGCGTCGGTGACGGCAGCAGCGCTGGACATCCGAAGGGAGATCAGGGTTGTTGGAATCTAGCAACCCTGTATGCGCAGACTCTCACGCCCGCGGCAAGGTGAAAGACAAAAGGCCCGGACGCGCCGGGCTGGGGGGTGTGAGGAGTGTGTGAGCCGTAGCCCCCACAGCCCCAGGCTACGCCCGACTCGGATCGTTTATGTGTCGTTTGCGTGTGGGACGCATCACTTACCCATGCCCAGTTGCTGGGCCTTCTGGTACACCTTGCCTTCGGTCAGCAGGGACGGTGCCACCACCACCTCGACCCGCTGCATCTCTTTGATGGTGCGGGCCCCCAGGGTGCCCATGGAGGTGCGCAGAGCCCCCAGCAGATTCTGGGTGCCGTCATCGAGACCGGCGGGGCCGCGCAGGATTTTTTCGAGCGAGCCTGTGGTGCCGACCTTGATGCGCGTGCCGCGGGGCAGCACCGGGCTGGGGGTGGCCATTCCCCAGTGGAAGCCACGGCCGGGGGCTTCGCTGGCCCGGGCAATCGGTGAGCCGATCATCACGGCGTCGGCGCCGCAGGCGATGCATTTGCAGATGTCGCCCCCCGTGACGATGCCACCATCGGCCACGACCGGCACGTAGCGGCCGCTCTCCCGTTCGTAATCGTCGCGGGCGGAGGCGCAGTCAGCCACCGCCGTGGCCTGGGGGATGCCCACGCCGAGCACGCCACGGGAGGTGCAGGCGGCCCCGGGGCCAATGCCCACCAACACGGCCGCGGCTCCGGCCCGCATCAATTCAAGAGCCACTTCGTAAGTGACACAATTGCCGATTGCCACGGGCACGCCCAGGTCCCGGCAGAGCGCCTTGAGGTCGAGGGTTTCGCGGCCCTCGGGGCCGACGTGCTCGGTGGAGACGACAGTGGCTTGCACGAACAGGAGATCGGCGCCGGCCTCGGCGATGGCCTGACCGAAGCGCAGGGCGGCCACGGGGGTGGCGCTGACCGCGGCGATGCCCCCACCGGCCTTGATCTCGCCGATGCGCTGGCGGATCAGGTCTTCGCGCACGGGCACGCTGTAAAGCTCCTGCATCAGGGGCACGAAGGCCTCCTTGCCCACGGCAGTGATCCGATCCAGCACGGGGTTGGGATCGTCATAGCGGGTCTGAACGCCCTCCAGATTGAGCACCCCAAGGGCACCCAGGCGCGAGAGCTCGATGGCCACAGCCACATCCACCACGCCATCCATGGCACTGGCGATGATCGGTATCTCCCGCTCGAAGCCCCCCACTCTCCAGCTGCTGTCGGTGACGTCAGGGTCCACCGTCCGTCCGCCCGGCACCAGGGCGATTTCGTCGATCCCGTAGGCACGACGCACGGTTCGGGAACGACCTAACTGAATGTCCACCGGTGTGCGCTGTGACAGTCGGGCCAAGCTATCAACCGGCCTGTCACCAATCGCAAGGCAAAAGCCGAAGCTGGGATCAGTGGCTGCCCAGGAAGGCGTTCCAGCGTTGTTGGAGTTCGCTCAGGAGCGCTTGGCGGTCGCGGCTGCGCACCAAGTGGGTGACCCCGAAGCGGGCCAGCCAGATCACTCCGGTGAGCTCCAGCAGGCCGCCCACCAACGGCAGGCTGTCGATGGCCCCGAGGAGGGCCCCGTAAACCCGCAGCACCAGCACCAGAGCGAGGAAGGCCCCCAGGGCCAGCAGGGGGGTGCGGCTGCGCCGGAGGGCGCCCTGCAGTTCACCGCTCTGAAGCCAGTGCTGGATCTTGTTGACCAGCAGCTCCCATTCGCCGCCGCCTCCGTTGTCGGCCTCGGGGTTGGCTGGCACCTCGATGCTGCTCAGGAAAGTGGGATCGCCCAGGGTCGCCGGAGCCGTTTGGGGTTCAAGGGCCGGCGCGCTCGCCACCGCTGGGGTGGGCTCCGGGGCAGGGACTTCCTGTGCCGGCTCGGGGGCGATGGGTTCCGCGCTGTTGTCGGCGGCGGATTGGCCCCAGGGCTGCAGGGTGGGCCCGGGGGTGGCCGCAGGGGCAGCCGCACCGGGGGCACTGGTTTCGCTGCCGTCTTCCATGCTGGTTTCGTGGCTGAGCCCGCTGTCCGGCCCGTCGCTGGGTTCCCTGGGCGGGGCGGGAGTGGAGGCGGTGAATTCCCCGTTCCCGGGGGCGCTGGACTCGACCATCGGTCGCCTGGTGTGCCGTCGCCCGGGAGCTTACGGCCGTTTCCCCGGGCTGGTCTGGGGCGGTGGATCAGCTTTCCAGGGGGATCAAAGCGGAGCGCCCGCTGAGCGACAGTGCCGGCAACCGCAGGGGGAAGTGGCCGGAGAGCAACCGCTCGATCAGTTCGATGGCGATGCTCTCCGCCAGCCTTGGGCTGTGGGCCGGGGCGCAGCTGAGTTGGCGGCCGTCCACCTGAATCCGGCCCGAGAGCAGCTGGCTGTAGGGCACACCGCCGAAGCCCGGTTTGATGCGCCGCGGGATCGAGAAATCCAGCACCGGAGCCTCCAGCTGGTCGTTCGCCGCCGTCGCCTGGAGCGCCACGGTGGCGTTGGTCAGGGGCACGGGGGCGGCGATCGCCACCAGCAGACCGCTGCCGTGGCCTTCAAAGAAGCAGGGCCGCACCCATTCGGAGTTCAGTCCATGCAGATCGGCGCTCACGGCCGCCACGGCGCCAGGCACCCGGGCGTGGCCGCTGGGCAACCGTCGGGTGTGGGGCATGTGGCCACTGCCGGCGCCGCTCACCCAGCCCAGGGCTCCCCCCACCAGCACCGGCGAGCCTGGCCCCAGCAAGGACAGCCCCGGCATGGTCAGGCCGATGCTGCCGCTCCCGGCGCAGGTGTAGAGGGCCGTGACATAGGGGCCCAGCAGGGGACCGAACGGGCTGCGGGTGAGGCCCTCGGCACTGCTGACGGCCACGACCCCGTTCTCGCCGATACCCCGGTGCAGCAGCAACCGGCCGCAGCCGATGCGCTCCAGGCTCAGCCTGCTTTCCAGCTCCCTACGGGGATGGAGTGTGGTGGCCTCACCGCTGGCCACCAGTGCCACGTCGTCGCCGGCCAACAGGGCAGCCAACACCTGGGCTCCGCCCTGGCGCAGGGGCTCGCCCAGTCCGCCGCCGATCGGCAACAGCAGCTCGGTGCTACCGTGGCCACCGCGTCCCTCCACCCCGCCCAGGTGGAACTCGCGCACCCGTATCGGTGGATCCGAGGGCCCAAGGCTGAGTTGGAGCGTGGCTTGGTCGGTGAACTCCGCATTGCTGGCCACCACCACGTCGGTGGCGGCATAGGCGGCCTCAAGCCCCCGTTCGGCCACCAGAGCCCTGTAGGCCGCTGCGCTGCGCACCTGCAGGTCGCCGCGTCGCTGGCGCTCCTGCAGTTCGGCTTCCGTGCGGGGTGTCAGAGGCATCGGCGCAGGGTTTCGTTAAACTGCTAGTTGGTTAAGACGGTCATGCATGGCGGATCCCACCGGTCCCGGCGAATTGACGCCCGGTGACTCCGACGGACGGATCATCCAGACGGACCTGCGCATTGAGATGTCGCGCTCCTATCTGGAGTATGCGATGAGTGTGATCGTGGGCCGGGCCTTGCCCGATGCCCGCGATGGCCTCAAACCGGTGCATCGCCGCATTCTCTATGCGATGTACGAGTTGGGTCTGACCAGTGACCGGCCCTACCGGAAATGCGCGCGGGTGGTGGGGGAAGTGCTCGGCAAGTACCACCCCCACGGCGACACGGCCGTCTACGACGCCCTGGTGCGCATGGCCCAGGACTTCTCCATGCGCATGCCCCTGATCGACGGGCACGGTAACTTTGGCTCCGTCGATAACGATCCGCCTGCGGCGATGCGATACACGGAATCGCGTCTGCAGGCCCTCACGACTGACAGCCTGCTCGCGGACATCGAAGCGGAAACGGTCGATTTCATCGACAACTTCGATGGCTCCCAGCAAGAACCCACGGTGATGCCGGCGCGGGTTCCCCATCTCCTTCTCAATGGCTCCTCCGGCATCGCCGTGGGGATGGCCACCAACATTCCGCCCCACAACCTCACCGAGCTGATCGACGGCCTGCTGGCGTTGATCGAGAACCCCGAGATCGAAGATCGCGCCCTGATGGCGATCATTCCCGGCCCCGATTTTCCCACCGGTGGCCAGATTTTGGGGCGCCGGGGCATCCGTGAGACTTACCTGAGTGGCCGCGGCTCGGTGACCATGCGCGGGGTGGCCGCGATTGAAACGATCGAAGTGCCTGGACGGCCTGATCGTGATGCGGTGATTATCACCGAACTTCCTTACCAGACCAACAAGGCGTCGCTGATCGAGCGCATCGCTGAGATGGTCAACGATAAGAAGCTCGATGGCATCTCCGACATCCGCGATGAGAGTGATCGTGATGGCATGCGGATCGTGATCGAACTGCGCCGTGACGCCTACCCCCAGGTGGTGCTCAACAATCTGTTCAAGCTCACGCCACTTCAGAATAATTTCTCGGCGAACCTGCTGGCGCTGGTGAATAGCGAGCCCGTGCTGCTCACCCTGCGCAAGATGCTCGAGGTCTTCCTCGACTTCCGCATCACCACCATCGAGCGGCGCACGCGCTATCTGTTGCGCAAGGCCGAGGAGAGGGACCACATTCTGCTGGGGCTGCTGCTGGCCCTCGAGCAACTCGATCCCATCATCGCCCTGATCCGCGCCGCCGCCGATACGGCCACGGCACGCCTGCAGTTGCAGGAACGCCACGGCCTCAGCGAGATCCAGGCCGACGCGATCCTCCAGATGCAACTGCGGCGGCTCACCGCCCTCGAGGCGGACAAGATCCGGCTGGAGCACGAGGATCTGGTCGCCAAGATCGCTGACTACACGGACATCCTCGGCAGACGTGAGCGTGTGCTTGGACTGATCACCGAGGAACTGGGCCACATCCGCACCCGCTTCGACTCCCCCCGCCGCACCGAGATCCTCGACCTCGAAGGCGGCCTCGAAGATATCGACCTGATCGCCAACGAGCGCTCGGTGGTGCTGCTCACCGAGAACGGCTACCTCAAGCGCATGCCGGTGAGCGAGTTCGAGGCCACCAGCCGCGGCACCCGTGGCAAGGCCGGCACCAAGAGCCAGGGGGAGGAGGCGGTGCGGTTGTTCATCAGCTGCAACGACCACGACACCTTGGTGCTCTTCTCGGACCGCGGTGTGGCCTATGCCCTGCCCGCCTACCGGGTGCCGTTTTCCAGCCGCGCCGCCAAGGGCACCCCGATCGTGCAGCTGTTGCCGATCCCCCGGGAGGAGCAGATCACATCGTTGCTGGCCGTGAGCGCCTTCGAAGACAACGTGCAGTTGCTGATGCTCACCAGCGGTGGCTACATCAAGCGCACCCGTCTGTCGGCCTTTGCCAACATCCGGTCCAATGGACTGATCGCCATCGGCCTGGAGGAGGGCGATGCCCTGCGCTGGGTGCGCCTGGCCCTTCCCGGAGACAGCATCTTGATCGGATCCCTCAAGGGCATGACGATCCACTTCCGCATCAGCGAGGAGGAACTGAGGCCCCTGGGACGCACGGCCCGGGGGGTGCGGGCGATGGCCCTGCGCCCGGGCGATGAGCTGGTGAGCATGGATGTGCTATCCGCGGAGCTGGCTGATCAGATCGCCAACAGCGCTGTTGAGGTCGCCGATGAGGAGGCTGATGGCGAGGCTGAGGAAGCGACGGCCAGTGAGGGCCCCTGGGTGCTGGTGGCCAGCGCCAGCGGCCTGGGCAAGCGTGTGCCGGTGAACCAATTCCGGTTGCAGAAGCGGGCTGGTCTAGGCCTGCGAGCCATCAAGTTCCGCCGCAACGGCGATGTGCTGGTGGGCCTCAAGGTGCTGGGGGCCGGCGAGGAGCTCCTGCTGGTGAGCGAGAAGGGCGTGATTGTGCGCATGCAGGCCGACGCGGTGCCCCAGCAGTCACGGGCGGCCACGGGCGTGCGCCTGCAGCGGCTCGATTCCGGCGATCGCCTGGCCGAGGTGGTGCTGGTGCCGCCGGCTGCCGAGGAGGAGGTGGCCGAGGTCCCCGGTGCCAAGGCCCTCTCGCCTGAGGGGAACTCCGAGGGCTCGGAGTCGTCTGACACTCCGGGCGCCTGAGGATCCGCCCCTTGAGTGTTCTGGGCTCAGTGGCTTCTGCTGACGGCTTCTTGCCCGTGGATGTGCTCGTGGTGGGGGCGGGTCCGGCGGCCCTGGCCATCGCCACCGCTCTGCTGGAACAGGGTGTCAGCGTCGCGGCGCTCGCCCTCGGTGACCCCCAGGAGCGCTGGCCCAACACTTACGGCATCTGGGGAGAGGAGGTGGATCGGCTCGGCCTGGCCCACCTGCTCGCCCACCGCTGGTCGAACACGCTCAGCTGGTTTGGCGACGCGTCCTGTCCCCATGGCCGCGATTACGGACTGTTTGACAAGGACCGGCTCCAGCGCCATTGGCTCGATCGGGCGGAGGCCGCGGGGCTGATCTGGCACCGTGGCCGGGCGGTGGCGATTCACCACACCTCCAACCAATCGGCGGTGTGCACCGATGGCGGCTCAGACATCTGGGCGCGCCTGGTGGTGGATGCCAGTGGCCACGATCCGGTGTTCGTGCGCCGCCCCGATGAAGGCCCCGTGGCCGGTCAGGCCGCCTACGGAATCGTGGGCCGCTTCAGCGCGCCGCCGGTGGAGCCCGGGCAGTTCGTGCTGATGGATTACCACTCAGGCCACCTCACCCCAGATGAGCGCCTTGGGCCACCCACCTTTCTCTACGCCATGGACCTCGGCGATGGGGTGTTCTTCGTCGAGGAGACTTCCCTGGCCCAGGCCCCGCCCCTGCCCTTGGCCGTTCTCAAGGAACGGCTGACGCGCCGACTGGCGGCCCGGGGGGTCGAGGCGCTCGAGGTGCAGCACGAGGAGCACTGCCTGTTTCCGATGAACCTGCCCCTGCCGGATCTGGAGCAGCCGGTGGTGGGCTTCGGGGGGGCGGCTTCGATGGTGCATCCGGCATCGGGGTACATGGTGGGTGCCCTGCTGCGGCGGGCACCTGATCTGGCCGCGGCGATCGCCGCCGGGCTGGCCGATCCCGAGCTCTGCAGCGCCGAGCTGGCCCGCAGGGCCTGGGCGGGCCTCTGGCCCCTGGAGCTGCGCCGCAAGCACGCCCTTTACCGCTTTGGCCTCGAGAAGTTGATGCGCTTCCCGGAGGCTCAGCTGCGCGCCTTTTTCGCCACCTTCTTCGCCCTGCCAGCGGAGCAGTGGTATGGGTTTCTCACCAATACCCTTTCCCTGCCGGACCTGGTGGCGGCGATGCTGCGGCTGTTCGTCACTGCCCCGGGTTCCGTGCGCTGGGGTTTGATGGAAATGAAGGGGCGGGAGCTGGGTCTGCTGGGGCGGTTGCTGCGCCCCTGACCCTGATCTGGTGCGCCTGCAGCTCGTGGCTCAGGAGGCGGTGGCCCCGGCGCAGGAGCTGCCCTGGCCGGCGCTGCAGCCGTAGCAGTGGTTGCCCCAGGCGATCGGGCTTCCTTCCAGTTCACCGCTGGTGAGGTCGGCGATGGTGCGCTCTATGGGCTTCCCTCCGGCCAGGGGCAGATCGAGCATCTGGTTGAAGTCACAGTCGTGAAGGTCCCCATCGGGGGCCACCGAGAGGGTGTCGCGGCACATGAGGCCGCCGAGGGCCCCGGGGTTGAAGGCCCCCTGCAGCAGCTTCAGATAGTCGTTGACAAGCCCATCACGCTGCAGCTGCTGCAGGAAGCGGGCGATCGGCATGTTGTTGAGGCCGATCAGGCGATCGAAGCGCACCCCATGGGCCTCCAGCAGCTGGCGCTTCCAGCGCTGCTCGTCGCAGGCGGTGAGCTGTTGCAGCCGGGTGCCCGCCGGGTTGCTCATCAAGGTGAGCGGGCGAGCCGGATCCCCCTGGCCATAGCCAAGGGCATTCAGTTTTCGGAGGGCCTCGATCGAGGCGGCCCAGGTGCCCTCGCCCCGCTGGACATCGGTGGGGCCGGCCTCGGGGTCCGGCAGGCTGGCGACGATCTCCACTTCCTGCGCGGCCAGAAAGGCGCCCAGATCCGCCATGGCCGGAAGCAGCAGCACGGTCAGGTTTGATCGATCGATCACGTGGCAGCCCTGCCCACGGGCGGCGCGCACCAGATCGCGGAAGCGGCCGTGCAGCTCAGGGGCCCCGCCGGTGAGGTCCACCACCTTCGGGCGCAGGCGCTCGATGGCCGCGAGGCATTGCTCCACCACCGCTTCGCCCATCTGGGTGGCGCCCTGATCAGGACCGGCATCCACGTGGCAGTGGTGGCAGCGCATGTTGCAGAGGCGGCCGAGGTTGAGCTGCAGCACGCGCAGGGGCCCACGGAGCGGGGGCTCCAACGCGCGACGGCTGAGGTTGCTGGCGAAGCTGACCTCCCGGGGCAGGGCCCCCTGGAGCAGATGGCGCTGCAGCGTGGGTTCGAGGGCGGCATCGCGGCGCATCAGCGGCTGGCCCAGTCGGCCGCGTTCAGCTGGGGGAAGAGGCTGTCCTCGACCTTCACGGCGTTCAGCCAATGGGCAGGGGGCTCCACACCGCGCTCGATCGCATTCAGCAGCCGCCAGAAGCGGTCCAGGTGGCGATCGATGCGCTCGCGGGCCAGCTCGGTGGTGGTGCCCGCCCGCAGGATGAAGCTCCAGTCAGAACTCTGAGCCAGCAGCAGTTCGCGACCCGCCTGGGCCAGCAGCTCCCGTTGACGGACACTGCCCACCCCCCGGTTCACACGGCTGACCATCGCGCTGGAGGCCCGGTGCCACTCCGGCACCACCCAGGCGTTGCTCTCGTTGAGCCAGTAATGGTGGTAGCCCCCCTGGCCCCAACTCGAGGGGGAAGGGCGGCAAAGCTGGAGCTCGCCAGGGCGTTCCAGCACCTGGCGCAGGGTCACCAGGCCCACGCCGGCGGCCGGCGCCTGGCGGAACAGCTCCGCCAGGAACGTGGGGCCCTCGTACCACCAGTGGCCGAACAGCTCGGCGTCGAAGGGAGCCACCAGCAGCGGGCACTCCATGGCCTGAGCCAACCCGGAGAGCTGCTCAGCGCGCCCCGCCAGATAGTGGCCGGCATCTGCGGCCGCCTTGGCCTGGGCAGCGGCGGGGGCGTAGGGCTGTTTCTGATTGAGCGGGCAACTCTGGGCGGTGACCCGGTGCAGCTTGAGGCCCAGGGGCCGGCGACTGCCGATGCCCTGCTCCGAGAGGGCTTCGTCGCTCAGGTCCCAGCCGAGGTCCCGGTGGAATTCGCGGTAGACACCATCACCCGGGTAGCCGCTGCTGGCGGACCACACCGGCAGGGTGGCATCGCCGTCACGGGCGAAGAAGGCCACCCCGCCTGGGGAACAGATGGGTGCGTAGACCCCGTAGCGGGGCCGCGGCAGGGCATGCAACAGCCCGTGGGCATCGAGCACGGCATAGCGCAGGCCGCTATCGGCCAGCAGCTGGTCGAGGCCCTCGAAGTAGGCGCACTCCGGCAGCCAGATGCCCTGGGGGCGAACACCGAGCAGGCGCTCGTGTTCGCGCACGGCGTTGAGCAGTTGGGCGCGTACCGCTTCGGGGTTGTCCCGCAACAACGGCAGGTAGCCGTGGGTGGCGGCGCAGGTGAGCAGATCGAGCACGCCCTGCTGCTGCAGGCGCCGGAACCGCGGCAGAAGATCGCCCTTGCAGGCCCGCCACTGGCGCTCGACGCGCTTCAGCTGAGTGGCCAGGGCTGAGGCCGCTTCCTGCAGCTGGCCGGGTGCCTGCCGCAGCAGCTCCAGGCGCCGCTCCAGCCAGGGGGAGAAGCGTTCGCGCAGGTCGGGGGCGATCAGCAGTGAGAGCAGGGTGGGCGAAAGCCCGAGGCTGAGGCGGGGGGTCTGGGCACGGTCTTCGGCGCTGGCCTCGAGCACCTCCAGCAGGGGCAGGTAGCTCTCGAGCAGCGCCTGGAAGAACCAGTCTTCCTCCAGGGAGCCGGGCTCGCTGGAGCGCACGTAGGGAAGATGGGCGTGGAAGACCAGGGCCAGATCGCCTGCGGCCATGGACATCCTTTGCAGGGTCTGCAGTTTAAAGGTGTCGCGGCCGGGCCATGGTCGGCCCCGGGCTCAAGGTGCCCACCGGCCCCTAGACTGAGTCAACTCATACTCACTTCGACTTGTAGCGGTCATGGCTTCCGCCGTTGCCTCCAGCAGTTCGGGTCCCGCCGGCTTCGCTCCGCCCCGGGCCCGCGATCCCGGTCGGGTGTTGATCTTCGACACCACCCTGCGCGATGGCGAGCAGTCGCCGGGCGCCAGCCTCAACCTGGAAGAGAAGCTGGCGATCGCTCAGCAGCTGGCCCGCCTCAAGGTCGACATCATCGAGGCCGGCTTCCCCTTCGCCAGCCCCGGGGATTTCAACGCCGTGCAGCGCATCGCCGCTGCTGTGGGCACCCCCGAGGGTCCGGTGATCTGCGGCCTGGCCCGGGCTGCCTGCGGCGACATCAAGGCCTGCGCCGATGCCGTCGCCCCGGCCGCCCGCAAGCGCATCCACACCTTTCTGGCCACCAGCGACATCCATCTGGAGCACAAGCTGCGCAAGAGCCGCGCCGAGGTGCTGGCGATCGTGCCTGAGATGGTGGCCTATGCGTGCTCCCTGGTCGAGGACGTGGAGTTCTCCTGCGAGGACGCCGGCCGCAGCGATCCGGAGTTCATGTATCAGGTGATCGAGGCGGCGATCGCCGCCGGCGCCACCACGATCAACATCCCCGACACGGTGGGATACGCCACCCCGGGCGAATTCGGCGCCCTGATCGCCGGCATCGACCGCCATGTGCCCAACATCGGCGGGGCCGTGATCTCTGTCCATGGCCACAACGACCTGGGGCTGGCGGTGGCCAACTTCCTCGAGGCGGTCAAGAACGGTGCCCGCCAGCTGGAGTGCACGATCAACGGCATCGGCGAGCGGGCCGGCAACGCTTCGCTGGAGGAGCTGGTGATGGCCCTGCATGTGCGCCGTTCCTACTTCAACCCCTACTTCGGCCGCAGCGAAGACAGCACTGAACCGCTCACGGGGGTGCGCACCGAGGAGATCTACAAGACCTCACGGCTGGTGTCGAACCTCACCGGCATGGCCGTGCAGCCCAACAAGGCGATTGTGGGCGCCAACGCCTTCGCCCACGAATCGGGAATCCACCAGGACGGGGTGCTCAAGAACCGCCTCACCTACGAGATCATCGACGCCCGCACCATCGGTCTGGCCGACAACCGCCTGTCGCTGGGCAAGCTCAGCGGCCGCAGTGCCTTCCGGGCCCGCCTGGAGGAGCTCGGCTACAACCTGGAGCGCGAGGATCTCGACGACGCCTTTGCCCGTTTCAAGGAGCTGGCCGACCGCAAGCGCGAGATCACCGACCGCGACCTCGAGGCGATCGTCAGCGAACACATCCAACAGGCGGAGGCACGTTTCACCCTCAAGCTGGTGCAGGTGAGCACGGGCACCAACCTGCAGCCCACCGCCACCGTCACCCTGATCACCAGCGATGGCGCCGAGCTCACCGAGGCCTCGATCGGCACCGGCCCTGTCGATGCGGTCTGTCAGGCACTGAACGCTTTGGCGCGGGTGCCCAATGAGTTGGTGGAGTTCTCGGTCAAGAGCGTCACCGAGGGCATCGACGCCATGGGCGAGGTGACGATCCGCCTGCGGCACCAGGGGGTGCTCTACTCCGGCCACGCCGCCGACACCGACATCGTGGTGGCGGCGGCCCAGGCGTTCGTGAACGCCCTTAACCGGCTGGTGCAGGCTCAACAGAGCGTGCCGCTTCATCCGCAGAAAGCGCCCTTGCCCGTGGCCGAGCGCCAGGGGGTCTGATGGGAACGGGGCGGTTGGGGCCAGGGCAGTTGCGAGCGGGCCGGTCGGGTACAACAGGGGTTCCGGCGCTGCAGCTGGTCCTGCTGCTGCTGGTGGCGCTGCTGATGCTGCTGCCGCTGCTGTGGCTGCTGAGCACCTCGCTCAAGGGTCCAGCGGAAGACATCTTCACCACCCCGCCGGCCCTGCTGCCGCAGCAGCCCAGCCTGCAGGCCTACGGCCGCCTGTTCAACGACAACCCCCTGGGCCAGTACCTGCTCAACAGCACGGTGGTCAGCGCCCTGGCGGTGGTCGCCAACCTGTTGTTCTGCTCCCTGGCGGCCTACCCCCTGGCGCGGTTGCGCTTCAAGGGGCGCGGCCTGGTGCTGGCCCTGGTGGTGGCGACGATCCTGATCCCCTTTCAGGTGGTGATGATCCCGCTCTATCTGCTGATGGTGCAGCTGGGGTTGCGTAACACTCTCTGGGCTCTGATCCTGCCCCAGGCGGCCACCGCCTTCGGCATCTTCCTGCTGCGCCAGAGCTTCATGGGGGTGCCGGTGGAGCTGGAGGAGGCGGCCCGGATCGATGGCTGCACGCCCCTGGGCGAGTGGTGGAACGTGATGATCCCGGCGGCCCGGGCGGATCTGATCACCCTGGCGATGTTCGTGTTCATCGGCACCTGGAGTGATTTCCTCTGGCCGCTGATCATCCTGGATGACCCCAAGCTCTACACCCTGCCCCTGGGGCTGCAGCAGCTGGCGAGCAGCTTCTCGCTGGATTGGCGGCTGGTGGCCGCGGGTGCGGTGGTCTCGATCCTGCCGGTGCTGGCGCTGTTCATCGGCCTGCAGCGGTTCATCCTGCCCAGCGCCAGTGGCGATGCGGTCAAGGGTTGAGGCTGAAGGCTCAGCTGCCGTTGCCGTAGGCCACCAGGCAGGCGGCATTGAGAAGTTGGGCCTGATCGGCCGTGCTCGGTGGCGCGCCATTGAGCCACCCCTGCTGGCAGTCCACCTGCGCAGCGAGGGGAGCCCCCCCCTCCAGGTAGGTGAAGCTGGCGCCGTAGGGGGCCACCGCCTGCAGGGAGGCGTAGTCAAGCTGATAGCTCGTGCTGGGCACCGTGAAGGCGGTGGCCTGGGCCGCCACCGCCTGATCCACCATGGAACTGACCGCGGCGGCGGTCGCCAGACTGGTGGCTCCCCAGGCGAGGGAACTGGGTCCCCACCAGTGCCAGGCCACTGGATTCACCCGATACCAGCCGACCCTCCAGGGCCGGGAGCCCCAATAACCCCTCTGGCCCCAGGCGGGATTCCAGACGCCCCGGGCCCCGGGCGCCCGGGTGAGCCCCACTCCGGGGGCGCCGAAGCCCGCACCCGGTCGCACCCCGGCGCCTGAGGCCGGTCCGCCCAGACCGCCAGGGTTGACGCCTGGGGCCCGGGTGTAGCCAGCGCCCGGAGCACCCACGCCCGCGCCGGGGCGCACCCCAGCGCCTGAGGCCGGCCCCCCCAATCCCCCAGGGTTGACGCCCCTGACTCCGCCAACACCCGCGCCGCCGCCGCCTCTCCCCCCGCCCCCGCGGGCCTGGACGGCGATCGGCGCACAGAAGCTGGCCACCAGGGCGGCCAAGGTCAGGGCTCTCCAGCAGGTGACTGCGGTGGGGTTCCTCATGGCACGGCCTGCGTTTCTCCCTTCGTCCTAGCCGGGTATCGGGCTGCTCGGGGGCGAAGTGAGAAGCCGAAACACCTCGCGGCGATGGAAATCAGGCTCAGCGCCTGGGTGGGCCAGGGCCCAGTAGCCGATCGGGCCCGAACGGAGCTCGATCACGGCGCAGATCGCCGCCTCCAGCTGGACCGGGGCGGCCAGAGGCCTAGGCAGCGTGCAGTTCAGCGTCAGTTCCAGGCTTCCCTCCCTGCGACTCACCTCGAAGGGGAAGCTGGTGAAGGCCGCCTCTGGTTTGAGAGTGCGCCGGTAGCCCTCCAGGCGGTAGACGTTCCAATCGCCGCCGGGCGAGAGGTTGAACTCCCAGTAGGACTCCTGCCCCGCCGCGGCCAGGAAGACCTCCAGGCAGGTGGTCTGCCAGAGGCCGTCGCGGCGCTCGGGCCGGGCGGCACTCGGGGCGATCACGAGCTCAGCAAGGTCACCGCGGAGCAGGAACCGGACGGAGAGATCGGCGCCCTCCCGTCGAAGCTCACCCGTGATCGCGAGCGAGGGGAACGCCAGGCCATCGTCGAAGCGTTGGAGCTGGAAGGAAAGCTCGCTCATCGCAGCCGCTCGATCAGGGCGCGAATCGCCTCCTCCTGGGCCTCGATGCTGGCGGTGAGCTGAAATTGCACCAGGGCTCGATCGAGATTCTGCCCCGCCTCTCGCGTCTTGAAGTAGACGTCGCCCTGCAGGTGATCGGTGAGGAAGCGCAGGCCCAGCTCGAAGGCGATCAGGCGGATCGCATCGAACAGGTAGGCGATGTCCTCAGTGGTGAGGGAGCCCCGGGCGGCGTTGAGGTAGCCCGCCAGGATCGCCTCGCAGCGGCCGGGATCGAAGCACACGGCTTGCCAGTCCTTGGTCTCCTCCCCCAGGGGGTTGCAGCCCGAGCGGCAGCAGTCGCCGATGTCGTAGTGGATCAGTCCGGGTTTGACCGTGTCCAGGTCCACCAGGGCGACGGCTGCGCCGCTGGCCGCATCGAGCATCACGTTGTTGACCTTCGGGTCGCCGTGGATCGGCCGCAGCCGCAGGACGCCTTGGTCCTTGGCGGTCTCGAGCACCCCCGCCAGGGCGCTGCGCTCGGCCACGAAGGCCTGGCAGAAGCTGAGTTCCTCGCAGGAGGCCGCCGTGCTGCAGGCCAGGGCCCGTTCGTAGGCCGCCAGGTACGCGGGGGTGATGTGGAAGCCTTCGAGGGTGTCGGCCAGCGCCTCGATCGGCAGATCACTCAGTAGCCGATGGAAGGTGCCCAGACCGAAGCCCAGCTGCCAGGCCTGGGCCTCGGTGGCCACGGTCTCCAGGCATTGGGCGCCTTCGATGAAGGTGGTGAGGCGCCAGACGTCGTTGCCGTCCTGCAGCCAGTGCTTCTCTGCGCCAAGGGGGGCGATCAGCCGCGGCACCTCCCAGCGGCGGCCGGGGCCGGCAGCTTCCTGGGCCAGGCGGCCCTCCAGGTGGTTCCCCAGGGCCGCGATGTTGCCCATCACCCGCTCCGGATGGGGGAACACCGTGGTGTTCAGGCGCTGCAGCACGAAACGACGTGCGGGGTCCCCGCTCAGGGTGACGCGGTAGGTGTCGTTGACGTTGCCGTTGCCCAGGGGCTCGATCGCGGCGATGGCGCCCCCGAGGTCAAAGCGTGCGGCGATCCGCCGGAGCTGGGCGCCCTGCTGGTCGACGGATCCTGACCCTGGCCCGGCCATGGCTGCGCTGCGCTCGGAGATCGGAGCCTGGATCATCGCAGCGCCATTGGATCGCCCCTGTTCTCGCCCCAGTCTTCGCCCCGGCTCGTGCCCGCTCCGGCACGCCAGTGGTCGAGAACGGCCAGGCCCGCCACCGCCGCGGTGGAGCAGCGCAGGATGCGGGGCCCCAGGCTCACGAACCGCCAGCCGCTGGCGCTGGCGGCCACCTCTTCGGCCCCACTCCAGCCCCCCTCCGGTCCGCAGGCCAGGGTGAGGGTGGCGGGAGGCCGCGGCCCAAGCTCACTCAGCACCTCGCCCAGCAGCGGCAACCCCTGCTGACGGGTGGTGCTCAGCAGACGCAGCGCACCCCCTTGGGCCGCGGCCCCCAGCCAGGGGCCGGCCGGCTCGGGTGGCGCCAGCTCGGGCAGCCAGAGCCGCTCGCACTGCTCGCTGGCCTCCCGCAGGATCGCCTCCCAGCGCTCGTTTTTTTGGCTGCCCACCAGGGCGCTGTTCTCCGCCCGCAGGGGCTGCAGCCGGTCCACCCCCAGCTCACAGGCCATGCGCACCACCAGGTCCATGTCCCGCTTGGGTACCGCGATCGCCAGCTCCAGGCGCAGGGCCGGCGGCGGTTCCCGGCGCAGGGGCCGCCCGAGCGGCTGCTCCAGAGCCAGGCGATCCTTGCCGATCAGGGAGGCGCTCCAGAGGCCGCCGGCCCCATCCGTGAGTTCGACCCGATCGCCCGGGCCGTAGCGCAGCACCCGCGTGAGGTAGCGGATTTCCTCAGGCCTTAGAGCCAGCTCGGGGGCGAGCCGCGCCGGATCGATCAGCAGACGCCGCAGTTCCCGGGCCACGGTTCAGTGCTTCTTGCGTGTTCGGTTGGGCGCTTCATCATCCTCTGATTCATTTTCGTCCTCGTTTTTGCTCTCGTCGTCGGAGAAGGCCAGGGGGGAGAAGTCTCGATCGGGCTGGTCCTCCACCGGCCAGTCCTCGTTGACGCCGCCCACCACCAGCTCCTCGATCCGCACCAGGTCGTTGTCGAGCTGGCGCAGCACGTTGAACAGCACATCGAGGGCCAGGGCGTCGCTGGTGCCCAGGTCCACCCAGCAGCGGCCCCAGTTGTCCTGGTACTCCAGGGGGCCGAGGTTGTGCATCAGGGCCGGCAGCGCCCCTTCCGCCTCCTCGTTCTCATAGGCCATCCAGCCCAGGTCGACCCCCTCCTCATGCGCCTGCAGGCTCTCGGCGTTGAAGCCGCCCAACTTGCCGAGCACGAACCAGCTGTCAAAGACGGTGTCGAGGTAGCCGCGCTCGCCCGAACCGGGGGGGTGCTCGAAGCGCAGCCACAGCCAGCAGTTGAACGGATCGAAGGAGCGGAAGCGGACCTCCACGGTGGGGCATCGGCAGCGCCCCCCCACTCCAACACGGCCGGCAGGCAAGCTGGAACCACGACGGCCTCGCCATGCTCGAACTGCGTTCGCTGGGGTACCACCCGGCCACGGCGGCAGCGCCGGTGCTGGAGGGGCTGAACCTGAAGCTCCTGACCGGGCAGCCGGCGCTGGTGGCGGGCCGGAGCGGCAGCGGCAAGACCACCCTGCTGGAGCTGCTCAGCGGCCTGGCCGAGCCCAGCAGCGGCTCGATCCTCTGGAATGGCGAGACCCTCAAGGGCCGCCAGCGCCGCTGGCTCTGCGGGCTGGTCTTCCAGTTCCCGGAGCGCCATTTCCTTGGTCTCACGGTGGGTCAGGAACTGAAGCTCGGCCAGCGGCGCCTGGGCAGCGAGCGGGTGCAGGAGGTGCTGGAGCAGGTGGGGCTTGGGGCGCTCTCGTTTCAGCAGGCGCCGGAGCGGCTCAGCGGCGGCCAGCAGCGGCGGCTGGCCCTGGCGGTGCAGTTGCTGCGGGAGCCCAAGGTGCTGCTGCTCGATGAGCCCACCGCCGGCCTGGATTGGTCGGTGCGCGATGGGGTGCTGCAGTTGATCGGGCGGCTCAGCCGGGACCGGGTGCTGCTGGTGGTGACCCACGAGCCGGAGCTGTTCCGGGGGCTGATCGAACGGGGCTGGGAGCTGCGGGACGGGGCGCTTAGACCCCTGCCGGCCCTCCGTACGATGCCCTGAGACATGGCAGGGGCGATGGCGGATCAGTTGGTGCGGGCCACCGCGGCCGGGGGCGGCATCCGCCTGGTGGCCGCCACCACCACGGTCACCAGCCGCTACGCCCGCCGCCGCCATGGGCTCTCCTTCCTGACCACCGCCCTGCTGGGTCGGGCGATGACCGCCGGCCTGCTGCTGGCCAGCTCGATGAAGGTGCGCCACGGGCGGGTGAACCTGCGCATCCAATCCGATGGTCCGCTGCGGGGGCTGATGGTGGATGCGGGCCGCGACGGCAGCGTCCGTGGCCATGTGGGCAACCCAGGCCTGGAGCTGGATCTGGTGGAGCGCGACCCGGCGGACCACGGGGACGTGCCGGTGGGTTTTGATTTCCGCAAGGCCACGGGCACCGGCTACCTCCACGTGGTGCGCGACCTCGGCAAGGGTGAACCGTTCAGCAGCACGGTGGAGCTGGTGAGCGGTGGCATCGGCGATGACGTGGCCTCCTATCTGGTGCACTCCGAGCAGACCCCCTCGGCCCTGTTCGTGGGGGAGCAGATCGACAGCAGCGGCGTGCGCTGCGCCGGTGGCGTGCTGGTGCAGGTGTTGCCCAAGGCGGCCCAGGAGCCGGCTCTGGTGGCGCTGCTCGAAGACCGCTGTCGTGAGATTCGCGATTTCAGCAACCGCCTGGCGGCCAGCACCGGTGATCTGAAGCGTCTGCTCGAAGACATCTTTCCCGATCTCGATCCCCAACTCCTGGAGGACGCCGAAGCCCAGCAGGCCGTGAGCTTCCACTGCCCCTGCACCCGCCGCCGCAGCGTGAGCGCCCTCAAGTTGCTGGGCCGCGACGAACTCAGCGAGATGCTCCGTGACGAGGGTCACGCTGAGCTCACCTGCCACTTCTGCAACGAGGTCTACCGGGTGGAGGAAGGCGAGCTGCGGGAGCTGATCGCCGAGCTGGAGCCGGTGGTGGGGTGAGGCTGTCGGCTGAAACGCTCAGTCGCAGTTGAACGGCCCTACAACCTCGATCCGCTCGGCCAGGGCCAGGCAGGCATCCATCTCCGCCCACAGCAGCTCCCGCCGGCTGGCCTCCACCCCGTAGGAGCGGTGGTGCAGATCCCTGCCCAGGTAGCGCAGGGCGTCGCGGATCCGGTGCCAGTCGGCGGGGCTGAGATCGAGGGGAGGGGTTGCCATCGGGTGATCATCGGCGGTGTCAGGGTTGGGCGGGACCGTGGGGCTGGTCCCTCGGGTCGCCCCAATTGGATCAGGGCTCCAGCAGGGCGCGCCCATGGGCGGCGACGGCCAGCCCCAGGCCCTCCAGCCCATAGCCCCCCTCCAGACTCGACACCAGGCGGCCTGAGCAATGGCGCGCGGCGATCGCCATGGCGATCCGGGTGAGCGTGTGGAAGTCGTCGTCATTGAGCCGCTGGTGGCCGAGCGGATCGCCGAGCCGGGCATCGAAGCCGGCGGAGATCAGCACCAGCTCCGGTTCGAAGCGCTCGGCGGCGGGCAGCAACTGCTCCTCGAGGGCCGCGAGCACCGCGGCGCCGCCGCTGCCGGGGGGCAGGGGGACGTTGATCGTGAACCCTTCGCCTTCCCCCGCGCCCCGCTCGCTGGCGGCGCCGCTGCCGGGGTAGAGGGGCGATTCGTGCACGCTGAAGACGAGCACGCTGGGGTCGCGCCAGAAGATCTCCTGGCTGCCGTTGCCGTGGTGCACATCCCAGTCAAGGATCAGGACCCGCCGCAGCCCCTGCACCGCCTGGGCATAGCGCGCCGCCACGGCCACGTTGTTGAAGAGGCAGAAGCCCATGCCCCGGTTCGATTCGGCGTGGTGTCCCGGCGGTCGCACGGCGCAGAAAGCGTTGCGCACCGCCCCAGCCATCACGGCGTCCAGCGCCGCCAGCAGGCCCCCCGCCGCCAGCCGGGCCACCGCTTCAGAGTGCTCGGAAACGGCCGTGTCGCCGGTGGAGAGCTGATCGAGGCCCGAGCGGATGTCCCGGCGGACGCTGGCCAGGTAGGCGCGGCTGTGGCAGCGCAGCAGGTCGTCATTCGTGGCGGGCCGCGGGGGGATGGGCAGGAAGTGCTCAAGCAGGCCACTGTGCCGCAGCTCCCCGATCACGGCCTCCAGCCGCCGGGGCGATTCCGGGTGGCCCCAGCCGGGGTCATGGAGTCGGAAGTCGGCGTGGGACACCAATCCGGAGGAGGCAACCATGGGCGAGCTTCAGGCCTCTCCAGGATGATCCGGTCCCGGGCCATGGACCTCCGTGGAGCAGCCCTCCGCCCTCCGCCCTCCGCCCTTCAACGCCCATCCGCGTGGGCGCCTATCGCTGAGCGGTCCAGAACAGTTTCGGCCAGCTCCCCGTCTGAGCCAGGGTCCTTGCCATCGGCGGGGCGGTCCCCGCTCGGCGGCGCCGGCCTCCAGCCGCAGCTGCTGGAAGCCCACCAGCCTCCGTCGGGGGTTCTCCAGCACCTGGTCGGGGACGCCTGCGGGAAGCTGCGCGACCTCCTCGGCCAGCAACGCCCGGTGATACGCCCGCTCAGCTCCAGCCGCAGCGGCGCGATCGCGCCAGTCTTGCGGTCGAGGGTCACCTCCCGTTCGCCATGCACAACGATCGCGTCGGAGCGCCCGAAGCCCAACGGCACGGCGGCGGCATGGCCGGCAGACCCAGGCACCGGTCGCTGTGCCAGAGGTCGCGGCTGAACCGCTGGGCGCGGGGATCGAACTCGGGCAGAGGCCTGTGGTCGGTGGGCACGCTGATGGGCAGCCGCTGCGAGGGCGCCATGTGCCCGAACAGCCCCACGATCGCCGGCACCGCCGGGATCCGCGCCTTCTGATCGGCGACCAGACCACAGCGATGGCGTCGCGGTTGAAGGGTTTGGCCCCGTCCTTCCTGTCGAGGCCGACCGCCATGGGTGCTGTGGTGGTTCTGAACCGTCGTCGCAGCGGATGGCCGTGGCGGGATCAGGGGCTGGTGCCAGCCCTGCGGCGCGTGGACCTTGCCAAGGGTCACCGAAGTCGGCCGGGTAGCGGAGGAGCCGCGATCGCCCAGGATGGGACCCATCGCCAGCCGCTCTGGCGCTCACGTTTCAACATGACCGCCTTGGTGGTCGCCTCCAGGGCCAGGGCGCAGCCAGCAGCCTCTTGAAGGGCTTAGCCCGGTCGAGGCCCACCCTCTCAGTCCAGGCCCATCGCGCGGGTCGAGGCTGACACCGGGGAGCGCGAGGACCAGGCAGCCCCGGCGAGGCTTGAGAATCTCCGTGAGCAGCAGCGGGTTCTGGCCGCACCGCTGGCTGTTGATGCTGTTGGAGGCCGTCCTCACCGCCCTCGCCCCGACCTTGTGGCAGTCACGGAACCAGGGCAGGTCGCGTTCATGCGGCCCGCGCGCGGGGTCACTCCCGTCAGCGCGAAAACCGGCGCTGTCGATCGCATTGAGGGCGCAGAGCTTGACGCAGGCGATCGCGTGGCGCTGCTTGCCGCGGCCCAGGGCCACCACCAGGGCGGCCCCGTGGAGGGGAACGGCGCTCTCGCTCTCCCGGGCCCGAGCCCCTACCGGGGAGGGAGGCGCAGGTTGACGTCCCCCCCCCGCCGCAGAGGTTGGCCCCCCACCTGCGGACCACGCGGCCCATCGAGAACGGGCGGGCCGCCGATCCCCAGGCGCGGCACCATCCAGGCGGGCCAGCACCGGTGGCGCCACCGAGCAGGGAGAGCGGTTCTTCCCGCGATTGTTGCTCCAGGGGTAGTGGGCGGCCGCTTCCTCAGACGACGGGAGGCCTGTGGTGACGGTGGTGCTCCCCCGTCGCCGTAGAGACCTGGTGCTGGGTGGAGCGTGGCGAGCGACGGCTGGGATCAATGCTGCCGTCCGCGGAAGGGAGCTGGCTGGTGGGGGTACCCAAGCGGGGCCGGTCAACGCCGAGGGCGACGGAGCGGTCCACGGCACAATGCAGGCCACGCGCTCCAGATCTGTGCTCCGTCCCATCGCTCCCCTGGCCATGCTCCTGGGCTCCGGTTCAGTCGTTCTGATGGCATCGGCCGTCAGGGCGGGAGCGCCGCCAGCGGCTAACGGTGCCGCTCCGGCGGTGTTCGCCACACAGGCAGCGGCGGAGGCTGCCGCTCCGCGCTTCGGCTGCAAGGGAGCCCATCGCATGGGCGACACATGGATGCCCTGCGCGAGCCATGGGGAGACCAGGGGGGGAGCCCACCCGGGCATGAACCATTGAGCCTCGGTGGTGGCGAGTGCGGGAGCAAGCCGAAGCTGGTGGCGATCGGCATCGCTCCCCTAGGGGTGATCTCGATCGGGATCGTGCCCATGGGGGTGGTGAGCATCGGTGTGGTGCCGATGGGCGTGGTCAGCCTTGGCCTCGTGGGCATGGGGGTGATCAACGCCACCGTGGTGGGGATGGGTGTGCTGATCACCGGGGTGAATGTGATGGGGGTGTGGTGGGCTGGCCTCGACGGCATGGGCCCCTTCCGGCTGGGAGGTGGGCCTGCCCAGGTGCATCACCACCACGGCGGGCTCGCTCCTGGGGGTGGGAAGGCCCCCGGGGCGAACCTTTTCGCCTATCCCAGCCGTGGGGAAGCGCTGCGGAAGGCCAGGGAACTGGGCTGCCCTGGGGTGCACCCCATGGGCGCGCTGTGGATGCCCTGTGAGCGCCATCCCTGAGCTGGACGGGTTCGAGCAGAAGGCGGCGCGGATGGTCGGCGCAACGCAACTGACAGACGTGCGGAGGTCCTCTTCCAGCAGCACAGGACCGTGGGCGGGCTCATCCCTGAATCTCCCCCCCCAGTGGGGTGATCGCCTCCGCTGAGCGGAGCCGGATCGCCCGGCAGCGGAATCGCTTCTCCCGGCTGGAGGAGGCCTCGGCCCAGCAGCTTGGACGGTTGGTGGATCGGGGGGATTCGCTGGGGTTGTCGACGGCGCCCTCGAATGTCACCAAGGACAGACCCGTGACGCCTGGTCCGGGCCCCGCGAGCGAGCGGGGCCGGCGGTACCAGGGCGCTCAGGTTCAGGCCCAGCCGCTGGTTCCAGGTCATGAACCAAGCTGCGATCCATCCTCCGGGTGGGTTCGGTCCTGGACGCGGCTGGCGACTCCACCGCCCCGCAGCCATGCCTGGACCGGCGTGCGGCGATCGCCCATGGGCCCTACCCGTGCCGCCCTCGTCATCAAGGGACTCCAGGGCCTGCGCCAGGCCGCGCACGCTCTCGAAGCGGGCGCTGATGCTTGTGCTCTCCCGGCCGATGATCAGCACCCCTGGCCGAAGCCACGACCGTCCCCGCGCTTGACGCGCCACAGCCTGAGATCCTCCTCCGGGCTGTTGCCTCGGCGGTCGTCTAGCAACGGCACCTGTTGCTCGGGAAGCCGGTCGCTGTTGGCGATCCCCAGGCGCTCGTCCTGGCTGCACCGACCCATGCCCTCTGTCGACCCCTCTGGCTGGGGAGGGGATTGGGGGGGCTGTGATGATTCAGCGCGGCCGGTCCTCCATGGATGAAGACGCGTCACCTTCCCCCCGGTTTCAGGAAAGATGTCGCCCCTCTTATCTGTGCACCCGGGTGCTTAAGGACATGACCAATGCGTCGTTACAGCGAGGCCGTCAGGGCTGATGTCAGGAAGCGGATGAGCCCGCCGCACCGGCAGAGCGTGGCTCGGATCTCAGAAGCGCTGGGCATTCACGCGATCACCCTCTACAAATGGAGAAAGACCTGGCGGTTGCAGGGAGAGGTGGTGCCGGCATCCCAGAAGGAACAAGAGGGCTGGAGCGCTGCCGACAAGTTCACGGTGGTGCTGGAGAGCGCTGGCCTCAACGCCACTGAGCTCAGCGCCTCCTGCCGGGAGCGGGGGCTCTCCCCTGAGCAGATGAGCCGCTGGCGGCAGGCAGCCACCGATGCGAACGCCAAGCCGGTGCTGACGATGGCCGAACAGAAGGAGCTCGAGAAGCTCCGCGCCCAGGACCAGTGCGAGATCAAAGCCCTCTAGCCGAAGTTTTCTCCGAAGGAGGGAAAGGAGCTGCAGCGCACGGAGAAGGCCATGGCGGAGATAGCGGCCTTGCTGGTGCTGCGAAAAAAGTGGGAGGCCTACTCCTTCGGAGAAGCCTGCGGCTCCTGTTCGGAGGACAAGGAAGGCTGACCAGCGCTCTGCACCGGCGGAAGGTGATCGAGCTGATCGACGAAGCGAAGGCCGCTGGCGCAAGGCTGGTTAGTGCCTGCGGGGAACTTGGCATGTCTTTGTGAACCTTCAAACGCAGGCGGAAAGCCCTTGGTGGTGATGGGGACGGCGTGGATCGCCGTAAAAGCAGTTCCCGCGTGGTGGGTCACCGGCTGAACGAGGAAGAGCGCCAGAGGATCTTGCTGACCTGTAACCAGCACGAGTACGCCTCGATGCCTCCGGGCCAGATCGTGTCTGTCCTGGCTGATGAGGGGCTCTACATAGGCTCCGAATCAATCGATCATCGGGTTCTGCACCAGGCAGGGCAGTGCCACCGCCGCGGGCGCGCCCGACTGCCGCAGGATCCACGCACCGTGCCACGCCTCAGAGCTGTTGGGCCAAACCGTGTTTAGAGCTGGGACATCAGCTTCCTGCCGACCACGGTGGGGGGTGTGGCTGTACCTCTACCTAGTGGTCGACGTTTGGAGCCGCAAAGTGCTGGCTTGGGATCTGGCTGAGGTGGAATCGGCTGAGATCGCGGCGGATTTGGTGCAGCGCGCCTGCATCAGGGAGCGTTACCGCCGTCCCAGCGGCTTTGGCAGCAAACAGTGCCTCCTGGCGCCACTGATCCTCCATGCCGATAACGGCAACGCAATGCGCGGGGCCACGCTGGAATCACGGCTGGAAGTGAGGTTGCCCCGGTTTCGTGGACAGGTCGATAGGAGTCACGCCATGACCCTCAGACTGTCCATTGATGACCAACCCAACCAAGACCAGACGCCGGTTCACGCCTCTGCAGAAGCAGGAGGCCATGGAGCTCTGCCTCAGTGAGGGGATCAGCTGTACGGCTGTGGCCCAGCGACTTGGCATTCCCATCAGCAGCCTGGCCAAGTGGGTCAGACAGGCCCGCATTGATCGGGGTGATTTCGGACCCAGCGACCAGGGCCAGCTGACCACCGATGAACGTGGCGAACTGACGCGGCTGCGCCAGGAGAACCGTGAGCTCCGGAGGGAGAAGGACTTTTTTCAGGCTGGCGGCAGCACACTTTGCAAAGGAGCAGCTGCCGCCGAGAGGTTTCGCCTGATCGAGGCGCTGTGTGAGCGCTTCTCCATTGCCTGGCTCTGCGGCCAGCTGGGTGTTGCCCGCAGCGGCTTCTATGCCTGGCGTCAACGCCAGCAGAATCCCGGCCCAAGGGCCCAGGAGAACGCTGCCATCACCACTGAGGTGGCAACGGTGTTCGAGCAGCACCGCGGCTTCTACGGCGCCCCTCGGATCCATCAGGAGCTGAGGGCCACCGGTCGCTTGGTGGGCCCGCACCGCGTCGCCAGGCTCATGCGTCGGGCGGCGCTCAAAGACAAGCCCAGGCGCAGTTTCATGCCATGCCGCAACAGTGGCAACAAGGCCGCTGGAGTGGCTGAGAACCTCCTGCAGCAGGAGTTCACGCCCCCAGAGCCGTAACCGCAGGCTTCTCGCGCAGCGAGTGGCGCTGTTGGGCAGGTGACATCACCTACATCCGCACCAGCAGCGGTTGGCGTTATCTCGCGGTTTGGATCGATCTGTACAGCCGCCGCGTGGTCGGCTGGGCCATGGCCGCCACCATGGAGGCCACCTTGGTGCTGGAGGCTCTGAACCGGGCCCTGGGCCATCGCCCGATCGAACCCGATCAACTCCTGATCCGCACCGATCAGGGCACCCAGTACCGGGCTACGGCCTACCGGCAGCTGCTGAAGAGCCGCCAGATCAGCTGCAGCATGTCGGCCAAGGGTTGCTGCTGGGACAACGCTGTGGTGGAAAGCTTTTACTCCACCTTCAAAGACGAGCTCGACCTGGATGAGGACACTGAGGTCCTGCACACGCCCGAGCAGCTGCAGCGTGATCTGGCCATCTGGATCGACGGTGACTGCAACCGTGAGCGACGTCACTCAGCGATCGGCTACCTCAGCCCGATCGACTACGAGCAGCAGTTCATAACTACCCGTAAACTCACCCCCGCGAGGCCCTGATCACGATCCACTGAATCGGGGTAACCCCAGTTGGTGCTCACCGTGTGATCTGTGAGATCACGGGGATGCTGCGTGCCCCGGTCAAGCCGCCCAGCGAGGCCAGCTCATGACCAGAGGCTTGCTGCAGAGCGACAAGGCCCACGCCCAGGCCCGAGCTCCTGCTCTCGTCACAGTCGGGCCGCTGCTCGATGGCGGACTGCTCCACTCTCCGCACCATCGCGATTGCTGGCGTGATGGTGGCGTGCTCGGTGTTGCTGATCCCTCCCTGGCCTCGGCCAGCACGGAACAATTGAGCTTCCGGGAGTTCATCGCCCAGGCCTATCCCCGCTACGGATTCCACCGCTGGGCAGTGGTGCTGATCGCCCTGCTGCAGGCGATCGCCGATGGCCAGCTCTCGCGCCTGATCGTCACCTGCCCGCCACGGCTGGGGAAATCGCTGCTGGTCTCCAAACTCTTCCCCGCCTACTTCATCTACCGCCACCCCCACCTCTTCGCCGCCATCGCCAGCTACAGCGGTGAGCTGGCCTATGCCCACTCCCGCGAGGCGCGCCACTTCTACCGCGTCACCGGCAACCAGCTCTCGAAGGATTCCGCGGCTGTTGGCAATTGGCTCACCCCGCAGCGTGGCGGCTGCATCGCCGCCGGTGTGGATGGACCCTTCACAGGCAAGGGCTATTCGCTTGGCATCATCGACGACCCCTACAAAGGCCCGGCCGATGCGGGCTCTGTTCGGGTACGGGCGCGCATCGAGGACTGGCTCAAGGCCGTCTGGTTCACCCGCGCTGAACCCCAGTTCATAGACGCGGGTGCTGGCGCTCTGCAGCGCAACCTCTCGGCTCAGGTGATCGTGCTCACCCGCTGGGATCACGAGGACGTCATCGGTTGGCTGATGGCCCAGGGAAGCGGCGATGCCCCGCAGGAGTGGCATGTGCTCAACCTGCCGGCGATTGCCGAGCACCGGGCCGATCGGCAGAGCTTCCCGGCCTCCTGCACGGTGGAGCCCGACTGGCGGCTACCCGGCGAGGCGCTCTGCCCCGAACGCTTCCCGCTTTCCGAACTGCTCAAGATCCGCACCCGGGTCGGGTCCTTCTGGTGGAACGCCCTCTTTCAGCAGCGCCCCTCGCCGATGCAGGGCGCCATCTTCCAGCGGGCCTGGATCAAGCCGCCGTTCCCCCGCGAACAGCCGCGTCGCTTTTCGCCCTTGGTGCTCTCCTGCGACCTTTCCTTCAAGGGGGAGGAACACAACGATCACTGCGGCTTCGTGCTGATGGGCTTGCTGCTACCGGATACGGCAGGGCCGCACACCGCGGGGCCTCTGGCCCCCAGCTTGAGCTGGAGGTGATCTGGGCGGCCCGCCATCACTTCGATCTGCCCCAGACGATCCGCTTCCTGCTTTCCACCCTCGCGGCGCTCGACGCCCAGGGTCTTCGCCCGAACGCGGTGCTGATCGAGGACGCGGCCAATGGCCCGGCCGTGCAGCAGACCCTCAAGCGCAAGGTGCCGGGCCTGCTGCCGATCCCCGCGCGTGGCAGCAAGGAATCCCATGCCCATGCCGTCGCGCCGCTGCTGGAAGCAGGCCAGGTGAGCTTCCACCACCGCGCCGCGCCGCTGGTGGAGGAGCTGCCGCGCTTCCCCAAGGGCACGAAGGATCTGGTCGATGCCTTCGGCCATGGGGGCCTGTGGCTGGAAACCCGCTACTGGCGGGGCCTGGGAATCAAGCGGGATCCGCTGCCGATGCTTCTCTCCCGCTGATCCCATGACCCAGCTTCTGCTGCTGGTTCATGCGAGCGCAACGGATGTTGTCGTTCCTTCGCCGCGTCTACGCCGCCGGCGGCGGCTCCCCTGCATTCATCAGCAACTCGTCTTTGCTTTCCCCTACCAGCCGCCTCCTCAGACGCCACGCAAGACCAGGCGGCAGCGGCCCGTGCACCCTCAGGCGGCGATCCATGCGCTCGCTCTGTCTCACGTGGACCTAGCAGACAAGATCGCCGGCAACTTTGCCCGCCGCACCACCCATCCCTTCGATGACCTCCGCCAGCTTGCGGTGATTGGCCTGCTCAAGGCCGCCGCCCGCTTTGATAGCAGCGGTGGGCGCTCGTTTCGTCCCTACGCCCGCACCTACGCCAACGGCGAGTTCACCCACTACCTGCGGGACCACGGCTTTGCCATCAAGGTGCCGCCGTCCTGGCGCGACCTCTACGCCAGTGGTCAGAAGCTGCTGCGGGAAGGACTGCAGCCGCAAGCGATTCCACAGCGGCTTGGGATCACCGCAGAGCGATGGCGGGAGATTCAGGATGCCTGTTCGACCACCGTGATTGCGCTACAGGCGGATGCCTGAATGTTTGGCTCCTGACTTGTGAACGACTAAGCAAACTGGCGGGGATGGAGCAAAGCGGAATTTCCGTCCAGCGCAGGGTCTTGATCGGCACTAATCTCCTCTCCTATATAGCACATCGAAGAGTTCTGGCGCCTCCTTGAGTATCGTGGCGACATGAACCCTCGCCTTAAACTGCAGGGAAGGGAAACGCTTCTTGAATTCATATCCAATCCTCAAAACCTTTTCATTCCATCCGTCTGACTTTCGATTCTCGAATAGCCAGTCAAGAAACTCGCCCAAACACGCAACTGCAACGATTTCAATTCTGCCCTTCTCGTGAATCAGAAACAGAATCCTAATGTCCCGATCCTGTCGATTGATTTGGTGATACTTCCCACTGTCAAACCACTGGAGATTCGCTTGCTTCTTGACTTCGATTCGGAGCGTCTCCCCTCGATTCTCGTATTCAAAATCATGCAAAGGCGCGTTAACACGCGTCCAATTGGATAGCAGGATTGCTACATCGCGCTCGCGTCCTCCTCTCCCAGATAGGTTCACTTTGTCAACGCGCCCTATGTCGAGAAGTTTTCGCGGTAGTCTCACCGTTTTCCTGATGCCGAACGCTCAAGATCAGAAGCGGGCGAACCAACTTGGGTACAGTCAATTCCCTCCGCTCCCGCCTTCTGTATCTTGATGTTAGAAGGTCTACTCATCGGTAGACATCTCTTCTATGGCCAACCTTCACAACGTCGACAATTCGCATTTCATCATTAACGGAGTAAATGACCCGATAGTTGCCTTGCCGGACACGATAGAGGCTCTGTCTGCCCGCGAGCTTTTCAGACCCTGATGGGCGAGGTTGAGTGGCAAGTGATTTGATCTTCTCAATCAATCGTGCCAGCGTTGCCTTGTCTGATATTACTTGTAGTTCTTTAGCAGCTGATGGCTTAATTGAGAGGCTATATTCGGCCACTATCTCTTAGGCTTGTGACAAACTCTTCGAAGCTAGAGCTTGGCTCATTTTGTCTCTTATCAGCATCTCTCAAATCATCAACATCTTCGGCCAATGTCATGCTCACTGCTTCATTGACCATGTCCGATATTGAGCGGCTACATGCAGCAGCTCTTAAGCGCAGTGCACGATGTACATCCGCGTTGAAGTAGATGGTGGCCCGTTTCGTTTCGTCCATCTCTGGACCTTAGCGCTTTGACGTCAGGACGTCAAGACGGCGGTGCCCCGGGGTCTCCTCTGATCCTTCTAACGCTGGCCTTGAGTGGCATGCAGGGAGCTTGGGGTGGCGGAGCTGAGGGCTGATGGTGGCCTGTCCACTCGAAGGGCTTGTTCGAAGTGTCGCCTTCCCACAGGAAACGTCCGCAGACTTCAGCTGCACAAGCAACTCTCATGCAACCTCAGCCACATCTGCAACAATCGCGCCCTCCTTCACAGATGCGCTCAATTGGAGACCTAAGGCTGAGATGACCTTCAAGATCTTATCAAAACTTGGGCTCCGATCACCTGAGAGTGCCTTATACAGACTTTCCCGCGACAGTCCTGACTCGCGTGCGACCTGGGTCATTCCCTTGGCACGAGCAATATCTCCCAATGCCTTTGCAATGAAGGCAGCATCCCCGTCTGATTCCTGAATACAGGCCTCCAGATAGGCAGCCATCTCTTCAGGAGTCTCTAGGAACTCGGCAACGTCATAAGGTGCCGTCTTCGTCTCCATCATTCATCCTCCTTGAAGTTACGAGCGAGATCCTGCGCATATTTAACATCTTTCGCATGGGTGCTCTTGTCACCACCGGCGAGAAGAATGACCAGCAACGAACCCCGCTGTTGAAAATAGACCCTGTAACCAGGGCCATAGTGGATCCGAAGCTCAGAGACTCCTGCCCCAACGGGCCGAACATCGCCTGGATTGCCGCAGATGACGCGTTCAACCCTGGCCTGAATGAACGCCTTAGCCCTGAGGTCCCGAAGACCTCTGAGCCAACGCGCAAACTCCTCTGTACGGCGAACTGAAACCACACTGACAGTGTAGCCCCGTGGCTACGAGCAGGCAAGGGCTCCGCACGGCATTCTCAAAGTGGCGGCACGATCCTTCGAACGCTCGCCATCACCTGGCCGCAAGGAGGCATTGGGGTAGATAGGGATCACACGGCGGCGGCTAAGGTGAATGGCGATGTTAGAAGTCAGTCCTTAAACTTCTCAAAGTACGCAGGGTCAACATCGTAGACAGTTCTCTTGAATACACCTAGCTCTACCCTCTGGAACGTTTCTACCAATTTGTCGCCGTCGACCAACTCGACCTGGGTGCCCCCTCTCTGCTCGCTTCCTGGATAGCCGCATTGCTGAATCCTGATGTGGTGATGATGATTCCTTTTTCAGCTCGTCCAAGCATGGTGTTGCGGAAGTCACCAACCTGAGCCCGGGACACCAGGTTTCCCTTTGCATAGCGCTTGCATTGAAACAGAACTCTGAAGCTGACAAATGGATTGATCTCAAGAGTGCCATAACCATCAATTCCACCATCAGCAGAGCCGCCGGTAACTTCCACATTCTCAAAGCCTGACTCTCTGAGAAGCTCTCTGCACACTTTCTCGAACACAGTAGGACTGATTGATCGCAGGGTGCTCAACAGATCTAGCTTCTCATTAGCTTCTTGCTCATCGACTCTGGCTTCAGGTGGGAAGACTTCCTCTTCAGTTTCAGGCACATCTCGCTTCTGCTTCCGATTCTCCGCGTGAATGGCAACCCATTTCAGGAAGATCTCTCGTGCATCCTTATCGTCGAGATATGTGTTTCGACCCTTCTCCGTAAGAGTCCATATTCCATGCTTGGACGAATCTAACAAGCCTTCCCAAACTAAATACTGCCTTGCCCATGCAACCTGATTATGGAAATTGCTTCCACCTGACTTGAGTGTCTGGTCTAGAAGCTCGTCTGAGAGGTTTAAGTTCCTATGACGTGGACCCCAGAAACTGAACCAGCCCTTATGAGAGCTTCCCTACCGGCCAGACTTGGCCAGGAGAAGCCCCATGAAACGCAAGCGTCACACCCCCGAGCAGATCATCCGCAAGCTGCGCACCGCTGAGCAGCTCCTCAACCAGGGCCAGAGCGTCGCTGACGTCTGCAGGACCCTGGAGGTATCGGCACCCACCTACCACCGTTGGCAACAGCTCTACGGCGGCATGAAAGCCACGGAGGCCAAACGGCTCAAAGAGCTGGAGCAGGAGAACAATCGTCTCAAGCGTTTGCTCGCCGATGCCGAACTCGATAAGGCCATGCTCTAGCCGAAGGCTTCTGCGTAGCAGTAGGAGTTAGCCGAGGGAAACTTCTGAGCCCGGAACGCCGCCGCAGGGCCGTGATGGTTCTGCAGGATCGATTCCGGGCGTCCCGGCGGCGTGCCTGCCGTCTGGTGGGCCAGAACCGCACCAGCCAACGCCGGCCCGTGCCGGTGACGGCCATCGAGGAGCAGAAGCTGAGACGGCGGATCCGCGAGCTGGCCAGGCGCCATGTGCGCTGGGGCCGGCGACTGGTCTACCGGCGGTTGCGGCTCGACGGCTGGAGCGTCAATCACAAGCGGGTGCAACGGATCTGGCGGGAGGAGGGGCTGCAGCGGCCCCTGCCGCGCCGTCGGAAGCGTTCACGCCCTGCCAGCGGCTCCAGGGAGCTGCTACGGGCTGACTACCCGCATCACGTGTGGGCAATCGACTTCCAGTTCGACCAGACGATGGATGGCCGTACGCTCAAGTTCCTGAACGTGGTGGATGAATACAGCCGGGTCTGCCTGGCGATTCGGGTGGGCCGGAGCTGCCAAGCTGTTGACGTGATCGACACGATTGAGGAGCTGCTCAAGCTCTATCCACCGCCCACTCACCTGCGCATGGACAATGGCCCTGAGTTCATTGCCCATGCCTTGGAGGAGTGGTGCACAGGCAGCGGTTCCGGCACGGCCTACATCGAGCCGGGTTCACCGTGGGAGAATCCATTCGTGGAGTCGTTCAACGGTCGCTTCCGGGATGAGTTCCTCAATATTGAGCTATTCGCATCGGTGCAAGAAGCCAGGCTATTGGCGGAACAGCACCGAATCGAGTACAACACCTACAGACCGCATTCGGCACTCCAGCAGTGGAGAGCGGCCTGACCACCCACCAGCTCTCAGAAGTACTGGACCAGCAAAGGGGGTCACGTCACTGGCCCAATGACTCTCGGTCGGAGCGGGTCTGCTCAAAACTTTGCTGGGTGGAGCTGATCTGCAAAATGAGTGTTTCGCGTTCTTGACGAATCGATTCGAGTTGCGTTCGACTTCCAACTGCACTTTCTCGAGCTTGCAAGACTTGATCCTGAAAGGCCTTGGCTTCTTGCTGCTGTGACTGTAGTTCTAGGGAGAACTTCTCCAGCCCTTGGTCTGCTTTTAATAGCCGCTCTTCAAGAAGTCTGCGTTCACCATGACCTTCTCCCGAAGACCCACTAGAAAAGAGACGACTAAAAACAAAGCCAATAATTAAGCTAGTCAGAACACCAGTGATGAAGAGGAGTGTCGGAGCCACGGGGGATAGAAAATTTGGATCAGTCTTTCAGTTGGCGCCCCCTGTTACCAATGCCTGATAGATCAGTTATTGGTAACAGGGGGCTCCTCTTTCGCCACCTGCACGATGGGTGACCACCCATCAACACCTGGTGCTCACCAGGGAGGAGCTACTCCCCGGTAAGCAAGCACCACTGCCTTGTGAGGTCGAAGTCGTCCAGCAGAACCGTGTCCCAGAAGGTCTAGTACAACAGTGACACTGCAAGTGCTACACTGATGGAATCCTCAATGACGTCCTCAATCCCCCATGGATCAACTCCTTCCCTTGGCCCAGCAGTGGCTTGCTCAGTTGCCTGTGACCGCACTCAGCATCGACAACCTTGTGGAGGAGGGCCTCATGGGCTGCTCCGAGCAGGATCTGCTCCCTTGGTTGGCTGAGGCCCGCGCGTTTGAGGCCATCAGCCGGATCACCTGGGTCAAGACCAAGCCGGATGGAGAGGGAGAGGTCGCCCTGATGACCTCCGATGTGACGGGTCTGGACGAGCTGCTCGAGTGGATGCTGGAGAGCCGGGGTTTCTGTCCGAAGGTCTATGCGCCGGAAGAAGAGCCCATCGTTCCCGGTTCCCTGGTCGCGCTGATGCCCACGGCCTACAACCTGCCGGAGGGCAGCAGCTCGGAAGAGGTTCTCACCGAGGAGATGCTGAAGGTGCTGGCCGAGATTTTTCAAGATCTCAAGCAGGCTTACGGCAACCACGCTCATCTCCATCGCCTGGACTATGGAGTCTTCATGGCCGCGGTGGACGAGCACGACGTCATCGTGCTGACGGGGCAGTTCATCGACCTCAATGATGGCGAGCTTTACGACTTCACGTTGGATGGGATCAAGCAGCGCCTGCGCTACAGCTCGACCGGGGTGATCCATCCCGCCTTTGCCCATCGGCTGGACGGAGCCGTCGCTGAACCGGCTCACGCGGCCTCCTCACAAGCGTGAGTGGAGGGTCGATGCCATCCCTCTCGCTAAAAGTATCGTCCCTACTTTTCGACGACCCACCTTTGCATTCTACATATAAGGTTTACCGTCTTTAGTCGTCTCAATATCGTTGCCCGATTAGTTATTTAGCCTAAATGAGACAATATTGTACCCATTGCTCTTGGGTTAAGCGCACATGCTTCCACTACACCGTTCTCAGTTGGCATGCCAATTCCTAGTTCGTTGAGTTCCAGTGTGACATTGTGGCTGGCTTAGACCACAGCTCCAGTTTAGTCACTGTGAACTCAAGGCTAACAGTATTGGGGCGAGTTTCAACGTCACTGATCTTCCTCATACCAGACGGAGTTTCGCCCATTGCTCTTGAACTCTCCGGTTAATGCACGAGCATTCCGGAAGGCGACGACGATGCGCCCTTTCTCGACGCATTCTTGTACGTGGGCGCGAGCAGCTTGTATGGAAAAGGAGTCCTTGTCTTTCGAGTGCTTGAGCATCTCGTGCTCGACGTACTCATCAAGACGGTTTGGGTCCATGACGTGCGTCGTATCCGTGTCAATCTCAGCAGCAAGCAAGAAGTGATGCCCATGGAGCGTGCCAATTCTCAGGATGCGCTCATTGCGTACGCGGTTCAGCGATGCAAGCCAGAATCCAGTAATTCCGTGACGTGAGCCAGATGGCTTGGCGAGTACAGAATCGACTACCGCATCTACCAACCAAGACTTGACGTTGAACGACATAGGGTATCCAATTCAGTTCAGCTGACATCTCGGCGATCATCTTCCATGGAAGCTTGGACCAAGCGGCACAACCGATTGATCTGCTCCGCCTCCTCCACCGTGTTGGCGATACCCGTTACGAGGCCGGGTGAGCCGACAACGATCGAGAGGCAACGGGCACGGCTGATGGCCACGTTGAGCCGGTTGGGCTGCAACAGGAAACCCAGGCCCCGGGGGGCGGCATCTCCGTCACTGGCGGTGAGGGAGTGGATGGCCACGGGGGCTTCCTGGCCCTGGAATCGGTCCACCGTTCCCACCCGGGCACGGTTGCCCAGCCTTTGCTGCAGCCGGTTCACCTGAACGTTGTAGGGAGCCGTCACCAGGATGTCGATCGGGGTTAGGACCCCACTGCGTTCAGCGCCGCTGCTGGCATGGCGGTAGCTGGAGCCCAGCAGGGATTTCACCAGCTGAGCGATGCGCTCGATTTCTTCTTCTGAGCTGACGCTGCAGCCGGTGTGCTCAACCGCCTCAAACACCAACCCTTGGCTGGGGAGGACTCCACCATCGCTGCCGGTGAAGGGCTCCCGCCACTCGATCCGGTTGATCGCATTGGCGGGGCTGGCCTTGAGGCGGCCGTCGTAGAAGAGCGCCGACACCATCGAGGTGAGCGAGGGTTCCATCCGCCAGCTAGTGGCCAGGAACACGCCCCGATCTGCCGGCACCACCGCTTTGTCCTGCATCAGATACTCCAGGCAGGAGCGGCCGCTTTCTCCCGGGTGATCGGCCTGGCTGGGCTGGGCCAGTTGCTGCTGGTCGCCCACTAGCAGGATTCCTCGGGCGCAGCGAGCCATCACCAGCAGATTGGCCAGGGACATCTGCCCCGCCTCATCCACCACCAGCCAGTCGAAGGCCTCCTCCATCACGGGGCGAGCGAACATCCAGGCCGTGCCGCCCACCACGGCCATCGAGCCAGTGAGTGCATCGGGTTTGCAGAGCGCCACGGGCTGGCCGACCAGACCTTTGTCGTCTTTAGCGGTGCTGCATTTCACCACCTGCTGGCTGAGGCCACGGCCGGCGCAGGTGCTGTGGGCCTTGAGCAGCAGGTTGTTGATCGCGGCGTGGCTGTTCGAGCTGATCGCCACCCGCAGACCGCGCTGCACCAACTCGGCGATCATCTCGGCGGTGACGGTGGTCTTGCCAGTGCCGGGGGGGCCCTGGAGAGCGAGGGTCAGATCGCTGTGGGAGGCAAGAAACGCCGCCAGATGGGCCGGCAAGGCGCTCGGATCGGCTGCGAGGGCAGCATTGAGCGAGATCAGTGGCTCAATGGCACGGCGCTCCAGCAGATGAACGATGGCGGCAGGGATGGGCTTGCCACCATCCACCCAGCTCTCGGCCTGGGCCAGCAGGCTGTCGCGTAGAAGCTCGCTGATGTCCTCGGGCACCTTGATCAGAGGGATGGGACCCCTGGGAAGTTCCACCGCCTGGCCGGCGGCCTGCCGCTTGTCTCTCGTGCTCCAGGGGTACTTGAGGGTGAGGGTGCCCTGTTCGCCGTCGATCACCACGGCCTGGAGCTTCTGGCCGGTCTCGGGGATCTCCAGCTTGATGGACCCATCTCCCAGAGCGACATGGAGTTTGAGGGTCTGACTCGGATCGAAGCAGAAGGTGTGCAGATCGGCGCCGGTGCGCGCACTCGGCACACTCTCGGAGCCTTGCCAGACGGCGCCGTTGATCGCCTCGCCATCGGCGTCGAGTTCCTCCGGACTCTGCAGGGCCTTGCCCCTGCGATCGAAGTAGGCCCACCAGGCCACCTTGGCCTCGCGGTGATGGAACGGCAGCAGCTGGGCTAGCAGGCGCTGCACCCGCCAGCTCAGGCCCCGGGGTCCCGGTTGCTCCTGGGCAAGCAAGTCGGCTTCTGGGGCATTGGCGGCTGGATCGCTCTGGAGCTGCTCGGGCAACTCGGCGATCAACCGGGCGCTGAGGGTTTCCAGGGGCCAGGGTTCCGCCTCAGGGCGTTCCTCCTCCGGATATTCGAGTGGTTGCTCGGGTAGTCCCTGGGCGCGGCGCAGATCCAGCAGCCAGTCATGCAGCAGCACCGTGGAGACACAGTCGTCGCGGTTGTAGTCCTCGATGGCCTGAAGCCTGGGACTGGCTTCTGGGGCTGCGCCCGGCAGGGAAGGCTCACCGGAGGACTGCCAGTGCAGGTAAGCGACGACGGAATCACCGGCGTTGGTGACATCGGCGCCGCGGGGGCCCATGTAGAGCCCCTCCACCTTCTTGATCGAGTAGCTGCCCTCACCGAGCACGATCGAGCGGGTGACGATCGGCAGCAGGTCACAGAGCAGATCACTGCGCAACCAGTTGTCGATCACCGCTTCTCGGGTGGAGTGCTGCTGGGAGAGGCGGCGCATCGCCGACTTTTCATAGCTGGCGTAGTGGTAGACGTGCAGGCTTGGATGAAGGCGCCGTCGTTCCTCCACCCAATCCACAAACCCCTCGAAGGCCCGCTTTTCTCCCAAGGAGCTATGGCCCCACCAGGCGATGAAGGCTGCCGGCTCAGCCGGGGCCTCCCGGTAGCAGGCCCCAAAGAGGTATTCGAGCTTCTTGGCGGCAACGGCATCCTGAATGCCCTCCATGTCGAACCAGATGTCGCCGGCATCGGCGGCGGGGAGGGCGGCCAGGCCCTTGCCCGGCTGCAGGGGGCGCACCAGGAAGGCGGGCGTCCCATCGGCCCCATGGGGTGTGAGTTGCAGCTGGGCCTGCTGACGTAACTCGAACAGGACCTCGGCCGCAAGGCCAGCGATGCTGGCGCCGGGAGACAGTGCGGCCAGCTGCTCGATCGTGTGGATGCCGGCGGTCTTGAGCTTGAGGCGCTGGGTCTGGCGCATGTTCGCCACCAGCACGAGATCCCGCTCGGCAATCAGCCGCTCCTCGATGAAGGCGCTCCAGCTGCCGTGATCACCGGGTTCATCCTCCGGCGGCGAGGCGGAATCAAAGGAAGCACAGAAATCGCGGTAGCGGTTGCGGAGCTGCTGGTACCAGGCCCAGAAACGATCGGTGTCATAGGTCTGGAAGCGGCCACCACCGAGAAACAACTCGAAGCGATCGGGCCGGTGCCCCAGCAATGGAGTGAGCAGCTCGACGTAGGCACAGGCCTGGACCAGAAAAGTGGTGCGTGGCTTGCTGGCCAGCTTGCATTCGATCGGGATGTAGCTCCATTCGCCGAGATCTGAGGGCTGGGGAATCCTGCGCAGCACATCGGCCGAGCCCCGGAGCTCTCCGTTGTTCAGAGAGGCCTGATGGATGAAGTCGAACCCTGCTGCCATCGCCTCGCGGGTGGCGACGTAATCAGCCTCGTTCTGCTTGCCGGCCAGGCGGGCGATGCGATAGCCCTCGGCTTCCAACCGGTTGAGCAACACCTGCTCGAGGCGCAGACCATCGGCGAACAGTTGCTCATCAAGGGAGGAGGGAGGCGGTTGCTCGCCAGTGAAAAGCCCCCTGGCTTTGAGCTCCTCCCACCAGGCCCCGATCCGAGGGCTGCGGCTGAAGAGGGCGAGTTGGCTGGGGGTGATAGGGCGGTGTGCCATGAAAATGAGAAGTGTATTTCAGCCAGCTTTGTCTATTATCCAAGAGACAAGACCTGCTTCAATAGCCATAGGGGCAATTCTAGTAGTATCGAGTATGGTTACAATTGAAGCATCTATTTCAGGTGGAATTATATATTCTTCTAAAGCAATCTCGGAAGTATGAAAAACGTAATAAAATGCACTATATGTTCCTCGATCGGCAGCTTGCAGGTATTGCTCAAACTCTACTGGGGTAGTTCTTGCTTTGACTTGAACGGCTACCATGGCGCCATTGAGAGGGTTTTCAAAAGCAATATCAATAAAACTCATTACTCTTCCGGTAATGCTTACTCGTCGGAGAGTCTGTGAGAAGATGAGTTCCACCAGCAGTTCAAAGTCCCCAGGCGTTAGTGAGCGGATGGCCTCGGATAATCCGCCGTAGAGCTCCTCCATGGCATTATCAATTTTGATTTGATAGGGATGTCGCTGGCAGTTTATTCGACGAAGTAGGTAGTTCCTTACATCAATCCCAACAGCGCAAGAAGTGCCAGGGAAGCCCTTCGTCATAGTCACGCGGCCCGAAAGCTTATCTTCAAGCAGCTCTCTACCACTCACGTCAGAGCAATACCACTTGTCAACCACCTGACGATAGCTGCCTCCATCCTCACTTGAGCGTCTTGGTGCAATTGCAGGATCGAGAACTGCATAATAAAGCTTCCGTGCATGAAACGTTACCCAGAGAGTTTCGTCTCCTGATTCAAAAAAGAAGCGCAACTGATTTGTTGTACGCGTTGCCTCCTTTCTCCTGGCAGGGTCGCTTCCTTTCGCACTGTTGTAATGGAAATCCCAAACTTTCCTCCAAGCCTCAGAAAGGTCACTGGCGATCGGCGCCTCAGAGATGAGCCGAAAGCAGTCCGGATCAGCTGAACAAAATCCAATATAGCAATTATTATCCGCTATGCAACTTGCCTCTCGACAGCCTTTTTCGCCTAGCTTGATAAAGCGCACATTCGTGATCTTGCTAAGATTAATGGTCATAGATAAATCCAAGATTACGGGAATAATTCCGTGTGAAGGGGTTAAGAAGCCAAGGATCGTCTTCGATCTGCTTTACGCCTGAATCTGTCATTACAAGAAACTTATCGGTCCTCCATCTACGTCACCGTGATTCTGGGCCCAAAGCCAGACACGTCAACACTCCACTGCAGAACGCTCCCGTATCAATTCCAATCCGATGCGGTAACCGCGTCACCTGGTAGTCATGGCGAAAGGTATGCCCATGCACCACGGTGTAGGGCAACTCGTGGGGCTTGGTGAGAAATGGCCGCCGGATCCAGATCAGGTCATCTGTGGCCTGGTGCTCCAGGCGGATGCCGGGGCGGACGCCTGCATGGACGAACAGATAGTCGCCGCGGATGGCCGTGAACGGCAGCTGCTCGAACCAGTCCCGGCGCTCGCGGGCCAGGGGCAGGAGGTCAGGGTTGCCGCCGTTGTACAGCCATAAGTCCACGTCCTGGTCCTGCGCTCTTGGCGCCAGCGCCTTCAGCAGCATCTGCTCGTGGTTGCCCCGCAGCACCGTCACCGCCGCCAGACCGAAGGCGGCGGGATTCTCCTGCAGCAGCCACACCTGCTCCAGCACCTTCCGGTCGCCCTCGGATTCGGGGGAGCGATCGATCAGGTCCCCCAGGAAGATCAGCTCAGCCCCCGTGTCTAGGTGCGGCCAGAGTTTCTGCTCCAGCAGGGAGGCGCAGCCGTGCACATCCCCGATGGCCACCACGTCAGTTCTGGTCATCGGCGCTATCCCAGACGTTCAGGCTGGAGCGCTGCGACTCCCGCTTCAGGTTCTTGCGGCTGCGGTTCGGGTCGCTCTTGAGCATGGCCAGCTTTTCGTTCAGCAGGTCGAGTTCCCGCGAGAGCTTGGGGCTGGCGGGCATCGCCGACAGCTCCTCATACAGCTGGCTCAGGTTGAGGCTGGCGCTGCTGATATCCCCCCGATCAAGTTCGGCGATCACATGTCTGCGCTCCCGGTTGGCCCGCAGCAGCGCCAGTTGTTCAGCCACCGCCTCATCGGGGTCAAGCTGCTTGATCTCCTCGCTGTCCATCACCGGCAACGTCAGATGCTCGATCAGGGTCTGCCGTTCGCTGCTACCGGGAGCCTCCCAGGCCAGCCGCACGCTGAGGATCTCCTGATTGGGGATCCAGGCGGGCAGTTGGAGCTGCACACCCACATTGAGCTCCTGGCCGGCGCGCAGATTGGGGAGCTGGTGGTTGCCGGCACCGGTGGGCTTGAGGTCGTTGAGCAGATCCACCACCTCGGCGCCATGCTTGCCGCGCACCCCCAGGCTCACCCGCCGCCCGATGGTGGTGGCCAGGCCCTGAAGCTCGGAGGCGTAGAGATCCGCCAGCTGGCTGGGGCTTTCGATGTGGGCCAGGGTGCCATCGCCTGCAGCGGCCATGGCCCCCATCAGGTCTTCATCGAAGTCCGCCCCCAGGCCAAAGGCACTGGTGCTGATGCCCCGCTGGGTGAGGCCTGCCACCTTGGTGGCGATCTGTTCCTGGTCGGTGAGGCCCTCATTGGCCTGGCCATCGGAGAGCAGCAGCACCCGGTTCATCTGGGTGGGATCGAGGTGTTCGGCCACCTGGGTGGCTCCAGCCAGCCAGCCATCAAAGAGGGCCGTGCAGCTGCCGCTGTGGATGGTGTTGATTGCCGCGATGAAGGGCTGGGGATCGATGACGGGGGTGGAGGGCACGACCACCTTCACCTCGTCGTCGAAGCTGACGATGGCGAGACGATCACGGTTGGTGAGTTCCCCGGCCAGGAAGCGGGCCGCCTTGCGGGCATAGCTGAGCTTGGTGCCGCTCATCGAGCCGGAGCGGTCGATCACCAGAGCCAGGTTCAGCGGAGGTCGCTGCTGACGTTGGGGCTCAGCTTTCAGGGCTGGGGGTGTGATCGTGAGCAGCAGATCAAGGCGTGACGGGCGATCAGAAGCCACGGCAGGCCGCAGGGGCCGAAAGCGCAGGCTGGGTTGGGTCATGGTTGGTTTGAAAGGCGGTTGGATGGGAATTGGACAGGGTTTGACGGTGCTGGGCTCAGCTCTGGGAGCCGTCGAGCAGGTCGTTGAGACGTTCACCGAGCTTCTGGAGCCAGGACAGGCGGCGACTTCCAGGCGGCGGAATCGAGACCGAATCACTGATGTGTAACTCGATTCCAGGGAAGAGGCTGAAGCGGTGCCAGCGGCTGGCGGCGTCGCGACTGCCGCCACTCCGAGAGGTGCTTCTGGAGGTGCTCCGGGTGGAGGAGGAACTGGGAGAGCGGGAGAAGGAAGGAGACGGCAGCGGTGAGCCGAGCAGGGATAGGGGCAGGGAGCCACTGCCCTCAAGCCGTGAGGGAGAAGACTCCCGTTCGAGGCCCTGCAGGTAAGCCAGGGCCTCGTTGCCGGGTTCGCCCGATGGGGTGGGCGTTGCGGGGGGGTCAGTGGAACCCTCGAGCTGAGCGAGCTGATCGGCGATCTCGTCGTCCGCCAGGACGCAGAGGGGGGCAATGGCCGAGAGGCTGAGACCGCGCCGGGCCAGGGAGCGGATCAGCAACAACTGCAGCAGGTGACGTTGGCCATAGACGGCACTGCGGCCCTCCTTGCCGGGGCGATCGATCAGCCCCTGGGTGGCATAGAGGCGCACGGTGCGCGCGGTGATCTCCTCCCCCAGCTGTTCACTGGCCAATTCCAGGAGATCCTCGAGGCCATAGAAGGTCTCGAAGGATTGGGGGGGCAGGGAATCGGCTGGGGGCTTGACCATGAACCTATGATTACACAGTTGCAGTGCAACCGTCAAGCGGTTTGAGTCATGGGGCAGGCGCCCCTGAACCACGCATCAAGCTTCCCCCCTTCTCGCCCGGTCTGGGCGGCACCTCCTGCGAATGACCACCACCCCCACCGCACCCAACCTCCAGCAGCGTTTGCTCGAGCATCTGCAGGTGCTGGCCCGACCCCGCCACGCCCGCTGGGATGAACTCGGCCTATTGGCCGTGCGCTCCTACATAGCCGAACAGCTGGGTGCCCTGGGCCCCGTGGAGGAGCACCGCTTCCACTCGGGGATCGATGCGGGCGTCAACCTGATCCTCAAACTGCCCGGCCAACACAACCACCTTGACCCTCTGCTTGTCGCCGCCCACTACGACGGGCCGCTTAATTCACCCGGTGCCGACGACAACGCCACGGGTGTGGCGGCCCTGATCGAGCTGGCCCAGCGCTGGGCGGTGAATCCCGCAAAGCGACCGGTGTGGATCGTCGCCTTTGATCTCGAGGAGTGGGGCATGCTCGGCAGCGCGGCCCTGGCCACTGAGCTCAAGGCTTCCGGCCAGAAGCTGCGGCTGATGGTCAGCCTGGAGATGCTCGGCTACACGGCCGAAACCCAGAACTACCCGGTGCCCGGGATGCGGGCCCTGTTCGGCGATCGCGGCGACTTCATCGCCGTGGTGGGCAACACGGCCACGGCTCCGCTGCTGCCGGGCCTGGCCCAGCGCATGGGGCGGCACGTGCGCACCAACGTGCTTCCCGTTCCGATGAAGGGCCGGCTGCTGCCCGATGTGCGCCTCTCCGACCACAGCCCCTTCTGGGATGCGGGCTACGACGCCGTGATGGTCACCGACACCTCCTTCATGCGGAACCCCCACTACCACCAGGCCAGCGACACGATCGACACCCTGGATCTGCCCTTCCTCGCTGCCGTCACCGAAGCGGTGCAGGCCGGCCTGAGCCAACTCTGAAGCCATCGCCATGATTTCCACCGCCGATGTCCTTCCCACGCCGGGACAAATCGATGCCCTGCTGCGTTACCTGCCGGTCTTCGAGCAGGAGGGATACGTGGCCGGGACCCCTGTCCACCTTGAGGGGCATTTCCCGTCCTGGGACATGAGCCCGGAGCTGAGCGCCTTTCATCAGGCCGTCTACGCCAACGGCTTCGTATTCAGCTTTGACTGGAGCACCTGGGGGAATGCGGAAGGGAAGAACTTCTTCCAAGAGCCGGAATCTCTCAATCGGGCGGAACTGCAGGACCTGCGGCGGCTGTTGACGGCTCTGGTGCGTTCAGAGCGCTTCTGTGACGGCTCCCTGATCGGTCATGTGCGATCCGGGTTCGTCGCCACGATCCTGCAACGGCTTCTGGTGTTGAGGCAGGAAATTCTGCCCAGTGCTGACTGGGAGGTTTCGCTGGGGATGGGACGACGCGCCCAGGGCTGCCTGACGGGCCTGGCGATCGGCGATGCCCTGGGTGCTCCCGTGGAGTTCTCACCCCCTGGCAGCTTCGTGCCCATCACCGACTACCGCGCCGGCGGGCCCTTCAACCTGGAGGCCGGCCAGTGGACCGATGACACGTCGATGGCCCTCTGCCTGGCTGAATCGCTGCTCAGTTGCGGTCGCCACGATCCGAAGGACCAGCTCAAGCACTACTGGCGTTGGTACAAGAACGGAGAGAACAGCGTCAACGGCCGTTGCTTTGACATCGGCAACGGCACCCGCGAGGCCTTGGAGCGCTGGAAGCGGAGGAAAACCGTGAACGCAGGCGGTCCCCAAAGCCTTGGCAATGGTTCGCTGATGCGGCTGGCTCCGGTGGCGATCGCCTGGTGGGAGGACCGCGCCTTAGCAGGCGAACAGTCGGGACTCAGTGCCCGAACCACCCACGGTCACCCCCATGCCCTCGCTGCCACGGCCTACTTCGGAGAGCTGCTCGCCTGGGCCCTGCAGGGGGCCAGCAAGGAAGAGCTGTTAGGCCCCTGGTGGGAGGGGCCCCCGGAGGTGCAGGCGATCGCCCATGGCAGCTGGCGCACGGCTTCGATCGTGGCCACGGGCCATGCGCTGCGTTCGCTGGAGGCGGCCCTGTGGGCCTTCGGCAGCACAGAGAGCTTTGAAACCTGCGTGCTGGCGGCTGTGAACCTGGGTGATGACGCCGACACGGTGGGGGCCATCGCCGGACAACTGGCTGGGGCGCACTACGGCCTGGGCGCGATTCCCCAACGCTGGATTCAGGGTCTGCAGGACCACAGTCGCTTTCTTGAGACGGCCATGAGGCTGCTGGATTTCAAGGCCATCGCCGAGGAGGTCTCCTGCTGACGCCGCACCAACGCAAGCTCAATCGGGGTTGATCAGCGCCCGGACGCTCAACCAGCTGTGGGCCCTGCAGGGGTCATCGCTGATGGTCAAGACCACCGTGCCGCACATCGGTGTGGATTCCGGATCGTCATCGGAGATGGCATGGCTCGCAACGCTGCTGCGAAGCAGATGATGCTTTTCCTTGAGGATCTCCACGAAGTCAGAGGGTGACCACTGGGATCCTGGTCCGCCGCAGGGATAACGACTCAACAGATCAAGGAAACTGACAGACTGAATCACCGGATTTAGGCTCGAATCCCAGACAAGAATGGAAGAAGGGTCCACGTGATTCTGATCACGTAAAGCCCTGAACGGCCCATCAAGCAGGGCGCTGATCAACTCATCATTGTCTGTCATAAAAAAGAGAATGGAATGAATTAACCTTGTGACTTATAAAGAAGTATCTGGAAGGATAAAGAGATTCTCAATTGTCCAAGTGGTGGAATATCATTGACGTCTTCCGAGTACACTTACCCTAAAATGGCCGTATCCCAGATGATGGCATACTCATCGATGGGCTCGGCCTTTGGAATTTAGCTGAATTCACTCTCATGCGGCTTGTGTTCAAGATCACCAAGCCAGTCACTGACTTTGAGGTCAGGATCAACACTTGAAAACCCCTCCTTGCCATAGCTGTAGCGACCGCACGCATCATCTTCTGCGTCGATGTTGGCATCTGCATCGGCAACGAGTTCCAGCTTGCTGATCAGCTGCTGGAAGCCGGATTCCGTCAGAATCGATCGGAAGTCGTCGATGTAGCCCTGCCCCAACAGCACCCGCTGGGGCCAGCGGCCATGGCGAGCCCGGAAGCCTTCGATGGCCCCGAACAGGCGGACAAGATTGCGGTCGTAACCGTTGGGCATGGAATTCACATCAAGGGTGTAATGGTGGCTCGGGCTCAACGAGCAGGCAGGTCAACGCAGCTGACGACTCTGGTAGGCATGCATGGCACTCCAGGCGGAAAGGGCCGCATCGTGGTAGGCGGTGTCATGGATCGCATTTTTGAAGTTCGGGTAATCGATTTCTCCGACTCGTGCAGCCATGGCTTCGGCCACGCGCTGGCGTGGAACCCAGGCACGAAAGGCATAATCGGCGCCATCCACGCTGAAAACAGAAGCCTCAGGAAACACGCGCTCGATGTCCCCCTGGCGGCGAGCGCGCACCAGAAGCCGTTCGCCCTTGGGATCCTCCCGATCGGCAACGACCGAGAGAAAGGCATCATTGAGAAAAATCCACATGTTGTTGTCTCGTAAAAGTTAGGGGAGGGGATGTCCCGGCAGACCTGCTTGGGACACCTTTTTGAAACTTGAAGGCCATGCTATTGATTGGCATCTACCTGCCGAATATCCATACCCCACAGTCGGGTGTAAGTCTATGCATCGCTGTCTGGAAACTTGTCGCCATACTTTTCCTTAGCCCAGGCCAGCGCTTCAGGAGAGATGCCAAACCGGCTGTCATTACGGGCAGCAAATTCGGCTTTGGTTCGCTTGGTGCGCCGTGGGGTTTCTTCTGGCTTCTCCCTGAGGGTTTTCATGTTGTCGGTGGCCATGGGTATTCTCCGTTGTTGTTATAGATCTAGTAGAAAAGTGCCATGACCGAGCTAAGGGCATGAAGAGTAAGGGTCAATAGGGACAGAAAGGGACAGGAACATTTGTGGGACCAAGAGAATGGAGCGGAAAAAAAAGGGGGGGCGACCATGCCCCCTATAATGACACGGTTGCACTGCAGGTGTCAAGTTCAAGCTGTTGTCTTGACCGTATGGCCTCAGAAGCTCCGCCGAGCTGATTCGGGCTGAACAAAGGATCAAGTGATCAGCTGCGACTTCTCTGCAACCGGCCCTAGTCCCTGGCTTCTGCGCAGCAGTAGGGCGCCCGACACGGGGCGCCCTTTTCATTGGGGACGTTCAGCAGCGCTTCGATGCTGGTCGCCTTCTCTTCGTCGAGGCGTTGTCTGGCTTCCCCGGCAGCGGCATGCCGGCACAGGTTGCCAGGCCTAGCGTTTGAGCCATGCCGCCGGGTGGGCCATGGCCGTGGTGAACCGCTGCGCGGTGGGGATCTACCCCGCCCAGAAGTTGCTCGACTGGGCCCTGGCGCTTGAGCTGGATATCGACGCTGGTGGAGCCCGGGAGCCCTGACTGTATCTGATCCCCGACTACGACACGGAAGAGGAGGCCGAGAAGATCCTCGAGGAGATCTACGAGACGATCTTTGAGGCGGAGCTGGATTTCTGGCACCGTGACACCGGCACCTGGCCTGCGGAACGCACCTACCCGGTGTTCAGGAAGTGGTTCGATGTGCGTTTCTACCCCCTGATCCAGGACCTGGTCGGAGAGGAAATCACCACCACAGAGGTGGATGAGGAGTTCGTCGGCGAGCTGCGCACGGCGCTGGAGGGGCAGGAGCCGCGCTCCTGAGCGCGGGCACAAGGGAAAGGACATCGGCCTTCAGACTGGGCTGATGCCCCTGCACTTGCGTCCACTTGCCGCTCTGTTGCTGGCGGTGGCGATCACCCCGGCGGCGCTATCCCCGTCGTCTGCGTTGGCCGGTACCGAGGTTCGCGCCACGGTGCTCTCGATCGGGGATGGCGACACCATCCGTGTGCAGCAGGGCCAGCAGCGGATCACGGTGCGGCTGGCCTGCATCGATGCGCCAGAGATGGCCCAGGCCCCCCATGGCGCCCAGGCCCGCAGCTACCTGCAAAGCCGCCTGCGGCTGGGCTCCAGCGTGATCCTCAGACCTCAGACGGTGGATCGCTACGGGCGCACGGTGGCCGAAGTGATCAGTGGCGTGAACATCAACCTGGCCCTGGTGGAATACGGCATGGCCTTTGCCTACCGGAAGTACCTGGGCCAGTGCGATGCCAAGGAGTATCTGGATGCTGAGTTCCGGGTCTCCCGCAGCCGCTACGGTGTGTGGCAGGTGCCTGGCGGCATTACCCGCCCCTGGGACTTCCGCCGCAGCCGATCAGCAGGGCGATCAGCGAGCACCACCGAGCCCATTCCTGGTGGCCGGAAGTATCGCTGCAAGGAGATCGACTCGTATCAGCAAGCCCAGGAACTGTTGCGCCAGGGACACACTTATTTGGACTCCAATGGTGATGGTGAGGCTTGCGAGAGTCTCAGATGAAGGGACGGACACCCGCACCTTCTTGACCTGGCAACCATCAGCCGAGCCATTAGCTTTCGCCTGTCAATGCCTCTCCCCCATGGCCCTCATCGGATCTGACCTGCTCGCCAAAGTCAAGGAGCTTGGTGATGCGTCCAAGTCCGATCTGGTGCGAGCCGCCGGCTACCTCAGCACCAAGAAGGACGGCAGCGAGCGGCTGAACTTCACGGCCTTCTATGAGGCGCTGCTGGAGGCCAAGGGCGTCACCCTTGGAGATGGCGGTGGCAACGGCAAAGGAAGGGCAGGCCGCAGCTTGAGCTACATCACCAAGGTGCAGTTCAACGGCAACCTCATGGTGGGCAGGGCCTACACGACCCTGCTCGACCTCAAGCCGGGAGATGAGTTCGAGATCAAGGTGGGTAAGAAGCAGATCAAGCTCATCCCCCTCGGTGCTCCAGAAGAGGAGTGAACTGAAGATGCCGGCATAGGCGCCAGCCATTCCTGACAGCCCGCTCAGGAGAACCCCACCCCGTTCATCCCGGGGAGTTCTTGTTGTTCGCCACCAAGGGGTAGCTAGTGCCTATCGGGCCTACTCAGCGCGGAAGAGAGCAGAGCCAGGGCACCGGGGCGCGGCAGGTGCGCCAGTCGCCATTGGTGCTGCTCACCTCCACACCGATCAGGCTGGACGGATGGTCGGATTCGCTGAGGTGACCGATCCACTCGATCGCATCGGCAATGGCGTCATCAAGGGAGCTGTATTGGCCGTCGAGCTGGCGGTGCGGCTCGCAGCTGCCATCGATGAGCCGGTAGCTGCGCTCGCTTGACCTGGCTGCCTTGCTCAGCAGAGCAGCGGCTACGGATGACGGCATGTCAGTTCTCCTTGGGTCAACACCTTGATTAGAGCAAGGGGCGAGCGGCTGTATCCGGCGGAACACTTTGATCTGTCGTTACAGCGACGGCAACCAAGGTTCATGCCTTCCAAGGCGGGCGCAGGGGTAGCAATGGCTTTTCAGTCGTGGCGGAGGCGACTGGGGAAGAAGTTTGGGTTGCTGCTGAGTTGCTCTGGATGTGGGGATTGCTCTGCGTTGGCCTCCGCATTCACCTCCATCGCCTTGCGGCAGCGCTGCAGCAGCTCTTGCCTAAGGGCATCGGGCTTTTCGATGCGGATGCCTCCGCCAAAGGCAAAGAGCCAGCTGCGTAGGTCGATGTCGGCGGCCACGGTCCAAGGCGGCAGGTCCAGTTCCATAATCAAGGTCGCCTGAATGGCCGCCAAGGAGTGACAACTTCCCGAAAGTCACCGCCGGTGGTGGTCAAGGCCGCCGGCAACGTCCCGAGCCGCATGCGGCGCATCAGCTGTCTGGCGGTGCTCACCTTCCTGCTCACGCTGATGGCCGCCTGCTGGTGGGGCCAGGCGCTGCTGGATCTGTTAGCGATCACCCTCGATTTCTTTGGGGTGGCCTGAGGGCTTACATGTTGCCGATCGGCCTGCGGTTGATCTATGGCAAGGAGGTGAGCTAATCCGAACTCGACCACGATGAGGTCCTGCTGGGGGTTGTGCCGATTGAGCTGCCCTTGCTGGCCTGACCTGGCACCATCTCCTTGGTCGTGTCGGATGCCCCGCCGAATTGACAGGGTCGCTTGGCCCTGAGCGCAATCATCGCCCTGCTGGCGCTGGGGATTTATTTGGTGATTTAGCGAAGCAAATAAACGTGGCACAGGGTTTTGCTTTGCTGGAGCCACATCGACATCTGTGCCACATGGGTTTCTGAGGCCTTGACACGACAGGGCTTTTGAGCGGTTCGGACTTTATTGGGTAGTAGCTCCGGTTGGTCGGCGCGGGGGAAGCTAGTGATCCGCCCTGAGTATTGGAGCAGGGTCCGGATCATCAGATCGGGTTTGTCTCTTCGCACCGCCAAATTGGCTCTACTGCTCCTCCTCAGATCCGCCGCACAACCACCACTCCGCGGCTAAGGCCAGAGCTGCTGTCGGTGCTGCGGATTGCCTGCCAGAGATCGGCCAGGGGCACCCATGCCGACGGATAGCGGTAACGGGCCACATCGAGAATCAGCACCCGATCCGTGGCGGCGTGGTACGCGGCCACCGGGGAGATGTGGCCGCCGCCGGCCTGGCCCAGGGCCTTGCGGTCGTAGTTCACCAGCAGGCGATCACCGCTCTGGCTGAGGTTGCTGCGCAGTAGCAGCCGGAACTGGGCCTGGCTGAGACGATTGCCATGGATGGCCCGCGCCTGCAGCCCATGGCTGGCCAGCATCGACCGCATCTCCTGCAGGGTCATGCCCCTGCGGGCGACCTGCTCGGGGCTGAGCACCGCCCGGGTGGCGGCTGATTCGAAGACGTTCTCCTGGGTCCAAAAGCGGTAGCGCCCGTAGCCCGCCGCTGGCGGGGCCGGCACCGCCAGGCTGTTGAGCACCATCACCATGCTGGCCACGCCGCAGTAGGCGGGATTGGCCTGGGTGAGGAACTGCTCGGCCAGCGGTCCGTAGTCGGCGCGATCGACGCTC
>NZ_JAGQBJ010000013.1 GCF_024345575.1 Cyanobium sp. Morenito 9A2
TGATGCCCCCGCGGGTGTCGAAGGCGGAAAAGCGGTGAAAGAGGTTGCTGCCCGCTGCCGTGCCGCCACCCACCTGGCAGAGGCCGGCGCCGCAGCTGCCGCCCACCCGCCCATTCACCGCCGTGCCAAGGCCCAGGGCACCACCGGTGGCGCTCACGTCGCCGGCCCAGGCCCCTGCCCCGGCTGAAAGAGCGGCGCAACCGATGGCAAGAGCCGTGACCCTCCCGCCCGAAATGCGCAGGGACCAGCGACGGGGGGGCAGGTTGCTCAGAGGCACGGGCACCACCATCAGCAAACCGTATGAAAGGCTAAACCCGAGCGCCATCGCCCCCTGCTTCCAAACCAACCAGACCTGAACCGACCCCGTAGCCAGGACGACAGTTTCAAGGCCCATCTGGGCGCATTGCTCACTCTCCCGGTCCCATTGTTCCAGCGCTGCCAGCAATGTGAGCAAAGTGGTCAGCGAGCTGAAAACGTGCGGAGAATCGGGCCGCCATGCTGCGCTTTCGGCCCATGGGGCTGTCCTAATCTCATCATCCACTCTTCCTCTGGTGCGCGGCTGCGATGGAGTTCCCTGATGCGCCCTCCCCTGCCGCCCTCGAGCGCCCCCCCTCGCACCCACTTCTGATCGCGGCGGTGCTGGTTTGGTTGAGCGTCGATCTGATCGGTGACGGGATCCTGGCCGTCCTGGAGCTTCTGGGGGCCCGCACCCCCAGCGCCACCGTTAGCCGGGACCGGCAGGTGACCCCCTCCTGATGCCCGTCGACGCCATCGTCGTGGGCTCCGGCGCCACCGGTGGTGTGGCGGCGATGGTGCTCGCCGAAGCGGGGCTCGAGGTGCTGGTGCTTGAAGCGGGCCCTGATCTGAGCGTTGGGCGGGCCCTGGGGTCTGAGCCTCTCAACACGTTGCGGCGGCTGGGCAAGCTCACCAGTGGCGCCCAGAGGCGCCAGGCCAGTCATCCCGGGTACTGGAAAGCGAATCCCGAGCTGTTCGTCGATGAAGGCGAGAACCCCTACGGCACCCCCGTCGATCGCCCCTTTCTATGGACCAGGGGGCGGCAGGTGGGTGGCAAGAGCCTCACCTGGGGCGGCATCACCCTGCGGCTGTCCGATCTGGAGTTCAAGGCTGGGGAGCACGATGGCCACGGTCCGAGCTGGCCCCTGAGCCATGCTGACCTGGCGCCCTACTACACACGCCTGGAGCGGCTCCTGGCGGTGCGCGGTGACCGCGATGGCCTCCCCCAGCTCCCTGACGGCGACTACGACTCGCCCCTGCCGTTCACCCCTGCCGAGACCCATCTGCGGACCTCGATCGACCGCGAGCTGGGGCTGCCCCTGATTCATTCCCGCGGCTTTGCCCTGCACCGCGGCGGATCCCGCGCCGGCTGGCCTGCCTCCAGCTCCCAGGGGGGCTGCCTGGGGCGGGCGCTGGCCAGCGGCCGGGTAACGGTGCGCAGCAATGCGGTGGTGAGCCATGTGGAGCTGGATCGCTCGGGCTGCCGCGCCGAGGCGGTGGTCTACGTCGACCGGCTCAGCCGCGAACGCCAACGGGAAGCGGCACCCCTGGTAGTGCTCTGCGCTTCGACGATCGAGAGCGTGAGGCTGCTGCTCGCCTCCAGCGAGGACCAGCGTGTCGGCGGCCTGGTGGATCCCTCCGGCCGCCTTGGCCATCACCTGATGGATCACATCTCCAGCAGTCGCTTCTTTCGTCTGCCGGATCAGCCGGCCCCTGCTGGAGCCCCCGAGCTCTCGGGGGCGGGCAGCGTGTTCGTCCCCAACACTGTGAACCTCAAGCGGGGCGAAAGGTTGCCCTTCCTGCGCGGTTATGGGCTCTGGGGTGCCGTGCAGCGCTTCGATCCGCCCGGCATGCTCAAGCGCCGCCAGGGCGAAGCCGTGGGCTTCCTCATCGGCCATGGGGAAATGCTCAGTGCCCGTGGCAACCACGTACGCCTGGATGCCTCCGGCACCGATGCCTGGGGTCTGCCGACCGTGCACATCGACTGTGCCTGGGGTGCCAATGAACGGCGGATGGTGGAGCACATGCACCGGCGCATGGCCGATGTGGTTGCGGCCTCCGGCGGCGAGATCCGCCCCCTGGAAGACCTGTTCCTGATGCCCCTGATCGAGCCGCTGCTGCGCCGCAGCGTGGCCCTGGCGCCGGAGGCCCCGCCCCCCGGCTACTACATCCATGAACTCGGTGGTGCGCCGATGGCGGCCCTGGAGAGCGAAGGGGTCGTCGACCCCTGGAACCGCTGCTGGCGCGCCCCCAATCTGCTGGTGGTGGATGGGGCGTGCTGGCCCAGCGCCGGCTGGCAAAGCCCCACCCTGACGGAGATGGCGATCACCTGGCGGGCCTGCGAACGGGCCGCCGAGGATCTGCGCCGTGGGGGGCTGTGAGCGCTTCAACACCGAACGCCGCATCCGGTGTCGATGACCACAGATCCCAAGGGATCTTCAGCGCACAATCAATTGTCGGCCTTTGACAGGTCGGGCAAGGGAGATCCAAAGCGGGAGCTCATCACTCCTGCTTTTTTTTGCCCGTTTATGTCTTGCCGGGTGCCGATACCGCCTCGATGACTCCCCCTTGGGAGCCGTACAAAGCAGCGAAGGCGGCCAGTCCACTCAGCGCTTGAACAGGCCGTGCAGGTAGTGCTGGGCGACGGTGCGATCGGTGCAGCCGTTCTGGAACAGGAACCCGGCCAGGGCCGAGGTCACCACTCGGTACTGGTCCCAGTGGGGATGGGCTTGGATGAAGGCGCGCATGCCATCGAACAGGGCTTCGGGCACTTCGGCCTCAAGGCTGACGCTGCTCAGGCCAGGGGCCGTTGCCTGCTCGGCAGGCTGCTGGGCCATGCAGCGGGAGAGGTGATCGCGTCCCATCTCTCCCGGTGTCTGCTCCATCCCCCCCGTTCCCTCAACGCCGTCCAAGTGCTGCCGTCCGTGAATGCCCCCTAAGGAAGACACAGGGGAGGCCTGGGCGTCAAAGCCGAGGTCTTGGCGGAGCGCACGACGCATCAAAATGAGATGACCTGGGGCGCAAAGGATTTGAAGACTTCAAGCGGAGGGGAGATCACACCCGTAGGCGGGACGCGACGCTGTCAAGTTCCATTGGTGCCAAACGGGGAAATCCCCAACGGCCCCGGTCCCGCAACCCTTCAGACCCCCTGAACTGTGGAAAAACCGGGTCTGATCTGGGGAAAACCCCTGGCGCCTGGGGAAAGACGCCATTGATAGGCAGAGCTTATCTGCATTGTGTCCATTGAGTCGCGGCCAAGATCGAGACGGTTGGGGCAGCGGTTTGTCAGGGTCTGCAAGCGGTGCTCAGGCCGTCGGCTCCTGATCGGCTCGAGGGGTGCTCAGGGTGCGGGGACCCAGGGGGTGATCGGCGTGGGGGTAAGGCGGATGGTGATGGCTGGGGGCATGGACGTGGCTGTGGTCAAGGGCGTGGCTGTGACCGTGGTCGTGTCCTGCCAGCGGGATCGGCACGCCATCGGGTTGGCAGGCGCCCGTGCATTCGTTGTCACAGAGGCTGCAGGGATCACTCAGCCCTTCCACGTGGTGGTGATGGCTCTCCTGGGGGGCCCCCACCTCGCGCTCGAACCCCAGCACCTGGGCCCTGTACTTGCAGAGGGAGCAGTTCATGTTGGTGTCGCCGCGCACCACCTCCTCCACGCGCTCGATGAAGGTGTCGATCACCAGGGGGTGATCGCCCAGGTAGTCAACGGGCAGGAACTGCACCTCCGGGTGGTCGGCGACCACGCGCTCCGTGTGCTGACGGATGCGACTCACCAACACCCCGGAAAACAGGAAATAGGGGAAGACGAGGATGCGCTTGTAGCCGAGCCGCACCACATGGCGCAGGCCGGGCTCCACCAGGGGGAAGGTGACCCCGGAATAGACGGTCTCCCCCCAGCCGAAGCCGAAGCCCTCCACCAGCATCCGCGTCACCTTGGCCACATTGGAGTTGGCGTCGGGGTCGGAGGAGCCGCGACCCACCACCACCAGCAGGGTGTCGTGCAGGGGGACTGGTCCAGCGGGGCCCACTGGGGTGCGATCGAGGGCCTCGCGGATCCGGGCGCCGGCGGCCTGGATCATCTTGAGGTCGATGCCCAGTTCGCGGCCGTAGTCGATCTGAAGACCCGTTTCGGCAGCGTAGGTGTTCAGCACCGAGGGGATGTCGTTCTTGGCGTGGCCGGCGGCGAACAGCATCCCCGGCACGGCCAGCACCCGGCCCACCCCCTGCTGCCGCAAACGCTCGAGGCCATCCCGCAGGATCGGTCGTGCAAACTCCAGATAGCCATACTCCACTGGGATCTGGGGCAGCTTCCGGCGCAGGCCCTCGGCCAGCTGGGCGAATTCGGCCACCGCCAGACGGTTGCGACTGCCGTGGCCGCAGATCATCACGCCAAGGGGAGCACCGGGACGCGCGGCGGTCGAAAGGGTGGACAACGCCTGCTGCGCGGGGGTCGAAGCCATGGGGAGCCCGTGATGAGGGGAACCTATCGCCTCTCCAGGACTGGTTGGGCAAACCAGCGCGAGCGCCCCGGCCACGAACACCCAAGACCCGGTTACGTTGTGTTTACGTTTTGTTGCATCGTTCATCAATGGTCCGGCCTGCTCCAGCGACCCCACGGCCTGGGGCGGCGCCCGGCAGCGGAGCCTGTGCGCGATGGGCCCGCCGAACTGCCCGCCGCCCAGGGCATCCCCCACCGGATCGGCCTGGGCGCCAAGTTGGCGGGACCGACGGAATCAAGGCATGGACATTCGCCCGCCTTGCCTGCCGCTCCACCAGCGTGAGCTCCGCTCTCCCCGGTCGCTGGATCAGCGGCTTCTGAATGGGCTGGTGCCCTGATTCCAAGGAGTCCCATGGACAGCGGAACGACGCCCGTGCCGGTGCAGGCCGAACCGCCTGGTCCCACCGACGTTCCATCAGAGGCGCCTGCGGAACGACCGGCCAGCACCGCCCTGCCCTATGTGCTGTGGGGGGCCCTGCCCCTGGCGGCCACGGCCTTGGTGCCCCCCGGCGGGGAGTCCCTGGTGGTGCTGACGGTGGTGGTCTGGGCCCTGGGATTGTCCTGGCGCCCCGAGGCCCTTCAACCCCTGGCGGCGCGGCGCTCGGCGGTGCTGGTGTTAGCCGTGCTGGGGCTGCGCTACCTCACCTGGCGTTTCGCTTCCACCCTGAACCTGGCGAGCCCAGGGGCGGCGGCCCTGAGCCTGCTGTTGCTGACGGCGGAGCTGGTGCTGCTGGCCAACGGCTTCCTGCAACTCGCGCTCACCTGGTTTCCCCAGCGGCCCGTGGCCGAGGTTCCGCCTCCAGCGGACCGAGTGTGGCCCAGCGTTGATGTGCTGGTGCCCAGCTACGGCGAGCCTCCGGAGCTGATCGAGCGCTGCCTGCGGGGTTGCCGGGCACTCGACTACCCCCATCACAAGGTGTGGTTGCTCGATGACAGCGGCCGGCCCGAGTTGGAGCAGCTCTGCGCCGACCTCGGTTGCCGCTATCTCAGCCGCAGCGACCGGCGCCATGCCAAGGCAGGGAACCTCAACCATGCCCTGGAACAGGCCGAAGGCGAGCTGGTCGTGGTCTTCGACGCCGATGTGGTCCCCCTGGAGCCCTTCCTGCGGCGCACCGTGGGCCTGTTTGCCGATCCGGCCGTGGGCTTCGTGCAGACGCCCCAGTCGTACATGACGGCGGATCCAATCATGCGCAACCTGCGCCTGGAGCGCTGGCTGATGCCCGATGAGGAAAGCTTCTACCGCTGGATCGAGCCCACCCGCGCGGCGGTGGGCGCTGTGGTCTGCGCCGGCACCTCCTTCGTGGTGCGCCGCTCGGCCCTCGAAGCCGTGGGGCGCTTCGAGACGGGCACCGCTTCAGAGGATCTGGCCACCGGCATCCGGATCACCGCCGCCGGCTATCGCAACCTCTATCTGGATGAAAAGCTCAGCGCCGGCCTGGCCCCGCTGACGGCGGCGGCCATGGCCCGCCAGCGCAGCCGCTGGGCCAGCGGCACCCTCCAGACCCTGCGCACGGGGGCCAACCCGCTCACGATTCCTGGCCTGAGCCCGCTGCAGCGACTCGCCTACCTGGAGGGCATCCAGCACTGGTTCAATGTCATCCCGCAGCTGCTGCTGTTGCTGATGCCCCTGAGCCTGGGGCTGCTGAGGGTGGTGCCGATCCGACTCAGCGCCGAAGGGCTTCTGGCGGTCGCCCTGCCCTTCTACCTGGGGCAAATACTGTTGCTGAGCTGGTTCAGCCGCGGCTCTCGTTCAGCCGTCATGCCGGAGCTCTACCGCTGGATCTTCCTGATCCCGATCACCGTGGCCGTGGTCGCCACCGGCTTGGGCCACCCGCAACGCTTCCATGTCACCCCCAAGGCGCTCAGCCCGCAGCGTCGCCAAGGCCCTGAACCCCGCTTGCTGCTGCCGTTGCTGGCGCTGCTGGCGATCCAACTGCTCAATCTGGTGCACCTTGTGATCGGCCCCGATCCATCCCGGGCGGTGCCCCCCGTGCTCACCCCGGCCGGCCAGACCCTTGGGCTGGCGTGGTCAGGGTTGAGCGTGGTGCTGCTGCTGCTGGCACTGCGCACCTGCTGGGATCGGCTGCCGCCGACGGTCGCCCCCTGGTTTGCCCGGGACCAGTGGGTGACCCTGCGCACCGGCGGGGCGGTGGCGCGGGCGCGGCTCCTGGCGCTCGGGGAGGAGGGGGCCGAATGGCGCCTCGACGCTGGGGTGAGTCCACCGGCGGCGGGGGCGCTGGTGGTGGTTGAGGGCCTCTTGGCGCAGGGCCGCCCGTTGCCGTTGCGGCTGGAGCAGCGGAACTCCCGAGGGCGCGAGGGCTGGCAGCTGGGGGGGCGCTGGCAGGGCCTGGAGGGCGAAACCCAGGACGCCCTGCAGCATGAGCTCTACCGCCGCAAGGGCCTCTGGCCCACCCGCCAGGCACCGTTTGAGCCCCGGGCGTTGCTGGCGGCGGCCGTGCGGCTGGTGCTGCCCCTGGGGGGCAGGGACTGGTTCCAGCGCAGTTTGCTGCCCCAACAGCCCGGATGCCCCCCGAAGCACTGAGCGCAGGCCCATGGCACCGTAGGGCTCCTTTCTGTTGGCCATCCCCGGCCCGCCCGCCCCGGGGACATGGAGCTCGACCAGGTGGCACCAGGCTGCCGCAGCGGAGCACCGGAACGCCCTACTGGCACAGGGAGGCCAACGAACGGCCCAGCTCCCCGTGCTGGGAGGGGGCGCGGCCTTGATCGAGGCTGGGCGGCAGGACTGGAAAGGTGGCCTCGGGCCCCATCTGGCGCAGCCCCCGACGGGCCGCCAGGGTCAAGGCCCCAGTCCTGATGAGGCGGGTCTCCGTCGCCAGTTCGATCAAGCGCTGGACCAGGGCCGGGGGTGTGCCGGCGGGTGTTCCATGGCGGTGACCCAGGGGCCTCGGCTTCCCAGTGGGCCGAGAGGCTGAGGATGGCGGCCGGCTGGGGCAGGGCGATGGCCCGCTCAGACCGGGCGCGACTGAATCGATGGGATTCAATCGCGTCCATGGGGCTGCCGGGGCCGATGAACAGAGCTCAATGAACGCCAGCTCTGGGTCGCCAGGGCTGGTTAATCTGATTTTCTGATCGTTCGAGCCGGGGTCGGGCCGAACCTCGGGCCCGGTTCTTGCCCAGAAGGTTCACGTAGACAGCAGGAGCGCAGAATCCCTTGCCTGAGGACCCATCCGCCCAGCAGTCCCCGGACGACCGGCATGAGCTGGAGGCCCTGCAGCGGGAACTCGATGAGGCGCGCGGGCAGCTGAGCGACCTCGAAGGTCTGCTGGGGGATCTGCCGCAGATCTTCGAGCGCACGTTTGAGAAGCGCTTGCAGCCGTTGCTGGATCAGCAGCGGCTGATGGCTGAGGAAAACCAACTGCTGCTCGATCAGGTGCACCACGCCCTGGGCAGCGCCGAGCCCCCCGGCGCCCGACGGGCCCTGCCGGCCGCCCGGGCTGAGGAAAAATCGGGAGGTGGGGAGACCGTCAAACCCCAGGTGGGCCCGACTCCGCCGCGCCCACCTGGGGCCAGGAACCCGCCGGCTGCTCCATCCGCGCCGGTGCCTCCCCCCCCGGCTTCCGCTTCGTTGACTCAACCGCCCAGCCCGGCGCCTTCCGGGCCGAGCCCAGCGCCACCAGCGCCATCGGCGCACGCTGAGCCCCAAGGATCAGGGGGCCGTGGCCGTCCGTTCAGCCCAGGGGCTGACCTGGGGAGTGAGCAGGTGATCACGGTGCGCCACTGGGTGCTGCCCCGGTGGTTGCCCCAGGATGTTTCCGTCGCTCGCCTGCGCCAGGGCGCAGGCCTGCTGGTCCTTTCTGTTGGGCTGGCGCTGCTGGTGGCGGCCGGGGTTGTGGGCGTGCATCGGTTGAAGCCCCAGGGAGCACAACCCGTCGTTGACACGGATGCCGCCGCCGATCCTTCCCAACAGGTGGTGCTCAAGGCCAGTGAGGCGAGCTGGCTGGACGTCCTGGATGCCAGCGGGCAGCGGCTGTTCGTCGGGGAGCTGAAGGGGGAGCGTCGTTTTCCCCTTGGCCAGGGCCTCAGGGTGATGGCCGGCCGCCCGGATGTGGTGACAGTGCGCGTGGCAGGGGGCCCTCCCCGGGTGCTGGGGCGGATCGATCAGGTGATCTGGCTGCCGATCAAGGCGCCGTAGGGCACAGGGTCAGAAAGGTCTCACCGCCCGGGACGCTCACGCTCACGCTTGGCAGTGGCTGATGGTTCCAACGCAGCAGCACCTGGGGTGCCAGATGCAGCACGACCCCCCTGCGGCCATCGGCAGCGGCGACGACCAGGGGCGGATCCGGATGCTCGATCGGCTGCGGCAGGAACACCGGCGTGCTTCCCCAGTCGGCGAAAGGCACCAGTGGTTGCCCTTCGACCTGGGAACCATCGCCCAGATAGGTCCAGGCAAGGCTGCCGTCAACGAGGCGCAGCCGTTGGCGCTGGTAGAGCACGGGCGCATCTTCAAGCACATCGAGATGGCGCAGGCCCCATTCATCGACCGCAAACAGTTCGCCGTGGATCAGTCCATCGCCGGCCACGGCCATCGGGTAAGGGCCGAGGTCGTGGAGGCGGGCTCCGATCAGGCGCCCGCGCCCTAGGAAGGGGGCACCGCGGAGCCAGTGGTGGTTGCCCTGGCCGCGCTTGAGAGTGCCGTAGACGAAGACCCTGTCCATGGCGGAGAGCACTAGCCCGCCGACACCCACCCTGGGCGCAGCGGCCAACCTGGGAACCAAAGCTAGGTTGAAGCGCTAGCCCCAGTTCCGCTATCGCCCCGTGGCCCACTCCCGACGCTCGCTGCTGTTGCTGATGCTCATCGGCTGGGGTGCCCCTCTCCAGGCCCAGACCCTGATGGATCTCACCACAGCCGGGGCAGCCCAGGGGGCCTTGAATGCCACTGCGATGCCGTCCTACGTCGGCGCCCTCGGCGCCGCCCGCGCCGCCGTCAGCGGCACCCAGTCGTCGTCTTTCGCTCCAGGGGGCGTGCCCAGCTCATCCTGGGCGAGGGCCGTTGGCGGCTCGGCCACCGCAGCCCCCGCCGCCCCGCCCCTGGGCACCCCGCTGACCCAGATCAATGGCCGTCTGATCGCCACCTGCTCCAGCGGCCAGCTCTGCCTCAGTCAGATTCGCTCGGCCATGGGATTGCGCTGAGCGCCAGGGGATGGCGGGTCAGCGCATACACAGTGCCGGCGCTGCCCCGGCAGATGCGCAGCGCCTGATCCAGCACGGTGACATCAAGCCAGGCCGAAAAGCTTTGGCGCAGGTTGCGCTGCAGCTCAAAGGGCCTGCTGCCCAGGCACGGCCCGCTCCAACCGCCCCGCACAAAGCGCAGGCTCAACCGCTGGGGACCGATCGGCTTGATCGCTGCCAGGACCGTGATCTGCCCTCCCAGGCCCGCTGGTCCACGCAGCCTCAGCAGGTTCAGGGCGCGGCCCTGGGCGGGATCGAGGGCCTGCAGGCTCTCGGTCCAGGGTCCAAGGAGCTGCTCGGGCCCCCGGCCGCTGCTCCAGCGCAGCTGCCAAACCCCCGGCAACAGATCGGCCTGCCGCGTCAGATCGGCGGGTTGCTCGCGCTCCAGGCTTTCGATCAAGGCGCGCAGGGACCCGGGCTGGCTTCGTTCGGGCTGTTCAAGAGTGTGCAGCAGTTGCTGACGGAGGCTGGAAGCAGGGCCCATATCAGCCAGTCTGGCAACGGCAGCAGCGTGGGGACGCCAGAGTTCAGGGAACTCGAAGCGCACCGATGATGAGCCCCAGCCCACAAGCCATTCTTGCCGCCTCCTCCGCTTGGGTGGCAGGGCTGTTGAACGTGGTACCCGGCCTGGGCACGGGCTACATCTACCAACGACGCTGGAAGGCCTACTGGATCACCTCGGCGGTGACCAGCGCCTGGTTCGTGCTCGGCGTGGTGCTGGGGCAGGGGGCCGAGGTCGAGGCGGTGCAGCAGAACCAACTGATCGGTCTGGGGGGCCTGCTGCTCGTGGCCGGCGTCACCGCAGCAGAGGCGGCCGTGGCGGTGAAGCGGGTGCGCCAGGCGAAGGTGAATCCCCCCGCTTGAGCGGCTGGCAGCCTGGTGAGCCAAGGGAAGACGATGGCCGCCGATCTCAAACTGACGGAAACGCTGACGATCCCCGTGCGAGAGCTGGCCTGGCGTTTTTCTCGGGCGTCGGGTCCGGGGGGCCAGGGGGTGAACACCACCGACTCGCGGGTCGAGTTGGTGTTCCCCCTGGCCGCCTCCGAGGCCCTGCCGCCGCAGCTTCAGCAGCGCGCCCTGCGGCGGCTGGCGGGGCGGCTGGTGGAGGGCACGCTGGTGATCACCGCCAGCGAAGAGCGCTCCCAATGGCTGAACCGCCAGGCAGCCCTGCGGCGGCTGCAGGAGTTGCTGCGCTGGGCGATCAGCCCACCCCCCCCACCGCGGCGGCCCACCCGCCCCACCAAGGGCTCCGTGGAGCGGCGGCTTCTGGCCAAGCGCCAGCGGGGCCGGATCAAGGGCAATCGTGGCCGGGCCGGGGGGGCTGAGGAGGAGGGTTAAAAGTAGGCGTCGAGGAAGGTGCCGGGCTTGATCGTGCTGGAGAACACCGTGCCGATCAAGGACGATGCGGAACCTTTGGCGACCCAGCACACCTCCGCCTCCAACGTCAGCTCGGCATGGCTGTAGCTGTGATGAAGCACAAGCGAGCCCAGCGTGTTTTCGGCGATCGACACGGTCTGGTTGAACTGGATCCCGGCACCGGCGGGACTGATGTCCCAGAGGCGGCCCCTGATGGAGATTCCATCGGAGCTGGTGAAGGTCGCGTCCACCCTCGCAATGGCACTGGGCAGGAGCTGCCGTTTGGAGCGCGGGGGGAAATCCGTGGGTTCCGAAGGGGCGTTCAAGGGCTGATCGGCTGGAAGGGCAGGCTCGAGAACCTTGATGAGCGACCGATCGTTCTCTGGGCTGAAGGTAGGGCATGCCATCGGGTCTGAGTAGCCCCTCGCCCTGGGCCGCCCCGGGCGCCCTGAGCGCTGCCCCGCGGCAAGGGCTCTGCAGCCCGAGGGCCGCAGGGCAGCCTCAGCGCTGGATGGAGGGCGCATCAGGGATTGCATTGCCCAGCAGCTCCACGATCCAGGGGGCGGGAATGCGCTCGATGGCGCCGGTGTCGATGTCGATCACCCGGGCGAAGCACTGGGCGGCGCGCTGGCCGCGGCTGAGGTCGCAGATGCGGCCGATGAACCACGGTCGGCCGGCCATGGCCACCACCGCCAGGTGACCGGGGCGGGCATCGCGGAAGCGCTGGGGCCGGGCCCTGCGAAGGGGCTCGACGGCGGGGTCCATCTGCCCGGGCTTCAACGGGTTGGTCTGGGGCTGCCCCTTGCTCCCCATGCTGGCCTGGCTGGAGCTGATCGGGTCGTTGCCGGGGCGAGCTGGTGGCCGTCGCGGGGCGCTGCTCTGCCGGACTGAGCTCTGCCGGTCGCTGCCCTGGAGCGTGCCGTCGAAACAGGAGGGCGCCATGGGGGAGAAGGGGACGCAGCGCCCATGTTAGTACGCCTGTACTGATTCCGCCATGGGGTGAGCTGGGCGTCTCTCCGGTGGTCTCGGCGTGACCCAGATCGTGACCTTGGACAGGCTCGCCGCCCCCAGTCCCAGGCCCCTGACGCCGCTTCGGGGGGTGACGGCCTTAAGACGCCCTTGATGGAGATCGAGATCGAAGGCCGGTTGCCTTGGCGGCTGCGTCGCCTGGTCCGGGCTTCGGCCGGCACGCTGGGCCCCAGGTCACCGGCCCCGCCACCCCTGGGGCGGTGCGTCCGGCAGATCCCCGGGGCGCTTGATCCGACCCTGGAGCTCCAGGCCCAGGGCGGCCCAGGTCAAGGTCCAGAGGGCAACGGTGGCGGCGGTGCCCAGCTGCCCGGTTTCGAGCGAGTAGACCCCGGCCCGGATCAGTCCTGCGTCGATCAGGGAGCCGCCGGTGCCCCAGATCAGGATCCAGCCCAGCAGCAGGGCGATGCGTCGGAGCATGGGACTCATGGGTCGGTGGCGGAGAAGTGGCAGCGCAGCATGGCCAGGGCCTCATCGGGCAGACCCAGGAAGCGATCGAACCAGGCTTCACCACTGGGTGGGATGGTCGCCACTCCGACCAGCCGCGCGGAGCCGTCGGCCGCCAGGGGTGCTCCGCAGGTGGTGTGCCGGCGGCCGCGCACGGTTCCGGTGCGGAGTTCGGTGTCCACCAGCAGGGGCGGGGCTCGGTAGAGGGAGCCGATGGCGAAGTGGAAGCGCGCCTGGAACCGCAGCGCCAGCTCACCGGTGGCGGCATCGAGGCTTCCCTCCAGCCGCTTGGCGTCGATCACGATCGACAGACCCGGCGGCAGGGGCAGGCCCAGGAAGCGCGCGGTGCGCCAGCTGAGCGCCGGGATCGACAGGGAGGCCGGATCGAACACCAGCGCCTGCGGCCCCGCTGCCGCCGAGGGCCCCAGCAGCCCGCGGCCGCGCCCGCCGCGGGCGTCGTAGCGGAAGGGTGGATAAGCGCCGATCACCAGGGCGCAAGCCTCGCTGGTGGAGAGCTGCAGATGGGTCGTTGCTGATGTCGCCTCGGTGGATGGACTCACGGATGCCGTCGACGGACGCAACCGGCTGACCCTACCCAGGTTGGGCAGCGGCAGGACACGAGCCCTCGCCGACCCGCTGGAGGCCGTGCTGGAGTGGTTCGAACACGGAAGGATCGACCCATGACCGCAGCTGGAGAGCACAAGCTGGATCGCGACCGCGACCTGCTGCGGATCCTCTCCTGGGTGGCCTGGTCGGATGGGGATGTCTCGGCCGAGGAAAAGGAGCTGCTGCTGCAACTGGGAGCCGATGAAGCCCTGGCCGTCGAGGCGCCCGGGCTCGAAGCCCTCGAGGCGCTGATCCCCCGAATCGAAGGAGAAGACGAGCGGCAGCTAGCCGTGAAGCTGGCCTACCAGCTGATTCGGATCAGCCGCCGACCGGGCGACACTTCAAGCATCAACGCACAAGAGAAGGTGGCCTACCGGCGCCTGATTGACGGCCTTGGTCTGGAGGAAGCCCAGATTCAGGAGGCCGAATGGGCCGCAGAGCAGGACCTGGCCGGCCCCACAAGCCTGCTCGGCTTCCTGGCCAGCCGGTTCAAGGGGCTGGGGGCCTGGCCGGATGCGACGCTGCTTGAAGCGCCCGGTGCCCCGAGGCTCTGAGCGAGCGGAACTTCGCCGGGCCGACCTAGCGCAGGGCCGTTTGGTTTCAGACGGGGATCATGGGGTTTCCAGAGCCCCCAGAAGACCGTCAACAAACGGACGGATGGCACACGGAGCCCTGCCAACCGGGGCCGACGTTTCTACCTTGCAGGCGAAGCCTTGCGCGGCATCCGTTGATGGCCAGCCCCTCTGGAGATGCGGTGCGCCAGCTCGCGATCGTGGACTACGACGGCCATGGCGAGGGGGGGATGGCCAACCCGAACTTCAGCCATCTGCTCGTCTGCAGCACGGCGCCGATCAATACCGAGAACGCCTACCAGGAGTTCCTTCGGCCCCCCTCCCGGCGCGGCGCCGGTCTCCCTGACCTGACGGCGGAAGCCCTGGAGGCCTTCCGCCGCAAACTGCTGGCCTTTCTGAGCGGGAGCCAGGCGAAGGGCCTGGCCGCCGTCGATCTGAAGCTCAAGCTGCTGCTCAACATTCACGGCTTCAGCACCCCTCTGCCCCGGGTGCGGGAGAACGGCTACAGGATCACCCAGTCCCAGTTTGTCAGGGCCACCGAGAATCGGGCAGCCAGCGACCACCCCTACGACGACTTCGTGCTGTTCATCGACTACGCCTGGCCGTCGGAGGCGATCCTCAATGGCGACCTGCTGCGTTCCCTGGCGGGGGCCGTTCCGGCGCCGCTCTGGGGGCTGGTGGCGCTGGGGGTGCTGCTGGTGTCCCGCTCCCCGGGCCCATGCGCTCTGATCGGCGCCGCGCTGATCGGCCTGGTCGCCGCACTTCTGGCGCTGCGGCTGGTCGCCTACTTCCGCGACCGGGAGCGGGCGGCGGGCCACGGCGTCTACGACGCCGTGGAGCTGGTGCGCTGGTTGCATGTGATCTACGCCGATGCGATCGAGGCCGTTTATCACACCAGCGCTGAAACGATCGTCCGGCAATTGAGGGAGCGGGCGGAGGCGGAGGCGTCGGAACACAGCCCCGCCATCGGCTTGATCAAGCTCAGCCTGCTGGCCCACAGTATGGGAGCGTTCGTCGCCACCCAGACGATCCGCACCCTTTCGGATGTGTTCGACCCCAAGGCGCTCGAGCGTTGGAAGCAGATCGACCCCCGCAACGGGCCCTTCGGCCTCCGCAACCGCGCCGCCGTTGCCCCCGAGCCCGGGGCCGACGCCGACGCAGATCCCGATTCCGATCCCGCCCTCCCACGGTGCCGCATCGGCGAACTCTTCGAGCTCAGCCGGTTGGTGCTCGCCTCCCCCGACATCCCGATCTGGGCGCTCACCAACGGCCGCGCCAATCCTCTGGCCTCCTCCCTGCGCCGCTTCCAGGAGGTGTTCGTGTTCAGCAACGACGCCGACATCGTGCTGCGGCTGGCCTCCACGGTGGCCAATTCGTTCGTGACCCCGGCCCGCAGTCGCCGGGGGGGCTACCGGCTCGGAAACCTGGTGCCGCTGGATCGAGCGGCGATGTCGTCTGGTGGAGTGAGGGAACTCGAGCTGAGCCAGGTGGGCCTCAACGGGCTCGGCCGCGGCCTCAGCCTGCGGGAGGCTCCGTTCAACACGACCTCGTTGTTGGGACGGCTGACCTTGGTGGACTGCACCGACTACCGCGACAGCGGGGCCGGCTCCGCTGACGGCCAGACGAAGCGGTGGCTCAGTGCCTTCACCGCCCAGCGGCGGGGAAGCCGGATCCTCAACTACGGGGCCACCGCCGCGATGCAGCTGGCGAGTGCGATCGGATGGGGACGCCTCGATTCCCACGGTGGCTACTTCCGGGGTGAATTCAGCCTCAACCTGATGTATGCGCTGCTGCTCTACGGCAGCAAGCACGCCAAGAAAGTTTTCCCCGAATTCGAGAAGCGCCTGCAGGAGAAGCAGATCCGTTGGTGCCCCCTCCGGGACCCCTAGGCCCCCACCTCTCATGGGCCGCCTTCGTCGACCGTGCTGCCCTGAAGTGCTCAGCCCTGGCGCAGGCCCTCCAGTCGGCCCTGGCTGTGGAGTTCGGCGAGGGCGTCGTAGCCGCCGATCAGTTGGCCGTCGATCGACACCTGGGGGACGCTGCCGGCCTGGGGCTCCACCAGCCGGTAGGGAATGGTGAGGGTGCGCAGCAGGCGCAGGGCCCGGGCGCAGTAGGGGCATCCCGGGAACACCGCGATCTCCACCCGCGATCCCCCGGTGGGCGGTGCCCCTGGCGCGACCGCAGGGGGTCGGGCAGCCAGGGCCGGGAGTTCAGCCGCCGCCGAAGCGGGTAGGGTCGCTGCGCCGGTGGGCAGGGGGCCATCGAGCAGGCCCACGAGCAGGTCGGCCCCCTTGAGCACCAACGTGCCGGGCTCGATGTGGCCGCCCCACACCTGGCACTCGGGATCGGAGACGCTCAGGTGCAGGTGCACTCCGGCGGGAGCGAGGGTGCCCTGCAGGGTGATGATCTCGAGTTCGCCCTGGATCAGGGTGGGCGCTGGCGCACCCGGGCACTGGAAGGCGGCCTGGGAGAGGTTGCCCACCACACCGAGCACGAAGCCGGAGGCGTTCTCCTCCGCTGCCAGCCACTCGAGCGCGCGGCGCACGTCGCTGCCGGGTTCGAGGTGGAGAGGAACGGAGCGCATCGGCGGCGGCGGCAACTGGACCTGGGTCAGACTAGGCAGAGGCCGGACCGGCTCCGACCGGCCCGGGGCGGTCGGAGCCGGCGGCGGCTCTGTGCGGAGAACCCCATCGGGCTCCGCCCAGCCCGGGCACCCTCCTTACGGTTCAATCCATTCCCCATGGGCTGGAGCACATGGCGCCGGAACGCTTCTTCCTTGAACTGGAACCGCCCGCTCCCGACCTGGCCGCCGCCCCCCACGTGGTGGTGGTGGGTGGCGGTTTCGCCGGGCTGCGCCTCTGCCAGGCCCTGGCGGGCCAGCGGGTGCGCGTCACCCTGATCGACAAGCGCAACTTCAACCTGTTCCAGCCGCTGCTCTATCAGGTGGCCTCGGGGCTGGTGTCCGCCGCCGATGTGGCCTCGCCCCTGCGCCAGATGGTGGGCCAGGCCCGCAACGTTCAGGTGCTGCTGGGGGAGGTGAACGACCTGGATCTGGAACGCCGCGAGGTGGTGTTCAACGGCCAGCACTACGGCTACGACCGGCTGGTGCTGGCCAGTGGCTCGGGCACCGCCTACTTCGGCCACGAGGAGTGGCGCCCCCTGGCACCGCCGATGAAGATTCTCGAGCACGCCCAGGAGATCCGCCGGCGCCTGCTGATGGCCCTGGAGGAGGCTGAGCAGACCACCGACCTGGTGCGGCGCCGTTTTCTGCAGTCGGTGGTGGTGGTGGGGGGAGGCCCGGCGGGCTGCGAGCTGGCGGGCTCGCTGGTGGAGCTGATGCGCTCGGCGATTCAACGCGATTTCAAGCAGCTCAAGGAGCAGGACTGCCGCGTGGTGCTGGTGGATGCGGTCGAGCGGGTGCTGCCGGCGATGCACCCCAGCCTTTCGGCCGCGGCGGCCGGTTACCTGCGCGCCAATGGCGTCGAGGTGCGGTTGAACACGCTGGTGGAGGCGATCGAACCAGGCACCGTGCGCCTGAAGCCCAGCACTGCAGCCGCTGGGGCGGCCCCGCAGGAGGAGGGAGTGGATCCCGCCGAACAGCTCCGGGCGGCCACCATTTGCTGGACCGCAGGGGTGCGTGCCTCGCGGCTGGGGAAGCTGCTGGCGGAGCGCAGCGGCTGCGCCACAGACCGGGGCGGCCGGGTACTAGTGGAACCCGACTTCTCGATTCCCGGCCACCCGGAGGTGCGCGTGCTGGGGGATCTCTGCTGCTACCGCCACACCGCTGATGGGGCGCCCCTGCCGGGGATGGCCGGTCCGGCGGTGCAGATGGGCGCCTGGGTGGCCCGGGATCTGCTCAACGACCTCGCCGGACGCCCCACGGCGCCGTTCCGCTGGAACGACCTGGGCACGATGGCGGTGATCGGGCCGCTCTATGCCGTCGCCGACCTGCGCGGCCTGCGGCTTACCGGCCTGGCCGGTTGGCTGCTCTGGGGCCTCGCCCACCTGGCCTTCATCCCCGATACCGAAAACCGGATCACCCTGCTCAGCCGCTGGCTCTGGCAGATCGCCACCCGCCAGCGCCGGGCCCTGCTGATCACCGGCCGGCCCGACCAGCATCTGGGAGTGGACGTGGGGCTGGAGCGGGCCCGCTCCAGCGGCACGCTCTACGCCGAAGGCTGAGCGCTGCCGTCGCGGCGCAGGATCTGCAGCTCAAAGGCTTCGCCCACCAACGCATGGAGCCCCCATTTCATCCGAGCTCGCCCGCCGTAAAGAAGGGTTGCAACGGCTCAGGTTGGCGTCGCATCCATCCTGGACATCTCAGGAGCCCATGCGCCGGAACGCATAGCCCAGGTAGTCGAAGCCACTGATCCGGCCCGAGGGGTCCGTCTGGAAGGGCACCTCCACCGGAGAGGAGATCACGCCGGGCCAGAGCATGTGGAAGGTGTCGCCGTTCCAGGGGCTCACCGTCGCGCGGTAACGGGCCGGACCCGCCAGTACCTCCAGGGCCCCATTCCGCTGGGCCACGCTCCAGGAGCCGAACAGGTCGTTGACGTATGTACCCGTGTAGGCCGACAGGGGCAGGGAGGCGGGCTTCGGGTTGGCGGGCTTCGGCTCCACCGCCAACACCAGGCTTTCGAGCTGACGGGCCTTGGCCCTGATCGCCGGCTGCAGATCGGGCTCGCCGGGCCGCCCGAAGGCCTGCTGCAGCAGGGCAGCTCGCACCGCCTCCGGCAGGGCCGTGAGGTTACGGTTGGCAAGGATCGCCACGGCAAAGCGCTTCTGGGGCACGACCACCAGGAGGGTCCGCACACCATCGAGAGCGCCGCCCTTCTCCAGCACCTTCAGACCGTTGTAGTGGTACACCCCCCAGCCGGGGGAATAGTCGAAGCCGGAGTGCTCATCGATCGGGGGGAACTCGGCGAAGCCTGGCTCCTCGGCAATCACCGGCTCGAACAGGGCCTTCACCGCCGCCTCCGAGAGCACCCGCCTGCCGTCGATCTCGCCGCCGCTGACCAGCAGGGTGAGAAAGCGGCCGAGGTCGTTGGCGCTGCTGGCAAAGCCGCCGGCGGCGATGAACAGGGCGCTGAGGTTGGGGGGCACCACCTGCAGGCGGTCCCCGACAAGGGCATGGGAGCGGCTGACATTTGTGAGGCTGCCGGGGGCGGCGGCCGTGCCGATGAGGCTGGTGGCCACGCCCGTGCGGGTCATGGCCAGGGGCTTGAAGAGCAGGGAGCGGGTGAGCGCGGGGAAGGGCTGGCCGCCGGCCTTCGCCGCCAGTTCACCGGCAAGGAAGAAGCCGATGTTGGAGTAGGCGGGGCGGTCACGGAAGGAGGTGGCCGGCTTCACGTAGCGGATCCGATGCAGCACGTCGGCGCTGCCGTAGCCGAGGTGATCAAAGAGGTCGCCGAAGAAGGCGGGGAAGCCGGCGCGGTGGCTGAGCAGATCCCTGGCGTTCACCCAGCGGCCCGCATAGGCGTCATGGAGGCGGAAGTCCGGCAGCAGCGACACCATCGGCTGCTCCCAGGTGAGCCGCTTGCGATCCACCAGGGCGGCCACCGTGGCGGCCGTGAAGGTCTTCGAGACGCTGGCCAGCTGGAACACCGTGTCGGCGGTGGTGGGGGCTCCGGTACCCAGGTCGCGCACCCCGAAACCCTCCACCAGTGTCAGCCGGCCGTCCTGGACCAGGGCGATGGCCGCGCCCGGGACGGCGTAGTCGGCCAGGGCCCAGCGGCTGATGCGACGGGCCGCGTCGGCCTCCAGCCCGCTGCCGGGGGCGTAGCCCGGCAGCCCCGGTCCCTCAGCGCCGAGGGCACGGGGCTGGGGTGCAACCAGGACCAGACCCATGCTCAGCAGGGCCACCAGGGGCAGGCACGCTGACCGGAGAGCGGAGCGGATGGGGAGGGACATCACCGGGTTCTTGAACCGCAGGGGCAGCGACAGTCTGTTTCAGTCACCGCAGGACGCACCATCCCAGGCGGATGCTTTCGGTTGGCGTGTTGAACCGGGGCGACGAGGCCAGCAGCCGCGCCACCGCGCCCACGGACAGCACCAGGCTGGAGAGCAGCTGGATCTGCGGGGAGATCTCCCACTGGAAGGCACCGGCCAGTTCGATGGACAGGGGCAACGACACCGTCTCCGCAACCGTGAAGCGGCTGATCACGCCGTCGTCGCAGCAAGGGGAAAGGGAGAGCAGGATGGCCGCCAGCGGCGGCGGCGCCTGATCCTGGGCCGCCAGCTCCAGGGATGCATCGAAGCCCGCCAGCCGGGCCTTGGGGGGGGAAGGCGACGCAGCTGCAGCAGAAGAGGCTGCGGGAGAGCAGCAGGGTGAGTGGTCCGTCGGCACTTCGGCGCCCACGACGGGATAGAAAACAGCGTTATCCCTCTTCTGCATGCTGTGGAGCTGAAGCACAAACGCACCCTGAGCTGATCTTCTCCCGTCCCGTAAACGGCAGCTTGCCATGGACGGACAGTGAAGCCCTGTTTCAGGTGCTCGACAGGGAACTTGGTGAGAGGGCGGGCGGCCGAGTCACGGTCGTTCCATTTGGCGATGTGAAGGTCGTGCACAGAGACCACCCATCGGCCGATGCGAACAAGGGCGCTGTCGCTTCAATCCGCAAATGGCCTGAAGAAACGGATCAGTTTCGCCGGGACAATCCTTGGGTTTTCTGGAGGAGCGGATGGCCTTGGACCCTGCCTGGCTGAGATCCGCCGAGGATTTAAACAATCACTGGACGTCTTTCTACAGATCTGCATGTAACAAGGTGAGCCCCCGCAGACACGTTTCAGGCGAATTCAATCTTCGGACTCCGCCTGAACCGCTCGGGACGTTGGCGATGACTGCGGAAGCGCAGGGAAAGCGTTCCAACACGCTTGCTCAGAAGGCACACCAGAGAACTGTCACGGCATGGAGGAACGGAGAACAAGCCTCTCAAGGGGACAGGCCAGCACCGATTTCCTGCTTACGACCTAGAACCCTTTCCTACCACTCAGGGGTAGCGGTGGCCAGCACGAGCTCCGGGTTGGTGGGCGACCGACCCAGCAGCAGCGCCGCCAACGGGCAGGGGATGGCGCCGCTTCTCGAGGATGAAGCCCGGCCAGAGGAGGGTGATGCGGCCGCGGGGGACGTGGAAGCTGAACAGCGCCGTGACGGCCACCAGCACATCAGACAGGACTCAGGCCGGGGCACCCGGGAGTGCCAGCAGCAGGCGTCCAATCCGGTTCATGGCCGCGGCATCGTCGGGGTGATCAGGGCCATCAGCATCCGGGTGAAGCGGCGACAGGGGCTGGGGTGCGGATCAGCGGCGGCCTCCAGCAGGCGCGGATCGATCCGCTCCATCGCCCCCACCGACGGCAGCACCGCAATCGGCCACAGGTTGGTGGGCCGCCCGAGGAACACGGCGCTAGGGGCGTTCAGCAGCCGGAGCTCGCGCAGCAGCCCCAGCCCATCGAGCAGGCCGTGAGCCCGAGGTGCTGCACCAGGTCAGCACCGGGCCGTTGTTGCCCAGCAGGCTGGTCCAGGTCACCGCCCGCACTGGCAGAAGCAGAGGGGGGCCGCACCACCGGAGCGTTCAACAGTGGTTGCCAGCGGCCGCCGTGGAAGCGGTGCGCGAAGGCCCGCGGGCAGGCCATGGGGGTTGAAGGCCATGAAGCGCTGGCCTAACGCCCCCAGGAGCCACGGCATGGCAGAGCGTCAGGACCTCCGGTCGACGTCGTCCCCAGCAAAACCATCCCGATGAAAGGGGCCGACAGGCAGCCCCGCAGCACCTCAGCGACTGGCCATGGGCTGCTGCCGGTCCACCTGCCGATCTCAATAGGATTCATGCATTCCATGGCCCGGGAGTCCTCAGCCCCCAGCGGCGGTTCGCTCAGCTGCTGGCATCAACAACCTGGTGGGGAACCATAACGAGGAGCCAGATGCTGCGTTTCCATGGTCTGATCGGTGCTTCGCTGCTGGGTCTGTGCTGCTCACCCCTGGCGTTCACGGCCCCAGCGCCTGCCATCGAGCTGAGGGGGCAGACCTTTTTCGCAACGCCGCCCTGGAAACTCAGGTTGATCACCTACTCGCCTTACAAGGACGATGTGGGTCCTGAGTATTTCTTTTCGATCGACGTTCCCCAGACGGCTGAAGTCCCGCTCGCTGCCCTGGAAATTATGCAGACGGGCGGATTCGACAGGAACCTGTTCTACGATTCAGCTCGCACCCATGCCTTCCTTGGCGTACCCCGCCATGGGGGCTCAAGGGTGCCCGTGGAGGTGACGATCCATGAGGCCACCCAGGTGGTACGAATCGTTTTCCCCGAACCGGTTCAACCCGGTGCGACGGTCACCGTTGTGCTGATGCCCTACCGCAATCCGTCCCAGGCGGACACCTACATGTTCGCCGTGACGGCATTCCCTTTCGGCCCCAATCCTGTCTCCAATCCTGTAGGCATGGCTTCTCTGCGGATCTATGAGCCGTCCTGGAGATGAGGGCGCCGATGTGCGCAGGCTCCGGCCGAGCGGGGCGCAGCCGTTCCTGATTCAGCCGCGCCCGTTGTCAACTCCAGACGCCATCGCGCCCATGGGCTTGATGGCGAAGCCAATTCTCAGCCGCTCTCCCGGTCCACCAGTTTGTTCAGGTTGGAGCCTCCGGGGGGTGGTTGCCCAGCCTCTGTGATGGATTATGGGGAATGGGCCTGCGATGTGAACCATCGCCAGGCCAACCGGCGAGGCCGGATTGACCTGCTCCGCCGCCAGGTGGACAGCGGTAAGCCTGGGTTAGACCGTGATCGTTGAGGAGAGCTTCCTCTCCAACCTCCTGGGTGGAGTCCAGATCGATGTCCACCCAATCAGGGGAACCCCCCAGCTCCTTGCGGTGATCTCGGTGATGCAGCCCCAACCACTCTCCTGCCGCCCACGGCAGGTGTTCACGTTGGTGGGTTTGGTGTTTGGCGTTGGGATGTTCAGCCCGGCGCCATCGGTGTTCGCCGCCGAAGCCGCCGCCGGTCCACCGCCACCGCCGAGGCTGGTGACCGGGGCCAAAGTGACGGCGGCGCTACCGAAGCTGGAGGCCTTCGCCACGCAGATCCTGCGCCAGACAGGGGTGCCGGGCCTGGCGATCGCCGTGGTCCACGACGACCGGGTGGTGTTCCTCAAGGGCTACGGGCTGAGGGAGGTGGGCAAGGCCGAGACCGTGGATCCCGACACCGTCTTTCAGCTGGCCTCGCTCTCGAAACCGATCGCCAGCACGGTGGTGGCGGGCCTGGTGGGGGATGGCAGGGTGCGCTGGGACGATCCGGTGATCGGTGCTCTTCCCGGCTTTCGCCTCGGCCCGGCCGCCATCGCCGAAAGGGTGACCCTGCGGGATCTGCTCTCGCACCGCAGCGGCCTGCCCGACCACGCCGGCGATTGGCTGGAGGACATCGGCTTCGATCGCAGCACCATCTTCCAGCGCCTGGGGCTGCTGCCCCTGGAGAACCGCTTCCGGTCCGTCTTCAACTACACCAACTTCGGGTTCACGGCCGGCGCCATCGCAGCGGCGAACGCCACGGGCCAGGGCTGGGAAGTGCTCTCCAGGGAACGGCTCTATCACCCGCTGGGCATGGGCCGCACCAGCTCCAGCCATGCCGATCTGCTGGCGGCCCCCAACCGCGCCGTCCTGCATGTGCGCGAGAGCGCCAAGGGGGCGGCCAGCCCCCGCTGGGTGGCCCGTTACCAGCGGGACCCAGGGGCCCAGTCGCCCGCCGGTGGCGTGAGCTCCACGGCGCGCGACCTCTCCCAATGGTTGCGGCTGCAGCTGGCGGGGGGGCGCCTGGGAACCGGGGCCGGCGGCCGCCAGATCGTGGCCCCCGCCGCCCTGGCCGAGACCCACCGCCCGCTGATCGTCAGCGCGCCTTCGCGGGATCCAGCCGTGTACCGCAGCGGTTTCTACGGGTTGGGCTGGAACGTGAACAGCACCGACCAGGGCGCTGTGCAGCTCAGCCATTCCGGCGGCTTCGACCTCGGTGCCGCCACAGCGGTGTATCTGCTTCCAGGGGAATCACTGGGCATCGTGGTGCTGACCAACGGCCAGCCGATCGGGGTGCCAGAAACCGTGGCGCTGAGCTTCCTCGACCTTGCCCGTTTCGGCAGGGTCAAGGACGACTACCTCAAGCCCCTGGGAGAAACGTTCGCCCAGATGGCCCGTCAGGCCTATCCACAGGTGCTCCCGCCGGCGCATCCCGCTCCGTCGCGGCCATGGACGGCCTACAGCGGCCGTTACGGCAACGCCTACGTGGGAGCCCTCGCCGTGAAGCCCCAGGGGGGTGGCCTGGCGCTGGAGCTGGGGCCCCAGCGCAGGGTCTACCCGCTCACCCATGTCAGTGGTGACACCTACAGCTACCAGCCCAGCGGCGAGAATGCCTCCGGGCCGAGTGCGGTGGGCTTCAGAGTGGGCGGCGATGGGGAGGCCTACGAGGTTCAGATCGACAACCTGAACCTCGAAGGCCAGGGTGTGTTCCAGCGCCAACGCCTCGGTGGCCCCCAGGAGCGGTGATCCGGTGATCGGCGCGAGCTCCGATCGTCTTCCGACCCGCCCGGCGGCGCTGATGATCCGGGGAAAGCGGGGGTGACACTCCGATCCCTGGCAACCTCGTACCCGCCTGTCGGCTGAGCAACCTGAGGGGGCTCCACAGCCAGGAGGGCACGCTGAGGGAGCCGCCGGTGCAGGGGGGCCATCGCTGCGTGGGCGGCTGGTCACCCGGGGGTTCGACAGCCGGCTGCTTGGCTGACCAGGAGGCCCGGGATGGCAGCGCACCGAACAGACATCGCTGAGGGGCTGTGGCTCCTGGTGGCGACGGCATCGCCTTCCCGCCGCACGTACTCCGAAGGCGGCGTTGTTCCGGCCATGGAGCGGGTGACAGGGGCGTCGATCTGGAACACCGGATTCACCGGCTGGCGGTGGGGCGACGCGGCTCGGCGGTCGTTGCCCACAAATGGGTTGGCTCGGGGAAGATGGGGCCATGCCCTGTTGCGAGAGCCTGGCCGGCCCGTGATCGCGACCCCCCTTGAGCACTTCTCACCCCAGCCCCGATGGTGATCCGATGACGACGGCCACGCTTGAGGCAGCTGCAGCCGCGGTGGTGGATGTGGTGGTGGTGGGCGCCGGTCTCTCCGGCCTGATCTGCGCCCGCGACCTGCGACGCCAGGGCCTGGTGGTGCGCGTGCTGGAGGCGCGGGACCGCTGCGGCGGAAGGATGGTGGGCCGGCGCAGCGCCACCGGCCTGCCGCTGGATCTGGGCGGCCAGTGGGTGGGGGCCACGCACCGGCGCCTGATCGACCTGCTGGAGGAATTTGGCCTGCAGCGCTTCCCCACCTCCTACAACGGAGACGGAGTGTTCCACTGGAACGGGACGCCCCATCGGGCCGGCGTCGAGCCTGACTTTGGCTCCAGCTTTTTGTTCTTCCAACCCCAGCAGCTCGGCCTGCCCCAGGCGGAGCTGGAGGAAGCCCTGGCCCTGCAGCAGCGGTTTCAGTGCCTGGTGGCGCAGGTGCCGCCGGCGGCTCCCTGGACCGCCCCCAACGCTGAAGCGCTCGATCGGATCAGCCTCCAGGGCTGGCTGGAGGGGCAGGGGGCCGGCCCGTTGGCCCGCTATCCCCTGCACTGGCTGGCGCGGGTGGGGGGCTCCGGTGGTTTCGAACCCCACGAAAGCTCGATCCTGCACCTGGCCTGGACCCAGGCCGTCGCCCCCCAGCACGAGACGCCGGAGGCCTCTCTCGTGCACGGGGGAGCGGCCCAGGTGGCCGAGCGGCTGGCGGCCGAGCTGGCCGACGTGATCCGGCTGCGGGCGCCGGTGGGGGCGATCGAGCAGAACGCCGGTGGGGTGCGGGTGTCCTTCGGCGAGGGGGACGCGCTCGGGGCCGCGGCCGTGGTGGTCGCCATCCCGCCGCCGCTGCGTCTGGGCCTCCGCTTCAGCCCCGACCTGCCGCCCGATGGGCGGGGCCTGCTGCAGCGCTCGCCGATGGGCTCGATGGTGAAGGTGCTGGCGCTCTACCCGAAGCCGTTCTGGCGGGAGCGGGGCCTCAACGGCCTGGGCATCGGCAATCTGCCCACTTTGGAGCTCACCGTCGACAGCTCACCCCCTGAGGGCCCAGGCCTGCTGGCCAGTTTCATCTCCGGGGATCGGGCCGCGCGCTGGCAGCGCTTGCCCGAGGCGCAGCGGCGGCGGGCCGTGCTGGCGGATCTGGCCGCCTGGTGGGGGCCGGCGGCGGCCGACCCCAGCGAACTGGTGATCCACAACTGGAACGAAGAGAGCTGGACCGGCGGCGCCTTCACCAGCTTCCTCAGCCCGGGGGCCTGGACCCGCCATGGCCCGGTGTGGCAGCAACCCCATGGCCGGGTGGTGTGGGCGGGCACCGAGGCCGCCTGCCGCTGGCCGGGCTACTTCGAGGGGGCGATCGAAGCAGGGCTGGCCGCCAGCGATCAGGTGCAGCGGCAGCTCGGCAGGGGTGGGCTTTAGATCGCGAAGGTGGCCTGGATCGGCCCCCGATCCCAGCGGCATCATTTAAGTAAGGTCAGATCCAGCCGCGGCCTTACCAGGGCAGCTCCTGGCCGTTGGCATGCCAGAAGCGGCCGGAGGTCTCCAGGCTGAGCGCATCGATGCGGTCCAGCAGGCCCCGCACCGCCTGCTCGGGAGCAACGGCCTGGGCGGCGAAACCGGTCATGCGCGTGCGCACCAGCCCGGGGTGCAGCAGGGCCACGGAGATGCCGCGTGGCTGGAGGTCGATCGCCAACGACTTGCCGGCCATGCACAACGCCACCTTCGACATCCGATAGCCATAGGAGCCACCGGAGCTGTTGTCGGCGATCGAGCCCATGCGGCTGGTCATCAGGATCAGCTTGGCGCCCGGGGCGAGCTGGCCCAGGAGGGCACGGCTCAGCAGCAGGGGGCCGATGGCGTTCACCTCGAACTGGCGCCGCAGGCTCTCGACATCCAGAGTCTCCAGGCAAGTGGCCTCCAGAAGGCCGGCGTTGTGAATCAGCACGTCGATCGGCAGACCCTCGAGCCGTTCCACAAGGCCGGCGATGGCGGCAGCGGAGGTGATGTCGACCCCGGACTCGATCCGCACGCCGAGGGCGTCCAGCTCGGGCGAGGAGCGGCGGCAGGCGGCGATCACGGTGTCGCCCCGGTCCTTGAGCTGGCGGCCATACTCGGTGCCGATGCCACGGTTGGCGCCGGTGATCAGGTAGGTGGCCATGGCAGCGACGACAGAGGGAACGGCTTCCGCACCCTCTCACCCCCCAGCCGCCCGAACGGGGGTCCCGTCACGCCGCTCTGACGATTCATCCAGGAAGCCCCCTTTCGTTGGTTGGATTGCGACAGACCGATTGCGGGCCTGGTAGAGCGATCGTCCATCCCTTGTTCCCGCCCAGCCAAAACGGCTCAAGCAGCAGCGGAAGCGGGTTTGGTTCATTCAATGAGAGATGCCCACAGGACGTACCTCGTGTTCAGCTCAAGGGTGCTGGCGCAGGGCCAGTGGGTGGGTCCACGCACGCATCAGGGCGAGGCCGGCACGAGCCTCAGACGGATTCCCTCCGAGCCCTGAGCTGTTCCCCCCGTGAAGCACAACCCATGAGGATGACCAGTCAGCAGATCCTCCCCGCAGCTCTCGGTTCGGGCCTCGCATCCACCGCCTGCCGGGCTGGACAGGCTCACCAGGCCCAACCCCACAGCGCCGCTGGATCCAGCCCCCAGACCCGCCTCGCGGGCGCCATACGGGCCGGTTGGGGATCAAAGCAGGAGCGCCAGCGCACACCCATCGCCGCGGCACAGACAGATTCGCCAGCACGGTGCCCGTGGGCCAAAGGAATGCGAAGCATCCCTGAGCCACCGTGGCGCCCCTGGATTGAGGTGCACGTGCAGCCCCTGGTTGGTGGGCACGATCCGGATCGGCCCAATCCAGGCGACGTTGCCGGAGGAGGACACGGGCAGCCTTTCAGCCGACTCGAAGGCAACAGAGATCCCCCGAAAGCGGCGAAGCCGCAGCCTCTGAGGGGCCGCAGGGGGGCAATGGGAATGGCCTCGATGGGAGTGGGTCCGGCGAAGGAGACAAGTGTGATCACACCCCTGGCGCGATCGTCGATTCAGATTGCATCAAGAAACAGGCCACAATCACGCTGCCCGACGGCGGCAGTTGCGCATGCTGAGCCAGGGCTTCGTGAGCTCTGCTCGCCCGGCACCCAACAGGGCTGGCCCCGGACCGGGGGCCATGCTCGATTCCCTGGGCAACGAGCCTTGGTGCCCGTGCGCCCCCGGGGCCTGTCCATCGGAGCAGATCTCCGCCCGGGCCGGATGGCGGTGGCGCCGTCCCCCACGCCATCAATGCCCGAAACAAGGCCATCTCAACCCACGGCCGGGTGCTCCCCAGAGCGCCGATCGCCCTGGCCCCTCACTTTGGGTGTCGAACGTCCCGCGGGCCCTGGTGGCGGGAGCGGCTGGTCAACGGCCCCAGGGGAAGAGGTCCCAGGGCCCGGGGACCGTGTTCGCTCGCCATCGCCAAGCGGAGCAGCGGTGGAGTTGCCCCTCGCTTTGCGAGCGGCGGGCGGCAGTCGCCGACCGGGGTGCTCACGGCCCCCTGCTCGGCTCAGCCTCGGCGCCGGCGGGGGAAGCGAAGGGCAGGGACGGGCTTCCGGGCTCTGCTCACTCCTGGGCCCGCCACCAAGCCTCCACCACCGCAGCGCTGCCGTACCAGCGCACTCCGAAGGCACCGCTGTGGGCGACCCCCGGCAACACCACCGGCATCGAGCCCGCCAGCAGGGCCGCGGTCACCGGCACGAGTCCATCGCCGCGGTCGTTGGCCAGCCCCGTGCTGTTGCGGTAGGCCGTCGGCGCCAGACGCCGGGCCAGGGGGGAGGCGTCCGGCAGCGCCAGATCTCCGGCGACCGAGACGTACCGCACCCGATCCGCGAAGGTCGATCCCGGCAGCCGCCGCTCCACCATCGCGCGCAGCACCGTGGCCTTCAAGGCGGTGTGGGGACTGCCCAGCATCAGCAGCGTGTCCGCCAGGGACTTGCCGTCGTAGCAGCGGCCCTGGAACGGGGCGTCATCGAGAAACAGCCGCAGCAGGATTCCGCCGGAACTGTGGCCGATCAGCGTTACCCGGCCCGTGGGTGACTGTCTGGCCAGGTTCGCCACCGTCGCCGCCACCCGGTCGAGGATCCGCGCCCAGGTCGAGGCAAACACGGTGAGCAGCCATTCGGGCTTGCCCACCGCCACCAGCCGCACCGGTTGGTGGCTCAGCTGCCCCAGCCGGGCCACCATCGGGGCGTAGGACTCCGGACGGATCAGGAAGCCCCCCAGGATCACGATCGGTTGGTCGGGCATGGGCCGCTCAGACGGGAGGGTGAGCCAGCAGCATGGTCAACCATCTCCAGTTCTGGAAGACTGGCCCCAGGGATGAGCGATGGGGGGCGATGGGTCGATGAACGAACCCGATGACGCTGCGAGCGGCCCGCAGCCCCTGGAGCTGCCCGCCGGCCTCACCTTCCTGTGCCGCTGTGGCCGCAGCCGCCAGGGCTGGTTCTGCGACGGCGCCCACCTCGGTACCGGCCAGCTGGCCCGGGAGGTTCTGCTGGCAGCGCCGGGCACCGTGCAGGTCTGCGGCTGCGGCCGCTCCCGCCACTACCCCCTGTGCGACGGAAGCCATGGCCGAGCGGTCGTCAAGCGCTGGTGGATGGGGTGGAGATGGGGACCCCGGGCCGCGCCAGCGCCCACCCCTGAGCATCCGTGAACAGGTCGCTCGTGCCGTCGCTCTCCGTGGGGTCCTCGAGCAGAGAATGGCCGCCAGAAGGTGCCCCGGGCCGGCCCTGTCGGTGATCGTTGCTCGGTGTGTCGTCTCCATCGGGGTGGAGGAGCCGCTGGCACCCTCCATGCCGGATGCGAGCGGGTGCTGAAGCACGCAGGCCCCTAGACCCAGCTGCATGCCGACGGAACCGCGATCAAGGGTGAGCGGCCCCCCGATGTTGGCCGCGATCGAGACGTGCCACCGGACGGTGTCCGCCATGGGCCACCCCCGCCTCTTCACCATGATCGCGATCAACACCCGCGCCGACCGTGACCAGACGCTGGAGGGCAAGGTGGTGCGCGTTGAGGCACTCCTGCCCCGGAACTGAACGGGTCGGCCCGACCTCCCCCGGGCGAGCTTCCCCGCTGGTGGCAGGGATCGGACCAGGGCTCGGGATCACAGAGCGACGCTCACCATCTCTGGGTGTCAGCGGTCCCGATGTCGGGCCTGGTGGCCCAGACTTTTTCCTTGCCGGCACTCAGGGAATGGCGGCGGGACAGGTGGAGGCCGCCCACCGACCCGCCCGCCTGGGGGGGGCTGACACGGAAGCAGCTACGACATCAGCAAGCAGTTCGAGGAGTCGATGGCCTGCTACTGGACGGCCAGCCAGCAGCAGATCTACCGGGAGCTGGGGCGGATCGAGCAGAACGGCTGGGCCTGCTGCCAGGTGGTGCCCCAGCGCGGCAAGCCCGATCGCAAGGTGTACGCGATCACCGAGGCGGGCCGCCAGGAGCTGCGCCAGTGGGCTGCCGAGCCCTCCCTGCCCACCCCGATCCGCGAAGACCTGCTGGTGAAGGTGCTCGGCGGCTCCTCCACCGAGTCCGAGCAGCTGCTGGCGGAGGTGCAACGCCACCGGGCCGTGCATGCCAGACAGCTCGCCTCCTATCAGGAAAACGAAGCGTTGGTGCTCAGCCAGGCCGGGCTGCCGCTCCATGCAGTACCGCTATCTCACCCTGCGCCGCGGCATCCTGTTCGAGCAGGAATGGATCCGCTGGTGCGATGAGGGGATCGTGTCCCTCGAAGGGCAGCCACCGGGGTCCATCGCCGCCCCCGGTGGCTGAACCGCAGCCGCCCCGTGCAGGACCATCCCGCGGCGCCATCCATCGCTGCCTCCAGGTGGTTGATGGTGGGACAGCGGGTCTGGCAGGGCTACCGACAGGCTTCCCCACCGCTCAGGGAATCGTCGGCTCGAGAAGGCGGTGGGAGGGAACCTCCCGGAGGGACATCAGGGAACGCTCCACGGCGGTTCCTTGGGTCTTCAGCCAGGCCGCCATGGCCGCTGCCGCCTCGGGCCCTTGGAGGCGGTGGCTGTAGACCACGGCGGTGCCGCGGCCATCGGCCAGCCTCCATCGGGCGAACACGGCCTCGCTGGAATCGCGAACGGAGAAGAGGGCAACGATCAGGTGCTCGGCAGGCTGCTGGGCGGTTCTAGGAATTGAGCTGGTGCGAAGCACCATCGCCCTATTGCGCCTGTAGTTGTCGAGAACTCGATTGGCCACTTGGGCCAGCCCTTCTCCATCGCTCACGCCGGGATAGGTGTTGATGGTGACCATGTCCCTCCAGCGGCTCAGGTCGTCCTGGCCCGGGGGTGTGAACTCGTGCTGGTGGTTCAACGACCAGCGCAGAAGATAGGTCTGACCGGCAAACGTCAGCGTCACGGGCGAAGCCGGTGGGCCGCCTGCCGCGGGCACGGCGATGGCCCCACCCATCGTTCCGGCCATCATCATCAGGGCGGCCGATCGAATCAGGCCACGGAGGCTGGACATGGTTCTTCCTGATCACGGCGAGACTACGAAGTCCCCCGGGGCGCCTCCCGGCGCTGGACCCCAGGGTCGAGCACCGGTGCCGCCATCTGCGCGCGCCGGTGTGGATCGCCGATGGTTCAGCCAGCAGGCGTTGTGTGGTCTGGGGGCCCTGCTCGTGGGTGGTCTGGGCGGAGCGGCTCCCGCCATGGCCATGGGCGCCAACGAGGGGCGGGCGGCGGAGTCGCCCCAGGCAGCCGGCATCCTGCGGATCGTTCGCCAGCGCATGGCGGTTGATCATCTGAGGGCGGTGATCGTCCGCGTCACGATCGACGGCAGGGAGGTGGTCACCGAGGCCATGGGGGAGTCGATGACGGGCGTGCCTGCCACCAAGGACATGCATTTCCGCAACGGGGCTGTCGCTCTTTCCTACGTGGCGACGCTGCTGCTGCAGCTGGTCGATGGGAACAGGGTGAGCCTCGACGACAAGCTCTCGCGCTGGCTACCGGAGATCCCGAACGCGGATCGGGTCACGCTCGGCCAGCTGGCCCGGATGACCTCCGGCTACCGCGACTACGTGATCGGCAATGACGCCTTCAACCAGGCGTCGCTCGCGAACCCGTTCCGCCCTTTCTCGGTGCAGGAGCTGCTCGCCTTCGCGGACCTGAAGACGCTCTTGTACGAGCCCGGCACGAGCTGGAACTACGCGCACACGAACTACGTTCTGCTCGGTCTGGCGCTGGAGCGAATCACGGGCCAGACGATGCCGGTGCTGATGCAGGAGCGGATCTTCACACCCCTGGACCTCCGCCACACGCGGGACCCTGGCGGCACCCCCGCGATCGCGCCGCCGGTTCTGCACGCCTTCTCGTCGGAGCGGCGGCAGACCCTCGGCATCCCAGCGGGGACGCGCTTCTACGAGGAGTCGACCTACTGGAACCCCTCGTGGACGATCACCCGTGGTGCGGTGCAGTTCACCACCATCCACGACATGGCGACCTCCGCCGAGGCGATCGGGACGGGACGACTGTTGTCGCCGCAGAGCCACAGGCTGCAGATCGCGCCGACGCTGCGGGGCTTCGGCAGGCCGATCGAGGGCTGCGCGACCTGCGCCACCCTCGGCGACTTCTACACCTACGGGATCGGGATCGTGCTCTCGGGCCCCTGGCTCCTCCAGAACCCGTTGTTCTCCGGCCAGGCCGGGGTGATGGCCTACCTGCCCTCGAAGAAGATTGCGATTGCGGTGGCGGTCACCTTCGACGAAGGGGCCTTCGACTCAAGCGGTGCCTACTGCAACTCCGCTGATGACATCTTCCGTGCCATCGGCGCGCAGCTGGCTCCGGAGGAATCCCCGCCCGTCAGGGGCCCTGCCAGAGGAAAGTGTTAAAGGGTCTCCCGCCCAGTTTTTGCTGCTGCCCCAGGGTGTTCTGGGTCGAGAGACTCACCACGGCGCCGAGCCGATCGGCCAGCTTGAGGCACGCCTGGAACTGCTGGGCGCTGTAGCACTGCACATCGAGCTGGTTGCAGCCATCCCTGGGGACCAGGCCGACCTGGAACGGCTGGATGCTGCAGAAGATGGGCTTGGGGTAAAGCTGACGCAATAGATAAAAATCCTCAAGGCTGTAGTTGGCGAAGAAGTGATCGTCCACCTGGATCCCGTCGCCGTGGCGGGCCTCGTGCACCAGATCGGCGATCTGCAAGGCCCGGTACTGGGGGGACTGCACCCACACCACGGGCACCAGTCCCTCTCGGCGGGCTGCCTGGGCCGCCTCCCGCTGCATCCGGTCCGACACCCTGCGGACATCGAGGAATACCACCTTGAAGCCGCTGTCACGGATCTCGGCCATGGTCCCGTTAAGGGAATGGGTGGTGGCGTAGTACCAGATCTGGGGCTGCGACAACCAGGTGCCGTTCGGGGCCGCCTGCGCCGCTGCCGCGCTGAGGGCCAGGGCGGCTGCCAGGAACCGGCCACCGTCGAGGGCCAGATCCCCCATGCAGCGCAGAACCCTCTGAGCGCCCCCCTGGAGCATCGACACAGGCTCGTCCATGGGCGCCGATCAAACCAGGGGCGACGGCCCTAATCTGCGCCACTTCGGGGCCCTGTGATCCACGGCCCGCCACCGTGCCGTGCTTCCCTCCCTGCCCACCCAGACCTGCGTGCTCGTGGTGGGGGCGGGCCCCACGGGCCTGCTGCTGGCGGGGGAGCTGCAGCGCCGCGGCGTGCCCACCCTGCTGATCGACGCCCGGGCCGAAGCCCTGCACTGGGACCGGGCCACGGTGATCCACCCCCTCTCGCTGGAGATCTTCGAGGCGCTGGGGCTGGTGGATCGCTTCCTCGAGGCCGGCTGCCGGCAGCGGCGGATCCTGATCCATGCCGACGGCCAAAGGCTGGGGGAACTGGATCTGGCCAGCTGCGGCAGCCGCTACGGCTTCAACCTCGGCCTCTCCGAAGAGGTGACCGAAGCGATCCTCACGGATCATCTCGAGAGCGCGGGGGGCACGGTGACGCGCGCCTGCCGGCTGGTGGGCCTCCAGCCCAGCGGCGACGGCATGAGCGCCACGGTGAGCTGCGGCGAGTGGGAGCAAACCGTGGAGGCCCGCTGGGTGGTGGGCTGCGACGGCCTGCGCAGCACCACCCGCGAGCTGAGCGGCCTCCACTTCGAGGGCCAGGCCATCGCCCGCCCCTGGGCCGTGTTCGATGCGGCCGTGGAGGGCTGGGCCGACAGCCATGAGCTGAACGCGGCCTATCTCGACGCGTCGCCGCTGATCCTCACGGCCCTGCCCGAGCAGCGCTGGCGGGTGTATCTGCGGCCCGCCGATGAGCAGGGCGATCTGGTGGCGGAAGCCACCGCCGTGCTGCAGCGTTACCTGCCGGAGGCCCACTTCAGCGCAGTGGAGAACCCCAATCTCTTCCACTGCCACAGCCGGGTGGCCAGCGCCTTCCGGGCCGGGCCGGTGTTCGTGGCGGGCGATGCCGCCCACGTCTGCTCCCCCGCCGAGGGTCACGGCATGAACTGCGGGCTGCACGATGCCGCCAACCTGGCCTGGAAGCTGGCGCTGGTGCACCACGGCGCCGCCGCCCCCGCGCTGCTGGACAGCTACGAGCAGGAGCGGCGTCCGGTGGCGCAGGCGATCTGCCGCTCCGGCGACGCCACCGAGCAGGCCCATGGCCTGAAGGAGCCCGTTGAGCGCGCCGAACGCGACCGGACCATCGCCGCCATGCTGGCCAACCCGGTGGCCCGCCAGCAGGAGGTGGTGGCGGAAACCGAGCTGAACGTGAGCTACGCCGACTCGGCGATCAGCGGCGGCAGCGGCGGCCAAGGCGGCCAACCATTCGCCGCCGGTCAACGGTTGCCCACCACAATCCCGCTGCCGCCCGGGGCTGGCGCGGCACTGCTGCACCAGCTCACCCACCGACGCGGCCACACGCTGCTGCTGCTGGCTGGTCCGCAGTCACCGCAGGAGGCACTCGCCAGCCTGCAGGCAGAGCTGGAGGCCGAGCGGGCCACCGGCATGGTTCCGCCGGCGCTGGTGGAGGCGGTGGTGTCGCTGCGGCTGGAGGAGGCGCCCAGCCTGGGCCTGGGCCCCCTCACCCTGCTGGCCGTGCGGCCGGACGGTTTCATCGCCCTGCGGGCCGACACCGACCACAGCGGCGCGGTGCGGCGATATGCCGAGCTGGTGCTGGGCCGCTGAGCCGGTCTGCTCACCAGCCCGGTTGGCTGCTCAGCTCCGTTGAGGATGTGGCCCTCCCATCCAGGATCGATTCGCCCATTCGAGGAATTGAGACCATCTGCAGGGTTCCCCAGATGGCCCGCCAGTCGTCTTCCGATTGGAGCATGGCGTTGCCACGCTTGCCGGTGATCTGGATCGGCTCATGGGATTGCCCCACCTCGTCGATGAAGGCGTCCAGCCGCTTTCGGGCCTCGGTGGCGGAAAGACTGCTCACAGATCCTGCAGAAGGCGTACGCCAAAGCGCATTGCTCTCGGTTCTCGTCCGGGCTGGTTTCGTTGCGGCATCAGCGGGGGGAGAACTCAACCCATCAGTTCCACCCCTGTCACCCCAACCTTCACCCCCACCCCTCACCATCGCAAGCGGCGGCAACAGCTCAGCGGGACTGGAGCGCTGCGGGCGCCGGCGAAGTTGAAGCTCGAACGCACCGGCAAAAGGCACTCCAGCGATGGCGACAGGTTCGCCAGGATGATGAGCTCAAGGCCAGGGCCCGCCCCAGGCCGCCCAACACCCGAGAGACCCGTGCCGACTGCCACGCCGACAGCGACGACCACAAGCTTTGCGGAGTTCGCCCAACGGGCTGACTACTCGCTGCTGGATTCCCTGCAGGCGGATCCCCAGGCCACCGGCGATGGCCACGATCACCGGCCCCGCCAGGTGTTCTCCGGTCATTACGTGCCGGTGACACCAACCCCGCTTCCGGCACCGGAGGTGGTGGCGCACAGCAGAACCCTCTTTGGCGAGCTGGGCCTGAGCGATGCGCTGGCACACGACGACCAGTTCCGCCGTCTGTTTTCCGGCGACATCACGGCGGCGCAGGAGCCGATGCGGCCCTATGGCTGGGCCACCGGCTATGCCCTCTCGATCTACGGCAGCGAATACATCCAGCAGTGCCCGTTCGGCACCGGCAACGGCTACGGCGATGGCCGGGCCATTTCCGTGTTCGAAGGCGTGTTCAACGGCCGGCGCTGGGAACTGCAGCTCAAGGGCGGTGGCCCGACGCCCTACGGCCGCGGCGCCGATGGCCGCGCCGTGCTGCGCTCCAGCGTGCGCGAGTTCCTGGCGCAGGAGTTCATGCACGCCCTGGGGGTGCCCACCTCCCGCTCGCTGACGCTGTATGCGTCCGGCTCGGAAACCGTGCGGCGGCCCTGGTATGCGCCGAACTCCCGCTCGTTTGATCCCGACATCCTGGTGGACAACCCGGCGGCGATCACCACCCGGGTGGCGCCGTCGTTTCTGCGGGTGGGCCAGCTGGAGCTGTTCGCCCGGCGCGTCCGCCGCGGTGCCCATCCGCAGGCGCTGCATGAGCTGCGGATGATCGTGGCTCACCTGATCGAGCGCAACTACCGGCAGGAGATCGATCCGGGCCTGGCGTTCAGCGACCAGGTGGTGGCGCTGGCGGGGTTGTTCCGCGGACGGCTCACGTCTCTGGTGGCGAACTGGATGCGCGTGGGCTACTGCCAGGGCAATTTCAACAGCGACAACTGCGCGGCAGGGGGCTACACCCTCGACTACGGCCCCTTCGGATTCTGCGAACTGTTCGATCCCCGGTTTCAGCCCTGGACCGGCGGCGGCGAGCATTTCTGCTTCTTCAACCAACCGGCGGCGGCTGAAGCCAACTACCAGATGTTCTGGGCCGCCCTCCGGCCGCTGCTCGAGGGCCACTCGCAGGCCCTGGCGCGGCTGGATCAGATCCAGGGCGGCTTCGCCGAAGCGATGCGCCAAGAGATCGAGGCGATGTGGGCCAGCAAGCTCGGCCTCTCTACCTATGACGTTGAACTGGTGAACGAGCTGCTGGAGCTGATGGTGCGCTCCAAGGTGGATTACTCGATCTTTTTCCGCCGGCTCTCTGAGATCCCCGAGCAACTCTCCGCCTTGAAAGAGAGCTTCTACCTGCCGTGTTCGGAAGAGCTTGAGGCGCGATGGACGCAGTGGCTGCAACGCTGGCGGGATCGCATCACGGCAGGCGGCGACACCAAGGTGACATCCGCAGCGATGCAACGCGTGAACCCCGCGATCACCTGGCGCGAATGGCTGATTGCCCCGGCCTATGAACAGGCGGCCCAGGGGGATTTCAGCCTGGTCCAGGAGCTGCAGGAAGTGTTCAGCCATCCCTATGACGAACCATCCGCGGAGTTTGCGGCGAGGTACGACCGCCTGAAGCCCCGAGAGTTCTTCAACGCCGGTGGCGTGTCGCACTACAGCTGTTCGTCGTGAACCGACCACATCTACACTTGGCTGTACCCACGCGAGGAGTTGTCCTGTGGAGGTCCTGCCCAGCCGCGTGTTGATGAACGGCAACAGCCAGGCCGTGCGCATTCCCGCGGAGTTTCGCCTCGGCACCGATCGCGTGCAGATCAGCCGCACTCCGGAGGGTGATCTGCTCATTCACCCCTGTCCCAGCCAGCGGGGGCAAGCCCTGCTGCAGGCGCTCAGTGGGTTGGATGCCGACTTCCTGGAGGCGCTGGAGCAACAGCAGGCCGACAAGCTGCCGGTGCAGGAACGGGAAGCCCTGTGATCTACCTGCTCGATACGAACTCCTCTTCTATCTGAGCAAGAACCGTCCGCCCCAGGTGGCCGAGCGCATCGATGCCCTCAGCGATGACGACACCATCGCCATGTCGTTCATCACCTGGGCCGAGTTGCTACGTGGGGAAGCGGGCAGTCGGCGGCGGGAGGCCACCCTGCAGCAGCTGGAGGCCCTGACGCGATTGGTGCCGGTGCTCTATCCCCAGGGACCGGGAATCTGCGAGCACTACGCCGTTCAGGCCACCGCCTTGAAGCGCCGTGCCACACCGATCGGCGCCAACGACCTCTGGATCGCCTGTCACGCCCTGGCGATCGGCGCCACCGTGGTGAGCCACAACGTCAGCGAGTTCAGCCGCGTCGATAGGCTGCAGCTGGTGGACTGGGCCGCCTGAATCTCCCCCTCACACCGCCAACGAATCGGCAGCGTCACCCCGCCAAGCTTGTTCTCAACTGCTGCGCAGAAGCCTGCGGCTACCCGCACAAACAGCATCACGCGGCTGCTGCGCTCGGCGTGGCGGATGTAGCGCTGGCCGGTAACGGAGGCTTCGCGGGTGAGGCTCTGGCTCTCCCAGTGGAAATCCCACTGGGAGATCGCGCCGTCGTTGGTGCGGGTGGTGGGGGAGAACAGGCGCTCGGACTTCTTGAGGGTGATTAAAATGACATCGCACTGGGTCGCCTTATCGAAGCCGACGGCTTCTGCGAGGCAGTGGAGGACTCCAACTGCTGCGCAGAAGCCTTCGGCTACGCGGCCGGGGAAGGGCCTGGCCTCGTTGATTTGGCCATGGCCGAAGGCATCTGCGTAGCAGTGGGCGGCAGCCCAGAGCTGGACGAGGGCCTCGGCCAGGGGCACGTGCTGCCGGACGCTGAAACTGTCGCCGTGGGCTCATCCGAGGGCGACCCCGCCGCCAACCAGCCCAGCGCCCTGTTCCTGCCCGGGTGCCTGGGGTGGCCCAGGCGGCAGGTTGAGTTCGGCGCGCCACTGGCTGAGGGGCTTGTTCCAGCCTTCTTCCCAGCGCTGGGCGAACAGGGGCTGCGCCTGCTGGCCCATCTGCAGTCCGGTGAGGATTGCCTCCACCAGCAGGGGCAGTTGCTCGGGTTCGAAGAGGGTGGTGGAGAGCAGGGCCTGGGCCGTGAGCAGGCTGGCGAGGGGGTAGGGGAACTGGCTGAGGTGGAAGGCCTGCAGGGCGATCTCCCCGTGCACCGAGGTATCGAAGCCGGTGAGCAGGTGCCAGAGGTCATGGGTCTGGCTGAGCCGTAGTTCCACATAGATCCCATCGGTGCTCGGCACCATGCCGGCATGGAGGTTGGGGTCGTAGCCGAGGCGGGCCAGCCTCATGGCGTAGGTGTGGCCGAGGGAGCCGCTCGGCAGGGCGGCCAGGGCCTCCAGGTTCTGGGGCCCGGGGATGTAGCGCTCCTCGATCAGGGCGGCGCAGGCGGGATCACGGCGCAGGTGCTCGGCCGCCAGTCCGTAGGAGGGGGTGGCGAGCAGGGCGTCGGTGAGGGCCCCCACCAGCTCGAGGTCGTCGTCGCCTCCGGTCATGGCGAGGAAGGTGCCGAGCACTCGGAATGGGGTGGTGGTCATGGCAGGAGAGGGGAAGGAAGGGGTGCTCGGGAGGGCCGAGAGAACATGAGCAAAGCTCATATCAAGAAAATATGAGCGCCCCTCAGCTTTGTCAAGGAGGATGCGAGGATCGCTCGTGTTTTCCTGGAGTTGGCCGCTGCCGCGGCGATTCGGCCTGCCGCCATGACCGACCACCCCGGATCCCCCCCTGGGTCTGCCGAGCCCTCCGGCCTGAGACGCCAGCCCCGCCAGGCCCGCAGCCAGGAGCGGGTGAGGCGGATCCTGGAGGCCGCCGAGGCGTTGTTCGTGTCCGATGGGGTGGGGACCACCACCACCAACGCCATCGCGGCGCGGGCCGGGGTGCCGATCGGCTCCCTCTACCAGTTCTTCCCCGACAAGGGGGCGATCCTGCGCAGCCTCGCCCGGCGCTATGGGGAGCAGCTCCATGGGGAGCTGGCCGCCTTGGAGCAGGAGGAGGGCGCAACCCTGGACCTCGACGCCTACATCGAAGCGGTGGTGGCTCGCACGGATCGCTTCTTCGCCGAGCATCCCGGCTATCAGGCCATCTTCATCGACCTGCAGAGCAGCACCCCCGACCTGGTGGCGATCGAGGAGGAGACCGATGCCCGACTGGTGGCCGATTGGTCGGTGGCCCTCGGGGCCCGGGCCGCTACCGCGGGAGCAGGCCTCAGCCCCGAGGAGGCCGGCCTGATGGCCTACGTGCTGGTGAAGACGATCGGCAACCTGCTGTGGCTTTCCCTGAGCCAGCCGCCGCCCATGCGGGCGCGGTTGGTCAAGGAGACGGTGCAACTGGCGGTGGCCTATCTGCGCCCACGGATTGAGGGGGATCCTGGGGGCTGAAGCCCGACGACCTTGCGAATGCCTTGGGTGAGCACGAAGCACGCGCGACGGCAATGGCATCGGCATCCCACCGATGGCGACAGGTTCGCCAGGATGATGACTCCAGCGTCAGGGCCCTGCCCGGGCCGCTCAAAACCCGAGAGACCCGTGACGACCACAGTGCCGACACCAGTGACGACAGCCGCGCCGACAGCCACGTTCGCGGAGTTTGCCCAACGGGCCGACTATTCGCTGCTGGATTCCCTGCAGGCGGATCCCCAGGCCACCGGCGATGGCCACGATCACCGGCCCCGCCAGGTGTTCTCCGGTCATTACGTGCCGGTGACACCAACCCCGATTCCATCGCCGGAGGTGGTGGCGCACAGCAGAACCCTCTTTGGCGAGCTGGGCCTGAGCGATGCGCTGGCACACGACGACCAGTTCCGCCGTCTGTTTTCCGGCGACATCACGGTGGCGCGGGAGCCGATGCGACCGTTTGGCTGGGCCACCGGGTATGCCCTCTCGATCTACGGCACGGAGTACATCCAGCAGTGCCCGTTTGGAACCGGCAACGGCTACGGCGATGGCCGGGCCATTTCCGTGTTTGAAGGTGTCTTCAACGGCAGTCGTTGGGAGATGCAACTGAAAGGCGGTGGCCCGACCCCCTACTGCCGCGGGGCCGATGGACGCGCCGTGCTGCGTTCCAGCGTGCGGGAGTTTCTGGCCCAGGAGTTCATGCACGCCCTGGGGGTTCCCACTTCACGCTCCCTGATGCTGGTGGTGTCTGGATCTGAAACCGTACGCCGGCCCTGGTACTCCCCGAACTCCCGCTCGTTCGATCCCGACATCCTGGTGGACAATCCGGCGGCGATCACCACCCGCGTGGCACCCTCCTTTCTGCGGGTGGGCCAGCTGGAGCTGTTTGCCCGCCGCGCCCGCAGCGAGGCCCATCCACAGGCGCTCAACGAGCTGCGGATGATCGTGGCGCACCTGATCGCGCGCAACTACCGGCCTGAGATTGATCCGAACCTGGAGTTCAGCGAGCAGGTGGTGGAGCTGGCGGGATTGTTTCGCACGCGGCTCACCTCACTGGTCGCCAACTGGATGCGCGTGGGCTACTGCCAGGGCAATTTCAACAGCGACAACTGCGCGGCAGGGGGCTACACCCTCGACTACGGCCCCTTCGGCTTCTGCGAACTGTTCGATCCCCGGTTTCAACCCTGGACCGGCGGCGGCGAGCATTTCTGCTTCTTCAACCAACCGGCAGCGGCTGAAGCCAACTACCAGATGTTCTGGGCCGCGATCCGGCCGCTGCTCCGGGGAGACACGGATGAGCTGGCAAGGCTGGATCAGATCCGTGATGGCTTCGCCGGCGCGATGCAGCAGGAGATCGAGGCGATGTGGGCCAGCAAGCTCGGCCTGATCCGCTACGACGCCGCGCTGGTGAACGAGCTGCTTGAGCTGATGGTGCTCTCGAAGGTGGACTACACGATCTTCTTCCGCAGGTTGTCGGATATCCCCGAGCAGCTTTCAAGCCTGAAAGAGAGCTTCTATGTGCCCAGCTCAGAGCAGCTCGATGGGCAATGGACGCACTGGCTGCAGCGGTGGAGGGATCAGGTCACCAGCAGCGGCGACCCCCGTGAGACATCCGCAGCGATGAAACGCGTGAATCCGGCCATCACTTGGCGCGAATGGCTGATCGCCCCGGCCTATGAACAGGCGGCGCAAGGGGAGTTCAGGCTGGTCAGGGAGCTGCAGGAGGTGTTCAGCCATCCCTATGACGAGCTATCCCCGGAGCTTCAGGCGACCTATGACCGCCTGAAGCCCAGGGAATTCTTCAACGCCGGAGGCGTGTCCCACTACAGCTGTTCGTCCTGAGCCGCGTCTGGCGGTCTCAGGCATCGATCAACCACAGGGCCTCGCGGCCGCCAGCCACCGCCTCGCAGCTGAGGCGGCGATCGAAGCTCACCAGCCAGCCACCGCGGTGCACCGCCAGCGCCAGAAGATAGGTGTCGGTGAGCTGGCTTGCCTCCAGCAGGTGCGATGCATCCACACCGCTGTGGCCCAGCAGGCTGAGCGAATCCGGCCAGAACTGATGCTGCGGGTGGCGGATCAGTTCCGCCATCAAAGGGGCCACCACCGCCGGCGGCCCCGGACTGTTGGGGTAGCGCGGCTGGCCGAGGATGCGCAGCACGGCGTTCTGGGTGAGGGGGCAGGTGGCCCAGCCATGGGCCTGCGCTGCCGCAAACCAGCCATGGGCAGGTTCATGGTGTACGTGGCGCCGATCCAGCAGGGCGATCAGCACGTTCACATCCAGTAGAGCCACCCTCACGCCAGCTCGTCGCGCAGGCTGTTCACGAGCTCCAGATCCACCGGTGCCCCCTGCTCCTTCCAGGGCAGCAGGGGCAGGCCGTTGCGATGGTCGGCCCTCCGATGTTCCGAGCTGGAGCCTGGTGCTGGTGCCACCAGGGCCTGGCGCGCCAGCTCGCTGATCACGGCCCCCAGGCTGGTGCGCTGTTGCCGGGCCAGCACCCGCGCCGCTGCCAGCACGTCATCGTCGAGTTGCAGGGTGGTGCGCATCTGATGTTGTGGCATCAAGCATCAATTTAAGGGGCAGTCCTCCTGTCTGCGCCATTCCCGCCAGAGGCAGGCAACTGCTGCGCAGAAGCCCTCGACGACCCGCATCAACGCCAGCACCCAGCTCACTCCCCGAGCAGATGCAGGCTCAGCTGCCGGTGCTGGGCCTGGGCCCGGTGCTCCCAGAGATAGACGGCCTGCCAGGTGCCGATCAGCAACCGCCCGCCCCGGAACGGCAGGGCGAGGGTGGTGCAGGTGAGGGCCGTGCGGATGTGGGCGGGCATGTCATCCGGGCCCTCGTCGTCGTGGCGATAGGGGCGCAGTTCGCCCCGGCCGCTGATCGGTCGCACCCCCTCCTGGGGCACCAGGGCCTGGAGGTAGGCGGCCAGATCCAGCAGCACCCGAGGGTCGGCGTTCTCGTTGATGGTGAGCGAACAGGAGGTGTGCAGACAGGCCAGGTTGGCCAGGCCGGTGGCCAACCCGCTGGCCCCGATCTCCCGGTCGAGGGCGGTGGTGATGTCGGTGAAGCCTTCGCCCCGGGTTTGGAGGCTGAGCTGGTGGAGGCTCTGGCGCAACATCGCCGCATCGGCAGGGCACTTCTCCATAGCATCACCCCATGGCGAACCAGGCGGCGACAGGAGGGGTTCCGCCGCATCACTGCAGAGAACCGGATCTGGTGGTGGTGGGCAGTGGGCTGGGGGGGCTCTGCGCCGCCGCCATGGCCGCCCGTCATGGCCTCGAGGTGCTGGTGCTCGAAGCCCACGACCAGCCAGGCGGCGCGGCCCATGGCTTCCAGCGCCAGGGCTTTGCTTTTGAATCCGGGCCCTCCCTCTGGAGCGGTCTGGGGAGCTGGCCCAGCAGCAACCCCCTGGCCCAGGTGCTGCGGGCGATCGGGGAGGAGGTGCCGGTGCACAGCTACCACGAGTGGGGGCTGCTGCTGCCCGAGGGCCAGCTGCGGGTGGGTGTGGGCCTGGAGCCCTTCCTGGCCGTGGTGCGCGACCTGCGCGGAGCCGCCGCCGCCGACGAATGGGCCCGCTTCATGCAGGTTCTGCAGCCCTTCTGCGCCGCCGCTCGCTCCCTGCCGCTGCTGGCCCTGCGGCCGGGCCTGGGCACGGCGGCCGTCCTCGGCGGCCAGGGTCTGGGGCTGCTCGCCCAGGCGGGCCGGCTGGGCCAGCTGGGGGGTGCCTTCGGACCGCTCGCCCGTCGCCACCTGCGCGATCCTTTCCTGCTCCACTGGGTGGAGCTGCTCTGCTTCCTGATCTCCGGGCTGGGGATGGAGCAGACCAGCGCCGCGGCGATGGCCACCCTGTTCGGCGAGTGGTTCGAGCCCGACGCCGCTCTGGACTACCCGATCGGCGGCAGCCCCGCGGTGGTGGCGGCCCTGGTGCGCGGCCTGGAGCGCCACGGCGGCCGGCTTCAGTGCCGCTCCCCGGTGGCGGAGATCCTGGTGGAAGGTGGCAGGGCCTGCGGGGTACGGCTCACCGGTGGCGAACGCATGGGTGCCCGGTTGGGCGTGATCGCCAACCTCAGCCCCTGGGATCTGCCGGCCCTGCTCCCAGAGGGCTCCGTTTCCGAGCGCTGGAGGAGGCGGCTGCAGGCCACCCCGGCCTGCGCCAGCTTCCTGCACTGGCACCTGGGCCTGCGTGGCGACGACCTGGCTGAGCTGCCGATCCATCACGTCTGGGTGGGCGACTGGCAGCGGGGCATCGGCGCCGAACGCAACATGGTGGTGCTGTCGATGCCGTCACTGCTGGATCCCTCCCTGGCGCCCCCGGGGCATCAGGTGCTGCATGGCTACACCCCCGCCAACGAACCCTGGGAGCTCTGGAGCGAGCTGGAGCGGAGCAGTGCCGATTACAAACGCCTCAAGCAGGAGCGCTGCGCGGTGTTCCACCAGGTGTTCGATGGCGTGCTGCCCGACTGGCGCGAGCGGGTGGTGATCGAGCTGCAGGGGACCCCCCTCACCCACCGCCACTTCCTGCGGCTGCACCAGGGCAGCTACGGCCCGGCCTGGCCCGCCGATCGGGGGCCGTTTCCCGGCGGCGGTACTCCGGTGCAGGGGCTGGTGCTCTGCGGCGCCGGCGTGTTCCCCGGCATCGGCGTACCGCCGGCGGCCGTGAGCGGCGCCATGGCGGCCCACCACTTCGTGGACGCCCGCCGCCAGCGGCGGCTGCTGCAGGAGACGGGCATCCTGGCGGCTTGAGTCGGCGCGGCGCTTGCGAACCGGTCTAGACTTGGTATCTATCACTTCGGATCGATGCGCGCCAAGCTTTTCCGCAACGGCCGCAGCCAGGCGGTGCGGCTACCCGTCGAGTTCCGCTTCGAGGGCACGGAGGTGGAGGTGCATCGCGATCCCGAGAGTGGCGCTGTGGTGCTCACGCCGGTGCGGCCATCGGCCCGCGCCTTACTGGATCAAAGGGATGACCTGCTTCAGGAGCCTGGCTTCCAGGCCGAGCTGGAAGCGTTTTTCGAGGGGTTGCGCGACACGCGCCCTGCGGAACCGGTGGAGTTCCTCTGATGGCTGCGGCAAAGGGGAGGCTGATGCTCGACACCAACGCCGTGAACGCCTTTCTGAAAGGCCTGTCGCCGTGCCTGGATACCTGGGTGCGTGAGCAACGCTGTTGCCTGTCGTCGATCGTGGTGGCGGAGATCCGATATGGCCTGGAGAAGCTGCCGCCTACGTCGCGGTTGCAAGCGCTGGTGGAGAACACTCTCAAGACCCTGGAGATCCTGCCCTGGTCAGAAGCCTGCGCCAGGGTGTATGGCCGGCTGAGGGCCGATCTCGAACGCAACGGGAAGCCCTTGGCGGCGATGGATCTGCTGATCGCCAGCCATGCCCTCAGCGAAGGTTGCGCCCTGGTGACGGCGGATCAGGCCTTTGCCCATGTGGCCGATCTGCACCTGGAGGCCTGGTAATGGCCAGCAGGCAGGGGTTGGCCAGGTGCCTTCCCACTTGGCGTTCTGCCCCCCCTCACACCGCCACCGCCAGCTCCGGATAGAAGCCCCCCGGAATCGCACGCTGCAGCCGCCAGCGAATCGCCATCGGGCGTTCGCCTTCGTGGCTCACGTAGTCGGCAAAGCCCAGGCAAAGAAACGGCAACGTGACGCCGCAGCGCCGGTTCTCCTCCCGCACAAACAACAGCACTCGGCTACTGCGGGCGCGGTGGTGGATGTAGCGCTGGCCGGTGGCTGAGGCTTCGCGGGTGAGGCTCTGGCTCTCCCAGTGGAACTCACGCGGTGAGATGGCGTAGTCGTTGTAGCGGGTGGTGGGGGAGAACAACCGCTCACTCTTCTTCAGGGTGATGAAGAACACGTCGCAACGCGACGCCTCATCAAAGAACACCCCCTCGCGGCCGGGGAAGGGGCGGGCCTCGTTCAGCAAGCCAAACGCCGCGAACACTTCGGCGCGGGAGTAGCGGCCGTGGAGCATGAGGGGCACCGGCGGGGCTGGATCGCTATCGGACAGAAACGGCCAATCGAGCGGTGCCACCAGGTGGTCGGTGCGCTCCAGCAGGAGCCCAGCCAGCTCCACCAGCTCGGCGCGGATGGCGGAAGCGGCCCAGAGCCGCACCAACGCCTCTGCGAGGGGCACATGGTTGCGGCCACTGCCCCAGAGCTGGGCCAGCAGAATCCGCCACTGACGCTCCGCACACAGATCCAACCCCGCCGGATCAGGCGCCACGGGCCGCTGCAGCTGATCCACCAGCCAGCGCAGGCGCTCGGGGTCGTCGAGATGCAGCAGGCCGCCGGCGATCCCCCGCCCCAACCGCTCCTCATCCGCCGTGGGCTCCCCGGAGGCTGCCGCCGCTCCCCACCCCAGCTCCCGCTGCAGTAACGCCCAACACCCCGCCACCCGATAAAACTCCCCCAGCTCCATCCCGAGCCCATCGAGCAGCGCCGCCAGCGAGCAGGCCCCGAAGCGTCGGCATTCGGCGAGCAGCTGGGGCCGGCGGCTGGGCAGCGACTCGCGCAGATTGGAAAGCACCCGCTCCGTGGAGACGCGATCGAGCTGGAGGCTGCAGCCGGCGGGGAGGAAGGGGAAGCCGGTTTCGATCTGCTGGCGCAGCTGGTCGCGGGTGCCGCCGAGCAGGGCGCGGTAGCGGAGGTCGTGGCGGAAGCGGCGGTGGGCCTGGCCGATGAAATCAAGAACGGTGAGGCAGCTCTTGCCCGGGCAGAGGCGCAGACCGCGGCCGAGCTGCTGCAGGAACACGATGGCGCTCTCGGTGGGCCGCAGGAACAGCACCGTGTCGATCTCGGGGATGTCGAGCCCTTCGTTGAACAGATCCACGGCGAAGAGGATCTGCAGCTCACCGGACCTGAGGCGGCGGATCTGCTCGGCGCGCTCCTCGCGGGGGCTGGAGGCATCGAGGGCGGCGGCGCGCAGGCCGGCATCGGCGAACTTGCGGGCCATCCAGCCGGCGTGCTCCACGCTCACGCAGAAGCCCAGGGCCCGCATCGTCTGCAGGTGGGTGATCTTGCCCTCGAGTTCGCGCAGGATCAGGCGCAGGCGGGCGTCGTCGGCTGTGTAGAGCCTGGAGAGGGCGCCGCTGTCGTAGCCGTTGCGGCGCCATTCGATGCGGGAGAGGTCGGTGCCGTCGTGGAGGCCGAAGTAGTGGAAGGGCGCCAGCAGGCCCTGATCGAGGGCGCTCCAGAGCCGCAGCTCAGCGGCGGTGTGGCCGCCGAACCAATGGAGGATGTCGAGGCCGTCGGTGCGTTCGGGGGTGGCGGTGAGGCCGAGCAGCAGGGACGGCGCCAGGTGGGCCAGCCAGCGCTCGTAGCTGGAGGCGGCGGCGTGGTGGAACTCATCGACGATCACCACGTCGAACGTGCCCGGCGCCAGGCCCGCCGGATCGATCCCCGCGAGCGACTGCACCGAGGCGAACACATGGCGCCACTGGCCGGGACGCTGGCCATCCACCAGCAGCTCACCGAAGGAGCCATCGCGCAGCACCTGGCGGAAGGTGGTGAAGCCTTCCTTGAATTGATCGACGGGAATGTGGGTCTGCAGGCCGCCCCCTACCGGTGGAGGGTTCTTTCGTGTTGCTGGACGAGGTGGTGGCGAGGCTGAGCGAGGGAGCGGTCAGGGCGGCGGCATTAAAGTGCTTGAGCATGTAATTGGTGACATGCAGCAAAGTGCACGCACCCATGACAGACAACCGTTGATAAGCTCTGCCAAGAGCATGTGCATCAATGTTTAAGGATTACGCCGGTATCGAAGTCTTGGCAATGGAAGCCATTCGAGCTGAGCATTTTGCTACGTCTGACTTGCTACTTGCTAAGCCTGACGATATCGCCGGAGAGGTGCTGGCATGGATGACGGGTAACGACTTTGATGTCGCACCAGTCACAGATCATGCTGCTCTTGGTTTTCTCCAGAGGGAGGACCTTCGGGCAATGGAACGCCAATCTTCCATTCAGACTGCAATCCGGCCACTTGATGAAGCACTGATCGTCGCGCCTTCACTTTCCCTTCAGGATGCAATCCGGATACTCACTGAAAAGGGGTGGTTCTTTCTGCAAGAGGATGGAGATTTAGTTGGCATAGCCACGCGAGATGATCTTTCCAAGCCAGCTGTTTGCCTTTACCTTTTTGCCAAGACAATGGCGCTTGAAGCTGGCCTTCGGCGACTGATTGGTACCTATGACACTACGCCAATTCCAGATTCTCCGCCTGATGAAAACGATGACTCTCCGGGACCAAGATATCTCCGAGAGGTAATCCTGAGAACGAAGCAGAACAAGAAACTCCTCGGCGATCTAGGCTATTCAGGGAAGGGGGCCAGTGGCAGATTCGATGAGCTATCAAAGTTTGTGAATCGCTTGAGAAATCATATCGCCCACGGAAGAAGCCTCCTCGCCATCAGTGAGAAGGTTGCCAGCTATGGAAGCCGTTTGCAGGAACTTGATCTGCTGTTGGGGAGGATTCAGAGCCTCTCCGTCGATTCTCTTCAAGCATGGGAGGCCTATGCCTCTACTGAGATCGTTCGACGCGTTGTCTCCGAAGAAGTTTGGGCAGGTTCGCAGCCGGGCGATCTTCCGGAGGGATCGCCATGGATCATTCTCACTGCATCGAATCCGCACGAGGAGGTGCTGAGCGAGGCTGAGAACGCCGAACGAAATCACGAGCTTGTGAATCTCCTTGCTCAAAGGGGCTACGATCCTATCCCTGTGGAAGGACGCTCAAGTTGCGGTCGCCGGAGAGAAGAGAGTGTCGCCATTAGAGGAATGCAAAGGGATGAAGCAGGAGAGGTCTGCAAGCTTTTCCGGCAAAGGGGATTCTTTGAGATCACCGACTTAAACTTCGTCGTATATTCAGCAGATGGGGTTGAAATGCGGCGAAGAGGTAGAGCGACTTGAGCGGCATCAGCCTGCTCGATTCCTGTCATCATTGAATTAAGATATAGATTCCGCAAGAGCATGGTCTCAATAGCCGCAAAGCGAAGAGAAGGTGATTTGCGATTATCCGATTCTCATTGCTAGGCTGGCATCTAACGGCGACTGATCCGCATGAACCACAACGAGATCGTCAGCTTCCTCTGGGGCGTCGCCGACCTGATCCGTGACACCTTCAAGCGCGGCAAGTATCAGGACGTGATCCTGCCGCTCACGGTGCTGCGGCGGCTTGATTGTGTGCTCGCAGGAACGAAGGAAACTGTGCTGGCCAAGCAGGCGGAGCTGCGGGACAAGAAGTTGGAGAACCTGGATCCGCAGCTGCGCAAGGCCGCCGGCTTCGCCTTCTACAACACCTCCCGCTACGACTTCGAGAAGCTGCTGGCCGATGCACCCGATCTGGCCAAGAACCTGCGCAACTACATCGCGGGCTTCAGTCCTAACATGCGCGAGGTTATCGAGAAGTTCGACTTCGACAACACGATCAGCAAGCTCGATGAAGCCGGGCTACTCTTTCAGGTGCTGGAACGATTCAAGAAGGTAGATCTGCACCCCAGCCGGATCGACAACGCCACCATGGGTACGATCTTTGAAGAACTAATCCGCAAGTTCAACGAAGCACTGAATGAGAACCCTGGGGAGCACTTCACGCCGCGGGATGTGGTTCACCTAATGGTGGATCTCATGCTGGCCGGTGATGCAGAGCTCATCCGTAGGCCGGGTGTCGTGGCCACCGTGTATGACCCATGCTGCGGTTCGGGCGGCATGCTGATGATCAGCAAGGAGCACATCACTTCTGGCCTACGCAAGAATGGTGAGCTGCTCAGCCCTGCGATCAACGAACAGGCCGAGCTTCATCTATTTGGCCAGGAGGTCAATCCAGAAACCTGGGCCGTGTCGAAGTCGGATCTATTCATGAAGGATCCCAGTGGCCGTGATGCCGACAATCTCTTTTATGGCAGCACGCTCGCCAACGACCGCCACAGAGGCATCAACTTCGATTACCTAATAGCCAATCCCCCCTACGGCAAAGACTGGAAGCGGGATGAAACAGACGTGCGAGCCGAACACGAGCGAGGCGCCGCCGGGCGCTTTCCACCGGGTCTGCCGCGCATCAGTGATGGACAGCTGCTGTTCCTGCTGCACATGCTGGCCCATGCCAAGGATCCAGCCGAAGGCGGTTCCCGCATCGCGATCATCATGAACGGATCGCCGCTGTTCACGGGCGACGCCGCCAGCGGCGAAAGCGAGATCCGCCGCTTCATCCTGGAGAACGACTGGCTGGAAGCGCTGATCGCCCTTCCCGAGCAGCTCTTCTACAACACCGGCATCGCCACCTACGTGTGGGTAGTGACGAACCGCAAGGCCCCTGAGCGAAAGGGGAAAGTGCAACTGATCGATTCGTCGCACTTCGATCAGGACACCAAGACCGGACTGTTCTGTGCGGCGATGCGAAAGTCCCTGGGCGACAAACGCCGTGAGATCCCCTACGCGAAGGCCCAGGACATTCTCAAGATCCTTGCTGACTACACCGACGGCGATACCCGCACGGTGACGAAGGACGGCAAGACCGAGGAGATCGTGGTGAGCCGCATCTTCCCCACCACCCACTTCGGCTTCCGCAAAATCACGGTGGAGCGACCGCTGCGGCTCAGCTTCCAGGCCAGCCCCGAACGGGTCGCACAGCTGCAGGCCGAGAAGGGTTTCTTGGCCCTGGCCACTAGCAAGAAGAAAGGGGAGGCCGGAGCCCGGGACATCTCTGAAGGCCGCGCTCTACAGGAGAAGATCTGCGACCTGGTGAACGATCTACCGGAGGAGCCGTTCCCGGATCGGGTCGAGTTTGACAAGCTCCTCACCCTGGCCGCTCGCCACGCCGGTGTGAAGCTCACCGCACCAGCCCGCAAGGCGATCCTCGCCGCCCTGGGCGAGCGGGACGAGAACGCGGAGATCTGCACCAATGGCGACGGCACGCCCGAGCCCGACCCCGAATTGCGCGACACCGAAAGCGTTCCCCTGCCGCCCGGTCCCGACCCGGTCGACGATGAGGGAATCCCAGCCAGCGTGCAGGCGTTCTTCGATCGCGAGGTGCTCCCCCATGTGCCCGATGCCTGGATCAACACCAGCAAGCGCGACGAACGCGACGGCCTGGTGGGGCTGGTGGGCTACGAGATCAACTTCAACCGCTACTTCTACCGCTACACACCACCTCGCCCGCTCGAGGAGATCGAGGCGGACATCCGCACGATCGAAGACGACATCCTGCGGATGCTGGCGGAGGTGACGGCCGCAGGCAGGGTCTAACGCAAAATGAAGGCACCTTGCCATACGTTGCCGACATCTCGCGTTGACAGGGGCCGCAGTTTCGCTCAGATTGTCGGCATGGCTGCTCCATCTGCCGACATTTCGAGCCAGGAAGCCGGCCTGGGCGCCTTCTTCCGCTCCAGTGATCTGGATGCGGCCGGGCTCAGCCGCCATCAACTGCCCAGCCTGCTGCGTTCTGGGGCAGTGGAGCGGCTTGGTCGCGGCCTCTACCGCCGCACCGACGCCGAACCCAGCGAGCACTATTCCCTGGCGATGGCCTGCGCCGCGGTCCCCCACAGCATCGTGTGTCTGCTGTCGGCCCTGCAGGTGCATGACATCGGCACCGAGGCGCCGGCTGCGATCTGGCTGGCCATCCCCCACAAGGCGCGCCTGCCCCAGCTGGAGACCCTGAAGCTGCGGATCGTGCGCTTTAGCGGCCCGGCCTGGACCTATGGCGTGAGCAAAACCACGTTCGAGGGCGTGCCGGCCCGGATCACCTCGCCGGCGCGCACGATTGCCGATTGCTTCCGCTTCGAGCGGCTGGTGGGCAGCGAAACAGCCCTGGAAGCATTAGAGGATGGCCTGCGACAGCACAAGGTGAACATGGCGGAACTGGAGCGGGTGCTGGAGGTGCTGCCGTCTCGGCGTCTGCGTGCGGCCCTGGCGGTGGGGCAGCGATGAAGGGGAACCCAGCCGCCTCGGTCAAAGACCGCCTGCTGGCCAAGGCTGGCGGCGAAGCCTTCCAGCGCACCCTCACGCGCTATGCCGCTGAACGACTGCTCTACCGGCTCGGTGCGTCAGCGGTGCGGGAGCGTTTCGCCCTCAAGGGGGCGAGTTTGCTCACGGTGTGGTTGCCCGATCCCTACCGCGGCACCAAGGATGTGGACCTGCTGGCATCCGGTGATCCCAGTGACGCTTCCATTCGGGCATTGCTCGAAACCGTTTGCGCGGTGCCTTGTCCGGAGGATGGAGTGATCTTTGATCTCAGCACGCTCCGTCTGGAGACGATCCGGCCCGAGGAGGAGTATTCCGGCAAGCGGGCCCGCTTCCGCGCCCTGCTTGGCAACACACGCATTGGCGTGCAGCTGGATCTGGGCTTCGGTGATGCTGTGGTGCCGGAGCCGGCTGACATCACCTACCCAACCCTTCTGAACGATCTGCCGGCACCGGAGCTACTGGCCTATCCGCGGGAGGCGGCTGTGGCGGAGAAGTTCGAAGCGATGCTGAAGCTCGATCTGCGCAACAGCCGCATGAAGGATTTTCATGACCTGTGGGCCCTGGCCAGTTCCTTCAGTTTCGAGGGGCAGGTGTTGCAGGCAGCTGTAGACGCGTGCTTCAAAAGGCGCGGTACCCCTTGGACGGAGCAGATCCCCACGCCGCTGACGCCGGTCTTTTACCAACGACCGGATTTGGCGGCACGATGGGCGGGTTATCTAGCCCGGGAGGCCGTGCTGGTGCCCCCGCCGAATCGCTTCGAGGAGATCGGAGAGGCGATCCTTGCCTTTCTGGGGCCGGTGCGGGAAAGCCTGGTGGCTGGTGGTCCGTTCGATCGGGGATGGCCAGCAGGTGGGCCTTGGTGGGGGCTTAGCGAGGAGGTGGCGAGTTGAGCTCGGTGGAAGCGGGAACGAAAGAGGGGCTGCAAGGGCGGTTCAAGCCCTATCCCGCCTACAAGGATTCGGGAGTGGAGTGGCTGGGAGAGATACCCGAACGTTGGACCGCGAAGCGACTGAAGTTCTCAGTGGTGATGAATCCAGTTGCCTCAGAACTTCGTGCGCTTCCCCCTGACACGGAGGTCTCCTTTGTCCCCATGGAAGCGGTTGGTGAGCATGGAGGTCTAGCGCTGTCGGGAAGCAAGCTACTTGTAGATATTGGAACTGGTTACACCTACTTTAAAGACGGCGATATTGTCGTTGCAAAGATCACACCTTGCTTTGAAAATGGGAAGGGTGCTGAAGCGACTGGGCTAGTCAACGGAATAGCTTTTGGCACGACGGAGTTGCACGTCTTGCGGGCAGTCGCCTGCCTTGATCAGCGTTTTCTTTTCTACATCACCCTGAGCGACGCCTTCCGAAAGATCGGTTGGGCAGACATGTATGGAGCGGGCGGTCAGAAGCGAGTGCCGGAATCATTTATCAAAAACCTCCGGCATCCCCTTCCACCCGAACCAGAACAACGCGCCATAGCCACCTTCCTCGACCGCGAGACCGCCCGAATTGATGCCCTGGTGGCGAAGAAGCAGCGGCTGATCGATCTGCTCCAGGAGCAACGCACCGCCCTGATCACGCGCGCCGCTACGAAGGGCCTCGATCCAACCGTTCCCATGAAGGATTCAGGGGTGGAGTGGCTGGGGGAGATTCCAGCTCATTGGCAGGTCAAGCCACTGAAGCGCTTGTTTTCAAACCTTGACTCAGTACGCGTTCCACTCAGCGGCGAAGAGAGGTCATCGATGGCAAAGGAATACCCGTACTATGGGGCGTCGGGAGTAATCGATTTCGTCGAAGATTATCTATTTGATGAGCCACTCATCCTTGTTGCTGAGGATGGAGCAAATCTTTACTCACGCTCCTCACCCTTGGCGTTTGTTGCGCCTGGAAAGTATTGGGTAAACAATCACGCTCACATTTTGAAGCCGGTGGATGGCGACATTAGATACTGGGCACAGGTGCTCAGTTGCGTAGTGTTTGATCCATGGATTTCTGGTTCTGCTCAGCCAAAGCTAACTGGCGAAAAGCTGGGGTCCATACCCATGCCAGTCCTGCAGCTTTCTGAGAGGCAATCCATCGCTGGCTTCCTTGATCTCGAAACTGCTCGGATCGATGCGCTGATTTCTAAAGTCCGCGTCGCGATCGCACGTATCCAGGAACTCCGCGCCGCCCTGATCTCCGGAACTGTCACAGGCAAGATCGATGTGCGTGAGGAAGTGGTATGACCCGCGTGGCGATTGAGGGTGCCATGCTCCGGTGGGCGCGCGAGCGTGCCGGAAGAACCCGAGAAAGCCTGGCATCGAAGTTTGCCCCCCTTGCGGATTGGGAGACAGGAGAAGCGCGGCCAACGCTGAAGCAGCTTGAGGCCTATGCCAAAGCTGTTCATGTTCCAATTGGCTACCTGTTCCTTCGCGAACCCCCTGAAGAGATTGTACCGATTCCCGATTTCCGCACGGTTGCAGACCAGCCACTGCGCCGCGCCAGCCCCGACCTGCTGGACACGGTCTATCTCTGCCAGCAGCGCCAGGAATGGTACCGCGATGATGCCCGGCAGGCTGGGGCTCAGCCCTTGCCCTTCGTGGGATCACTCGCGCTTGGGGCTGATGTCGTTCGCAGTGCTGCTTCCATTCGCACAGCCCTCGGCGTTGATCTGGAGGCCCAGCGGCGCCTGCCGACGTGGACCGATGCTCTGCGCGCCTTCATTGAGAAAGCAGATGCGCTCGGCGTTCTTGTGATGGTGAGTGGAGTCGTGGGCAGCAACAATCGGCGGGCGCTCGATCCCTCGGAGTTCCGCGGCTTTGCCTTGGCCGACCCTGTGGCCCCACTCGTGTTCATCAACGGCGCCGACAGCAAGGCGGCGCAGATGTTCACCCTGGCCCATGAGCTGGCCCACCTCTGGCTCGGTGAATCGGCCCTTTCGGATGCCCAGGCTTCTGAAGCCCCGGCGCAGGCTGTTGAGCGCTGGTGCAATCAGGTTGCTGCAGAGCTCCTTGTACCGCTTGCTGTGTTCACAGCTGAACAGGATACGGGTGCTGATCTGCAGGAGGAGCTCAATCGTTTGGCGAGGCGATTCAAGGTGAGTACCTTGGTTATCCTGCGCCGGATGCATGACGCAGGCAGCCTGCGTGGTGAGGCCTACTGGCACGCGTACAACGCCGAACTCGAACGCCTTCTTGAACTCCCTGGAGGCAGTGGTGGCAATTTCTACCTCACCCTGGGGGCAAGAGTCAGCAAGCGATTCGCACGGGCGGTGGTGAGCAGCACCCTGGAGGGGCGTTCCTCCTTCACGGAGGCTTTTCGCCTACTGGGCTTTCGGAAGATTGACACCTTCCGCCAGCTCAGCACCAGCTTGGGAGTCGCTTTCTGATGGCTTACCTGCTGGATGCGAACGTTTTCATCTCAGCCAAAAACCTCCACTATGGGTTCGACTTCTGCCCGGCCTTCTGGCAATGGCTGGATGATCGCAATGCCGATGGAACGGTCTTCAGTATCGAGAAGGTGGGAGATGAAGTTGAGGCCGGAGCTGACGATCTTGCGAGGTGGGCAGCTGCACGCCGAGGCAGTTTTTTCTTACCTCTTAGCCCGGGGGTGGTGACATCACTCGGGGCTGTCAGTTCGTGGGCTGTTGGGCAAAGCTATGACCCGGCCGCAGTCAATACGTTTCTGAGTGTGGCTGATTATTATTTGGTTTCGCAGGCGCATGCTGGTGCGCACACAGTTGTGACCCATGAAAAGCCGCGTGCCTCCATCAAGATCATCAAGATCCCTGATGCCTGCATCAGCCTCGGGATCCGCTGCATCACGCCCTATGAGATGCTCCGCAATGAACGGGCACGCTTCGTGTTGGGTCTTGGAGGCGCGCCATGACGCCTGAGATCTCCGAACGCGTGCTCGAAGAGGCGATCGAAACGGCCCTGATCCAGCACGGCACGTCCAACGACGGCGCCCACCAGCCCGGCTACCACAAGCGCAAGCCCGATCAATACGACCGTAATCTCTGCTCGCTCTCGCAGGATTTGCTCGACTTCGTACTGGCCACCCAGCCGAAGCAGTGGAACAAGCTCGCCCAGCACCATGGCACCGCCGTACGGGAGCAGTTTCTCAAACGTGTTTCCGCCGAGATCGAGCGACGCGGCACCCTTGATGTGCTCCGTCAGGGACTCAAGGATTCCGGCTGCAAGTTCCGTCTGGCCTACTTCCAACCCGCCAGCGGTCTCAACGAGGAAACCCGCCGCCTCCATGGCGCCAATCTTTTCGCCGTGGTGCGCCAGCTCCACTACAGCACCCGCAATGAGAACAGTCTTGATCTGGTTCTCTTTCTAAACGGAGTTCCTCTCTTCACCGCCGAGCTTAAGAATCCGCTGACGGGACAGAACGTCCAAGACGCGATCCGCCAGTACAAGACCACCCGCGATCATCGCGAACCGCTGCTCGCCTATGGCCGCTGCCTGGGCCACTTCGCCGCGGATTCCGAGCTCGCGTACGTGGCTTCCCAGCTGGCAGGGCCGCGCACCCGCTTCCTGCCCTTTAACCAGGGACGCTTTGGCGGTGCCGGCAACGCCCCTGTGCCGCCCACCCGGTCCGGCTACGCCACCGCCTACCTCTGGGAGCAGATCTGGTCGCCCTCCAGCGTGCTGGATCTGGTTCGCCAATTCATCCACGAGGTGGAGCAGGAAGACGACAACGGCCGCAAGACTGGCAAGCACTTCCTCATCTTCCCCCGCTACCAGCAACTTGATTGTGTGCGCCGCTTGGTGGCCGATGCCCGCAGCCGTGGCCCCGGCCAGCGCTACCTAATCCAACACTCCGCCGGCAGCGGCAAGAGCTTCACCATCGCCTGGCTGGCCCACCAGCTCAGCACCCTCCACAACGCATCCGATGCGCGCGTATTCGACTCGATCGTGGTGATCACCGACCGCCGCATCCTCGATCGCCAGCTGCAGAGCACCATCCGCCAGTTCGAGCAGACCCTTGGCGTGGTCGAAACCATCGACACCACCTCTCGCCAGCTCAAGGACGCGCTCGAATCCGGCAAGACGATCATCGTCACCACCCTCCAGAAGTTCCCAGTGATCGCTCAGCAGATCGGTGAGCTACCCGGCAAGCGCTTCGCAGTGATCGTGGATGAAGCCCACTCGTCCCAATCGGGCGAAAGCACCAAGAGCCTCAAAGCCGTGCTCAGTGCCTCCTCTCTGGAAGCGGCCGAAAGCGAAGAGGAAACCGCAGCTACGCCGGAGGAGGAACTCGAGGGCACGATCCTCGCCGAGATGGAGAAGCGCGGCCGGTTGCCGAACGTGTCTACCTTCGCTTTCACCGCTACCCCCAAGCCGAAAACCCTGGAGCTCTTCGGTGTTCGCCGGCCCGACGGCACCTTCGCTCCCTTTCACCTTTACAGCATGCGCCAGGCGATCGAGGAGCGCTTCATCCTCGATGTGCTGGCCAACTACACCACCTACACGGCCTACTGGCGGCTGCTCAAGAAGGTCGATGACGATCCGCGGTATGACAAGCGCAAGGCGGAATACCTGCTCAAGTCGTTTGTGGAGCTGCATCCCCACGCCATCGGCGAGAAGGTGCGGATCTGCGTGGAGCATTTCGCCACAAGCGTGCAGGATCAGATCGGCGGCATGGCCAAGGCGATGGTTGTGACGCGCTCACGTCTCCATGCGGTGCGCTACAAGCTCGCCATCGATCGCTATCTTGCCGAACGTGGCTACCCCTTCAAGTCCCTGGTAGCTTTCTCCGGAACGGTACAAGATGGGGGTAAGGGCTACACCGAATCTGGCATGAATGGTCTGCCAGAGGCGCAGACCGCCAGCACCTTCGAGCAGGCCGAGTTCCGTTTCCTGATCGTGGCCAACAAGTTTCAGACCGGCTTCGATCAGCCCCTACTCCACTCTATGTATGTGGACAAGAAGCTTGGCGGTGTGGGGGCAGTGCAGACCCTCTCACGCCTCAACCGCACCCACCCCAAGAAGGCAGGCACCTTGGTGGTGGACTTCGCCAATGAAGCCGATGCCATCAAGGCTGCCTTTGAGCCCTATTTCGAAGCCACCCTGCTTTCGGAGGCCACTGATCCGAATCTGCTTTACGAGATTGAAACGCGCCTGGCGGACTTCCCCGTCTACACCCCGGCCGATATCCATGCCTTCGCCGAGCTGTTCTTCAACCCCAAAGCCACCCAGGATGGCCTCTACCAGGTGCTGATGCCCCTGTTAGATCACTTTGAAGGACTCGGCATTGATGAACGGCACGAGTTCCGCAGCCAGCTTACTGATTACGTGCGCCTCTATGCCTTTCTGGCTCAGGTGATTCCCTTCACCGACGCCGATCTTGAAAAGCTCTACCAGTTCGCCCGCTACCTGCGCAGACTCCTGCCCGCTGACCAACTGGAACTGCCCCTTGAGGTGCAGCAGAACATCGACATGGAGTCGTACCGAATTCAGGAAACCAGCCGTGGAGCCATTCCCCTGGATCGTGGCAACGGCGTGCTCCAGCCAGTGGGAACGAAGGGCCCCCATGGACCTGCCCCTGAGGAGCTCGAAACGCTCTCGCGCATTGTGGCCGAGCTCAATGAGCGCTTCGGGCTGAACCTGGGGCCCGAGCATCGGATCACGCTTGGCCAGATGATGGAGCGCTTGGCCGATGACGTGGCCCTTGAGGCTGCGGCTCGCGTCAACACCCGTGAAAATGTGCGGCTCACCTTTGATCAGAAGGTGGAGAATGTGATTCAGGACATCGTTGATTCAAATTTCGATCTCTACAAACGGATCACTGATGATGCGGCTTTCGGTGAAACCGTCAAGAACTTCCTCTTCGATCAATACCTGCGCGGCCATCGCAACGCCGAAGAGCTGATCAAACGAGGTGAATCGAAAACCCTTGAGTTCAAGTCCACCCTCCGCTGGAGCCTCCAGGAAAACCGTAAGGACGACAAGGGCGTCACCCATGCAGCACTCAAAACCATTGCCGCCTTCCTCAACACCGAAGGCGGTGACCTGCTGATCGGTGTTGCCGATGATGGCTCAATAGTAGGCATTGAGCCGGATAAGCTCGAGAACGACGACAAGTTCATGCGCCACCTCTCCCAAGTGGTCCGGAACGGCCTAGGCGATCGTGCCGGCACCTGCATCGACCCCAAAACCCAGAACGTTCAAGGCCGCACTGTGTGCGTGGTGAGCTGTCAGCGCAGTCCTGAGCCAGTGCGTCTTCGCTGGAAGGGACTGGAGGCCACCCCAGATGGCGACTTCTTCGTGCGTAGTGGTCCCGGCACAGTGAAGTTGGCTCCCGAGAGCGCCACGGAGTTCATCCGTACGAGGTTCCCAGGATTCAACCCAGGCCCTTAGCCTTTTGAGCTGAGGTGATACGGAGGGGGCATTGGCTCTAGAGCAACCGCCCCTAACCCTTGGCTACCCGTGCCGTCTACACCTTCTCTGGCTTTCCCGGCGAATCGAACCACCATCTCTACCTTCATCACGACGGCTACCCCAGTGGCGCCGCTTGGCGGTTTTCCCAAGCCCTCCAACACGGGGGGGAGCCCTCGGCCTTCCTCATCTCCTTTCTCCGCACCCAAGCCGTTGCAGAACAGCTGTCACACCCGGATCAGTGCGCCGATGCCGAGTTCCGCTACCGCGTGCAGTTGATCATCGCCAACAATCCATTCATTGAGGTGCAGTGTTGGCGGCGGCTGCCAGGAGGCACGGGCTGGCATTCCCGCTGCAACTCTATGCCGTTGGCCTCATTTATCCAGAGGTTCTTACCCAGCGAGGGTCCTTCTTGATGGCTTACCTCAGTGCCTCAGAGCTTCCCGATGGTCAGCCAAAAAGGATTCCTGCTCCCGACTGAACGGCCGGATCAGGTTGGCGCCCTCAATCCCCCAGCAGCGCAACGCATCGCGGGCCGCCTCGTGTTCGCAGAGCAGTGCACCCCCGGAATCGAAGCTGATCCAATGGCGGTCGAACAGCTTGTCCACATGGGGGGAGAGCAGCAGGCCGTTGGCACCGCTGAGCCTCTCGCGGTTGTCGCAATCGCGCCAGGGTTTGATGTGGCTCGCCACCAGAAACTGTTGTCGCGCCAGCCCCGTCACCCGGCAGAACGGCTCCAGTTCCGACACCCGATGGCGGAACAACCCCTGCCCCAGCCGCGCCTTGGTGAGCGCATCGCGCTCGGTGCTGCTCGGCACCTCCCGCAGCCGTTGCATGTCATCGAGCAGGGCGGCTGTGTAGTCGCCTTCTTCCGCCAGCACCACCAGGTGCACCCGCACCGCCGGATCGGCATGGTCTTCGATCAACTTGAGCAGCAACAGGCCAAGGGTTTCGCCCAACCCCGCCAGGTACACACCCTGGTTGCCCCGACCTGAGTTGGTGCTGATCGGGCTGTGGCGCTCAGGCAGCAGCGGTTGCAACAGCTCGAAAAACGTCTGCGGCACCAGCGCCTGGCGCAGCGGCTGCCAGTTCACGCGCACCAGCCAACCTTCCTGGCTCCAGTTCTCCCCGGCCGATCCGAACTCCGGTGGCTTGGGGGCCGTGACCACCGCTGTTTCCACCAGGCCGATCTGGCTGATCTTGCCGTTGGCGTAGCTGAACACCACATCCCCCCGCTGGCAGCGGGTGAGGTTGTCGTAGCTCACGTTCCGCGCGCCGTTGGCATTGGCCTTCGGCGACCAGATGTAGCCGCCGTCGGTTTCCTGCCGGTAGGTCTGCTTGTGGTTGACCCACCAGTAGGCCATGAATGGTGGCTGGCGTTGGCCCAGTTGTAGCCGAGTCAGAGCTGAGTGTCTTCAGTAGGCCTGATGCGCAGGAATCACCCCCCGCACTCCACCCCGCGGCTGCTCACAATCCCCTTCTCGCCTCAGGATCAGATGCCAATGCGCATGAAACACCGTCTGGCCGGCCGCTTCGCCTGAGTTCAGCCCCCCCTCTTGCGTTGAGCGAACCAGCCCAGCCGCTGATCCCGGCATCGTCAGCCGCGAGCTGCTCCCGCCGGCGCTTGAGCAGCTCCACCACCGCATTCCACTCCGGCTGGTGCAACTCCAGCCCGTCGGACACATGGCGCCTGGGGATCACCAGGCTGTGCCCCTCACTCACCGGATAGGCATCGGCGATACAGAGCGCCAGTTCGTTCTCCAGCAGCACCCGGCGGCTGTCCTCCTGCCTGATCTGGTAGCTGGCGAGGAGTCCGCGAAAGTCGGTGCGATCCGTGTCCCGCTTGCCCGTATTGCAGCGGAAGCAGAGGGCCTGGACGTTGGAGAGGTCGTCGGGTCCTCCTTGGTTTCTGGGGATGATGTGATCCACCTCCAGGGCGCACTGGTGCTCGTGGGCGCCGCAGAATTCGCAGCGGCCTCGGGCGCGGGTGAGCACGCGGTACTTGATGGAGCCGCTGATCGGGCTGCGGTGGCGGCTGCGGTGGGCAAACACCTCCTCGCCGCGCTGGGCGCGGAAGGCGTCGAGGCGCTGCCGGCAGAGGGCCAGGAGCTCATCGCGCTCGGCGTCGCTCAGCTCGCTTGCGCCAATAAGGCTTTAGACCCCACTGCCGTAGGTGGTGATGCCGTTGCCGGTGAGCACCTTGCCCACCATCCGCTTGACACGTTCGCTGTAGTAGTCGATCTGGGTCACGTCCTCGCCCAGGATCCTGCGGGCGACGTCCTGCACTGGGGCGGGGCTGCGGCGGCCCAGCAGTTCCATGAGCATGAGCGGTTGATAGATGTGGCTCATGCGCATCCGCCGCGTCAAGTAGTCGCGCAGGCGTTCGTAGGTGGGGGAGTGGGCAGGGGGCGTGGAGCGATGCTGGCGGTTGCCGGGCGCTCCGGCCAGGTTGGGTTTTGGGCGGCCCGTCAGGCAGGAGCACCTGCTGGGATCCCTTCTGGTTTGGGCGCGTGGCGGCTGCAACCAACCCGGCTCCGGGAGTGGCTGTGCCGCCCCAGCCAGCCCTAAGATGTGTACACATTTGGCGGGAGGACGGCGTGACGACCCGTATTGGCATCCGTGAACTCAGGTCCCGGCTGGCCTCCCATCTGGAATCGTCCACGCCGATTGAGGTGACCCGCCATGGCCGCACCATTGGCCTCTTCGTGCCCTTGCCCCAGCAAGGCAACCTGAGTGATCGGGACAAGGTCTTGGAGGCTGGCCGGCTGCTGCATGCTGCTGCAGGCGGAACTGGAGCGCCTCGGCCTCAGCGAAGACGGGCTCAGTGCCGACGTCAAGGCCTGGCGGAAAGGTCACCGTGACCAGCCAACGGTTTGAGTGAGGTTCCCCCAGGATCCGGCGGGTCACGTCCTGCGCGGGGGCCGGGCTGTGGCGGCTGATCAGCTCCAACCGCTACGCGGACGCCTTCGGCTGCAGCATCAATGGCTGGTAAATGTGGCTCATGCGCATCCGCCGCGTCACGTCGTCGTGCAGGCGAAGGAAGGCAGCAGAGGGGCAGTTGGCCATGGAGTGATGCTGGCGGCTGCCGGGCGACCGGGCGGGCTTGGCTTGGGGTGGCCCATCCGGCGGGCACCCCTGCTGGAACCCCCTCTGGCGTGATCGCCTGACGGCGCCACGGCCAGAGCATGACGCGCTTCGATCGGCAGCTCCTGCCAGCCCCTTCGCCCTGGTCCTGCCGGGGGCTGCCAGAGTGATCGGGCTGCGGTGTCCCATGCCTACCCACGGCCCGCCCCTGGCCACCCCGATCGACCTGAACCGCCTTCTGGAGGCCGGCCTCGGGCGCGACCCGGCGGCAGCGGCGCTGCAGGATCTCACCCACGCCATCAGCTGGGCCGAGCTCGATCGCCAGGTGGAGCAACTGGCCCGGGCCTACCGGCGGCTGGGACTGCAACGGGGCGACCGGCTCGCCTCCCTGATCCCCAACCGGGTGGAGCTGGTCGTCCATTACCTGGCCGGGCTGCGCAGCGGTCTGGTGCTCACCCCGCTCAATTATCGCTACGTGCCGCCGGAGATCGACCATGCCCTGGCGGTGAGCGGGGCGTCGGCCCTGGTGTTCCACGGCGAACGGCTGGCCGATGTGAAGGCCAGCGCCGTGGCGGGCAGGTTGCCGCTGGGCTGCCTCCGCATCGATGATCCCACCGGTTTCGAGGGTCTGCTGGCCGCGGCCCCCGCCGCCGGCGGCGCCCCGCCCTGGCCCGCGCTGGCCGACGACGATCCCTGCTTCCTCTACTTCACCTCCGGCAGCACCGGCCGGCCCAAGGGGGTGACCCACAGCCGGGCCAGCTTCGCCGCCGTGCTCACTTCCCTGATCCAGGCCAGCGAACTGAAGGCCGGCGAGGAAGTGCTGGCTGGCAGTTCGGTGGCCCACATCGCCTCCTCCACCCTCGTGCTGGCGGCCCTGGCCACCGGCGCCTCCGCCGCCATCGCCAGCCCCATCGATGCGGCCACCGTGGAAACCCTGCTGCGGCGCCACCGGCCGACGCTGCTGTTGATGCTGCCCGCGGCCCTGTTCGAACTGATCCGCGATGAACGGCTCCAGCCGACGGATCTGGCATCGATCCGCCTCTGCATCAGCGGCGGCGACAAGGTGCCCCACCAGCTGCAGGAGGAGTTCCGCCAGGCCGCCGGCTTCGGCATCGACGAATGCTTCGGCATGAGCGAGATCGGCTACGCCACCCTGGCGCCCCCATCGGGGCTCAACCGGATCGGTTCGGTGGGCCGGCTCTGCCCGGGGTTCCGCGCCAGCCTGCGCGATGAGCACGGCGCCGAGGTGGCCCCGGGCGAGCAGGGTCGCCTCTGGATCCAGGCGCCTTCGATGATGGTGGGCTACTGGGACAACCCCCAGGCCACCGCCGAGACCATCGTGCAGGGATGGCTGGACAGCGGCGATGAGATGCGCGTCGACGCCGACGGCTACTTCTGGTTCTGCGGCCGCCGTAAGCAGATCATCGTGCACGACAGCTCCAACATCTGCCCCCAGGAGGTGGAGGAGGCGCTGGCGGAACATCCGGCGGTGGATCTGGTGGGGGTGATCGGCATCCAGGACCCGGTGCATGGCGAGAACGTGCTGGCCTACCTGACCCTGCGCCCGGATCAGCCCGTCCCCAGCGAGGCCGAACTGATCGCCTTCGCCCGGGCCCGGGTGGGCTACAAGGCTCCCGAAGAGATCCGCGTGCTGCCCGAGCTGCCCCTCACCCCGGTGGGCAAGACCGATCGGCTGGCCCTGCGCCAGCTGGCGGCGGACACCCTGCACGCCCCCTGAGCCTCTCCCGATGGGCCTCTTCTTCGCCGACCCTCTCTTTGAGCGCTTTGCGGTCCGCGCCCTGTCGCCTGCGCTCTATGGCGGTGCGGATTTCGGCGAGTGCTTCGTGGCGGCATCAAAAATCGCCCCCGGGGATACCGACAGCTGGTTCTGTGCCTGGACCGCCACGGCGGATCGGTTGGTCCAGATCGCCGAATCCTGTGCCACCGCCGGCCACGCGGTGAGCGCCCGCGAGGCCTGGCTGCGGGCCAGCAACTACTACCGCACCGCCTGGCTGCCGCTCTTCGCTGCGCCCGTGGATCCCCGGCTGGTGGAAGCCTTCGATCGGGAATCCGAGGCGTTCGCCCGGGCGGCCGCACTGATGACGCCGGCCGTGGAGGCCGTGGAGATCCCCTACGAGGGCACGAGCCTGCCCGGCTACTTCCACCGTGCCGATGACTCAGGCCAGCCGCGGCCCTTGCTCATCGCCACCAACGGCTACGACGCCACCGTGCACGAGGCGCACTTCGCCCATGCCGTGGCCGCCGTGCGCCGCGGCTACCACTGCCTCACCTTCGATGGCCCCGGCCAGGGCCGACCCCTCATCCACCAGGGCCTGGTGTTCCGCCCCGACTGGGAGGCCGTGGTGGGCCCGGTGGTGGACCACGCCCTCTCCCGACCCGAGGTGGACCCCCAGCGGATCGCGCTGATCGGCTGGAGTTTCGGCGGCTACCTGGCCCCCCGCGCGGCCAGCGGCGAGCACCGCCTCGCGGCCTGCATCGCCGACCCCGGACAGTGGGACCTCCTTGAGGCCCTGCGCACGAACCTGCCGCTTCCCCCCGCCGTGCGCGAACGCCTCCCGGAGATCGACCCCGCCGAGCTCGAGGGCTTCGAGGCCCAGATCCGCTCCAACCCCTCCCTGCAGTGGACCGTCCGGCGGGCCCTCTGGGTGCACGGGCTCGATTCGATCGCCGACTACTTCCGGATCGCCGGCGACTACAGCCTCCGGGGGCGCGCCGAACGGATCCGCTGCCCCACCCTGGTGGCCTGGGCGGAAGGCGATCCGATCGCCCGCTTCGCGGAGCAGCTCCATGCCGCGCTGCGGTGCCCCCGCACACTGGTGCGCTTCACCGCCGCCGAGGGCGCCGGCGGCCACTGCGAGGAGACGGCCCGCTCCCTGTTCCACCAGCGCGCCTACGACTGGCTGGACGCTGTGTTCGCCAGCCCCGGTGCAGCTCACCCGTGCCGATGACGATGGAGACCTCCCGGCTGGCCCTGGCGGCAGAACCGCCCGGCTGATCCGGCTCAGGGGCGGGCGGGTGCTGGTGGATGACGGAGCTGCCGGGGGCACGGGGGCCTCCTGGCGGGGTGAGACGGGGGGAACTGGTGCAGAAGGGGTTCCGCCGCTCCGGTGAGCAAGCGTTTCTGGCTGTGGTGAGCGGCAAGGGTGATGGCTACCGCCGGCCCGCTGGCATCGCGGTGATTCCTGGGGGGCTCTGGGGCCCTGAGGCGATGGTTTTGTGCTGGCCGACCTTCGCCCGGTGCTCCGGCCGGGCCCAAGCCTGGCGGCCAACGGGCGGGGCAGACTGACTGATCATCGAGGGCGGCGTCGTTGAGGCTGCTGAGTTGAGCGAAACCCCTCTGGAGCAGTTCCTTGCGCGCGTGCGCGCCGACCCCTCCCTGCGGCGACAGGTGACTGAGGCGAGCACAGCCGATCAAGTGTCCCGCCTGGCCCAGTCCCTTGGCTACCCGGTGAGCGGGAGCGACCTCCTGCGCGTTTGCGGAACATCTCCCGCAGGCGTGCGCGTCACCCGCATCGACCATCCCGGCGAATACCCGGGTCGGTACTACTGAACACCTTCTTGGGACAGACCGATGGGCGACACCTATGAGATCCAGCGCGATGACGGCGTGAAGGACGGCATCGCCGGCCAGGGGTTCGCCAGCTACGACGAGGCCCATGCCGTGCTGGAGCGCTACTACGCCGATCTTTGCTGCTCCGACGACCGGGAGTCCTACCGGATCGTGCCGGTCCCCGGGTCAGCTTCGGGAGCCTGAACACCCCCCCCGGATGCGGCAGCCGGTCGCCTGAACCCTGGCCAATGCGCCCCACGGCCTTGCTGCCCGCCGCCGGCCCTGGATGGACGGCATCCGTGCCCGGATCCCGCTGCCCGGATTGGCCTGGGTCGGCGCAGAAGGCTTGGACGGGCCGGCATCGCCGCGGCGGAGCTGGGGTTGGGCGGGCTACGCCAGGCCCACCCCATCGAACAGCTGGCGGCCGGGTGCCCCGGGGGAGGGATCGAACCAGTACTGCTCCACCAATGTCAGGAACGCCTCCCGTGGCAGCCGGTCGGGCGGCAGGCCCAGGGCGGCCAGCATCCCGTTGAGGTTCTCCGCGATGCCCTCGGTGGGATGGCCGTAGGCGGCGGCGAAGGCCGCCAGATCGTTGAGCTCGAGAACGCCATCCCCGTCGAGGTCGAGCACCGTGAAGAAGCCGCCGGCGGAACGGGCGATGAAGACCCGCGCAGCTTCGGGATCGAGGTTGAAGGTGGCGAACACCCGGCGATGGGAGGCGACGAACTCCCCCTGATCCACCTGGCCGTCATGGTTGCCGTCTCGGCGTTTGTTCTCGTGTCGGTAGGTGTCGAGCAGCAGCCGCAGCAGATCCGGAAAGGGGGTGGTCCGCCCCTGCCAGCGCTCAGCGAGGCGTGCCGCCACCGGTTCGAAGTCGCCGCCCAGGGTGTGACGGCCGTCACCGTCGCGGTCGTAGAAGGCGAACAGGCGCCGGTATCTGTGGATCAGCTGGGCTGGCAGGCTGGCCGGCTCGGGGGGGTTGACGCTGCTCGCCATCCAACTTTCGCAAGCAATCGGGGCCACGTTATCCGCCCCCTGCCCTATCTAGCCTGCCGATCTGGAGCCCTGGCTTCCGTGATTTCTGCTTCCCAGCGCCTGCGCTCCCATCTGGCCGGCATGGTGGATGCGCTGGAGCGCCTCAGCGAGGGCCCGACGACGTGCCGGGGGCGATCGAACTGCTCAACCTCAGCTACGACTTCCCCTACGCCGAGGCGGGTCGGGCGCGGCTCAAGGCCGAGCCAGCGGTGGCGGCCCTGGTGCGGGAGCGCTACTGGGGACCCTGGCCCACGATCGAGGAGCTGGCGCGCTATCCCAAGGGCAGCCTGGCCGCGGGCCTCGGCCGCCATCTGATCACCGAAGGGCTCGGTCTCTTGCCGAAGCCCGCGGGGATCGGAAACCTCAGCGATGACGACCAATACCTCCAGCTCCGGATCCGCGCCACCCACGACCTCTGGCATGTGGTGACCGGCTGTCCCACCAACCTGGCCGGGGATGTGGCGATCAATGGCATCGGCGCCCGGCAGCTGTACCACCCGGGGGCGGCGCTGCTGATCTGCGCCGATCTGCTCTCGCGGTCACGGAACGAACCGGCCCAGCCCGACCTGGCCGAGGCGATCGCCCATGGCCTGCGCCTCGGTGGCCACTGCGCGCCCCTGCTGGCCCAGCGCTGGGAGGAGGGTTGGGGCGAACCGCTGACGGCCTGGCGCGATCGCCTGGGGATCAGCGCCCTGCTGGCGGACAGCCCCTTCGCAGACGGTCTCACCGAGGACTGATCACCTTCCCGCTTTGGGTCGAGGAGAATCCTGTCCTACTCCAGCCTTTGAGCTCCCCCCAGCCATGCCGCTCGAACCCGACCGGTTGCGCCCCTTCTGGTATCCGGTGTTGCCGCTCGATCAGCTGGGCGAGGCGCCGGTGGCGGTGGAGCTGCTGGGCGAAGCCCTGGTGATCTGGCGCGGGGCCGATGGGGCGCCCCACGCCGCGCCGGATCGCTGCCCGCACCGCTCGGCGCGGCTCTCGGGCGGCAGCCTCAGCTCGGAAGGCAACCTGCAGTGCCCTTACCACGGCTGGGAGTTCGCCGCTGACGGCGCCTGCCGGGCGATCCCCCAGCAGCCGGAGCGGCCGATCCCGGAGGCCTGCCGCCTGCACACCTACCAGGCCCAGGCCCGATATGGCCGGGTGTGGGTGTGCCTGGCGGACCAGCCCCAGCTGCCGCTGCCCAGCTTCCCCGAGGAGCACGACCCGGCCCAGCGGCGCATCGATGGCTTCTGGGAGCGCTGGCACTGCTCCCCGTTCCGGGTGATCGAAAACGGTCTCGACAACTTCCACCACTATTTCGTGCACCGCGGCCTGCTGGAGGCCACCACGGCCCGGCCCGATCCGATCGAGGGGCCGATCGAGGACACCGCCGATGGCTTCCGTTTCCGCATCCCCCTGCAGGTGCACAACAACACCGTGCTGCAGGACACCCTGGCCAGCGACGCCGGCACGCTGACGGTGGAGCGGCAGGTGAGCTGGATCGCGCCGCTAGGCCTCAGCCTGGAGCTGGAGTGGCCGAACGGCCTGCGCCAGCGCATCGTGCTCCACGCCGTGCCCACGGGCGGGGAGGCCACCCAGATCAGCCGCTTCTACTTCCGCAACGACAGCGAAGAGCAGGTGCCGGCCGCCGCCATGGTGCGCTTCGAGCGGGGCCTGATCGATCAGGACCGGGCGATCCTCACCGCCATGGCCACCGCCCTTGAGCCCTGGCCCAGCGGCGAGCATCTGATCGAGGCGGATCAGCCGATCGCCCTGATGCGCCAGCGGCTGCGGGAGCTGCTTCAGCCGCGCTGAACCAGCAGGTCGCGGGGGTGGGGCTTGGCCCCGAAGGTGATCGGCGTGCCCGTGATCGCCTCCAGGTAGCGGAAGAAGCGGTACACCGGGGCATCGTTGATGCTGGCATTGCCCACCGGAATGCGGCCGCCGCCCAGCAGGGCCGCCTGGCTTTCGATGAAGGGGCGGTCCTCCTCGTTGTTGTGGTTGGAGAGATCGCGCAACGCCTTCAGGGCCGGGCCGTTTCCCAGCAGGGAGCGCCAGCGACCGGCGGCGTACAGGGTGCCGCGCAGGGTGGTGCTGCCCTGATCGTCGGGCACGAACAGCACCGCCAGATGCAGGCCCCCATCGAGCTTGTTGAGCCAGAGGTTGGGGGCGCCGCCCACCTTCCAGTAGGCCTGCAGGCTGTCGCGGTACTGCTCATAGGTGACCAGCACCGAGCGCTCGTCGTCGTCGCAGACCATGTGCATGCCGCTGAGGGTTTCCTGGCCCAGCCAGCGCCGCAGCTGATGCACGGTGCGGGCGATGGCGTGCACGTGGAAGCCGTGGGTGTGGTCGATGCCGCTGGTGAGCACCAGGCCCCAGGGGCCCACCGGGTAGCGGTAGTGGAACAGCGGCAGGGCATCGGTGGCCGGATCGAGCAGCTCGCGCTCGAACTCGGCCGGCAGCCGCGCCGCCTGCAGGGCCGCCTCCACCTCCGGCGCCTGCCAGGCGGCGGGATCAGCTGCAGCGAACAGGCGGCGTCCCGCCGGCAGCCAGAGGAAACCAGCCCACTCCCGCAGCGGCAGCGTGACGAGATGCTCGGCGCTACCGGTTTCGCCATGCAGGGTGTGCACGCAGCGGCCGTCCTGATCGAATTCCTGGTAGTGGTAGGGGCAACGCACCACCGAACCCTGCACCCGTGGCGGCGTGCCGGCGCAGGAAAAGGACACCAGCCGGTGGGGGCAGGCATCGATGTGGGCCGACACACGCCCATTGGCGCCCCGAACCACCAGCAGGGGCAACCCGAACACCCGCAGGCTCAATGCCGATTCCAGCGCCAATTCCCCGCTGGCCAGGATCGGCCAGGCCACCAGCCGCTCCGACAGCCAGGGCCGCTCGAGATCGAGGAACGGGGGCACTGGCTTGAACAAAAGGGACTCAAGCCTACGGAGATCGCTGCCGCCTGTCTGGCAGCTGCCCCGGTCAGCCGACCCCATCGAAGAGATGGCGGCCAGGCGCTTCGTGGGAGGGATCGAACCAGTACTGCTCCACCAGCGTCAGGAAAGCGTCCCGCGGCAGCAGACCGGGCGGCAGGCCCAGGCCGGTGAGCATCCGATCGAGGTAGGCGGCGATGCCGCCGGTGGGATGGCCGTAGGCGGCGGCGAAGGCCGCCAGGTCGTTGTGGCTGAGCAGGCCATCGCCATCAAGGTCGAGCACATCGAAGAAACCGCCGGCGGAGCGGGCAATGAACCGCCGTGCGCCATTCGGATCGGCCCTAAAGACAGCAAACACGCGGAGAGGGGAGGCCACGAACTCTTCCCGATCCACCTGGCCGTCGTGGTCGTGGTCCCGGCGCTCATTTTCGTGCTGGTAGGTCTCGAGCAGAAGGTGCAGCAGATTCGGGAAAGGGGTTGAACGGCCCTGCCAGCGCGCAGCGACGCGAGCCGCCATCGGCTCAAAGTCGCCGCCCAGGGTGTGGCGGCCATCGCCATCGCGGTCGTAGAAGGCGAACAGGCGTCAGTAACGCTGGAACAGCTGGGCCGGCAGGGACGCTGCCGCGGGCTCGGGCGCCGGGTGCTCAGGCCGTTCGGACCCGCTTGACATCCACGGGGCCAGGGGATCGGCCCGCGGCAGCGGCCCTGACGGCCGATATCCTCCGGGAGGCTCCCGTGCCAGGCCCTGATTGATGACCTCGACAAGGTGGTAGCCCCAGGCTGATGACAGGAGCACACTGCTATGGAGCCCACGGGCTGATTCTGAGCAGTGATCTGACCTTGCCGGAACTGCTGCCGGCCTCAGATGTGACTGATCGGCAGCAGCCAGTGCCTTTGACCGCTGGTTGTCACCGGCAGTGGCCAACCCTGGAGCTGAGCCCCCACAGCACGTCCACGCTTCAGCTGGCGCCGGGTGAGTGGCGTCTGGAACTGGAAGGCATCGGCTGGTTCCGGGCTTCGGCAGGGCAGAGGTTGGAATGGGAACGCTGGGACGACAGCGTCAGCGACCGTGACCTGCGCACCTTTCTGGTCACCAGTGGGCTGGGGGCGTTGGCCATCCAGCGTGGTGCCCTGGTGCTGCAGGGCACGGCTGTGGTGCGCCATGGCCAGGCGGTGCTTCTGCTGGGTGAAGCGACCTCGGGCAAATCCACCCTGGCCTGGTGCCTGCTGCAGCAGGGCTGGCGGTTGTTGAGCAGTGAGCTGGTTTCGGTGGATGCCCAGGGCAGGGTCTGGCCGGGGATGCAGCAACTGAAGCTCTGGCACGATGCCACTGTGGCTCTGGATCTGGATGGGTCGCAGCTGCCGCTGGTGCGGCGCGGTCTGAAGCGCTACGCCGTGCCTGCGGAAAGCCTGGCCTGCGCGAATCAGCCGGCACCCCTGCGGTGTGTGTACCGTCTCCTGCGAGATCAGGAGAGCTACGATCGTGATCAGCAAGCGTCGCTGCCGCTGATTCAGGCCTCCGCGGCCTTGACGAAGCAGGCAGCGTTGTTGATCGTGCGCAATCAGGCGTTCCAGGCCAGGGTGGTTCGCGGCATGGGGGCTGAGCAGGGGCTGTTTCTGCAGGCCTCAGCGCTGGTGCGGCAGGTCCCCCTGCATCGCCTGCGGGTTCCCGAAGGCATCCGGGCGATGCGGGAGGCCGTGAGCCGGATCGATCTGCTCGATCCAGATTCGATGGTCCCCAGGCACCCAAAAGGCGTGCCAGAGGAGGATCGGATCGATGGCTGATCGGGATCAGGGCTATTGGTATCTCGCCTCCTATCCCAAGTCGGGCAACACCTGGTGCCGTGTCTTTTTGACGGAGTTGCTGCGCCTCGCTGCGGAGGAGGAGCCCGAGCAGCTCAATCTCAACAGGGACCTCAACACAGGAGCCATCGCCTCATCCCGCCTCTGGCTGGAGGATCAACTGGGCATCAACACCTGTGATCTGAGCTTTGCCGAGCTCGACCCCCTGCGCGGCCGTGCGGGCGAGTCAGCCCGGCTGTTTGCCGAGGGGGAACGGTTCCACAAGGTGCATGACGCCTTTAGCGCCCCGGACTCCCGCGGCCGGCCGGTGGTGAGCACGGCAGGGTGCCGTGGGGTGGTGTATTTGCTGCGCCACCCGGAAGATGTGGTCGTTTCCCTCAGCCATCACTGCTCCTGGCCACTGGCGCGTTGCGTTGGCTTTCTGCTGGACCCTGCTGCGGCTCTGGCTCCGTCGGACCGTTATGGCGGCGATCAGGTGAGGCAGCACCTGGGGCGATGGGACCAACACGTGGTGTCGTGGGTGGATCAGACGCAGTTGCCTGTGCTGGTGATGCGCTACGAAGACATGCTGGCCAAGGGCCCTGAAACCTTCAGCGCACTGGCACGATTTCTGGGCTTGCCAGCTGAGCCGTTTCTGATTGATCAAGCGCTCGCCAACACAGCCATGGAGCGGCTACAGCAGCTGGAACAGCAGCTCGGTAGCTTTGCCGAAAAGTCAAAAGTTTCTGAGCGCTTTTTCCGCTCGGGCCGTACGGGTGAAGGAGCAGAGCAGCTGACTGGGGAGCAGCGGCGCCAGCTGGCCTCTGGGCTGGGTGAGGTGATGCGGCGCTTCGATTTCGAGGGTGTGGATGGGGCCTGAGTACTCGGTTGCGTTTGTGTTTCAGCAGGTGGAGGCGGCTCTGGCCGAGGATCTGCATGCGTTCTGGCGGCTGCATCAGGCTGCCTATCATGCCGAGCTCAGGCGCTTTCGCCTCACGGCACAACGCCGTGAGCCACTGGCACAGCCAGGTCGGCCCCTTCGCCGCCAGACTGCGGCCGTTGCCCGTGGCGGCAGCGGCCAGGTCGTTGGCGTGGTGCTCGTAGTGTTGCGAGAGCTCAACCCTGATCTGCATCTGGGTACACATGCCTATTTCCAACGCATGTACGTGGACCCGAAGGTGCGATCACCACGATTGGCGAATCAGCTGTACAAGACATTTCTCAAGGGGTTCGACGGGGCCAAGGTAGAACGCGACCATCGAGCGGGAGTACTGATGTCGGACAACATCAATCCAGGCCTGCAGAGGAGCTTCATGCGTCGCTATTTCGCGCGGCTTGGCTTTGTCATGCTGGGCTCCAATCAGCTGGGCGGCGAAGTGTGGAGCAGACGATTGGCCACGAAGTTTGTGCTCTGAATCAGACTGGATCTAACACAAGCACCACGTGCCGATGACAGGCCTCCACCAGCCAGTCGCGTACATCCTGCCGGCAGATATCAGGCTCAATAAGATACTCTTTACAGAGAGACTGGCAGAGTTCATTGAGCGTTCTCTCGCTTGAAAGCAGCTCCCAGATCGCGGAGCCCGATTCGTTGAGAACGAGATAATCGCAGGTGCGGCTCTGAAACAGGGTGATCTCCCCATCCAGTTCACTGAACACGGCTTGCGGGTGGCGCTTGAAACGGGTGAAGTCCGAAAAGATTAGGGCTAGCGAATCGCTTGACATTGGGCGAGCGAACACATTGTCGTGAGATCCTTACAGATTCAAGGCCGAGGACAGACTTGAAGCATAGAGAAAAGCAAGCAGATTGCGATGGGTAGAACGTGGTAGATCTGCAAGTATTTCTGAGCCCAGCCAACGCGACCAGCCTTTACCAGGTGATTCTTCCTGATAGATAGCGGCTATCAATTCAACGCAGCCGATGGCCATGGATCGGAAACTCTTTCTAGACGAAGGAAATCCAGCGAGGCGGGCCAGCTGACATCGATTCGTCGGGGTGGATTCTGCAAAATTCATTCAGGCGTGCAATTAGGTTTCTGGCGCACATAATTCGGGGTGGTGAGACAGCTACCGGTGGCCTTGCTAGGGATACAATTTCCGAATGTAGTAACTCCACCACCGCATGTAGGATCATTCTTATCGTGAACCCGGACATCACGATGCTTCACGGTCTCGGTTAGTGCCTTGATCGTTGGCTTCTCCCAAGCCTTCTTCTTGCTGGGTGCGCCATAGCCATTGGATCCAAAGCGGTATTTGATGTCCGCCGAAAAGCGTGTTTCGTAGGCAGAGTCATACGATAAATTAGTGCCAATGGTCAGACCATTGCTGATGTCATAAGCCAACCGTCCCAGCACACCCGACCCATCAGCGTTGTTGAGATCGCCATCCTGGTAGTAATAACCCACCGAGGCGCGGAAATCGGGCGTGATGTTGTAACCCACATCCAGGCCATAGGTGTCTAGTGCACCGCCCAGATAGCCGCTGTTCAGCCGATACTCCGTGGTGCCAACCGGAATCAGCGCATAGGCGTTGACGTTCCAGTGATTCGACACGGCTTCCAACCCTGCTGCCACCTGTTGAAAAAACACGGTGCGAGAATCCGACACGCGGATGCCCGTATCCGGCTGCCCCGTTGCCAACGGGCGGCTGTCATACCCGGCATTGACACCGAACATCCAGGAGCGATCGCCATTCAGCCAGCGGTAGCCCAGCCGTGTGGAGGTGGAGATGGTGGTGCCCTCCACCTCGGTGTTGATGAGGCTGCTGGAGTTGCCGATATCCGGCAGATTGACATCGGCCTTCGCATCGAGAAACCACACACTGTTCTCGTTAACCTTCAGCGGGATGAAGGCGCCGATGCCGATGGCATTCGGTGTGCCGGCACCCTGGGTCTGAGCCTGGAAGCCCCAGTTGAATTGCACGGCATCCTTGAGGGAAATGCTCATCACCCCCAGATCCGCAGCGCTGCCCTCCTGGCTTGCCGGTTGCGGCTCGGCGCTGGCAGGAAGACTGGTCAGACTGAAGTTGGCCAAGCCAAAGGCTGTGCCACCCACCAGCGAGAGTGAGAGACGGATGGAGTGCTGCAATGAGGGCTTGTAGTATTTTTCTGTCTTATACCCCAGCATGTGAATGGGCTAAGTGGGGGGGCAGGCCAATGCGACAACTGGTCTATTGAGGTTGTTGGATCACACCTGCTTGCTCAAGCAGCTGTCCCACCCGCTTGATGTGTCATTGGCCGGCAGTGCAGGTGCTCATGCGAGCAATGATGTGGATACCTGAAGTGCGGGATCTTCCCGACCGACCATCCTCACCGGTCCGGATGGCATTCGCCCGATCAAGCAGTAATGGGTGCATCGTGCCCACACCGTCGTGCACATCAGGGCCTACGCTCTTCTCTTACTAGATATTGGCAGCAGCATCTGCTGCGGGCCCTGCATGTGTTTTCCTTGGACACAATCTGGGCCAGCGAGAACGTGTACCAAGCAGGGAACGAGAGCCCGATGCACATGCACAGCGGCAGTGTCTGGGACCAAAAACCTTTTCGACTTCGTGGAAGTGCCAGAAGTCCGATTTCGTGAATCGGGCCGGATCGTTTCTGTTCAAACCCGCTTCGTCAGTGCACACTCTGCAGATCCTGGACCACGACACCCAGCTGCGGAGGCACATCCACGGCGCCAACCTCAACCTTGAAGATGCCGGCGATGCCGCTCGGCGATCTGCTGCGGCACTGAACGGCTCAGACAAGCCCGTGGCCGGCTCCGCCGCCTTCACCGGTGCGCTGGCCAGCTGGCCAGCCGCCACCCGCTTCAACACAGGGCACCTGACGGCGAACAGGCCGACCGTGTCGAAGCTGGGCGCCAGGAGGTTGACGCCGGCCAGCGAGATGAACCCATGGGATGGGCGCAGGCCCAGGATGCCGCAGTTGCTGGCGGGAACGCGCACGGAACCGCCGGTACCGGGCCGAGCGCGAAGTCGACCAGGCCGCAGGCCACAGCCGAAGCCGAACCGCTCGAGGAGCCGCACGGCACGCGATCGGGGACGCGGGGGTTGAGCGGCGTGCCCTCGAAGTGGTTCTGGCCGAGCAGGCTGAAGGCCAGCTCACCGCACACCGTTTTGCCGACTCAGCAGGCACCGAGCGCCAGCAGCTGCTCCACGCACACCGCATGGGCAGCGGCGGGAGGGTGGGAGTCACGCCAGCTTGGGTTGCCGCACCCGGTCGTCCAGCCCGCCCCATCGATCAGATCCTTCACCGCGAAGCTCGGGCCGTTCAACGGGCCAGGTCCGGTCGGGGGCAGATCGAAGCTAGCCACGAAGGCCAGGCTTCTGGAGAAATTGGCGCGGTCGGACAACCGTGCTTTGCGGCCAACCAATTACCCCCGCCGCTCCGCCTCCCGTTCAAAGGCCTGGAATGCCATTTCCCGGCGAACCTCGGGATCGTCGGTGCTTTTCACCGATCGGCCGCAGACGCCCCGCGTGAGTCGGAGGTCGGGATCAGCAGGGCCAGCAGCACCAGGCAGGCGGCGAAGAGCGCATTGCCATGCCAGTGCCAACTGGACCAATAACGGGCCACGAGCAGTGAGCAGAGCGCGGCGCCCAGGTAGGCGGTGAAGAACAGCCAGGTGCCCAGGCGGGTGCGGGCTTCCGCATCGAGGGAGAACACGGTGGTCTGGTGGGCCACGAAGGCGCCCTGCACGCCCAGATCGAGGCAGGCCATGCCGAGCAGCAGGGCGACCAGGGAGCTGGATCCGATGGCCAGCAGCAACAGACCGACCAAGCCCAGCAGGCAGGCCGCCCGCACGATCCGGTCGGGGCCATGGCGATCCACCAGGCGACCGATCGGCCTGGCGGCGGTGATGCTCACCAGGCCCACCAGGCCGAAGGCGCCGATCGCCGCCGGTGCGAACCGCCAGGGCGGCGCCGCCAGCTGCAGGGCCAGGGCGCTCCAGGTGGCCATGAAGGCCCCGAACAGCAGGGCCTGGCGCAGACACGCTTGCCGCAGGGCCGGGTAGCGGAACCAGAGCTGGAGCAGGGAACGCTGCAGGGCCAAGTAGCCCAGGGGGCGGGGCGGGTGCTGGTGGGGCAGACGGCTGCGGAACAGCACCGCCACCGCCAGCATCAGCACGGCCGACACCGCGTAGATGGTCCGCCAGCCGGCCAGCTCGGCCAGCACGCCGCTAAAGCTGCGCGCCAGGAGCAACCCGCTGAACTGGCCGCTCAGCAGGGTGCCGAGCACCTGGCCGCGCCGCGCTTCAGGCGTTAGCTCGGCCACGAACGGCGGCAGCAGGTAGGGCACCAGGGCGCAGAGGCCGAGCGCGAAGAAGGCGGGCAGCAGCAGGCTGAACCCCGGGGCCAGCACGATCGCCAAGCAGGCCAGCGCCATGCCGGCGGCTGCCCCCACCAGCAGGCGGCGCCGTTCCAGCCGATCGCCCAGGGGCAGCAGCAGCAGCAGGCTCGCAGCCAGTCCCCACTGGGTGGCCGCCGGCACCAGCACGGCGGTGCCGGCGGCCAGGCCGAGCTCGGCGGCGATCGGCGGCAGCAGCGACTGGCTGTAGAAGGGGTTGGCCACGCTTACGCCCACGGCCAGGGCCAGCAGCGGCAGGGGCGGCAGGGGCCCGGGGCTGGATCCACTTTGCTTCAAGCGCTCACTCCACGACGAGGATCAGCCGATCAAAGCCACGGAAGCGATCCCCCACCAGGCGATGGCAGTCCTGCTCATGGCAATGGATGGCCCTGAAGCGTTCCCGCAAGGCGTCGAGCACGGCCCGTCCCTGGAGG